>JAMPXC010000088.1 GCA_023701385.1 Pseudobdellovibrio sp.
GTCGGTATCGGCACGAGTGCGCCGATTTCATTGCTACATCTTTCGCAGAACAGTGCCCAACTTCGTGTTGAAACCAGCAGTACCAGCACTACTGGCAACGCGCCGATTTATTTAGTCAATCAGGACACGACTGCGAATAATGTCTTAGATATTTATTTTGCGACAAGAGATAACGGTTTAGAGCCTGATAACGGCGCTATTATCCGTTCAGTATTTACCAATAGAAGTGCCAGCGGTGTCACAGCAGATTTAGCGTTTTTAACAGCGAATGATGCTGAAAACCCGATCGAGAGAATGCGCTTAAATTCTTCGGGCTATTTAGGTATCGGAACGACAACGCCAAATAGAAAACTTGAAGTTTGGGGATCCGCATCGGTTGCCGCATTCAATACATCAGCCAGTGACCATGGTTACATTGAATTTTACGCGGAGGCTGCAAATCCAACTTCGCGTTCAGCGTACATTGGTTATCCATCAGCAGGTAGCAAAGTTTTAAATATTTATTCGCAGTACGCTTCAGGATCAGTGCAATTACAAAATACTGCCGGATCTTTAATTTTAGCAAATACCGGTAACGTCGGTATCGGGACGACGAACCCAGGTTACAAGCTCGATGTCAGTGGAACAATTAACATTGCTTCAGGCTCTGCTTTAGCCTTTGGCGGTACATCAGTTTGTACAGCAGCAGGCTGTACTTCTTCATCTGATGAACGTTTAAAAGAAAACATCAAACCACTAGATTTTGATTTAAACAAATTACTTTCTTTAAATGCTGTCCAATACGATTGGAAAAACAAAGCTAAGTATGGCGATAAACACCAAATCGGGTTCATTGCTCAAAATTTAGAAAAAGTTTATCCTGAAGTCGTTTACACGGATAAAACCACCGGATTGAAGTCGGTGACTTACGGACACTTGGTTGCTCCGGTTATAGAAGCTCTAAAATCGCTTTATAAGCGCATTGTGGGGGTTGAAGAGCACAATGTGGCTCAAGACCGCCAAATAGCTTCAATCGTTGAATCTAAGGCCGATAAAGCGGAAATCGAAGTGTTGAAACAAAAAGCAGCAGAAGTGGATGATTTAAAGGCTGAAAATGCAGCTAAAGCTAAAGAAATCGACGCGCTTAAATCTTACCTGTGCAGTAAAGACCCTGCTGCGCCAATTTGTAAATAAGCTATCAGCGAGAGAGTTTTTCGATGATAGCGAGACGAGCATACTTTTGCACAGCCATTTTTTCTTTACGAGCAGCTTTCTTGAGTTCTTCAAGCATGGATTTGCTTAATCTTAAGCCAAACCAGACATCCTTTGGGGTATACAGCTCACTGGTCATAAAATCAGATTTACTCATTTTTGAATTTTTAACTTTTTTTATCTTTTTCTTCTTTTTCATTCTTAAAACCTAGCACGGAAATTTTCAAAAAAGCATATTTTTCGTCAAATGTAGATACAAAAGTATCTACAAAAACAGTGTTTTTCAGCCTGTTTTTAGCGTTTTTCAAAAGTTTGCGTTTAAAATTCCCAAATAGAATCAACTGCTTAACATACGTGGCATCAATATAGTCACCATAGCTAAAAATAGCCGTTTTAGTCCTATATATAGGTCTAATTAAATAAAGAATCGCCTAGTTTTTGCCGATTAAATCAGCAAATGAGCTTAAATTGTTTGCATAAATTAATGTTTTTCATAACTCAGTTTTTGAAAAATAAAATTGTAGATACAAATGTATCTACAAAATGGTCGTTTTTTGCCTGTTTTTTGAATTTTGAATCTTTGATTCCAAAGTATTTTCAAGGATTTAGCATACAAGGTGTGAAATTAGTCACCAAAAACACCCTAAAAAGTATGGTGACCACCGTTTTTTGTTCATTTTTGGTGACTGTTTTGGGGCCTCCCCCCTATGAAAATGGCCCATTTTTTGGGTCGTCGGACCGTTTTGGTGACTTTTTTTATGCCATGTCGGAAGTGGTCACCATAAAAAATCGAACTGCTGATTTTAATTTCGATGTCAAAAGAAAATGATTGGGATTGAAATAGTTTGTGCAAATTGTTCTGTTCAATTTTTCTGCTGTCGCAGATGTTGGCGCGGAAACAAATACTGTAGTTTGCGTTGTCGTACCGAAGCTCGAAGATTAAAGCACCGCGAATATGAAAAGAAATACGCAGCAACACCGGCTGGACAAGAATCAAGGCGAAAGCGGCAAAGAAATTTTCGCACAAAAAATAAAAATAACTTAAATGTAACTGATCACTCTATGAAAGATGATTTGGCCCATGCTACTTACACGGAAAAATTAAATAAGGACACTCACTCAGTTTGTTTTACGTGTGATTGTTATATTAAGGATTTAGTTTTCAGAGGTGATAGGAATGGAATTCAATTTAAGTCCACACAGAAAGAAAATAGTTATTTCTCTTTTACTAGAATCTAGTCCAAAACTATCTGACTATATATTTGAACCCAATACCGATTTTTCTTTGCGTGACTTTCCTGAGGATATTTTAAGTCAGTGTTGGGAGTTGTCGTCTGAGGATAAGCTTTTAGTGCGAGTCATATTAGATATATGGTGTGGGCACGGAAATGTATTTCTGTCAGAAATTTTTTCTGGTTTAAGTTTGCGAAATCGAAAGCTGGTTTTGTTCGCTCTAAAGAAGTTTGATGAAAACGAAATGGCTTTCAATGGCTAGGGTAATGAAGCCTTGGAATCGTAGTCCGAGAAAAAATTTGAAAGTTTGCGCAAAGCCTGAAAAATCAAAACTGGCCGAACCTGTATGCGATGAATTTAAAGTTCGTCGTCTATATATTTATAAAAAGCGCCCCAAACATCAGGGGTATACAATTATGAATAAAATTAACTACGGCTATTTTAATACAGCCGCACTTAAACCAAAAAAGTAATCGGAGGTTTATGAAATGAACAAAACCAAACTTGATAAACAGCTTAAAAAATTCGAGGGCTATCTGCGCGTAGATCGTGGGCTTGATGAGGTAACGGTCATTGGTTACTGTCGAGGAGCAAGCATTGCTTTACGCCGCATGAGAAAGTTTGTTCCCCAGTACCCAGATATTAAAAATTATATCGCGTGGATGTACGAGAAAAATTATAGCTATTCACACATTACTAATACGATGCTTGCGCTTGAACACTTCACGGCTTTTAAAGGAAATCCAGTTAAGCTATCCCGCCCGAAAAAGCCAAAACGAATTATTAAAGATGTTCTAAGCGAAGCCGAAGTTGCAAGAATCATTCAAGGTGCAAACGATGTTCGTAAAAAAGCGATGATTACAACGCTTGCGTATTCGGGTTTGCGAAATAAAGAGCTTTGCAATTTAAAAGCTGGTGATGTTGATGTCGGAAAAAATCAAATTACCGTCATAGACGGGAAAAATCGGACAGATGGAATTTGTCATATAGCGCCTGAATGCACTAAGGTCATAGTTGATTATTTACGGTCTTTTCCTCGTGAAAATAATCAGTATTTATTTACTACACTTAAACAAGGTCATCGAATGGATCAGGCTGATATTCGTAAACACTTAAAAAAAGTTGCAAAAAAAGCCGGAGTTGAGCGTAGGGTGTACCCGCATCAGATGCGCCACACGCTGGCGACCAATTTATTGCTTCGCGGAGCTGACCTGAACCCCTTTAACTAATCCACCTATTAAGATATATTTTGGTGGTGAAAGGGTAATAATGGCAAATAAGAAAAAGCAAAGTCCTGAGGCAATCGTTAAAATTTTGCGGGACATCGAAATCGAACAAGCAAAAGGCTTAACTCAAGACGATGCATGCCGAAAAGCCGGCATCACGATTCAAACATACTATCGCTGGCGCAAAGAATTTGGCGGTTTGCAAATAGATCAAGCTCGACGCCTTAAAGAACTTGAAAATGAAAATTTGAAACTTAAAAAACTAGTTGCTGATTTAGCTTTAGACAATGCCGTACTGAAGGATGTTAACAAGGGAAACTTTTAAGCCCGTCACGCAAGCGCGAAGCTGTTGAGCATGCGATTGAAAAGTTTGGAATTTCCGAACGACGGGCCTGTAAAATACTCGGACAAAGCCGATCATCACAGCGATACACTGTACAATTTTGTCCAGAAGAAGATCGGCTCACTCGAGATATTATTGAATTAGCTCAGCTTTACGGAAGATACGGCTATCGCAGAATTGCGGCCTTACTTAGAGAAAAAGGTTGGCATATAAATACAAAACGTGTCGCACGTATCTGGAAAATTCACGGATTGAAAGTTCCAAAAAAACAACAAAAACGCGCTAGACTTTGGGATCAAGAACATTCCTGCATCAGACTTCGCCCAGACCACAAAGATCATGTGTGGTCGTATGATTTTATGGTTGATACTACTCACAACGGAAGGCCATTTAAAACGTTTAATGTGATCGATGAATTTACCCGAGAGTGTTTAGCTATCAAGGTTGCAAGAAAGCTTACTTCTGAGGACGTAGAAAATACACTTGCGGAGCTCTTTAGAACAAGAGGTATACCAAAACATGTACGATCTGATAACGGCTCTGAGTTCATCGCCTCAAAACTAAGAATGTGGTTCAGAAAACTTGAATTACAACCACTTTTTATCACACCAGGGTCTCCTTGGGAAAATGGTTATATAGAATCGTTTAACGGAAAACTCCGAGATGAGCTTTTGCAAAGAGAAATATTTTATTCACTAAAAGAGGCACAAGCTATGATCGAAAGATGGCGTGTTCATTACAACACTAAACGTCCGCACAGTTCGCTTAAATACAAACCACCAGCACCAGAAACTTTTACACCAACACAAATACCGATTGTAAATCGACTAGTCGCATTGTAACTGGTACTGAAATTGGGTTCAGGTCACTTTTAGTTTTCAGGCGAATGCTGACTCAACTCCGGAGGCGTTTAAATTTTTTACTGAAAAAATTGAAACCCTTGGGCTGCGTAAAAAGAAAATTTTAGAAGGTATTGATAGTTTGAATGAACACGATTCTGTCGTGTCGTTTGAAGAAGTGAAAAAAAATTTAGATGAAAGGGTAAATGTAATCGCAAAGGGTTGGGCTAAAATGCCAAGTATTCAAAAAAGAAACGCACTTAAGCGCTTGATACACAAAGTTGAAATCAATAAACAAGGAATTGGAATTTATTACTATTTCAATTCCTTAAAGGATGAAAGGACTTTAGGAACCCTATTAGTGGAAAAAAGTAGGGCTGCTA
>JAMPXC010000089.1 GCA_023701385.1 Pseudobdellovibrio sp.
AGAAGCGTCTTGTTCTACTTTAACTTCATCGTTTTCAGAGATAGACATATTTTCATTCATAGAATTATTCATAAAACCTTGCCTTTTTAATAACTTAACTCGTAAATAATAACATGATTTCAGTCTTAGAGGATAATGCTTTTTTTATCGTGCTCAACAAACCGGAAGGTGTTTCTGTACACAATGAGAAGCCTAGTCTTTTAGATTGGCTCGAGACGCGAAAACTGCCGGTAAATTTCGTAAATCGCTTAGATCAACAAACCAGCGGCCTTGTGGTTGTAGCGCGTGACCCCAAATTTCACGAACCCCTATCACAAGCTTTGCACTCTGGAGCTAAAACTTACCGCGCGCTCTTACGTGGCAGCTGGAAAGATAAAGCATTAGCTTTAACCTGGGATCTGCCGTTATCTGATAAGGCCGAAGGACGCAAAAACCCACAGGGTAAATCCGGTGATCGTAAAAACTGTATCACACGCGTCTCTGTGGTTCGCACCAATCAGTATTTCACTGAAGTGTTATGCGAGATTAAAACCGGCCGCCAACATCAAATCAGAAAACACGCAGCCCTAGCTAAACATGCGATCTTAGGTGATAGCCGTTATAACGATGAAAGCTACAACGAAAAAATGGGCAAAATGTATAAAACATCGCGCATGTTTTTACATGCCGAAGAGTTGAAATTTAATTTTCAGGGAAAAGACTATCATATTCGCTCGCCTAAAATGGATTTGGAGATTTTTTTCAGTGAAAAAGCATAAAGATCTGGTTCACTTTTTAAAATCTAAAGGATTAAGAATGACACCTTCAAAAGAAGTCATCATTCAATATTTTTTAGATAACAAAAATCGCCATATTCCTTTTAAAGATCTTCAAAAAGAACTTTATGATAATATCCCTGATGTTGATCGTGTAACCATATATCGAAATATTGAAAAATTCGTTTCCTTAGGCATTATTCAAGAGCTCGATTTGCCCAAAAAAGGAAAAATTTATCAATATGTTTTCGAAAAGAAAGTGCCGCATTACTTTATCTGCAAATCTTGTGGCAAAACCAATAAAGGCAACGAAGCCCTATTTAACAAAATAGAACTAGCTTTAAAAGAAGTTCCTGACTTCTCCAAAGCTAACTTATCTTTGGTCTTCTACGGTTTCTGTTCGAAATGCGAAACTTCGTTATAAAGATTGTAAATGCGCTTTGTACTCAGAACTTCTAAACAACGAAGCCAGATCTTTCTCGTTATCAAGTTCAGCCATAAAAATCCAACCTTCACCGTAAGGATCATCGTTAATAATCGACGGGTCTTCAAATAAACGATAATTAACTTCTGTGATCATTCCATTAAAGGGCGAAAACAAATCCATAATGTGACGAACACTCTCAAGCGAAGCAAAATCAGCATCAATAGCGACGCGCGTACCGTCTTCTGGTAAGTCGACATAGACGATTTCACCCAGTTTTTTAAGGCCGTATTCAGTCACACCGAACGTCACGATATTCTCATCGACCGCTAACCATTGATGATTTTTTGTATAAAACAAATCAACTGGAATCTGAAAAACATCTCTCATATCACTTCACCTTTGCTATACGCGATTTCACCCGAAGTAAACTAATCGTCAGTGAAATCGCCATAAAGTCTAATTCGACCGCATAAATTTTATTATTGTGGGCTATCTGTGGGAGCGTTTGATTAACCCAACGCTTTTGCTCATCTGCATTAAAGACATTGACCACAATCACATTTTTACGAGCCTTAGCTTCTCTTAAACACTTCATCAGTGAGCCGTACTTGTCTTGCAGCGCCCAATCTAAAACTAAAACTTTTATATTCTGTGCAGATTTAAAAACAGTTTTACCATCCGGTGCAGAACGAACCACTTTGCATGGCAATGCATCGCCTAAGATGTAACGAGCTATTGATTTAACAACCTTGTTTTTAGAAATAATCAGGGCTTTTTGGGGTAAATCAGCTGTCTGTGGCTTTAGAGGCATACGAATTGATTATTGCAACTTGTTGCAATAATCAATTCGTACCGCGTCGACATAATTAAAAAGCCTCTTTCGAGGGCTATTTATTGAAGAACTTATCTGGATTAGCGAAACAGTCTTTAAATGTTTTAAGCATATCGGCGGCATGAGCGCCGTCCATAAAGCGGTGATCGAATGTGACCCCGATTTTCATCATAGGACGTGATTCGATGCGATCTGGTTGCCCTTCGGTTTCGATCACTTTGGCTTGCTTCTGCACAGCCCCTACCGCTAATAACATCGGTGAACGTGAATACGGAACCAGCGGTGCTAAACCCCAATCGATTCCTAATGAACCCACACTTGTAATCATCACAGCTCCGAACGGATCTTTCGGAACCCCAAACCAGTGAAGTGGCAAACCTAAATCAAAATTTAAAAATGAAGTTCCTAATAAAACGTATTTCATTAAAAAATTAGGAATAAATTCCATCGTCGAGCGAACTTGCATCAACTCGCCTTCTTTATTTTTTTTCAATCTACTCGCTTTATTTTTTAATTCTTCAGCCAGCTGAAAAATCGTTTTGGCCTGTAAATTTCTTAATGTCACACCTGATAATTCGGCCTTCGTTGTTTTATCACCGTTTTCTTCGCCTTCGATATTGACTTGAAAGAAAATGTCGATATTTCTACGGTAGTAAATTTCATGGCGAATCATAATCGAATTCACTTCAGGACGAACTTTCAAACATTCAACAACAGCTTGGCCGACGAGATGAGTTGGTGTTAACGAAACATTTCTTTCAACTTTTATTTTTTCAATAAATTTTAAAGCTTCAGTCATATCAACTTCAGCCATGCCGTACACTGAAGGATCACCGGCATTCCACCAAGAACCAACAGCAATTTTTCTAAAAAGGGATTTATATTTTGGTTTGTAAACCTTGAAACTCATATGTTGCCTCACCACTGTTAGCCATTATGCTTCGTCTAACTTAAAACATATCGCTGTTTTTTTTATATCTCAAATTTAATTGCTTTCTGATGATGACCTGGACTTTAGTATTACGATGTTAGTCTTGATGAGCCGCTAAATATGCAGAATTCTACACTGCGCTCAACTGGACTGCATCCCCCCTAATTTTGCAGAGGGGAAAAACCGATTAATAATTGCTTAATAATTTCAAACTAAGATAAATTTTATTTACTAAAATAATAACGAGCAAAAAGGACATGGCAGCAAAGACAACTAAGTCACCAAAACAACTTAAACACTCTGCTGCCGACCAAAAAAAGTAAGCCAATACCACTGTTCGTGTATCGGTCGATTTGTTAGATAATTTGATGACCATGATGAGCGAAATGATTTTAGTTCGTAATCAGATTTTGCAAATTTCTAATCGCAGTGACGATCAGGAATTTTTAAACTTAAGCCAACGCCTAGATGTGGCAACTTCGAAATTACAATCTGAAGTCATGAAAACCCGGATGCAGCCGATTGGTCACGTTTTAAGTAAGTTCCAGCGCCTGACCAGAGACTTAGCTAAAGAATTAAATAAAAAAATAAAACTCATTTTAGAAGGTACTGAAACTGAATTAGACAAATCATTAATCGAAGCTATTAAAGATCCACTCACCCACATTATTAGAAATGCTTGCGACCACGGTTTAGAAACTACCAAAGAGCGCAGGGCCGTTGGTAAACCTGAACACGGACAAATTTTGGTTCGTTCATTTCATGAAGATGGTCAAGTGGTCATTCAAATCACGGACAACGGACGTGGTTTAAATCGTGATAAATTAATTAAAAAGGCCCTTGAAAAAGGGATTATTACTCAGGAAAAATCAGCAAAAATGACAGACCGTGAAGCTCACGAACTGATTTTTGCGGCAGGCTTTTCGACGGCGGCTAACGTGACAAATATTTCTGGCCGCGGTGTGGGTATGGACGTTGTGAAAAACAATATTGAAAAAATCGGTGGCCGGGTTGAGCTTAAGAGTGAATTCGGTAAAGGCATGACTATATCGTTAAAAATTCCTTTAATGCTTGCGACCACATCTGAAAAAAAATACGCTATTCCGCAAGTCAAACTTGTGAACTTAGTGCATATTGAAAATAGTTCTGATTCTGACAGTGTGATGATCAATGAAGATGATTTAAAAGAGTTCAGACAAGAAGGCGCCGAATTATTAGAGGTCGCCGAGAAGGCTTTACTTTCTTTAGAAGACGGTGCTGATTACAAAACTCAGTACAACGCGATCTTTCGCGCCCTGCACAATCTTAAAGGGGCTGCCGGCATGATGAAGATGTTAGATCTTCAGGCATACGCTCATGTTTTAGAAACGGAATTAGTTTCACAAAAAGAAAAAGACAGTTTAACCTCTGATCAAATCGACTATTTCTTAAAAAGTGTAGATACCGCTAAAAAAATGCTTTGTGGTGAAAACTCTTAAACCACATGTCATTTTTATTGCATCCTTAATAGCAGCAACGGTAAGAGAAAGAAGATGTTTCGTTTGCATGGCGGCCTAAACCATCATTATTGGCCGAACAAGCTGTACCATTCCAAGTTAAATAAACGTCATCCGAGTGTCCTGCAGGCATAGAACTTGGATTCAATGTCACTTGGCCGCTGACAATCGCCGTATGATCACCATAAACACCATTAGCCACACCACCGTAAGGATCCACATCTGGAATACCCGAAATCGCTCTCGCGCCGCAGGCTTGCTGAAAATCCGTATGTGTACAAAGTCTTGAACCAGGCCCTACGCCTTTACAAGTTGCAATCGCATTATCAGTAATAGTACCTGTTGCCATACCATTAATACTCGTATGTGTGCGGAGTGTAGTTTCCATACAGATACGCCCGTCAGCGACTGGCCAAAAACCTGCACGACAACCAAAACGTGCATCACCGTTAACTTCTAATTTAGCTTGCGGCGTTGCCGTACCAATACCAACATCACCATTTGTTGTAATTGTCATCTTCGCCGAAACTGTATCAGTAATTGAAGTTCCCGCAGTGCCTACAGTGTTGTTAGAAATAAAAAATCTCACACCGTTCACTAAATCAATCCACGCTGGTTTTCCTGCGCCACCACCGTATTTCCAACCTGAATTATAATAAGCATTACCCGCCAC
>JAMPXC010000042.1 GCA_023701385.1 Pseudobdellovibrio sp.
GTTTGCGAGTACAAGTTGCATTAGCGGATGGCTCAATGACCGAGCAACAAATTAAAAGTACATTGGATGGTGTGGTGAGCTCTGTTGTGGGTACCCGAGAACCACCAATAAAATTCACACAAACTGATGGTAAAGAGGTTCGAGAGACGATGTGGAGAGAATTACGTAGTCGTCCTTGTCCTCCATTTTGGGAGTAAAATATGGCAGATCACAAAGACGGGGTACAAGTTTATACCTCGGGGATTTCAAACTTAGTAACAATTACTGCCGCAGGATTAGCTGCTGGAACGGCTCTCATGCAAATTGCTGGTTCAGGTGCTGATAACAAGTGGTGGTATCTAGCATCGCTGGTAGCTTTCTTTATCGGCCTGATCTTTTGTTTTCTAACGATGTCTGGCTTAACAGGGCAGGCAAAATCAGAAAAACCAAATATCGACGTACCTAACATTTATCTCCCCGCGCGCATATCTTTTGGATTAGCATGCTTAGGCTTCATACTTTTAGCTGTTGGAGCATTCTCTGGATCTGATAAAAAGGAACTGAAGCCGCTAAAATTAGTTATGAAGCTTGAAAGTTGCCGCAGCGAAACTGGGGTAACAGTAGATCAACGTCTTAAATGCTACGACTCATTTTTTGATTCTCAGGTGAGTAGTAGCCAAATTTCTAATGAAGAGTTGGATTCACTTCCTGAGAAGGATAGAACGTGGATAAAAATGTTGATTATTAAATCTAAAGAGCATGGAGATAAGTAATGGCACTTTGGTTAGTCCGAGCTGGAAGTCGTGGTCAGCAAGAGCAAAAATGTTTAGATAATGACTTTGTCACAATTGGTTGGAATGACCTTCCGGATCTTTCAAAGTTTGAAAGTCGAGAAGCGCTAAAAGAAAAATACGCTTTAACTTATCCCTCTGAAAAAGAAGGAGCGGTTAATAATAGAGTGGGGCAAGTTTGGCATTTTTCGCACTCTATAAAATATGGTGATCTTGTAGCTTTACCTTTAAAAAGTGCCCCATTCATCGCATTCGGTGAAGTAAAAAAGACATACCAATACACTAATAAATTTGGTGAAGACATAAGACATATAATTCCGGTGAAGTGGCTCAATAAAGAAGTTGCAAGAAAACAGTTTGATCAAGGTCTGCTGTATTCATTTGGAGCTTTTATGACGGTGTGTAGAGTAGAGCGAAATCATGCCGAAGAAAAAGTTCGAGCAGTCCTTGATGGTAAACGTCCGCCGCAGATTTCTTATGTGGATGATGCTACAGACACGTCTTCGATTATTGATCTAATTGAAGTCTCTAAAAATCAAATCGCAGAATTTATAAATCAAAACTTTAAGGGACACGCGCTAGAAGGCTTAGTAGAGGCAATCTTACAAGCTCAAGGCTATGTCACCGATAGAACCCCTGCAGGCGCTGATGGCGGTGCAGATATATTGGCAGGTTCCGGTCCGATGGGATTTAGTTCGCCACGGTTACTTGTAGAAGTTAAAAGCGGGGATGCTTCAATCGGTATAGAAACCGTTGATCGATTACGGGGAGCTTTAGAAAAGTTTGGAGCTGATCACGGACTTCTTGTTTCTTTGAGTGGATATAAAAGCGGTGTGAAAAAACAATGTAGAGATGCTTATTTTAAGATTAGGCTTTGGGATCAAGATGATCTGCTAACAGCTTTGTTTAAGAGTTACGATTCTTTGCCTGAGGCTATGCAAGCCCAGATACCTTTACAAAGAAGCTGGACGCTAGTACTTGATGATGAACCTTAAGTGATTGCTGGTGATGTTATGGATCTACCTTCAACAGTAAGCGCAATTTCAACATTTGCAACGGCGATTCTTACTTACTACATTTGGAAGGCAACGAAGGCTCAAGCGCAAACTGCAAGTGCGCTGCAAGCAATAGAGTCTCAGCGCGATTCAGCAGAAGATCCGCGGGTTTTTATTTTCGTAGATGGCTATCACCCAGAAACGCAAGTAGCTAGTTTTGTAATGCAAAACTCAGGTAAGAAGAGCCTGTTCCTAAGGTCTTTGCGTATTTATTCTTCAGGGATGGAAGTAGAAATGTTTAACATGGATTCGGGTCCGAAGAATGATCGTGCAATGGTCTCTAAAGAAGAAATTCGTGATTTAGTTATTACTCCAAATAAAGTCGAGAAGTTTTATTTCAAACTTAAAAATGGCAGCGGACAGCATTTCGAATTATTGGCGCAGCTTTATATGGGAAGTCCTGCTCGAATTAAAATAAATCCATCTTACTTAAACGGCTATGAGCTGCGTGCAATGGGCGGAACCGAACTCAAAGCATATTTTCGGGGGCAAGAACTTAATAGAGATGGAGAGGTTTAGGGCAGTTGCCAATGAAGCAATGCCCCATTTTCTGTCAGCGCGGCTACTTACAACAAGATCAAAAAATGTATCACCGGCTCAAATTAACTTGAAAATGCTGCCGAATAATAGACACATCTAAGTTAAGAACCATAGTTACTTGAGGACTAGTGCTAATTTAGAGGAGTGTAAGACATGGACCAGAAAAGATTGAAAATTGCGACACATGAAATAGGCCATGCGGTCATGGCATTGTTTCGTGGTCAAGGCGTTCAGAAAGTCTCGCTCAAAGGAATGGACTCACCTAACGGAACCGAGAAGTACCTTGGGTTTATGATGCTTGAACCAACTGAGCCGAAAGCTAAGGTTACCGTTAATGATGCCAGTCGTAAAATTATGGTCTCTTTGGGTGGTTATGCCAGTGAAATTCTGTTCTTCGAAGTATGCACTCCCGGCGGCGATGACTTAACAACTGCAGCAAAATGGGCAGAGTGTCTTCTGCAAGTTGAAGAATACAGAAATCAGATGGCTACTCTGCCAGTTCCAGAACCAGGCCCGTTAGATGAGATTCCTAATTTGCAAGTTCGGGCGTACATTCATCATATGATACCAGAGTGCGCTAAGGCGTTGGCCCCGCTCGGACCGTTAATAAAGTTTTTAGCTGAAGAGTTGTATAAGAAAGATGAGCTTGATGGACATACCATTGAAACTCATTTTGTTTCTTTTATGCGGTCAGGTTCATATTAGTTAAACTATTCCAAAAGCCTTAAAGTTGAGCTAAGATAATCGAGTACATTTCAAAAGTGGAGCTGCGGACATACGGGTTCGACAATCGAATCTTCGCCTCCACCAATTTTTTTCTTGGGGATAATTTCCTCGTATTATCTTAATCATTTCGCGTTTCTTGCGTCTCACATTTCGATTTGATAGCAATTCTCCAAATTCAAAAAAGGGGATCAAAATGAAAATGCTATCAATGATTGTCGGTCTTTCACTTCTTTCTGCTACTTCTGCTTTTGCACAGACTAGTTATCCAATGACTTGTGTGTTTGATGGTTCACAAAATGTGAGTATTACTCAAAGTTTAACAGCGCCAAGAAAACTTGTGGTGGCTTTTAGTTTTAAACGTGCGACAAAACCAGCTACTCAAGGTGTTGATCCGGGAACTTGCGCTTGGCAAGATCGCGGACTTTATGCTGACGAGCCTGCAATGATCGCTCACGTTGTAGATGATGCTTACACATATCATGAAGTTGTATTTGCTGGAAAATCACAATTAGTGCATACGCCGATCAATGCGTTATGGGCACCCCAGGCGAAAACGCGTGGCTACAAATTAAACGTGAAAGTTTATAATTCTGCACCTGATCATGGAATTGCGGTGAATTTCTTTCGTGTTGCAAACTGATAAGTGAAGACAATTTCACATTTTTTGTGAATGATTTAGCAGTGGAGATTTTATGAAAACACCCAAAAATACCATCTGCTTAATGTTCGACAAAGGCGCTGAAGAGGCGGCTCGCTTTTACGCAAAAACTTTTCCAAATAGCTCTGTGGGCGCTGTTCATCTTGCGCCTGATGATTATCCGATGGGTAAAGCGGGTGATGTGCTCACAGTTGAATTTACTGTTTTAGGTATTCCCTGCGTGGGCGTAAACGGTGGTTCGTACTTTAAACACAGTGAAGCTTTTTCATTTCAAATTGCGACTGATGATCAACAAGAGACTGACAAGTACTGGGAGGCCATCGTGAAGAACGGTGGCCAAGAAAGTCAGTGTGGTTGGTGTAAAGATAAATGGGGCCTTTCTTGGCAGATCACTCCGCGCACGTTAACAGAAGCGATGGCTAAAGGCGGAGATGAAGCTAAGCGCGCTTTTAAAGCCATGATGACGATGAAAAAAATTGACGTAGCAGCGATCGATGCTGCTCGCCGTGGATAGTATTTGAAATAGCTATGGCATTATTTGACTTAAAATCTTATTTACAAAGAATCAATTATAGCGGAGACACATCTCCTTCACTAAAAACGCTGAATGCAATTACGCAAGCGCATGCGCAAGCCATTGCTTTTGAAAATGTGGATGTAATTTTAAATAAACGTATCTATCTTACTGACGAAGCTATTTTTGATAAGCTAGTCACTAAAAAACGTGGTGGTTATTGTTTTGAACAAAATGCTTTATTGCTTCAAGCGCTCACTCACTTAGGCTTTGTGGCAAAACCACTTAGCGCAAGAGTTCGTCTGCGTTTTACTACACGCGAACCGATCGCTCCTAGAACGCATGTGTTTGTGCGCGTTGAAATTGCTGGCGAATCTTTTATCACTGATGTGGGAATGGGTTCTGCGTCTTTAACTGGGGCTTTAAAGTTAGTTGCTGATCTTGAGCAAGAAACGCCGCATGAGGTAAGACGCATCGTTAAAGAAGGTCACATTTGGTATCATCAAGTTCGTTACGGTGATGTTTGGCAAGATGCCTGTGAATTTACTTTAGAAGAAATGCCTTTGATTGATCGTGAAATTGCTAATTGGTACACAAGTGCCCATCCGCAGTCGCATTTTAAAGGTAACATCATGGTGTCTTTAGCGTTAGGTAACGGCAAAAGACTGAACTTACATAATTATGATCTCACTCTACGTTCGCGTAATGGTGAATCTGAAAAAATCTTTCTTAAAAATAATCATGAATTAACTGATGCTTTAATGAATAAGTTCGGACTTCAATTATCTGATAGCGATCGTGAAAGCTTAAACTCATTTTCTGTCGCAGTCGTGTAATGTCTGTTGTTAAAAACAAATTTTTAAGAAGTGTTCTTTTTCTTTGCGGAATAATATCTGTTACAGCCGGTTTTATCGGTGTATTTACGCCGGTGTTGCCAACAACTCCTTTTGTGCTTTTGGCGGCGTGGTGTTTTTTAAATAGTTCTGAAAAAGCGCATCAGTGGATTCATGATCATCGTATTTTAGGGCCACCGTTAAAACGTTGGCAAAAGCATCGCTCGATTGCACGCTCAACAAAAATCACTGCTACAGTGATGATCGTTTTTTCATTAATCATCTTATGGCTAAAAGGTCCACACCTTGGGTTACAAATCGGTGTGACCTGCATGCTCATTGGAGTCAGTTTTTTTATCTGGACTCGCAACGAGACACAGTAATTTTTTGAGGCAATTAGCCCTTTCTGACTGAGGTATTTCATTTGCAGCATTCTTTGTGGATTTGTATGCGATGAGTCTCTAGAAAGGAATTAAATCATGAAAAAAACAATAGTAATTACTCTTACGACAATGATGTTAGCTGTCAGTACCTCATTTGCTGCCGGTAAGGCCGAAAAAAAGGTTTCTAAAGAAGATCGTCAGAAGATGGCCGAGATGCACACCAAGATGGCGGAATGCTTAAACTCAGATAAACCAATGAGTGATTGCAAAAAAGAAATGATGGACAATTGCAAAAGTATGGGTAAAGACGGTTGCCCTATGATGGGACACATGATGGATATGAAAAAACACGGTATGATGGATCGTGGCTCAGAAGAAGAATCATCGAAAAAATAAAATGGTCAGCTTAAGATTTAGCTTCGCTGGCAATTTTTTTCATATAGGCCGAAAACTCAGGATCTTCGCCCTCTAAAAGGTCATGTAAAGACTTACGAAAGTCGTTTCGCTTAGTCCAGAAGCGAATGTAGTCTTCCCAGGTGGCCCATAGGCGTAGATTCTGTTTCGACATATCTTCTTCATAAACTAAGATGTAAGCGCGCTCGAATAATGACACGAGCAGATCGAAGATGATCATTTTTCTTTCGCGCTGTTCATCGGTCATTTCAGAGTCAAGGGCGTTGCCAGAGATCAACTGAAGATCCGCGTTTTTAAGAAGGAGTTGCTGAAAGTCAGCATATTCGTCAGAAAGACGTTGGTATAATTCTTCATCTTCGTTTTGGCGTTCTTTTCGCTGCTCAAGAGCATAGACGATAATACCAAAAGGCAGAGCCACGACAGTGACCACGTAGCTTGAGAGTTCCCAAAATTCAAGGCTCATAAGATATTCAAAGCTCATAGATAAATAAGCGTAAACGACTTAAGCTTTAGTGCCAAGAAATAAAAAATGCCCGGTTATACCGAGCATTTATAAATACCTATTCCGAAGTATCGAGAACCTTCTATTGAGGGGGTGCAGTCCCGGGAAGATTCGTTAATTCTAATCTAACGTTATGGCTTCGGATAATTTTCATACGTCCCTCCATTTAGTATTACTTGCAAGAGTTTCGAACCTCTTAACACCAGCCTTCATTTCATTGAAGCTCCCAGCGGCAAGTACTAAATTTATCGGTGGAATTTGATAGAGCTTAACTAGCTAATTTGAGATTTCAGTTTATTCTCAGCTTGAGACTTGCTAAGTTGTTGAAAAGTAATGTCGTTTTATAGACAAAAATAAATATTTTTTTCAATATTGATTTTTACATTTGTTTAGAGCGCAGGTATTTGTGGGGGAGTCGGTTATGGCATGGCAACAAGCAGAAAAAGAAAATTGGTATAAGCAACAAGATTTCAAGCGTTCTTACCAAGACGAAGTTGTTGGTAAAATTCAAGATTTGAAGTCAGACTTTGAAGTTATCCAGTACGGAGCCCTTTCTTTAAACCCAGAACGTTATCCACTTTTTCTTATTCGATCGAAAAATTTTGATTCGCCAAAAGCAACAGTGTTAGTCACCGGTGGTGTACACGGTTATGAAACCAGTGGCGTGCATGGAGCTTTGGACTTTTTAAAAACAGCAGCTAAATCTTACGAAAATAGTTTCAATTTTGTGTGCGCACCTTGTATTAGCCCGTGGGCCTACGAAACAGTTAACCGCTGGAACCCAAAAGCGGTCGATCCGAATCGTTCGTTTCGTGAAAATAGCCCGGCTGAAGAGTGCGAACTTTTTTTAAAAGCCACTGCAGGATTAAATCCATTGGTACATATTGATTTACATGAAACAACAGATACAGATAATACGATTTTTAGACCTGCTCTAGAACAGCGTGACGGTATTACAATTCCGTTTTCTCCGATTCCTGATGGCTTTTATTTAGTGGGTGATACTGATAATCCGCAGCCTGAATTTCAAAAGGCGATGATTGATGCGGTTCGCAAAGTGACTCATATCGCTTTACCTGATGCACGAGGCTTATTACTAGGTGATAAAGTCGAACAAGAAGGCGTGATCAATTATCCCGTAAAAAAATTATTCTTATGCGCGGGAGCTTTTAATCCGCAATACGGTACGACGACTGAAGTTTATCCTGATAGCCCGAAGGCTAACGATCAGATCTGTATCGAAGCGCAGATTGCGGCGATTAAAGCGGGATTAGATTTCGTTCGTAATAAGAACTAATTATTGCTGTTGAGAAAAAGCAGCTGTGATAAATGCTTTATGTTTTTTATAAAGCTCGTACATATCCCAGTATTGTTTTAATTTACGGTCTTTCATAACGTCAACTTGCTCAGCTTGAGCTTCTTGCCATAAAAACTTTAATTCTGCTTCCATGCTTTGTACTCTAATTGAAGTATTTTGATTGTTTTCCATAACCTAGTTCTCCTTGGCTTTTGCTAAATTCATGTTACGAAGAAGTAATATTGCAGACCTGGTGCCAGGGCTAAGTATTTGAAATCTCATGAATCGTCACTGCTGGTTTTTAAGCTGTGCTAAATTTCCAGCAGCAGATGTTGTATTAATTTGAAACAGCAAAGGTATGCTCGATTAGATTTCAAAAAAATTTAAAATTTCAGATCGGCGTTCAAGAGTATCTTGATGGCCGGTTTGAATCAGTGAACTTAAATATTTTGGTTCAAAAGCTAAATAACTTAAAAGATCAGAACCTTTGTTTTCTGTGACACCGATGCCTCGAAGCAGATAAGAAAATGTCGTTGGCATACGTGCCAGTTCTCCTGCTGGCGCGCGAGCCAGTTCATTCTGCGGAGCTAAGCTTAAAATTGGAACTTCGCGAAGCCCATCAGGCTGGGTGGCCTTAGCTTCGGCGCTCATAGCGGCAATGCCGCGATTAATTCTGGCGATACGTTCAAGATCACCATCTAAAGAATCTAAAAAAAGCCCGCTTAAAATTGTGCCGACGATTTCTCCTAGTGTAATGCCATCGCCTGTGGCGCGAGGAGGTTGTTCGATAAAGCTTGGTCTGCGATTACCGATCACGAGCAATTTATCGGCGCCCAAGTGAATGGCCGAACTTAAAGGGCTATTCAGGCGAACAACACCATCGCCAAAATAAGATGACCCGATACGAACCGGTGGAAAAAAAATAGGTATCGCGGATGAAGCTAATACGTGTTCCGCAGAAAGAACAGTGCGATAACTTTTTCGATTCAGTTTAGTCCAATCTTGAATGTCGGCATGGCCATTGTAAAATGCCACAGACTGTCCGCTGCGATAGTCAGTGGCATTCACCGAAATAGCGTGAAAAAGATCGTTCTGGATGTTTTCATTGAGCGCATTAAAATTAATTTTATTTTTAATAAGTTCAGCCAGTGGATGTGTGTCGAGCAAATAAGTAATTTGATCTTTTCCGCTTTTAAGACCACCTGCGCTGCGATCAAAAATCCAACGGTAGGCAATTCTTCCGAGTGAAATGGGACCAACTTTAAAAACGTTGTCAGCCGTTAATGACGACCAAGTATCAACCATATGTTTTGTCACCGATTTAAAGTCTTCACTTTGACTGGCTAGCCAAACGCCATTTAGCGCTCCCGCAGAAAAACCAGAAATAATGGCAAACGGATTTTTTTTAAAACCCGTAATTTCAGAGATCGCCCGCAGCACTCCGACCTGATAAGCCGCACGCGCGCCACCACCTGTAAGTACTAATGCCAGTTTTTTCTTGTTTTTAAGGCCCACATTTTATTGTGAAGCAACAGGCGTACCAGTACGCAGCAAGTCAGTAATTTATTTCGATGTGCTTTCGTGGTGCTTGCGAAAAAGTTCGTTTCGTAGCGACAAGCCTTGACCCATTTGTTCTGACAATTCTTTCCACAATGCCGACTGTTCGCTATTTAAATGCTGTTGCAAGGTCGCGTGAAACAGGAGCAGCCAGTGCTTCAGTAATTCGTCATTAAAACCGGCGAAGTAATGCTTGGGTACGGGATTATAGTCACTAAACATATACGGTTTTCCGCCTAAGCGAATCCACCAAAAATGGCTTAGTTTTTTAATATGCTCGGGCCAGTCATGAACCGACTGAAAGGGAACCGATAAAACCGGATCTAGTTGGATGCGGCCATAAAAATCATCCACCACCGTTGTGATGTCTTTAAGAGTGAAGGTAATACCATTAGGTCTAACTGAGCTATCTTCTTTCATTGTAAGTCATCCTTAAATGTTGTATACAATATACAACATTTAAGTAACTCCGTCAATCTTCTGGAGGCGGCATGAAAAAACTGGCACCTTATCAAATATTTTTTCCGTTAGGCGTATTTAATGCGTTTCTAGCTGTCGGCGTATGGTTTGTTCAAGAGCTGCGGTGGTTTCAAACGCCGGCCATGTTAATTCATGGTAAGTTAATAGCGGGCGGCTTTTTATGGTGCTTTATAGTTGGCTTTTTGATGACAGCGATTCCCAAAATGACGGGCACTTCCAGCGCAAATAAATTAGAATATTTTCTTTCTATTATATTAATGTTTCTGCTCATGATTTTTTCTTGGAACATAGATGCGAGACCGTTTTATCTAGCACATATAATGCTTGTTGTTTTTATGATTGGATTTGGTCTACGCAGATTGATTGTGTCTAATAAAACTTTTCCTGTTTTTTTCTCGCATATTGGCTTAGGTCTGTTGTTAGCTTTAGTAGGTAGCGTATTTCACTTTCAAGGCCAATCGTATATGGGCCTTCATCTTTTTCATGTAGGAACCATTTTACTTTTGGTGTTGGGTATCGGTACGCGCTTTTTTTCTTTTTTATCGGGATTGCCTTCAATATTTGAAAACACTGAAGCTCAAACAGCCCGTATCTTATTTCACAGTTGCGGTTTACTCATGGCAGCTTTGTTATACTGTGCCGGGCTCGGTTTTTCGTGGGCTTATCTAGGATTAACAATTGTAAGTCTTATTTATCTATTTGTGATTTGGAAAGTGCAGCGTAAATCAGATCGACCATCAGCCTTAAAGTATGGCGTTCGCGTTGTAGCGCTGATGATTCCGTTAAGCTTTTTTCTTTCGTGGTTAAAACCGGCGATGTACATCACTTGGTTGCATTTATTGTTTATAGGTTGTTTTGCTCTGATCACATTTGCCGTAGCTACGAGAGTGACCTTGGCCCATGGTTCTTATTCTACGGATCTAGAAATGAAGTCTAAAACTTTATGGTGGGTCGTAGGGCTTTTAGTTTTAGGTGCACTGTCTAGAGTAGGTTACGGATTTACGACAGATCCTTGGTTTAGAAAATTCTGGTTGCATTTAGCCGCTACTTTTTGGGTTTTCGCAATAGGTGCCTGGTGCTTTTCTTATTTAAAAAAGATATTTGTTCCTGGCCCGCAATCAAAACCTTCATGTTAAGGAGTTAAAGCTGATGCGTTTAACAGATCATACCGATTATTCGTTACGAGTTTTAATGTATTTAAATCAGGAAAAACGCTTAATTACTTTAAACGAGCTAGCGGAAAAACTGGATCTTTCAAAGAATAACTTAATCAAAGTTTCTAATCAGTTGGCAAAACTCGGTTTTATCGAAACCACTAAAGGAAGAACAGGTGGCTTACTTATTAAAGATGGAACAAGCCGCAAGACTATTGCCGATATCGTTATGCAAACAGAAGAAAGCTTTTATATGGCCGAATGTTTTTCTGAAAAACGCTGCGAATGTACATTTTTAAAAAATTGTCAGCTAAATGTTACTTTAAAGAGTGCTCTTCGCGCTTTTATGGATTCGCTAGCAAAAACTACGATCGATGATGTTACTCCAAAAAAGCGCGCGTAAGTTATTTAGTTACCGCAGTAACTTTGAGTTGCTTTACCTTTCCATTTGGAAAAGGCCAGTTAATCGTTTGGCCAACCCGTAGACCGATAAGGGCTGATCCTACAGGCGTAAGAATAGAAATTTTATTTTCAGCAATGTTCGTATCTTGCGGAAAAACCAACTGCACAATGGACTCTTTATCAGTTTCTAAATCTAGAAATTTAACTGTCGAATTCATTGAAACGACGTCTTCAGGAAGTTCTTCATCAGAAACGATGTTAGCTCGTTCTAATTCTTCTTCTAAAAGGGCTGCGATATCTTCGCGAGCGATTGGCAAAATAGAGGCGATTTTTTCGCGGTTCGATTGTGTAATAATAGGTCTTTCGTTGTTTAACATATAAACTCCGGTAGTTAATTTTAATTTGTGTTTTAAGTTTTTTGCGTTGTGTGTAGGCGGTTGAAGAGTGCTGAGAGAAAAAAGAAAAGTCTTAACCGCCGACAGAAATAAATTTAAGCCCCACGCCACATGCAGGCGTAAGGTTAAGAAGCGTAAGAATGGAAAAATGGCATTGCAGGCCCATGGGGTAAGTCTAACAGGTTACGGTGATTTAGTCCATGGACTCTTTTAGATATATTCAAAAACCACGATTTCACAACGAGTAAACCAGCGCATAGGTGGACCCCAATAGCCTGTGCCTTGGTGAGCAAAAACGCGAATACCATTAATCGTTTTAAATCCTGAAACAACAGGGTTTGCTAAACGGGCAAATAAGCCAAACGGAAAAATTTGTCCACCGTGAGTGTGGCCTGATAAAAGGAGATCACATTTTTCATTTTTTAAATCAAAAACGCTCCCAGGTTGGTGAGCCAATAAAACTTTGTAATCAACAGGTACTGCAGTTTGCAAGGCTATATCAGGGTTAGACTGCAAATTTCTACTAAAACCGCGCACGCTGCGGTCAGGAACACCGGCGATCATTATTTTTTTGTCCTGACGATGAATAATTTGATGTGAATTGTGAAGTGAATGAAAACCTAAATCGCGTAACCGGCTTTCCCAATCGCCGCCACGAATGTATTCATGATTTCCGGTGACGTAAAACTTTGGCACTTTAATTTGTGCTAATGGGTCTAAAAGCGCAGCCGTTTCTTCATAAGGTGCATCGACCAGATCTCCGGTAACTACAACAAGATCTGGATTGGTGGCTAAAATGCGGTCGACAACTTTTTGTAACCACGGTTGGCGCAGCATCGGCATACCAACATGTAAATCGGAAATATGAATTTTTCGTAAACCGCGCAAAAATTCTGGCCCATTCACTTTATGAGTAATAACTTTAGGGCCAAAAATATTAATTCTTAATGCCCAAAGCGAGATAATTAATGTTGCATAAAGCATCCATGAAGAGTGAACAGGTGCAGAAAATAAAGAAAGTGTAAGTTGTATTAAGGCAAAGAAAAAAGCGATCGTAAAAACGCCCATCCAGATATATCCAGCTTGAGTTAAAAAGCGTAAACGTTCACGGTATGAAGACATACTTAGAAGTAAAGAACCTGGCATGAAGACAACGCCAATAGTTAATAGGACTGCAAGCCAAGTTGGAGCAACAGTAAAACTTTGAGAAGCCATGCTGTAAATAAACCAGTGAAGTAAGCCAATAAAAAATGTGATGATCGTTAAGGGTAAAGCCATTCGGCGCATGAAGACCTCGGAATTTATTTAGGCTATCACTCTCAAAATTTTTTTCCAGTGATTTCTTTATCAAACAAAAAAAGCGTCTTCGGCTGAAGGGGGTTCATACGAAGACGCTTTATAAGTTAGCTCACGTTATGTTTAAGCGATTCCAAAAAATTCATCATTCATATCACGAATGCTTTCTTTTTTGTGAACTTTGGCTTTCCATTTACCGAACTGTTTTTTTAATTGTTCATTAATTTTATGAGTAACGTCTTTTAGTTTTGTTCCACTGGCGATGGCAAAAAATTTACCAGCTGGTGAAAGAATTGTGACGATTCCTTTGAAGTCTTGATTGTGACGAGTGAATGTCGCCTCCATGCGGGCTCCGTAAGGAGCTTCATGTTGTAAGATTGTCATTTTGTCTTCTAAATAAGAACGAGTAAAGTCTGAAGGATGAAACCCTTGAAATTTTAGCATCATGTTTTCCATAAAATAATATCCCTAATCATGCACACATAAGGCATGAGTAATGTTGATTGATCGCGAAAAAACAAAAACTGAATTTTATGGTGGTGAAGAGTCTAGAAAAACTTTATGACAGACGGGGCTATTTACAGTTTTCATAAACAGTCCTCCCTTCTGATTTAAAGGTGGGTTCGTAAGATTTTTTGTCAAGGCACGAGCACATTCTTTGCTAAATATTATTTTTCTAAATAACGAAAGGATTAATCATGGAACAAACGTCTTCGCAGCAAACGTCAGGGACAAACTTGTCTTTTAATGTAGAAAAATACCCGCTTGTTGATATTACACGTAAATTTAACGCGCCCGTTGAAAGGGTGTGGCAAGCCTGGACTACACCACAAATAATGAAAGAGTGGTGGGGGCCAGAAAACTATTCTTGTCCTGAAGCAAAAATGGATGTGCGTAAAGGTGGACAGGCCATTCTTGCGATGAAGGGGCCAGATGGCAAAGTGCAATACAGTTCTGGTACTTATGAAGAAGTTATCCCGCAAAAAAATTTGTGATCACTGATCAGTTTTCAGATGAAAACGGAAAATACATGTCACCGAAAGACGCCGGCATGCCAGGTGAAGACTGGCCAGATACTATGCGCTACACAGTCGAGTTTAAAAAAATAGGCGATAATGAATCTGAAATTCATATCGTGCATGAAGGTATTCCTAAATCAATGCACGACGATTGTGTTTCTGGCTGGTCTAGTTCGATTGATAAGTTACAAAATGTAGTCGAACAGCACTAAGAATTTTTATTAGAAAATCTATAATGAGTTTAAAATAAGAGGGTAATTTGGCCTCTTATTTTTCTGGCCATAGCCAAGCCAATTTTTTTATTTTATTCTGTTATCCATGAAGCCACGTTCTTACCGCTACAATTCTGAATGGATGCCCGACGATTTTCCGCATGATTATGATGCTCATATTTATTTTTCTTTAGAGCAGCTTGATTTCGTTAAAGCTTTGCGTGAAAAAGTTTGTACTCACTTTAAAACAGATCAGGTCTTTGTGGGTGATATTATTCCTGAGCCTATTGGTCCACACACCTTACCTATGCTCGAAGTTAATTTTTCTAAAGTGTTTTATTCAGAAATGGTTGCTTGGCTGGTGAGTGAACGTGCTCTCTTAAATATTCTTGTTCATCCGCAAAGTGGTGATGACTATTTTGACCACACGCAAGGTGCGCAGTGGCTGGGTCATCCAGTAAATTTAAAGTTAGAAGTGTTTAAGTAATTACCGAGGTCAAGTTTAGTGAAGAATAATGCTCAGTTTTTTTCAACGCCGTATGTACGGTTAGCCATAGTTCTTTTGTCGGGAACAATCCTAACTTTGACAGCTATTTACCTAGCCTGTTTAGAAAATAATTTTTCTGTGACTCTGCAGCCGGGAATGGTGATTACGTCGTCCTACGGAGAATTTGCCGTTGAAGAAATTGATTTAGCACCCGAGCCCGGTGATATACCCAAGAAATTTGATTACGAGCACTTTCTTTTCAGACAGGATGAGTTAGCAAAAATTTTAAAAGCTGACAAAATTATTATAAGTTATAAAAGCACTATTTCAGAACACAAAGCTTCTGTAAGAACAGTTGCGGATTTACCTGCACTTTTTTGGACACAAGTCGTTGTGGCTTTAGGTGGCATTTTTATTTCTGGTTGGATTTGGGCCTTAAAGCCAAAAAGTTTACCGACGCTTTTTTTCTTTTTAAGTGGACTCGGCATGGGTTTATCGGCGATGAGTTCAGCAGTATACACGACAAGATTGATGGCCCTGCCGATTGAATTTTTTAAGCCATTAAGTCTAACAAATGCCTGGGGCGCTTTAAGTTTTGGTGTACCGATGATTGCGCTGTTCTTAATTTATCCGCGTGAAATTCGTCGTTGGAAAGAGCTTATCACTTTTGAAATTTTATTTTTCTTTACTTGGGGCTTAGCTTGCACGATGCAGTGGTGGGGGTTCAAGGTCGCTGATGTTACTGTGATCATCCTTGTTATGATGGTTGTGATTTGTGTGGTTATTGGCGCGCAGTTTGTCGTAACTAAAAATGATCCGAAATCGCGGGCAATTTTATTATGGCTTGGTCTTTCTGTTATCATCGGCACAGGATTATTCGTTGTGTTTAATACGCTGCGGGTGCTGTTGGGCCTAAAACCATTGGATCAGGGTTATGCCTTTTTATCATTTTTGATCCTTTATGTGGGAATTGCCTTTGGCTTAAAACAGTATCGTTTGTTTGAGGTCGGTGATTGGGCGTATCGATTTTTATTTTACACTTCTGGAACTTTAATTTTCGTAGCCCTTGATGCTATTTTAATTTTTATCCTGGGAATTAGTCGCGTACCTGCACTTGGATTAGCTCTTGTGGCCGTGAGTTTTACATATTTACCGCTACGTGATTATTTCTGGAGATTGTTTAACCGCCATAAAGAATTATTACCGCACGAGCTTTTGCGGGAAGCTTTATCAGTAACTTTAGCTCCCTCAGCAGCTGTACGATTACAGCGTTGGGAAGGTTTAGTTAAAAAACTTTTTGATCCTCTTGAAATGAAATACTGCGAGCCAATTTCTAAAACAGTGGTTCTTGCCCCGGATGGCGTGGCTTTAACTTTTCCGGCCATCTCAGATATTCCTGCTTTACGTATTGCTTATCCGTGGTCGGGTCGTTCACTTTTTAGTTTGCGTGCCGTAGAACTGGCAAAACAAATGATTCAATTTATTGAAGAAGCAGAATCAAGCCGTCAAGCTTACGACCGTGGCGTTGTCGAAGAGCGTCTGCGTATAGCGCAGGATCTTCATGATGATGTCAGTGCGCGTTTGTTAACAGGGCTTCATGGCGATAATTCCGATTTGCGTTCAACAATCCAAGGAGCGATGACCGATATTCGCTCTATCGTGAAAGGGATTGCTGCTGAAAAAGTCTTTTTAAATGATTTATTAGCTGATCTACGTTCAGAAAGTCATAGACGTTTGCTGGCGGTGGATATGGATTTAGTTTGGTTATTGCCAGAAAAAAATACTTATGAATTTGCCGTCGATTATCATTTACATAAAACATTGGGTTCCGTAATCCGGGAGATCGTCAGTAATTGTATTAAACATTCAAACGCGAAAAAGCTTGAAGTTGAAATCAATGTAACGACTGAACAAATTCACATCACCGCTTCTGATAATGGCCAAGGCTTCGCAGAAAAAGTTTTTCAAGGTCATATGGGATTCGGATTAAATAGTTTGAACAAAAGAGTGACTGATCTTGGCGGAACATTTGAGATTAAAAATACTCCGCACGCCTGTGTGATTATTGTTTTACCACTTTTGTAAAGAAATACCCCTAAATGTGGGGGGAGAATTTCATCGCTGTACTTTCACGGTATAGTTTGTTGAAATTATATTTATGACCGGAAAAACATGTCTCATCGTCGAAGATCAACTTGAAACAGGCAGCTTCTTAACAAAAATAGTTAAGGTTGCATTTCCTAACGTTGCGACAGTGTTGGCTCAAGATTTAAAATCAGCGATAGCAATTATTAATGATCCTTCTAAATTTAAAGATGCACCGTTAGGTTTTTGCATTATAGATCTTGGATTACCTGATGGATCAGGCATTGATGTGATTCGCGAATTAAAAGAAAAATATCCTGATGTGCCTTCGGTTGTTGCGACCATTTACGATGACGATGCTTTTTTATTTAAAGCCCTTGCCGCAGGTGCTTTTGGTTATTTACTAAAAGCTGATGATGAATCAAGTTTAGTAAGTACTTTAAAACTGATTGAAAATAACAATCCGCCACTATCGCCGTCAATCGCGCGACGCTTATTACGAGAGTTTCGTGACGACAATCAACCTAATAAGCCAGACGTTAATTTAAGCCCGCGTGAGCGTGAAACTTTGGTACTTATTGGACGTGGCTTAACGGTGAACGAAGTGGCTGCCGAAATGAAATTAAGCGCACAAACAGTGGCTGGTTACGTCAAAATTATTTATCAAAAACTGCATGTTTCAAATCGTGTTGAGCTTATCCGCGAAGCGACTCGCCGTGGCTTGGTTTAAATTACAAACGAATCTTTAAGCTTAGCCACAATAGGATTTTCGATTTTTCTTTGGGCTGTGACCAAGAATAGTTCTTCATGCACGCCTTTAAGTTGGCCGATTTCGATTAATTCACCTTGAGCTAATTGTTCTTTTACTGAATGGGTCGCTGTCGGAATTAGTCCGATTTCATGTGTGGCCATGAGCTTTTTAACTGAGATATCCTGCGTTTCAACGACGATATTCATTTCAATTTGATTAAGCTTGGCCCAGTGATCTAGATCCTGTCTAAGCTTACTATCATAAGTCGGTAGAATCATCGGAGCGCCGGAAATAGATTTCGGAAAATCTTTTTTAAGGTGTTTAAATTTCGGAGCTGCATAAAAGGCGACATTCTTTTTAGCAATTGATCTTGGGTAAAGACCTTTACCGCTGACCCCATTAGGTAAAAAGTTGGTAACAATTAAATCCATACGGTGGGCTGTTAATTCGCGGTGAAGTTCGTCAAACTTTCCTTCCGATAAAGTGATCTGGCAGGGTGAAATTTTTAAAGCTTGTTTTGCCAGTTGTAAAACGATTTGTTTCGGCACGCTATCTAAGGCGCCCAAATGAAGGGTTGGCTTTAAAGGTTTAAAGCGGTCATGTAAAACTTCGTACATTTCTGAACCAAGACGAAAAATATTTTTAGAATAATCTAAAGCCACTTTTCCATATTCAGTGAGAACCAATTTTTTATGCTGACGTTCAAAAAGCTGAACTCCCAATGAATCTTCAAATTGTTTTAATTGCGCAGAAAGAGTAGGTTGGCCAATGCGCAGTTTTTCGGCGGCTTTAGAAACCGTTCCTTCTTCAGCGATAACCTTAAAATAAAACAAATGATGGTAGTTGATCCATGGGGTCATTTAAGTTTGATATCGTAAAAAGCGATACTAAACAAGGGTTTTATCTATTTGAGTGATATAGTGAATTAGTCGATATTCTTTCAGATTCACGAAGGAGAATACAGTGATTCTATTTCCGTTTAATGAGTATTGGTGGTTTTACGCAGGTTTTACGTTGTTTGTTTTAGCGATGCTGGCGTTAGACTTAGGCGTATTTCATAAAAAATCTCATATTGTTAGTTTTAAAGAATCAGCCGCGTGGACAACTGTGTGGATAAGCTTAGCTTTACTATTTAATGTCGGCTTTTATTTCTACACAAAACATCTGTTTTCAACCGATGCTCGTTTTCTTTCGATTTCTGGCTTTGATGCCGCCGAACAAGCTAAAACTTCGGCGTTAGAATTTTTAACAGGTTTTGTGATCGAAAAATCTTTAGCGATTGATAATATCTTCGTTTTTGCCGTGGTGTTTGCTTATTTTGGTATTCCAAAACTTTATCAGCACCGTGTTTTATTCTGGGGCATTTTAGGCGCCCTAGTTTTCCGTGCTTTATTTATCGCGATGGGTTCAGTGCTGATGCAATACCACTGGATGCTTTATTTCTTCGGCGGTTTATTAATTATTACTGGTATTAAAATGTTTTTCGCAGGCACAGACGAGCAAGATTTGGAGAATAATTTTATTGTTCGCCAGTTGAAGAGAATGTTTCGTGTTTATCCGAAGATCGATGGACCGAAATTTTTCATAAACAAAGAAGGTCTTACATATGTTACCCCTCTCTTTTTGGCTTTAGTCTTCCTTGAAATGAGTGACATTATCTTTGCGATAGATTCTGTGCCTGCGATCTTTGCTTTAACGAAAGAACCGTTAATCGTATTTACGTCAAATATCTTTGCGATTATGGGCCTTCGTTCGATGTACTTTATGTTATCAGGCGTGATGGATAAGTTCTGCTACATCAAATATGGCTTAGCGTCGGTTTTAATTTTCGTAGGTCTTAAGATGGTTTGGTTAAATAATGCTTTTGGTGGGAAATTCCCGATCTCTTGGTCTTTAGGTATTATCGCAGGCTTAATCGGGGCTTCGGTTGTTGGATCGTTGTGGTTTGGGAAAGATAAAATTTGAGCAATTATTATATGAATAAAATATTAAAGCTTACTAAAATATAGCCTTTAATATTTTATTCAGAGAATGTATCAGATTTTTAAGATGCTAATATTTTTTTAATCTTTTCATCTAGGCGGTCTACTTCTTTGCGCCAATCTTTAGACCAATCTTGCGACCAAACTCGCTCGATTTTCCATCCACGGGATATAAGTAAGTGTTCTCGGATTTTATCTCTATCTCTAGCATAAGGTGTAGAGTGAAATATTGCTCCATCACACTCTATTCCCAGCAAAAAGTTAGATTCAACGACAGGATGATGTATTCCTAAATCAATAAAGAAACCATTAGATCCAATTTCTGCAGTAACTTTGTACCCTTTTTCTTCCAGACGGCGTTTTACATCAAGTGCAAACCTGCTCGATTTTCTTGAGGTTATTGCTCCAGCCATAGGAAATGAATTGAGAATATTTTGCGCAATGGTCAGATTTCCAGACGATACTGCTTCCGAAAATTTTAAAAATCTGCCAAATACGCATAAATCTGGATTGTGGGCAAATGCTTCTTCATCGGTCTTCATTTCTGCAGGTGCAAATGAAGTGTAGATAAACATTTTTGATTTTGCTCTAGTGATTGCGACATTTAGACGGCGACCACCACCTTGCTTTCCAAGAGGACCGAAATTCATACGTAACTTTTTACCGGGTGCAGGAGCTGCGTATCCGACGGAGATCAAAATCACATCGCGCTCATCGCCTTGAACATTTTCGAGGTTTTTAATAAAAAGTCCTACGTCTGCCTCACCATCTTTTAATGACATAGCTTTTTCTATTAAATTACGTACTTCCTGGCTGCCTGACATCTTTTCATTTAAGACCTCATCTAAAGTATTTGCTTGGACTTGGCCCATAGCAATTACACCGTATGATCTGTTACTATCTTCTCTGATTAGCTGAATTAAATGATCAATAACAGCTTCAGCTTCAATTTTATTGCCTTCTTTTCCTTCAAAATAAGCTTCGCTAACTTGTTTAAAGTGTAAGGCTCCATTTGAAGTAAGAACTTGAGGGTTGGGAGCAGCTATTAAACGACCGCCATAATATGCCCTGTTGGAAAATGCTATCAATGATTCTGATTTGCTACGATAATGCCACTCCAGAAGAACTGATGGATAAACTTGAGAAGCTAAGTCAAGTACGCTTGGAGAAATAGGTTCATCTTCTTCCTCTTCCTCTGCAACAGTACCAGAAAAAAAGCTTGTTGGTGGCATTTGTTTTGGATCTCCTACAACAATCATTGTGGAAGCACGAAATATTGAGGGAACAGCATCTTCTACTCTAACCTGAGATGCTTCATCAAATATAATTACGTCAAAAAGTCCGTTTTGTAAGGGAAGTATTTGACTGATACTTAATGGGCTCATTAACCAACAAGGCTTGAGATCAAGCATTGTTTTTAGCGCGCCTTTTTCCATGATTTCTCTGGGCGATAATATTCTACGTTGTTTGTTCGCTTCTTTTTTAAGTAATCCAAGCGCTTCTTCGTCTCGAGGGGATGATGTCCATCGTTTCGCAAAAGCCTGATGAACTGCCTGTCGAGAAGTGTTTTGGTGTTGTTCAAGAGCTGTTTTTAATTCGCGCACTTGTTCGGCAAGCCTTAATCGATTAAATGACCTAAGAACCGGAGAGGAAGTTAAAACCTCATCTACCCAACCAAGTAATACCGATGACTCGATGACTTCAGACCATCTACCAGCCATGTTTTGATAGTGACTAAATATAATGTCTCGTAATTCAGAAATTTCAAATCGTTCGGAGGTTTTTGAAATTAACTGATCAAGTTGATCAAATGCTTCTAATTCGTTTATATTTGAAATTAACCCATTAAAAAGCTCTTTAGCTTCCGTTAAGGTGTTTATGTCTGGTATATCTCTAATATAGGTTTTAAGCTGTGGTAACTTTAAGTCTATGCGAGATTTAAGATGTGTTATTGCTTCCACACATTTTTTAGTCTCTAAGATAAAGCCTACGGTCTCGTTATATGCCTCTAATGATTCAGACATCATTTTCGTAAATTTAACCGGTAGATATTTTTCAGAAAGTATGAATGATGAAACAAGATCATCTATAGTTTTCAGAATTTCTTCAAGAGATGCGATAGTATGATCGTGCTTACGAATATCGAATTCAAAGTTCTCGATTATTGGCTTTAAATTAAAAGATAATTTGTTAAAAGATGCCTCATAATTCTGATAGCCCTCAAATTGTTTATTTGTACCATCCCATACAGTACACGCGCTTATTCTTAATTTTCTGTAGTCCCAGTATGCACTAGAGAACCAGTCGATAAAACCGCGAGGAGTTGAGTAGTAAAGAGCTAACTTTTCAACCTCGAATGAATCTACTCGTGGGGAAACTGAATAATATCGTGATTTGTTTCTGTTTAATAAATCCCTTTCAGAGACCAAGATATTTTTCAACTGTATTAGCGATTCTTTGAGATTGGAACCAGGATAACTCCAGATATTTTTAAATTTAGAGTTAATGATGACAGGTGCTTCTAAATTGGACCAAAAGGTTGAGCGATGTTCAGTAAATTGCTCTCCTGTAAGGGCTAAGTACTTACTGTTTAAATTCAAAAATTCGTTTTCAGTTTCAATAATTTGCGTAATATTCTTCTGAAGAAACTGTTCTAAGGCGATAGAGCGTACTGTGTTGGTTTTTCTTGATCTCCAGGGACTATTAGGCAAGTTCGGATATTGTTCTATGAGAGATTGAATATCATTAAATTCATTTTTCATTTTGTAGATTTTGTCGTAGGGAACATTTTTGAATTTATTGAAACTGATCAAATCAATTTTTTCTTTAGCATTATTGGCTGCAAGAACCATTAAATCTACATAATTCAATTCGCTGGCTTTATGCGATTCTTGCAGAATATCGGCGTACTGATTGATATCTTTTTTTAGTAGATCCAATCCTGTAGAAACGGTTTCCCACTCTTTTTCGTCTGTCGAGTTAGGCTCTGAATTAGCAAGTTCAAGAAAGTTTTGATATAGATCGTTTTTATTTAAATCACTACTATGAATAAGAACGGCCTGAGACTCAATATTGGCGCTACACATTCTGTTATAAACTACATCTAGGGCAGGGCGCTTTTCGGATACAAAAAGTACTTTCTTTCCTTTAGCTAAAAAATCAGCGATCAGATTAACAATAGTTTGGCTTTTTCCAGTTCCGGGCGGTCCTTGGATTACAATTGCTTTAGATTTTGTTGCTTTATCGATTGCACGATGCTGAGTACTGTCGATATCTACGACGAAATGGTTATCGCGTTCTTTATATGAATCTAATTCTCTTAATTTAGTTCTATCGGTAGGAGATGAATCTGAAATTGGAGTTCCATTAAATAGTTCATTTAAAATTGGGTGATCAAGCCCATTTTCAATAATTCCGTCATAATCATTGAATAATACCATACGGCTTGCATTTAACTGATCGAGGTAAATGACGTCCAAAAGTAAAAAATCTGTTGATGTTACTTTATTGTAAATTTCTAGTTCCCAGTTAGATAGAACATCTTCCATTTTCACAGGAACACGAGTTTCATTGCCATCTTCATCTTTCACAATTTTGATACGAGCGGGTATTTTGGGGACAGCATCGGGAGGAATTCCTGGAATTAATACTTTTTTTTGCGCTGCTTTAAGATTTTCTAAAAGGGTGTTGATTCCTTCTTCAGCGCTTTCGAATTGACTATTCTCAGCGATAGTTATTCCCAAGTGCTGCTTAAGAGCCAATAGAAGGGATGGATTATATGTTAAGAAATCTTCCTCTGCTTCGAGAACTATTTTTTTGTGTTTATTTCGTTTTAAATCAACGGGAACTTTGAAAATTGGGGAAATCATTAGGTCATCTTTCGGTGCCTGTGGCGAACTACGCCAGCACAAAAAGGGTCCTAAAATCCATGCCCCAGATATTCCGTACTCTCGTTGGTGTCTATCATCAGTAAGACGGATTTTGTCGAGTCTTGTAGAAAGACGATTTAAGGCCTCTTTATCTTTGATAGCATCTAATTGGAAGTGGTCAGATAGGTTGAATTCAGCGTGCTTAAGGATTCTATCAAATGCCTTGTCCGCAGTACGAAACGGAACAAAATTTATATCAGACTCTTTTGTAAACATATTTTTTTGAAAAGGTTGTTTACTAAGATTGATAGAGGATGATTTCGATTCTTTGTAATAGATTTCACGATTTCTTTTAGACAAGTTGGCTAGCAAATCTTTGTATCTAGTAAGTTGACGTTGAAGATAATTCTGAGATGACATTTACGCTCCAATTTTACTGTGACCTAATCGGTAAAACTTATACTAAGTTTTATGTGAATTAAGTTGAAATTATTTAAAAATTCACTTTTCTCTACGATTCTTGTACTTAACAAAAGTCTAGAAAAACGTCATTGATCTAAATTGAAACAATATATTTATTCAATAGAAAAATATTTATAAA
>JAMPXC010000043.1 GCA_023701385.1 Pseudobdellovibrio sp.
CAGTTACATCTTTGTAAGATACGCCGCACTCTTCAGCGATGAATGTACGGAAACGAGCTGAATCTAAACAACCGCCCATACCTAATACGCGCTCTCGTGGGAATCCTAATTGTTTTTTAGCGTATAACGCCATAACATCCATCGGGTTACAAACTACGATCACGATTGAATCCGGAGCGTGTTGTTTGATGCCTGCACAAACATCTTTTACGATTTTCGCATTGATACCGATTAATTCATCACGGCTCATTCCAGGTTTACGTGGCATACCAGCAGTTACGATAACAACATCAGAACCAGCGATATCAGCGTAGTTAGAAGTACCTTTAATTTTTGTATCGAACATTTCCATCGTAGCGGCTTGAGCTAAGTCTAAAGTTTTTCCGATAGCTGCGCCTTCGTTGATATCTAAAAGAACTACATCACCTAATTCTTTTTGAGCTGCCCAGTGAGCCGTTGTTGAACCTACGAAACCTGCGCCAATAACGGCGATTTTTTTTCTTGTGTGTGCTGCGAATGCCATTGAAAAATTCCTCCGGAAACATTTTAGAAACTTTGGCTTTGCCAAAAGTTTGTTTTTTTGATTTTGTAATTAAAAATTAAATACTTAACAGGTTTAATACTTATCATCTTAAAGCTCAAGCTAAAGACTAAGTTTTGGCCTATCGCAGGGGTTCAAAATTATGAGTGCAAATCAAAGTCTAGATATCGTAAAAAATTACTTCAAAGCCTTTAATGAAGGCAAAACTAAAGACATGCTCGCATTACTTCATCCTGAGATCGAACACGATATTAATCAGGGCAAAAAAGAAGTGGGCCTAGAGGCTTTCGTTAAATTTATGGCTCACATGGACAATTGCTATAAAGAAGAGCTTAAAAATTTGACTTATTTCGTGAGTGAAAACACTAACCGCATTGCGGCCGAGTTTGATGTGCACGGCACTTATTTAAAAACCGACGGTTCATTACCTGCAGCGAGAGGCCAAAAATATGTGGTTCCAGCGGGGTCATTTTTAGAAATTAAAGATGGTAAAATTAAACGTGTAACGACGTACTACAATCTGCCGCAGTGGATTGAAATGGTGAAATAGTGAGCATAAAAGTTAAACCAGTTTCTAAAGAGTTTGCACGCGAACATCTTTTAGAGATTGCAGCTCTTAGGATTAAAGTTTTCAAAGACTTTCCATATATTTACGATGGGTCAGTTGATTACGAAGTTAAGTATCTGGACCGCTATTTTAAGGCTTCAAGTGGCACTTTTATTTTGGCTTTTGATGAAAATATCGGCAATAAAATTGTGGGCGTAGCAACAGCTCTTCCGCTCGTCGAAGAAGATGATTTTGTGAAAAAACCGTTCTTAGATTTAGGCAAAAAAATCGACGAATTTTTCTACTTCGGTGAAAGTGTTTTGTTGCCTGAATATCGCGGCCGCGGATTAGGTCATGCTTTTTTTGATGAACGTGAAAAAGTAGCCTTAAGTTTTCCGCAAATTAAATTTACGACATTTTGTGCTGTGCAAAGACCTGTGGATCATCCGATGAAACCCACGAATTACCAGCCTTTGGACGAGTTCTGGCAAAAGCGCGGTTATCAAAAAGATTCTCAGTTAACTTCCAAATTCGAATGGCTTGATCTCGGAGAGAGCCATGAAACAGAAAAAAATATGGTGTATTGGTTAAAATCATGGAATCGCTAAATGTAACAGTCGCTTCGGCTCAGTACCCTTTGGATTTTTTTACGAACATTGATCAGTGGAAAGTCAAAACCCATACCTGGGTGGAAAAAGCTGTGGAAACTAAAGCACAGATCTTACTTTTTCCGGAATACGGCGCTATGGAGATCACTTCATTATTTTCTGAAGCTGAACGCGCTGATTTAAAATCGCAGGCAAAAAAATTCTTACTATATATAGATGAGTTTAAAAAAACTTTTTCTGAGCTTTCGCAAAAGCATGGCGTTTATATCATCGCGCCAAGTCTTCCATTTTATCAAAATGAAACGTTAACAACAAATCGTGTGTTTGTATTCGCGCCAAACGGTGCTGTTGAATTTCAAGATAAGTTTTTTATGACACGTTTTGAAGATGAAGAGTGGAATGTGCGGGCGGGCGAACCTGTGATCAAAATTTTTGATGCAGGATTTGTGAAGTTTTCGATTTCAACATGCTTTGATGTGGAATTTTCTTTTCCTTCACTTTCAGCTTCGCACGCCGGAGCGCAAATTATTTTTGCACCAAGTTGCACTGAAACCGTAAAAGGGGCTCACCGTGTGCATTTGGGGGCGAGAGCCCGTGCTTTAGAAAATCAAAACTATTTAGTGGTGTCGCAAACAATCGGTGAAGCGAAATGGTCGCCGGCGGTTGATATTAACTATGGTTATGCAGGATTTTATGCAACTCCTGATGTGGGATTTCCGGATGATGGCATTCTTCAAATTGGAGAAGCGAACAAGCCGGGGTGGATCACGCAATCACTGCGTCTTTCGCACATCGGGCGCGTACGCGGCTCTGGAGCGGTTTTTAACTTCAAACAGCACCTTCCACTGGTAAAAGCATTGCCTATTCAAAGCAAAAACATTCATTTTTCAGAGTAAAAATAGGTTACCTTACTCACTCAAGTCCAGTTTTCAGGAGCTGGATATGTTGTTTTCGAACAAAAAAATAGAAAATAAGGCTTGAGAGTGAGGCCGCATGAAAAAAGCCGTCCGGAATCTGAGCTTAATTGCCGCTTTTTTGTTTCACAGTTGTGTTCATAAAGGTGTCGACATTCGTGATTTTACAGAAGAAAAATTGCAAATTCGAGACGTCGCCCAAGAAAGCGGATCTACTGTTTATCAACGCGCTACATTTCATGACGGCGAAAAATTTTTGATCGATTTAGGCTTTGAGCGTTTTACAGAGAAAGCTCAGCAAACTTTAAACTCTGGAAAAAAAATCGATCCGGTTTCAAAAGCAGCGCTTAAAGAAACGTTAAATTACTATAAACAATTAGAGTCTGCGCGTGAAATTTCTGCTTTAACCTATAGTTTACTGGAAAATACAGATTGTTTTAAAAGCGAGGAATGTCCGGAGCGTGATTTGGTTATAAGGGTTATTGTCCAACAGACAAAATATTTTCCATTGATCGCATTGGAGCCTTTATCTTCAGAAGCCCAGGCAAAGTATAAAACATTAAAAGGCGATGCCGCCTTAGATTTTCGCACAGAATATTATGAAGAGCGCGGCCACGAAAGATTTACGCTTGAAAAAACAAATATAGCTAAAATTTTAAAATATATGTCTCTTAGACAAAAAGCTTTTAAAAATCCCTCAGAAGAAGCTGAGTTTGAAAAATTTGTTGATACCCATTTGTACGAGGTGTTAAGTCCAAACTATATGGCCAACTCCCGTCAGCAAAATCGCTATTTAGGGAGAGGGTTAATAGCTGTCTATGTGAAGCTTGCAAAAGATAAAAACTGTACGCTTTGCATGAATAAATTAGAAAACGAACTGGCTTTAAGTGACGTCAAAATTGAACAGATCATAGCAGCTAATTACCGCCTAAAAAACGATAAGACCGATCAATTAATCCAACTGAAAAATGGCGATCTGGCATTAGAGTATTCTCAAGGTGGTGAGGCATATTTAATTAGTATGGGTTTGAAACCCGCAGCACCAGTGGATAAAGAAATTGCGAAATCCAATAAGCTGATTAGCGGTTATGGCGGAATGCTACCAAACGTAGTGAATCCAGCCTATAAGATCATAAGAGACCGTTTAAAGAAAAATTATGTGATTAGCGAAGATCAGGAAAGGTTATTAGAAGATTATTGGAATCCCGAATCTTCAAAAGGCTTTTCACATGTAGGTATAGTTCAAGTTAAAACCGATGCAGCTACACAAATTTCGCTGGCGTGGATTTGGGACATTTACCCACAATCAGATGCTGTTGGCGTAGTTCGACCGATGACTCCAGATGGGTTCGCCTATCCGGAACGCTTTATTCGTATTGGCTTTGCCCGTTATAATGCTGAAAAATTACGACAAAAATTCTTAGCACAAAAAAGTGAACAAGGTTATCTGCCTGTGGTTTGGAAAAGCTCTTCGTCTTTTATGGGGTTAAAATCGACTCACGAACCGGCGCCAGAAGATGCGCAGGACAAGGTTCTGCCGCTTGTAGATAAAACAAAAAATTATGAATGGCCTTCGCTGATATCAAAAGAAGAGCTTAACGGCTTGATAGAAAAGGCCAAATCTATGAATGGCGAGGAATGGTATCAAACTGAAGCGTTGCCGCGGGTTTTTAACCAAATTAGAGAATATATTTACGGACCCAACGCACTGGTTTTTGCCAAAGGCTTAGTAAATGCAAAGGCTATGTCTTACTGTTCACAACTTGTGACTTTGTCTTATCTGCAGTCGATGAATTTTGATTTGCAAACTCACGCAGATAAGTACCGTACTTTGCCAAAAGTGGCAGGAACAGTGATGCCTTCGATGTTAGGGCAAGCACTTGATGAACGCATCATCGCTCCGGGCGGCTTGGTATGGCAAAGTGATGCTTTCGAGTCTTTAGTACAATTAAATTTCGGTCGCGCCAGAGGTAAATCTCAGCAAATTTTGACTGCTGATAATAAATCGTTAGCGGCTAAATACGTGGACCTGACGGCTTTTCCGGCTTTGGATAAGATTGCCGTTCTGAAGAACTCAGAAAAGACATTCGATCAAGAGCTAATAGATGATTGCGACGATGAAGAATAAATAAGCGGCGCAATGATGCTAGAAAACATTTCCTAAATTTATAAAAAAGCTTAAACTAGGGTCTATAAAGAGGACCCAACATGAAATCACTTATTATTGCATTAGCTTTTTTAACGACAGCAGTATCATTCGCTCAATCTTCTGAAACAGAAGGTTCAAACCAATCTGTTTTTTCACGAAGCCAAAAATTCGATAACGAGGGTGTAGAGCTTTACGATTCAAATTATGAACTTAAAAACTACAAAAAACTTGGTTTAGGCGTGTCTACAGGCGGTTTAACGGGTGGTTTTGGCTTTAATTTAGAAGTTAATCTTAAACCGACAGACGCTTTAGGCTTCGGAATCGGTATGGGCAAGGCTTACAATACATTTCATATTGCCTGGAAACATAATTATGAATCTAATTACTTATCTCCGTATACTAAGGTCGGATATGCGAATTGGTTTAATGCCAATTCTCCAGATGGCGATGCTTCAGGTTCTGATATCTTAAAAAGAGTTCTTTCAGAAAAACAAATCCATGAAAATAAGTTCTCAGCGAACTTCATCGCTGGCGGTATGGGTTTAGAATACAATCAACTTGAGGGCGAATTATCAGGTGTAAACTTTTATGGTGAACTAATGGTGCTTGGCGAGCTTAACAGCTCGGTTTACCTTCCAACTGCGGGTGTTGGTTTAACTTACTTCTACTAACGACGAAGCTCGCATCCTGCTTTAGCTTCAGACGACTTTCTGTCGTCAGATCATAAAAATTAAAGCGTTAAACGCAAAATAGGCCTACTACGGGCCTATTTTTTTATTCGAAATGCAATTTGAGAGACAGATTGAGACAATTTCGAAGTGCTTTGGGCAAAAAAAAAGGACCAACTTACGTTAGCCCTTCCAAAGCTTCTGCTTTACAGAAGAATCTACTTTTTTTTCTTTTTTGTAGATTTTTTTGTAGTTTTTTTAGCAGCTTTTTTAGTAGCTTTTTTTGCTTTTTTCTTAGCCATGGTTGCTCCTTCCGGAGTGAACGTATTTCTACATCCACGTTGTTGTTGTTGTGACTTTTCAGTCTCCCTTAATAAAATTGTCGACAAATTGATTTAATCCGTCAACAAAAAAAATTGTTGCATTTATCTTGCAATCAAACTTTTGCGTGAAAGCGAGGTTTGAATGCTTTTTTTACTGATTTCGATATTCGGATTATTCATTTCGGATCGATTTGTGTATCGGCTTGAGATCTTTCACATCATTTTTCCGAAAATTCGGAAAGTGTTGTTCATCGTTTTGAATATTCCGAGCCTCTATTTTCTGTTTTTCAAAGAACATTTGATCTTAATCATCATTTATATCGGCGGAATTCTGTTGAGCTTGATCTTTTTGAACATATATTTTGAATTTTTTTTGAAAAAAGCGTTTTTCAGAGGGCAAATTAAGGTTCTTGAAGCGATAAATTTGCATATTAAAGGTGGTCAATCACCGTTGAAATCAACAAAACTTGTGTTTCAAACACTCACTCACGTTGAAAAAATTGTTTTCGAACCTTTGAATTACATCGATGTTGATGTCGATCACGCAAGCGCGGTGCCAATTTACGCGCGAAAGAAGTTTTCAGCACAATATTTCGAAGAAATTTATTTTATTTTGCGTTCTTCCACGCGAGTTTCTGATCAAATTGACCAATTTAAGCGGGGATTACGCATTCAAAATAGTTTGCGACATAGGTCGAGACTTTCAGCACTTCAAGTGCGCGCACAAGCGGTGGTGGCCGCACTTATTTATGTGTTTTTGCTATTCTTTGCCATCGCAGAACTGCAATTAACAAAGTATCCATCTGTTATCATCGTCTCGCTTTTGCTGATGGTAGCGGGTCTTACGATGATTTTAAAAAAAGGAAGTCAGATCAAATGGACGATTTAAATTTACCGAACAGTTTGATTTTAGTGTGGGATATTCAGCGCGCGATCGAAAAAAATCTGTCATTACAGCAAGGTTTGCAGAAATTTGTTCAGCGCGCGACGAATATACGCGGGTTTCAGGACGATTTTTCAAAAAACTTCATGAAGTGGTGGCAAATCCGGCAAAAAACACAAGTTAGCGACCTAAACGGTTTTAACGCACAACATAGAGCGCTGATCACATTGATTGAGTCGGGTCTGCGCGGCCAATCTATTTACGAAGCGATTAAGGCCATTGAAGCGGATTTAATTGAGATGTGTGAGGCGGATATCCAAGAGCATGCGGCGAAACTTCCGTTACTTTTACAAATTCCTCTGGTTTTTCTAGTGTTTCCGGCCATTTGTATTTTGTTGCTGGTACCGACACTGTGCCAGCTTACTTTTTAATAGGTTTTTCACCTTGTTTTGCCTGCGCGAAGGCGATAATTTCTTCAGAGTATGACAAACAATGAATTATGCCTCGAACTAGTCTCTGAATTGACGAAAAAAAATGTTCAATCCAAAAAAGTGCAACAGTTATGTCAGCGCCTGAAAATTCCATTTAATGGCGACGTGGTAGAACTTATGACTTACATGCTGGGCTCAGGAATGATCCAAAAGAACACAAAAACACCAAGCAAAACAAAGAAGACAAATCATGATATCAATTTCTAATACGATCTTAGACACTATCGGAAACACGCCTCTCGTGCGTTTAAACAAAGTTACAGCGGGTTCAAAACATGAATTCTTCGGTAAAGTTGAATATTTTAATCCAGGCGGTTCAATTAAAGATCGTATCGCTAAATATATGGTTGAGGCAGCTGAAAAACGCGGCGAACTAAAACCAGGAGGTACAATCGTTGAAGCTACAGCCGGCAACACGGGCATGGGATTAGCTTTAGCAGCGGCTGTTAAAGGTTATAAATGTATTTTCGTTCTTCCAGAAAAAATGAGTGAAGAAAAACGTGCGATGTTGCGTGCTTACGGCGCGAAAGTTGTTGTGACGCCAATGGGTTTAGAACCAGAGCATCCATTAAGTCACTATTCTGTGGCTAAAAAAATCGCTGAAAACACACCAAATTGCTTCTATGCAAACCAATATCACAATATGGATAACATGGACTATCATTATAATGTGACAGGCCCTGAATTATGGGAACAAACCAAAGGTCAAATCGACGTATTTGTGGGCGGTGTAGGTACTGGCGGAACTATTTCAGGCGTTGGTAAATACTTAAAAGAGAAAAATCCAAATGCTAAAGTTCTTGTAACTGATCCAGTAGGTTCGATCATCTATGATTTATTTTATCACGGTAAAATCGTTGATCCTCCAGGCGCTTGGAAAGTGGAAGGCGTTGGTGAAGATATGCTTCCGAACAACTGCCAATTAAAAGTTTATGATGATTGCGTAAAAGTAACTGATAAAGACGCTTTTCAGTTAACTCGTCGCTTAGTGATCGAAGAAGGCTTATGCGTTGGTCCTTCAAGCGGTTTAATTTTAGCGGGTGCCATTGAGTATTCGAAAAAATTAGATAAACCATCAAAAATCGTTGTTGTAATGCCAGATTCTGGCAAAGCGTACTTAAGCAAAGTATTTAACGATAAATGGATGGTTGATAACGGTTTAATGGATGCAAGCGCTATGAAATCAGCTTTCAACGTTGAAGTAAAAGCTGAAGAACACATGAAACAATACACTTAATAGATAAAAAATGGAGAGATTTATGAAAACAGATAGTTCAAAAATGAAATTTAATACGCGCGCGATTCACGCGGGCCAATCTCCAGATCCTACAACTGGCGCGATTATGACGCCGGTGTACTTAACTTCAACGTATGTGCAAGAATCTCCGGGCGTTCACAAAGGTTGGGAATATTCTCGTACTCACAATCCAACTCGTAGAGCTTACGAAGATTGCATCGCTTCTTTAGAATCAGGTAAATACGGTTTTGCATTTGCCAGCGGTTGCGCCGCAACTACAACTGTAATGCACTTATTGACAGCTGGTGATCATGTGATCGCTATGGACGATATGTACGGCGGAACTTTCCGTTTATTTGATAAAGTATTACGTCATCACGGTTTAGAATTTTCTTACACAGATTTAACTGACGTGGCTAACGTAGAAAAAGCCATCAAACCAAATACTAAAATGATTTGGGTTGAAACACCGACAAATCCAACATTGAAGTTAGCTGATATTAAGAAAATTTCGGCAATCGCAGCAGCTAAAAACATTTTAGTTGTTGTTGATAACACGTTTATGTCGCCTTACTTCCAACGTCCGTTAGAATTAGGTGCTAACATTGTTGTTCACTCGGCAACAAAATACATTGGCGGTCACTCTGATGTTGTTGGCGGTGTTGCAGTTACTTCTGATAAAGCGATTGCTGAAAAAATTCAGTTCTTAAGTAATTCAATGGGTGGAGTTCAAGGTGCGTTTGATGCGTTCTTAGCCTTACGCTCACTAAAAACTTTACCACTTCGTATGAAGGCTCACGCTGAAAACGGTATGAAAGTGGCACAATTTTTAGAAAAGCATCCACAAGTAGAACGCATTATCTACCCAGGTTTAGCTTCACATCCACAACATGAATTAGCGAAACAACAAATGAGTGGCTTTGGTGGTATGATCACATTCTTCATCAAAGGTGGAATGAATTCAGCTCGTAAATTTTTAGAATCAGTAGAAGTATTTGCGTTAGCTGAATCCCTTGGTGGTGTTGAATCGTTAATCGAACATCCTGCTATTATGACTCATGCGTCTGTTCCACCTGAACAACGTAAAGCACTTGGTATCGATGATTCGTTAATCCGCTTATCAGTGGGTGTGGAAGATATCGATGATTTACTTCATGACTTAGACCAGGCTTTCAAAGCCGCTGCTGGAAAATAGATCGTTAATTTCCAGCTTTCAGCCTCAATATGACCATTCTTTAATCAGAATGGTCTGTTGGGGCGAAATGCGAGCATAGATTTATGCTCGAAAAGGGCTAAATAGTTGACTTGATTAGCCCAAATAGATAGTTTTCAGGTTCACTTTATAAGAATGGTCAAGTAGCTCAGTCGGTAGAGCAGATGACTGAAAATCATCGTGTCGGCGGTTCAATTCCGTCCTTGACCACCATTCAAATTTCTCAAAATACTTATTTTTTCTATTCCTGGTTATCCAATTAAGTTAATCCATTTGTTGCGTTACGCGGAGTTCGTGTATTTACGCGCCCATTTACGAACATTCGGTAAAGCAGAGAACAGTAAGTTTAATAAAATTCGTCGAGGAATAAATCGGCGTAAGTAATAAAAAACCTGGGCATCCAAGGTAGCTGGAATCCACAACGGGGGATTTTTTCGTTCAATAACTTTTAGAATACGAACAGCTATATCGTTGGGTGAAGTCAGACTTAATTTCATCAACCGCTCGATAAATGGAGTCATATGTTGATAGTAATCAGCATAAAGACCTTCAATATCATTTTCTGGTCCAGACAATATTGAATACTTCACATTTAAAAAAGATTTAGAATGTACAAAGCCTGGTTGAATAAGGCTGACATTAATTCCCAAAGGCTTTAACTCGTACCAAAGGGCTTCGCTTAATCCTTCGAGGGCATATTTCGATGCACTGTAAGAACCCATCGTGGGCATGGCTAACATTCCACTCACTGAAGAAACATTAATTATCTTTCCACGGCCAATTTTTCTCATATGCGGAAGCACAGACCTGATTAATCCGACAGGCCCGAAATAGTTAGTTGCAAACTGATGCTGTTCTTCATCAACGCTCATGTGTTCAACGACCGCACGATAGCTTACCCCTGCGTTATTAATCAGAACGGTTACACCACCCCACAATTCAGCTACCTCGCTAACTACGGCTGCCCGTTGAGATTCATTGGTAAGATCAAGTTTGCGAATTAGAAAGCGATCACTTTCAATGAACTTTTCTTTAAGCATTGGAAGAGACTTTACACGTGCGGTTATAATAACTCGATAGTCCATTTTTTTATATAATAGATTAGCAAGTGCTAAGCCTATGCCGGAGCCGCAACCTGTTACGAGAATGACAGTGTTTTTACTCATGCAATCATTATAGCATATCACTCTAATCGAACTTACTGCACTAGAAGTCGACTACAAATTATCTTAGCTAAAGCTGTCTCAATCGAATTGAAATTTTAAAATTTAGATAAACTACTATAAACGTGTTACCTTGCCGATACGTTAATAGCTAGTTAGAGACCTTGTTCATTCTGTTCAATTCCTCCGAAATAGCGCTCAAGCCTTCAGGAGGTAAAAAATGAGTACGAAACTATACATTGGCAATCTGCCATATTCTGCAACCGATCAAACATTAACCGATAAATTTTCGGAGTGCGGAACTGTCAACTCTGCGAAAGTTATTATGGATCGCGAATCAGGCCGCAGCAAAGGCTTCGCTTTTGTCGAAATGTCATCAGCAGCTGAAGCTTCAAATGCAATCAACAAATTTAACGGTACTGAATTAGACGGACGTTCAATTAGCATTGCCGAAGCTAAGCCAATGGCGCCACGTACGAATAACCGTTATTAGTTTTTCGTAAAAAAGTAATTTAATTTTTTACACCGGCGTAGTCGCCGGTTTTTTATTTTTTCACACAGAAGGATTTATGACTCCGCAAGTAGTTTCATTTAATTGTCTTTTAAAAAACAAAGCTGGAAAGTTTATAAGCCAGACTTACAATCGAGATGTGTTAACCGCTATCGAAGACAGTCAGGCACTGCTGCAAGGTTTGTCTCGTGGTCTGCAAAATTTAAAAAAAGGTGAAAAAAGAAAAATTAATCTTTCTGCTGAAGAGGCTTACGGGTTCTATGATCCGAAAAAAATCATCCTCTATCCACTGCAAAAATTATCAAAAGATATTCGTGTTGGGCAATCAGTGAATATTATTGGAAAAAGCGGAACTCTCAGAACTTATTTCGTGACTCAATTGCATGCTCATATGGCCAGTTTAGATGGTAATCATCCTTTGGCAGGGCAGGATCTGGTTTTTGAGATTGAAGCTCTGGATGTTCGAGATGCAACAAGTGAAGAAATTATGGAAGCAGAGAGGCCTTTAAGTATCCAGCTTACGCATTAAGCTGAATACATTTAGCCAGAAACGCGTTTAGTTCTGGCTATCAGCATTTTATCTTAACGAGGTAATTCATGAGATCGTACCAGCAAAGTATTATTTATTTTTTACAACAAAAAGATTTATCAGCCTGCGAAGCAGAATTAATTTTGTTTTGGAAATCTATGTCCGCCCAAGACGCTGCAAAATTTTTTACCGATCTATCATTTTTAGTAACAGTTTTAAGATTTTTACAAGAGCAATACTGGCTTTATAACAACGAAAAGCCAGAGCCAGCGCAGTTCGGACATTTTGTTAAAAGATTTTACAAAAAAGAACTGAAGACCGTTTTATTTATGCATGCTACGTTAGAGTCGGCCCAGGTTAGGCAAGTCGAAGAAATGCGTAAACAAGCTACCTTACTGCAAAAAGCAGTTGTTCAATTTTTAAAAAATGAACCAGGTTACGACAGGCCTTTATTTGTTAGTACGTGTTTAAAGTTAATGTCAGATTTTTTTGAGTTTGAATATCAGTTAAAAATTAAAAATGAGGGCTTGAGCGGATATACAGAAATTTCGCTGGAGCGAACATTTGATGCATTAGACGAAATATTTCAAATAAAATGCGACATAACCTGCAATTCTAAGATCACTACAGAAGAGCGAATTTTCGAAGGCTCTGGGGTGGGCGTGCAATCAAGTTATAGTACAATTTTGCTAGCTTTACGCTATTTGAAAATTCCGCAAAAAGCACGCTTTGTCGATTTGGGATCGGGTTATGGGCGCGTCGGTTTTGTGATCGGTCTTATGCGTCCGGATATTCAATTTCATGGTTACGAATTTGTTGATTACCGCGTTGATATGTCAAAAAAGATTTCAGAAGATTTTAATATGCCAGACCATGTTCATTTTTATCATCAAGATCTTTCGTTAAATAATTTTCTAATTCCTGAAGCTGAAGTGTATTATTTGTTCGGTCCTTTCACAGATGCAACGTATGCGCATATCATAGAACAACTTAATGTGATCGGCGCGAAAAAACCAATTGTGATTATTACTAAAGGCAATGCCCGTGAGCATTTTATGACTGTGATGCAGCGTAAACATTGGTCGGCACCTCAAGTGTTTCATCAAGGTAATTTTTGCTTATTTCGGTCACACGGAAGATGAAAAGGGAATGTTCAGTAGCTAGATGCGCCGAATATATGGCCAATGGCTGCAGTTGCGGCCATAGCAAAACTTCCCCAAAAACTTATACGTAGAGCAGCTTTCGTAATACTTGCTCCTCCGGCAATGGCCGATAATATTCCAAGCAGAACCAAACAAAATAAAGAGGCTAGAGACACTGTCAAAACCACATTTGAAAGTTGCGACATTGCAGCAATCAACAATGGTAGGGCCGCACCAACGGCGAATGTGATTGCCGAAGCGATGGCGGCCTGAAGAGGGCGGGCTTTATGAATTTCATTAATTCCCAGTTCATCACGGGCATGACTTCCTAAAGCATCATGTTTTGTTAACTGTAAAGCGACCTGTTTCGCTAAATCAGGAGCCAGCCCACGCGCGATGTAAATTTGTTGGAGTTCGTCGAGTTCAAAATCAGGATCTGTTGCAAGCTCTAATTTTTCCCGTTCCAGATCTGCGGATTCAGTATCAGCTTGTGAACTTACAGAAATGTATTCACCAGCCGCCATCGAAAGTGCGCCAGCGACTAGTCCGGCAAGACCACTCACCAGAATGTTTTGATGAGAAGTGCTTGCAGAGGCAACACCGACGATTAAGCTGGCTGTTGAAACAATGCCATCATTTGCTCCTAATACGGCGGCCCGCAACCATCCGATGTTAGTAGTTTTATGTTTTTCGAATTGCTGATGCTGAATCATGAATACCTTCTGTTATATATTATATAGAAGATATTCTTCAACGTTAATTCTTAAATGAATTGATCAAGTAATAAAACCAACGCAATGGCTAAAATAAAATATCCAAAGATTTTCTTTAGAATCTGTTCAGGCATTTTACCAGTGAAACGTTGTCCTATCAATAAACCCGCAATACCAAGTGCGGTTATTATGATAAGCGCAGGCCATTCTGTGTTAATTTGTGTACTCATTGTAAACCCAAATAAAGAATTCGCGCTGATAATCATTAAAGAAGTTCCAATGGCTTTTTGCATCGGAATTTTAAAAAACAATGCTAATGCGGGAACAATTAAAAAACCACCACCAGCGCCAACAAAACCAGTTACACAACCAACAAAAAATCCTTTTGCAAAAATATTTATTAGCGAAAAGTTTGATGCATTTGCCGAATTCGTTGATGGCTTAGTTTTAATCATCGTTCTTGCAGAAAAAATCATAAGAATAGCAAAAATGAGTAATGTTAAATCCGATTTGGTTAGGTTAAGCCATGAAGAAGAAATAATTGAATCAGGCATACTTGGTAAAGCAAACCGGCGAACTAAAAAAACACCTATAAAACTAGGAATCGCAAAAGTAAATCCAGTTTTAAAATCGACATTCTTTTTATAAGTGTTAATTATTCCACCAACTAAGGCTGTAGAACCTACAACAAAAAGCGAAGCCGTAGCAGCCGCAGTTCCTTCAAATTTAAAAAAATAAATCAAAATAGGAACTGTTAATATGGATCCACCACCGCCGATGATTCCGAGCGCAAGACCCATAAGTATAGCTGCTAAGTAGCCAATCATTTCCATAGAATTACCGATTTAATTTAAGTTCTTTGTCGATCAGTTTAAATAATAACATTCCTAAGATCATGAATAGAACAAAAACCCAAACTGTAGAATTTAATGTTGTCAGTGATGTTATTGCAGGACCCGGACAAAAACCTGCCAGACCCCAGCCGACTCCGAATAAAACAGCGCCGATCACCAAGCTTTTGGTAATTTCAGTTTTTTGTGGCACATGCCAGTGAGTTGAAAATAGTGGACTTTTTCTTTGGCGAATAATTTGGTAAGTCAGTAAATGAACGCCAATCGCGCCAACCATAACAAAAATTAAAGAAGGATCCCACGAACCAAAGATATTTAAAAATCCTTTTATCTTTTCAGGGTCAGTCATGCCTGATAAACCTAGGCCTAATGAAAAAATAAATCCTACTAATAATGCGCTTAAATTATTTTTCATAAAATGACTCCGTAATGGCGAATAATTGAAACGGTGATAACACCTGCTAAAATGAATGTGATAGTCGCAATCAAAGATCTTACAGACAGACGACTTATTCCACAAACACCGTGCCCACTGGTACAGCCGCTTCCGAGTACTGTGCCAAAACCCACAAGTAAGCCTGCCAGAGGTATAGACCAATTAAGACTTGTAACATGAGCTTCTGAAAGAGCACTGTTACTGGTAAATTGATAAACTAGTCCGCCAGCAAGCAAACCTAAAATAAAATAGATTCTCCACGCCAAATCGCTTTTAACGGGCTTTAGTAAGCCGTAAATAATGCCGCTGATGCCAGTCACTCGGCCATTTAAGACAAGCATCAAAGAAACCGCTAAGCCAATAAGTACACCGCCAATTAAAGCAAATATCCATTGTGTATTCATAATTTTTCTCCGTTACGTTGAGTTGGAAATTTAAATTCATTCCAGCGAATCATGCCGCCCACCATATTCAGCGTGCTGTTGTATCCTAGTTTGATACTTTCATTAACTGCTTGTCCGGAGCGTGCGCCACTACGGCAGACAAAAATAATTTCTTGTGATCGATCGCCTTTTTCTAAAAACTGCGTGAGCTCTGGTCCTAACGTAATAAGATGAGCCCCCTTAATATGGCCAAGTTCATTATTAAATTCATCGGGTCTGCGTACATCGATAATAGCTGCGTTTTCGAGCTGCAGACGGGCTTGTTCTACGGTGATTTCACGCTGCGGCTTCTGAAAGTTCTGGCCACAAGCTAGGTTAGCAGGTACGGCTTCGTAAATTTTTTTCGGCTCAGCTAATTTTAAGTTTGCCATAATATTAATAAATTCAGCTTTACTTTTGTTTTGACCCAGACGGGGATTGAATTTTTTTTCTAATTCAATGGTTGATGACGTTTGCCCTTTGTAGTCGTGAGCCGGATAAACTTGGATATCATCTGGAAGAGTAAAGAGCTTACTATGCACACTGTTATATAGTTTTTCGGCAGACCCTTGTTGAAAATCGGTACGTCCACAGCCTCTAATTAAAAGGGCATCGCCGGTAAAAACTTTGTTTTCAAAAACGAAGCTCATGCAGGAGTCGGTATGTCCAGGCGTTTCAAGCGCGGTAATTAATTTGTCGCCTAAATAAAGTTGATCGCCATGATGTAGAGATTTATCGACACAGTTAACATGGGCATGAGTACTTACAGCCGATAAGGCTCCGGTTCTTTTACGAATTTCACCAGCACCGGTAATGTGATCGGCATGGATGTGGGTATCCAGTATATATTTTAACTTTAAACCCAATTCTTCAATTAAGTTTAAATCGCGGTCTACTGTGGAAATAACCGGATCGATGATAGCAGCTTCTTTGCTATCTGTATCAGCTATAATATATGTATAGGTTGAAGATTCATGTTCGAAGAGCTGATAAAATAAAGTTGCTTGTTTCATAAAATTCTTTCCTTAGCTATTTACATATTATTATATTATGATATATTAATATATATGAAAAAGACAAGTGCAAAAAACTTAGCCTCTCAGTGTGAAACGGTAGCCAGCTTATTAAAAGCAATAGCTCATCCGCAGCGCTTAAAAATTTTATGTTGTTTAGTAGAAAATGAAGCGACAGTTTCAAGCCTAGAGGCTTACTGTGGTGCTTCTCAATCGTCTGTTTCGCAATATTTAGCTAAAATGAAAAGTGAAGGGCTTTTAGCAACTCGCCGCGAGGGGCAAAGTATTTACTATAAAATCGACAGTACTGAGCTTTTGAAATTAATGAAATCGATGCAAAAGATTTTTTGCGAAAACTAACGCATAACACAACGACTAAAGTTATTCAATATAATCAGCAGCATAGACAACTGATTTAAAAATATCTTCTGGAACATAAACGTAACCGCCTTCGCAACGAACTTTATAGTGGCGATCGCATTCTGGGCCCCATGAATTTTTTAAAATGTATTCACATTTTCCGGTAGCGGGATTTATTTTTCTTCCGGCTAACGTGATGGCGTGGCGCGGTTGGCTTGATACGCTTGATCTGCCAAAGTTGTAAAGTTTATCCATTTTTACTGAAAGCGAAATTGGCTGCTTCTTTGAAAGTACACTATCAATTTCGTTGTACTGCGAGCTTGTTAGGTTTTCGCTAGCTGCACCTGGGTTAACTAAACTCCTAAAACGTAATGGTGTGGTTGCTTTAAATCTTGGTTCACAGGCTTCGTTGGCAATCTTAGCGCCCACGTTCATCAAATTACTTTGATTGGCTGTATTCTGAATATCAGCGATAGTTACACCTGGAAATATTTTTTGAATCTGAGAAAACTTAGAACAACTTGCAGAACCGGCATCGCTTAGACTGTATTCTTGTAGACTTAACTGATTTAAATTCACTAAACCGCGAAATAAATCACGGTCAGTGCGAAAATCATTCGAGTTAATTTTGCTGTCTTCGCAAAATCCAGCATCTTGTGAATAGCTTAAGGCGTAGCGAACAAAACCACCGCTAGCAATGTCATTTTTTCTATCGCTGTTGATTTCATTGATGTACTTAGCGTTCAGACCTTTGCGGTACATCAGTTCATCACGACGTTTTACGTATTGCATGGCGATATCTACCGGGGAAACACGTTTACCCAATTTAAATGAAAGAATGTCTACCGCTGTGTAAGCGTAGCAAAAACCTGCGCCATCTTGATTTAAAATCGGACCTAATTGATCCCGTAAGTCGACTGTTTCGCACGAGCCAGCTTGAGAAAAATTAAATGACAGAATGATAAAAAGAAATGTTAGTAGAGAACTCATTTTTCAAGATCTCCTTCTAAATCACGTAAGAAGCCTGTTGAAACATATGAAACTTTATCTTTAGTAAAACATAAATCGACGTTCTGATTTTTTTTACCTTTAAACTCAATATCAGCGATCTCGGCGACAAATCCTAGCTCTTTGCAAATTTGTCCACCTGGGCTTCCGACAACAGCGTCTTGAATATCTACTTCGCCATTGCTTTTTAAAGCTTTTGCAAACTCACAGCCGTCAGCGCAGCTTTTTTCAAAAAATTGACCATATTCGTTTTGGCAAAGATTAGCTGCCACAGTAACCGTATTTGTTTTGGTTTTAGTGGTAATTTTTCCTTCAGCGCAGTTTGAAGTATCGGCGGCAGAAGCGGTAAATGCCGTAAATAAAATAAATAAAAATCCAGTCACTGTTTTCATATCTTTAATGGTACGGGTAAACATTGTAAAAGAGAACCCCACCAAGGCTCGACATCGGGCTAGAAATCTAAAAATTGTTTCACTGGTCTATCTATATTTTAGAAGAGGAATAAAATAGATAATGTGAAAAATAAAATATTTTTTTTAATGTTATTCGTGGGCTTTTCTGTACTTGCCGAAGTAAATCCAATTAGCGGGGAACTTTCGTTTAATACGATAGATCTAATCACTAAAGAAGCGCTGACGTCATTTCGCATTCAACGTGAATTTAATCATAAAAGAAAAAGTTTCGGAATATTCGGCAATAACTGGTGTTCACAACTTGAAGAAACTGTTGTTAGAGCTAACGGGGGTTTAGAAATACGTAAATGTGGCCAAGTCACTTCAAGTATGTTCACTAAAGTTGAAGATGGCTACGCAAATAGTGCTGGTACAGAAGTCATGAAAGAACTTCCGAACAATGCAGGTTATATGCGTATTTCTGATAAGTATATTTTTGGCTATAACGATCAAGGACACTTAAGTTTAATTGCACTTAAAAGTCAGTATGAAAAACCATTTGTGCGTATTTACTTTAATAAATACGGCATGATTGAGCGGGTTGTTCATAATGGCAAACAGCACTACTTTTTTACCTACGCAAAAACTGAAAAAGTTGTAGAAAAAATAGAAGGGCCAAAAAAAATCAAAGTGCTTTATAGCTACGATAAAAATAACAATTTAACTTCGGTTGAAAATGCCTGGGGTAAAAAATTAACTTATGTCCATGATAGCCAATGGCGCATTACAGGCTTTACGTTACCTGATGGCAGTCAGCATACAGTGACTTACGATGCGAAGTTAGATGCCGTAAGTAAACTCACTGATAAAAATAACTGTGGCCGTGAATTCACTTACAAAATGAACATAAATAATGCGTCATTAAATGCAACGGTTAAAGATATCTGCGGTAAATCTATAAATGAATTTAGTTCGGGAAGCTCTCCGTTATTTTCAAAACACCGTGTAGAAAAAGATTCATTATTTCGTGTGCCAACAGCTATTAATGAAAGTCTTTTAGATGCCAAAGTCGGCTGGAAAACAATTGATACCAAAGAGGCCCGCTGGGAGTATCAAGAAAATCATTTAGGTTATGTGAGTGAAATAAAAAAAACTAATTTAGCCACAAAAGCAAAAAAGATTTTAACGACGAAATACATTAATGAGCGGTTAGTTGAACTAGAGTTAAAAGGCGAAAGCAAAGTTAATTTTAAATACAGCGCCGGAAAACTTAAATCGATGGATGCAAAAAATTACGCTGCCTTTGATTTATTTACTGAATTTCTTTTAGTAAAAAATGGAGCTAACAATGAATAAAAAAATCTTAGTCGCCATTTTTGCATTATTTTTGTTACAGGCTCCGCAAGCCCAGGCTGGTTTTTTTGATTTCTTTAAAACTAAAATTGCAGCTATCGGATTGGCTTTGGCCAGTATTTTTCGTTCAAATACTCCGCCGCGTGTGGTTTCTGACGACACAACAGAAAACACCACAACTGGTGATAAAACGTCTCAAAGTAGCAGCTTTTTAGGTGAAGATCCGAATAATTATAAGACAAGTACGGAGTTAGTGGAACAGCCATCAATAGCAGATTGCACACCGGTTAACTTAGGACATCGCTGTTCTTATGCGGAAAATGATCAGGCTGTATCGAGCAGCTGTTTGAACCCGGTGGCGGTGAAAACCGGTTCCACAACAAATGGTACCGGCAGAACGGGAAATTAATTTAAAGAGATACGGTATGTGCCATTAGCGCGCATACCTTGATCGACAACTTTACCGTCGATTCTGATAACTTCTAAGAATTGAAGACTTACATCAAAAACGCGCGTACGTAATGCTTGCAAGTCTAAAACAACCTCTTGAGAGAATTTAGCTGTATCCAAAGTTACACGTGCTAGTAAAGCTGTGGCTTCAGTATTTGTGATAGCAAGGCTGGCTTCAATGTTTTCGTAGCTGATCACATGACCATTATTTTTATAAACTTGTTTTTCAGCTAGAGCGTAAGGAACTAAAGTCATTTGTCCCTCAAGACGAAGGCAAACCAAAGTGTCGACTTGTAAAGTTAAAGCTGTTGCAGAGATTTCTTTAACCACTAAGCGATAAGCGCGCAGGCCTGCATCGCCAGTTTCATGGCAACGAGCTACTGAACCATTGGGTAAGATATCAGAAATCGGTGCTTGAAAAGCTTGCGCAGAGCTTGCGGAAAAAAATAAGGCTGCAGAGATCACGAAATTTTTTAACATTTTAAACCCCATAAATTTAAAAAATCTATAAGGTAAAAATAGCTGATTTCTCTACTAAAAAACAAGCAATTACTTGGTCTTCATCGCCTTATCGATATCGAACATATACATATTCGGGTCAGTATAATTTTTATAATCGCCTTCGCGATCAGTGAATGGAGGGAAGGCTGCATTTGTTGGCCCTAAAACATCCACCACGGCTCCAGAGTACGCTAAAAGGCTGTAGCCCTCGTTACAGTTTGAAGTTACATTTTCTAGCCCTAATGGAAGTAATTTGTATTTTGGATTTTGTCCGGCATTAGCATCAAAAGCAGGATATAATTTTTCGCCGCCGCCAGCTGGTTCTTTTAATAAACTGATGTTTTCACCTAAAGCCACAGCGTACATGCCTTTAACGGGATAAATTCCATGTGAACCTTTCGCAGCAACGGCTAAGATACGGCCATTTTCAGTAGGCACCTTTGGCATATTTAAATAGGCACGGCCACCTTTCCACTCTTGAATACGGCTACCAGAAGAATCAAGCTGCGCCATTAACTGATTTGCTAAGTGGGCTCCGTAAATCACGAACACCGGTTGGCGTGATTTGTTTAAAACAACAGTTAAACTTTCACGGTCAAGAATATGTGCGGCCGCGACAGGTTTGTTGATTGTGCCATTCTTTGTGTCGAAAGCATAAAAGAAGTGATAGTTGATGTAAATATAAGGTGATGGCATCGGAACAACTTTTACAGTTTTATCGCGAGTCACGAATGTTGTTTTTTTGTGTTCAAACACTGAATAATAAACCGCAAGATGATTTTTACCCGAACGGAATCTTAAACGTGTTTCTTTATCATTTGATAAACCTGATTTAATTACTGAATCAGCGTTTCCGTAGTATGGAAGAACTTTGTCAAATTCACCATAGTTAAAATTAACAGTGAATTTGTGACCACGACTGAACATATTTAAAAAGCCGGATTGTGTATTTTTATTAGTAATTAAAAATGGCTCTGCATTTAACTGCGGATCAGTTTCCGTTTTATTAAAAATATATTCTAAAGTGGCAGGGTATGTTTCTTCGCCTGCGCTCATTTCCATAACTGGGGCATATTTTTGCGCTAACATTTCGCGCTCTTCTTTAGAAATCGTATTTTCTTCAGGATCAATAGCAAAAACTTTTTGTTTCCAAAAAACTTTGTCGCCATCATCAGATAAAGTAAAGTTGTAAATTCCACTGCGTGTAACCGGAACTTCGACAATGAACGGCTCTTTACTTACAGTTACTGCTGCCACGTCAGTTACATTTGTAAAAGAATTAGAACCGTCAGCATCTTGAATAATTAAATCTTCGAAAGTGACTTTAACATTATAAGAATCAGATAAATCGAATAATTTTGTAAAATTATTTAGCTGAATCTTAATTTTTCCATTCTTGTTTTCAAGAACTGTAAACGCCGGTGGATTTTTTTCTGAAATCGGGCATTGAGCAATGTTTGAGGGATAACGGTTTTGATTGTCAAAAGACGTACATGCCGACACTAGAAAAACAGCAGCTAAAAGTATAAATTTTTTCATACTTTTAGTATCTCAAACGAGAGGTAAATTAAAAGACTAGGTTTAAAAGAGTCTTATGACTTAAGTCTGGTAATAAAACTTAAATTGCGTCCACTGGTTTGTTTGTCACGGCGATAAGAGTGAAGACGCGTGTCTGACACAGTATCAATCGTTAACTCGTGTAAATGAAATGGAATTGCGGTCGATTGAATTTGTTTTTCTAAGATAGTTTTTAGATCAACATAAAATTTATTATCGCGTGCGATAAAAACATTACTGTCGCGTGAAATAAAAACCTGGGCTTCAGATTTTTCAGTGTGTTGAAGATAAACTTTTTCAAGCTGCTCTTTCACATCAAGATCAACCTCAAAACTTTGCTGTAAAATATGTGGACCCACAAAAACTTCAGCCTCTTGCATTTTAGCTAAGACAAAAGATTTTGCCGTGATTTGATTTTCAACTCCGCGCCAGCCCGCATGTATAGCTAAAATTAAATTTTGCTTTTTGCTGTAAACCAGTAGCGGAATGCAATCAGCTGTTTTCACAACTAAAGCTACGCGGGCTTCGTCGGTAAAGTGCGCATCAGCAATGACTTCGCCGCTATCGGGTGAAGAGGGAACACAAACATCGGTGTGCTTTTGATGAACTGTGCGAAAAGTAAGTTCGGGATAAGCCTGTTTGATTTGATCTAATGTGGCTGAATTTTTGCCGAAAAAAATTAGGTAACCGTCTTTTTCTTGGGTAAACCCTAAATCAGTTTCGGTAAAATTCATAAAATAAATCCCCAAGATTTAATTTTTTCAAAATCCGCTTTCGGCCAGTCGATCATAAACTTCATAGGCTCTTTAGTTTTAGGATGATTGAATCCTAACTCAGCGGCATGCAGATAAAATCTGTTCACACCATGCTCTTTAGCTTTTTTCGCTGAATAACCATAAGTTATATCACCCACTAACGGATGACCTAATTCAGACAAGTGCACGCGAATTTGGTGTGTACGGCCTGTCTCAAGTTGTACGCGCACTAAAGATTTAGACTGAGAACTTTGCAAAGTTTGATAGTGCGTAACCGCCCACTTACCTTTTTCAAAAGTTTCATCAAACTCTGTAACGATACGATTATTTAATCTAATAGATGCAAATTTTTTACGATCGTTCGGATGACGGGCTAAGTAACTTTGAATTGTGCCTTTACCCACACGCGGGCGGCCATCAACAACAGCGTAATAAATACGATGTGTAGTTTTATTTTTAAACTGAATTGATAAGTTGTCGTGGGCCTGGTCGTTTTTAGCAACGACAAGTAAACCACTTGTTTCTTTATCAATACGGTGAACGATACCCGGTCGTTCTTCGTTTTTCATCGATAGATCTTTGGTGTGAAAAAGAAGAGCATTTACTAAAGTGTTTTGTTCATGGCCTGCAGACGGGTGCACCACTAAGCCCGCAGGTTTATTGATCACAATCACATCATTATCTTCAAAGATAATGTCTAATTTAAAATCGTACGGAACAAGTTCAGTTGGTTTAACTTCAGGAATAATAATATCAATGATGTCTGATTCTTTAAGAGCGTACGACGCTTTTGTGCGTTCATCGTTAACAGCGATGTAACCTTTTTCAATCATGTTTTGGGCATAACTGCGGGTCGAGATAATCTCTTTAAAGAAAGGTTCATCCACCAACACTTTATCAAGTCTTAAACCTGCGTAGTCGGCGGAAACGGTATAGGTAATTTTATTTTGTTTTTGTTTGCTCAAGTTTTGACTTGTAAAGCTTCATGTAAGATTCAGCAACTTGTTTCTCGTTAAGGCCTAACGTTTTTGCAAATTGTGTTACGTAACCACGAACAAATACCGGAGC
>JAMPXC010000044.1 GCA_023701385.1 Pseudobdellovibrio sp.
GATTTTGAATCTTGTGCCAAAGGGATTGCGCAATTTGAAGGTGTAGACCGCCGTTTTCACTTTAAAGGTGAAGCTCACGGCATTAAAATCTACGATGATTACGGTCATCACCCGACAGAAGTGCGCGCAACACTTCAGGCGTTTAAAGAAAAATTTGATAAAAACCGTTTGGTCGTTTATTTTCAACCGCATCGCTACTCACGCACCCAGCACTGCTGGCAGGATTTTAAAACCTGCTTCACGCAAACTGATGTTTTATTTTTAGGTGATGTGTATGCGGCGGGTGAAGCGCCAATTCCGGGAATTAGTTCTGAAAAATTAATCGAAGAAATGAACCAGCCAAATACTTTTCATGCTCCAAAAGCTGAACAGCTGCAACTCATTCTTAAAAACTTACGCGAAGGCGATGTGTTTTTAACTCTAGGCGCAGGTGATGGCTGGAAATTAGGTTTAGATGTCCTTGAAAATCTCTCAAAACGTTAATTTAGCTGAATACACATCATGGCTTGTGGGTGGTAATGCAGATAATTTCTGTTTGCCCGAAACTCTTGATGATTTAAAAGAAGCAATCACGTTTGCTAAAGATAAGAATTTAAAAATCACCATCTTAGGTGGTGGTACCAATGTTCTTGTTTCTGATGACGGTATCGAAGGTCTTACGATTTGTTTACGCAGGCTATCTAAAATTTCATCTTTTGAAAAAGACGGGCGTCTTCATATTGAAGCCTTATCAGGAACAGCGAAATCAGAATTACTTAAAACTTTTTTAAAACAAAAACTAGCTCCCGCGCTTTTCTTAGCCGGTCTTCCGGGTGACGTAGGTGGTGGTGTGGTGATGAACGCAGGCGTTGCTGAAGCGTTTGTGCCCCGTGAATTTATGGATTTTGTCGACTGGGTTGAGGTGCTGACTTTAGACTTACAAACAATTCGTCTACAGAAAAATCAGTTAACCGTTAAATACCGTCACACTGATGGTTGGCAGCCACATATTATCGTAAATGTCGGTATGAGCTGGCCGCTTGAAAATGATCCGACAATCTTAGATAAAGTGCGCGAAGCGAATAAAATTCGTTTAAGCAAACAGCCTTTAGATATGCCAAGCTGTGGATCTGTGTTTAAAAACCCAGAAGGCCATAAAGCCGCGCAGTTGATTGATAGCACGGGTCTTAAAGGGTATCGCGTGGGTGATGCCCAGGTCTCGCTTAAACATGCTAATTTCATCGTAAATTTAGAAAAAGCTACGGCTAAAAACATCTGGGATGTGATCACGCATGTGCAAAAGACCGTGGAAAAAGAAAAAGGCGTAAAGCTTACAACCGAAGTTGTTAAGCTTGGAAGATGGTAATATTAAGTCTTTTTAAAACGCATTAAATAGGTACAGTATTTGTTTTAGTCTGTTCGTTCTATACGTCATAGTTTCACTTCGATACATTTTAAAAAATAATTTTTTGCGATTTATAGTTTTCTTAACTCAACGTTGGTCTGGTTCACTCCGATAAATAAGGTAAGCAAAACAAAAAGAACGCAAAGGAGCTTGTTCTATGAAGTCGAACTATACGTTCAAACATCTCGATTATTCTGAATCTTTAGTTAAATATACAAACGAGAAGTTGGACGAAATCGGTAAATTCCTTTTAAAAGATGGGCGCTGTACAGTGTATTACTGGAAAGACCATCACGAATTTCACTGTGAAGTATCTATTAACTCGAAACAAAAATTCTTTAAAGCTCATGGTGCGGCGACGGATATTTACGTAGCTGTAGACCTGATGATCGACAGAATGGAAAGACAATTCTTGAAAGTGAAAGAAATCTATCAAGATCACAAGAAATTTGATCTTTCTCGTGAAGGTCGCATGAACGAAGTTAACGATCAGATGGAATACCAACCACGCGGTCGTAAAGTGGCTTAATCCACTTTTATTTAAATTAGAAAACCAAAACCCACAGCCCCGATTGGCTAAATGCGATCGGGGCTTTTTTTGTTTCATCTTGAGATAATTGGTGAACGAAAGCACACAACATAATTATTGGAATGAGACGCAGGTTCGATAAATCCTTTGCACGACCAAAGCCTGAGTACACTGTAATCAGGTTGCAGAGTGATCTGCGACAGAGAAGAATTAGAGTTATTACACAAGGAGTGTTCAAAATGAAAAATTTATTATTAGCTTTATCAGTAGTGTTAGTTACTTCAGCTGCCAATGCGGGCGGTTTTATTGAGCCTTATGTTGGCTATCAAATGGGTAAATTTGATTACGGTGGTGGCGTAGAAGGTGATAGTAAGGGTACTGCTTTAGGCTTGCGTGCTGGCTATCAAATGGTTATTCCGTGGTTTGCATTAGATGTGCAAATGGGTAAAGGTAAAATTAGCGATGTTACTCCGGAAGATGATTATTCATACACTGATGTTGGTGTAGTTGTTGGAGCGAGTGTTCCTTTTGTTAGACCATTTATTGGTTATGTGCCTGCGGCTAAAACAAAACTAAAAAACAGTGGTTCTAGTGATACTGTGGAAGGTACAGGATTGAAGCTTGGATTAGGTATTAAAATTTTACCTTTAGTTGATATCAATGTTGAACAAATGAATTATGAATTTAAAGAAGTTAATGGTATTGATCTTGCTGAAAAAGCAAAACATAAAATTACGACTATTGGGTTAGGTATCACGTTCTAATTTTAACTTATCAAAGTTAAAAAATAAAAAAGCCAGGTGTTAAAACCTGGCTTTTTATTTCTGCATTTCAATAGCAAAACTTATTTAAACGAACAAGTTAACGTGCGCTCATCACCAGCAATATACTCTCTAAAAGTGGCTTGAGCTTCTGACCTAGAAACTTTCTCTATCTTTACATCTTGATAGCTGTCATCAAAGTCTTGATTAATCGAAATGCCGTTTGCTGTTTCTCTGATGCGAAATTTAATATCACTTAAATCATCAGCAAAGATAAGCTCTTGGGCATATTCATCACCTTCAGAGATCATCGAAACTTTTTCTTGGCCCTTAACGGTGCTGATTGTTAATTCACAGTTCTTACCATCTAATGTAAGACCTTTTTGTGTGCCTTCTGGGATTCCGCCCTCACGAAGAATTGCCATCAACTCTGCTTTATCAACAAACTTCTCTCTCGAAGCTTCTGCTGCAAAAGAAACAGAACTTACTAGAGTTAAACCTACGGTAATCGTTTTAAGCGCTAAACTTAGTGTTTTCATTGGGAACTCCTTTAAAAATGGGTTGGAAAACAATGCCAAGATACTACGCAGTAGGGCTTTTGGGTGGGAATAATGAATGACTTGAAGAAAAGTTAGTAATGACTAAAGCTTAGACATTGATTCCGCTCTAAAAATGCAGTAATTTCCATTGGTTTTAATAGAGTCAAAAAAGGAAGTCGTGTCGCAGACACGCAGAGGATTAAATAAACATGAAAAATTATATTTTTACAAGTGAGTCAGTATCTGAAGGTCATCCGGATAAAATGGCGGATCAAATCAGTGATTCAATCCTTGATGCTATCTTAGCTCAAGATCCTAAAGGCCGTGTAGCTTGTGAAACAATGTTAACAACGGGTTTAGTTGTTGTTGGTGGTGAAATCACAACTTCTGCAAAAATTAATTTCTCTGAAATCGCCCGCGATGCTGTTCGCCGCATTGGTTACGATCATTCAGATAAAGGTTTCGATTATAAAACTTGCGCCGTAATGGTAGCTGTTGGCCAACAATCGACAGACATCGCTCAAGGCGTTAAAGAAACTGGTGCAGATGAACAAGGTGCCGGTGACCAAGGTTTAATGTTTGGTTACGCGACAAATGAAACTCCGACTTTCATGCCATTATCACTTTCATTATCGCATGCTTTAGTTAAAGACTTAGCAGCGCTTCGTAAAGAAGGCCGCGTAAACTGGTTACGCCCTGATGCTAAATCACAAGTTTCTGTTCAATACGAAAACGGCGTTGCAAAACGTATCGATACTATCGTGTTATCAACTCAACATGCAGACAGCGTAACAAACGCTGAAATCAAATCTTTCATCATGGAAGAGCTTGTTAAAACTTCGATCCCTTCAAAATGGATTGATAACAATACAAAATTTCATATCAATCCAACGGGCCGTTTTGTAACAGGTGGTCCAATGGGTGATGCGGGTCTTACAGGCCGTAAAATCATCGTAGATACTTACGGTGGTCACGGAGCACACGGTGGTGGCGCGTTCTCTGGTAAGGATCCTTCTAAAGTTGACCGTTCAGCGGCGTACGCTGCTCGTCACGTAGCTAAAAATATCGTGGCTGCAGGTTTAGCCGAAAAATGTTTAGTTCAAATCTCTTACGCGATCGGTGTGGCTGAGCCAGTTTCTATCGCGGTTAATGACTACGGCACTTCAAAATTAGGTTCTGAAAGATTAGCAGAGATCGTTAGAAAGAACTGGGATTTACGCCCAGCTCGTATCGTCAAAGAATTTGATTTATTAAAACCAATTTATGTTCCGACAGCGGCTTATGGTCACTTCGGTCGTGAAGAAAACTTAGATAAAGGTTTCTTCCCTTGGGAAAAATTAAATAAAGTTGAACAACTTAAAGACGCTGCAAAATAGTAAAAACTTTCTAAAGCCGGAGGCTTTTAAGTGGCAACAGATCCAAAGTTTATCAGAAATTTCTCGATCATCGCGCATATCGACCATGGTAAATCAACCTTGGCCGACGCGCTTTTATCTTACACGGGCTCACTATCTGATCGTGAATCAAAAGCACAATTTCTAGATAACATGGAACTTGAGCGTGAACGTGGAATCACGATCAAAGCTCAAACTGTGTGTTTAAAATACCGTTCACAAAAAGACGGTGAGATGTATCAGATTAACTTAATCGATACACCGGGCCACGTGGATTTCTCTTACGAAGTTTCTCGTTCATTAGCTGCTTGTGAAGGTGCGATCTTAGTTGTTGATGCCGCTCAAGGTGTTGAAGCACAAACTTTAGCGAACGTTTATTTGGCGTTAGAAAATAATTTAGAAATTATTCCTGTATTAAACAAAGTCGATCTTCCGACAGCTGATCCAGAAGGCGTGCGTAAACAAATCGAAGACTCTGTCGGTTTAGACTGTACGGGTATCGTTCACGCGTCAGCGAAAGAAAAAATCGGCATTCAAGAAATCTTGGAAGCGATCATCGAAAAAGTTCCGCCACCAAAGGCAGACCGTGCAATCACGCCACGTGCATTGATTTTCGATTCCTGGTTTGATGCGTATCAAGGTGTTGTAGTTCTTGTTCGTGTTGTTGATGGTACAATTAAAAAAGGCGATCGCATCAAGTTCATGGCCACAGACCGTGATTACGAAGTTTTACGTTTAGGTAAATACACTCCATTTCCAGATCCAGTTGAAGAACTGGCTGCGGGTGAAGTGGGTTTCTTAATTTGTGGTATTAAAGATATTCGTGACGTTAAAGTAGGTGATACTGTAACGGCGGCAAAACACGGAGCTGCCGAACCACTTCCAGGTTTTTCGCAAATTAAACCGATGGTTTTCGCCGGTATCTTTCCAGTTGTTGCTTCTGAATACCAACACTTAAAAGATGCTTTAGATAAACTAATCCTGAACGATTCTTCGTTAACTTACGAAGTTGAAAAGTCATTAGCCTTAGGTTTCGGATACCGTTGTGGTTTCTTAGGTCTTCTGCATATGGAGATCGTACAAGAGCGTCTAGAGCGTGAATTTAATTTAAATTTAATTACCACAGCGCCAACGGTTGTTTATCGTATTACGAAAAATGACGGCAAAGTTTTAATGTTAGAAAATCCATCAGGCATGCCTGATGAAACACAAATTGCGAAAATGGAAGAACCTTACGTAAAAGTAACTCTTCATACACCAACAGATTATATCGGAAGTTTAATTAAACTTTGCGAAGACAAGCGCGGCACCCAGTTAAAAATGGATTACATCACTGAGAAGAAAGTTATCATCGAATATAAATTACCGATGAATGAAATGGTGATGGATTTCTACGATAAACTAAAATCAATCACTAAAGGTTACGCTTCATTAGAATATGAATTCATGGACTTCGAAGAAGCTGACCTGGTTAAGATGGATATCTTAATCAACGGCGAGCCTGTTGATGCGTTATCGTTAATTCTTCATAAGTCTAAGGCTGTTAATAAAGGCCGCATTCTTTGCGAAAAGATGAAAGAGCTTATTCCACGTCAACAATACCAAGTGGCTATTCAGGCTGCTATCGGAGCTAAAATTGTTGCCCGTGAAACTTTAGGAGCTTTAAAGAAAGACGTTACCGCGAAATGTTATGGTGGTGATATCTCCCGTAAGCGTAAACTTCTAGAGAAGCAAAAAGAGGGTAAGAAACGTATGAAGCAAATCGGAACAGTCGATGTGCCTCAGGAAGCGTTCTTGGCCATCCTTAAGGTTGACGACTAATTTTCAAGCGAATTTACCATCCTTGGCGGAACTTCTGACGGCATCGTGCCGTCAGACCCTGGGGATGGGAATCCTATTGCCTTTTTGAGTAATGAGTAGAATCATAACTATGAAAAGAGCATTTATGGGATTATTCGGCAAAAAGACTGAAAAAAAAGAAGAAGCACCTAAGTACAATGGTTGGGATGTGACCAACAAACTTTTTTGGACTGAGGGTTGGGGCTCGATGGCTTTGGCTATCTTGGCCGCCTTAACAATCCGCTGGTTGTTGTTAGAAGCTTATGTGATTCCATCAGGCTCAATGCTTCCGACTTTATTAGTAAACGATCATATTTTCGTCAATAAAATCACATACGGTGTTCGCGTTCCTTTTTCTGAACAATGGTTAATGAAATTCCGTGAACCAGAACGTGGTGAAATCGTAGTTTTCAAATACCCAGTTGATCCAAGCACATTCTTTATCAAACGTATCGTTGGTCTTCCGGGTGATCGTATCAAGTTTGATAACGGCGCTTTATTTATTAACGGTGAACTTCAAGAAAAAGTGGTTCCAAAAACGAATTGGAATTTTGACTGGCTTCGTGAAGAAGACTTCTCAAATTCTGAAGGTATGTACAAAGATTCAAAATCAAACTACATCCACTTTTTCGAAGAACTTAACGACGGCAAAGGTGGCAAAATTGAACACTCGATTCTCATGAAAAAATCCCAAGTGATGGGTTTTTCAGGAGACGGTGAGTGGGTTGTACCTGAAGACAGTTTATTTGTGATGGGCGATAATCGCTACAACTCTCATGACTCTCGTTTTTGGGGTTATATGCCTAAGAAAAATATCTTAGGCCGTGCAAGTTTCGTTTGGTTAAGTTGCGATGAGATGGTTCCTTTTGTTCCTGTGATTTGTAACCCGTTAACGATCCGTTGGCGCAGGTTCTTCCACAATGTCACTCATTAGACCTAAAAAAGGCAAACAGGGACGCTGGCCCTATGCGCTCCTGTTGTTCTTTTTTCCTCTGATTTTGTTCTTCTCATTTCGCTGGTTAGTGATCGAAACTTTCGTGATCCCTTCTGAAAGCATGGTCCCTAATTTATTTATTCACGATCATATTTTAGTGCAAAAATACGTCTACGGAATCAAACCGATGATGGGTGATGGCTGGTTAATTAACTGGTCTGAACCAAAACGTGGTGATGTGGTTGTTTTTCGTTATCCAGAAAACCGCGATGTGTTCTTTATCAAGCGCCTAGTAGGTTTACCGGGTGATAAAATCGAAGTTAAAGGCATGAACGTTAAGATTAATGGCGAACTTCTGGATTTAAAACCGATTGAAAATCCTGTGCAGGATATTTCTTTTCGTGTGGCGTTCCAGGCTGATGCTCAATATTATTCAGAGAAGTTAGGTGATATTAATCATTTTGTCCGCTTTGAAGGAAACTCGGCTTCTGACTTTGAAATGGAAGCTAAAACTTTTGAAGTGGCGCCGAATACGTACTTTGTGATGGGTGATAACCGTTACAACTCCCAAGATTCCCGTTTTTGGGGCAACCTGCCGAAAGATTTATTAGTGGGGCGCGCACGCTACATCTGGTTTAGCTGCGAAAAAATGTTAGAAGCTGCTCCTTATATTTGTGACCCGTTAAGCTTGCGTCTTGAGCGATTATTCAAGACAATAAACTAACATGAATCAAAAAATGTCGACTTTTTCGTGGATTATCGGAGCTATCTTATTGGCCATCTTTTTAAGAGTGGTTTTTATCGGTGTTTTTAAAGTTCCGACAATAACTATGGCGCCAACGCTTTTAGCTGGCGATTTTATTATTTCAAACAAACTGGCATACGGTATTAAAGAGAAAAATCCAGAACGTGGTGATGTGATCGTGTTTACCCGTTCAGAAAAATTAGGACAGTATTTTATCAAACGTGTGGTAGCGATTCCGGGCGATAAAATCGCTCTTGCCGGCGGTGAACTTTCAGTTAATGGCGAAAAATGCCAGTACACATCAGTTGAAAAAATCGAAAATTTCGAGATTTTTAGCGAAACTTGTTTAAATTCGACTCGTAAGATCCTGCGCGCGATGACTGGCCAACTTAAAACTCAAGATATGGCTGAAGTGACTCTAAAGCCGGGTGAATTTTTTGTTTTAGGTGATAACCGCGACGCGAGCGAAGACTCTAGAGATTGGGGAACGATTGCCTCTGACCAAGTTTCTGGCAAGGCGCAGCTGATCTGGCTTTCGGTTGGTTCAACGCAAGACTCCATTTCTCAAGAAAAAGGGCTAAGATTCAGTCGTTTTTTGACAAAGATTCAGTAAAACAGTTATCTTAAATTTCAATGTCTACGAGCCCGCAAAACAACATTTACCGCTCTGTCATTGACCTCAAGTCAGCCGCTTCCAATGAAATTTATTCCCTTTTTGAATCAGCGATGCAGTTGAAAAACAACTTCACTGGTCAAAGAGACATTCCGCAAAGAGGAATCGCAGCTCTTTTGTTTTTCGAACCGAGCACGCGCACAAGATTTAGCTTCGAAGCGGCTTGTGCAAGATCCGGCGTTTACCCTCTTGTCTTAAGTGGCGCAGCGGGAACTAGTCTTGAAAAAGATGAAACCCTAGAAGATACGATTTTAAACATAGAGGCTATGAAGCCTCTTTTTTTTGTGATCAGAGCCCCTGATGTATTAAATATGCGCGAGATGGCTGAGAAAATTCACACACCGATCATCAACGCGGGCTGGGGAATGCAGGGGCATCCAACCCAGGCTCTTTTAGATATGCTGACTGTTTATGAAAAATTTAAAACTCTAGAAGGTAAAAAAGTTTTATTTGTCGGCGATATTAAACATTCTCGTGTCGTGAGCTCGCACTTAGAACTTTCGCGTATTTTGGGTTATCAGGTGGGCTACTCTTGCCCGGCGAGCTTTTTACCTTACAGCGTAGATCGCGACGTGATGTATTTCAGCCAACTTAAAGAAGGTCTTCAGTGGGCCGATACTGTGGTAGCTTTACGTGTGCAAAAAGAACGTCATGCGGGAGCAAAGTTTTCTGTTGAAGATTACAAAGCGCAATTTAGTATTAACAAAGCGACATTAGAATACTTGAATACTGATGGCATAATTATGCATCCAGGACCGATCAATTATGGGATTGAATTGGAAAAAGAAGTGCTGCAAGATCCACGTTCGCAGGTTTTAAAATTAGTTGAAAACGGAGCCTTCGTTCGCGAAGCGCTGATTCGTCAAGTGTTACAGAGGATTTCATAATGCTAAAAAAATATTTAGTTTTAGAAGATGGACAAGTGTTTGCTGGCGAAAGCTTGGCGGCACAAACTGAATTCCCTGAAACGGCCGGAGAAGTGGTTTTTAACACGTCTCACTCAGGTTACGAAGAAATCGCGACAGATCCTTCTTACATGAATCAAATCATTGTGATGACAGCGCCGATGCAAGGTAACTACGGCATCGACGATCAAGTGTGGGAATCAAAAAGAATCTGGATCAAAGGTTTTATCAGCTTACAAATGCAATTCAGTAAAGCGAATGCCACTTGGGCACAACGCTTGATCGAACATAAAGTTCCGATCATGACTGAAGTTGATACCCGAAAATTAGTTTTAGAATTACGTAACCAAGGCACTCCTTGGGGAGCAGTCGTTCAAGCGGCCAATGAAAACGCGGCTCGTGAAAAAGCTAAAGGCTTAATCGCTCAAGCTAAACAAGTCGACGGTGACTGGGTTTGGGAAGCTTCTCGTAAAGAAGCGCAAGAAATCGTGGGCGACAATGCTCACGGTCCACGTGTTGCCGTTTTAGATTTCGGGGCGAAAGAAAATATCTTACGCGAATTAAAAAAACGCTGCTCGCACTTAAAAGTATTTCCTTCACGTGCTGATGCAAAAATAATCGAAGCGTATCAACCAGATGGCATTATGTTAACAAATGGCCCGGGTGATCCAGCCGAAGTTAAAAATGCGCCGGCAACTATCCGTCACTTTGTAGGTAAGTTGCCTGTATTCGGTATTTGTATGGGCCACCAAGTTTTATCAATCGCTTTAGGTGCAAAAACTTACAAATTAAAATTCGGTCATCGTGGTGCGAACCATCCGATTCAAGACCGCATTTTAGATATGATCTATATGTCGAGCCAAAATCATGGTTACGCCGTAGATTCAACAACATTACCTGAAAGTGCCCAAGTCACTCATAAAAATCTTAACGACCAAACAGTGGCCGGATTTTTCTCTGAAAAATTAAACTGCTTAGGTATTCAGTACCATCCAGAAAGTCATCCTGGTCCACACGACGCTGTAAAATTATTTGATTTCTTTGTTTATAAAATGATCCAGAAAAAGGAAAAACCGCACCATGCTCACCATTGATCAATTTGAAAACTCTTACTTAAAATTAGTCGGCCATTTCGCGGATGCGAAATTTCAAGACGAATTAAATATGGCTCGTAAAGAGTTTTTTGAAAATGCCGGAACTCTGGATGAAAACAAACCAAACTACACATTAAGAATGAACCAGTTCTATGACTGGTACTTTTTAACTCGTCCGTTAAAAGGCCACATGCAAACTCCGCTAATGGTTGTAGATATCCAGCGCGAGTTACGTCTAACAGATGAAGATAAAGAAGTGATCGAGATCTTAAAAAAGGCCCGCCACTCTTTATTTGAACTTGTGAAAGTTAAAAAAGACGAAATTACTTTAAAAGATTTATTCAAAAACGAAAAAATCACAGTGAATGCTGATCAGCACGTTTTTGAATTCGATGAAAAAGAATTTTTTGAAGCCCGCATTGTTGAGCTTGATGGTAAAAAATATTTCTTAAAAGGTTTCTGCTTTCACCCTGAATCAGCACAGAAGTTTATTTTGTCTGAAGTGAAAGTGTACCAAAAAAATCCGGATTTAGACCCGGCGGATTTTATGCTTCGTTTGGTGAAAATGCGTTACAAGTTCGAACAGTACCGTCATGTAAAACCAGACATGATTTACACGAACGAAAACAAGTTAGGACTGTAATTTAATTTAAGTGTGTCTTCGACACGACTGGAGTACATAGGTGCCTCGTTTAGAAAAATTCAAAAGAGTTTTAATCATCGGTAGCGGTCCCATTAAAATTGGCCAAGCCTGTGAGTTTGATTATTCGGGAACACAAGCTTGTAAAGCTTTAATGGCAGAAGGATTAGAAGTTATCTTAGTTAACTCAAATCCAGCCACAATAATGACTGATCCAGATATCGCAACACGCACTTACGTAGAACCTCTTGAAGTTGAGTTCTTAGAAAAAATCCTAGAAAAAGAAAAACCAGATGCAGTGATTCCGACTCTTGGCGGTCAGACGGCTCTGAATTTAGCCTTATCTTTAGATAAAAAAGGCATCTTAAAAAAACATAACGTTCAACTTCTTGGTGCAACTCCAGAAGTGATCGAAGCAGCAGAAGACCGCGAAAAATTTCGCGCCATCTTAGACGAAATCGGCGCAAAATACCCACGTTCAGAAATGGTTAAAAACTTTGATCAAGGTATCGCGGCAGCGGATGTTTTAGGTTACCCACTTATTCTTCGTCCAAACTACACTCTAGGTGGTGGCGGTGGTGGGGTAGCTTACTCACCTGAAGAGTACAAACAAATGCTCGTACAAGCTCTTCACGAATCTCCAACATCAGAAGTTCTTGTTGAAGAATCCATCTTAGGTTGGAAAGAATTTGAATTAGAAGTAATGCGCGACTCAAACGGTACGTTTGTTGTCGTATGCTCAATTGAAAACTTTGATCCATGTGGAGTTCACACCGGTGATTCGATCACAGTAGCTCCGCAACAGACATTATCAGATCGTGAATACCAAGCGATGCGCGATGAAGCGTGTAAGATTATCAACCGTGTGGGTATTCAAACAGGTGGCGCAAACGTTCAATTTGCCACAAATCCTAAAACAGGTGAGCGCGTCGTTATTGAAATGAATCCACGCGTTTCTCGCTCATCAGCTTTAGCAAGTAAAGCCACTGGCTTTCCGATTGCCAAAATCGCAGCCTTATTAGCAATTGGTTACCAATTACATGAATTAAAAAATGATATCACGCAAGTAACACCAACATGTTACGAGCCTGCCTTAGATTACGTAGTGACTAAAATTCCACGTTTTGCTTTTGAGAAGTTCCAAGGTTCAAAAGATATTCTAACAACACAAATGAAATCCGTAGGCGAAGTGATGGCTATTGGCCGTACTTTCCAAGAATCATTTATGAAAGCTTTAGCTGCGTTAGAAAAAAACACTGAAGCTATTCAAGAAGTTGATTTCGATTTAGAAAAAGTTTCTTATCCGAACTCGCAAAGAATCTGGCACATCTTTCAAGCTTTCCGTCATGGTTTAAGCTTAAATATGCTTTGCGAATTAACGCAAATCACCCCGTGGTTCTTAGAACAGCTAGAAACAATTGTAAAATTTGAATCCACATTCAAAAACGCAGAACTTACAACAGAGCTTTTACTAAAAGCTAAACGTTTAGGTTTTACTGATGCCCGTTTAGCGAAATTAAAAGATTTCCAAACTTCAAACTTAAAAAATATCCGTCACAAATTTGGAATTCGCCCAGCGTTTTTCCAAGTTGATACTTGTGCCGGCGAATTTGCTTCATCAACTCCGTACTACTATTCAACTTACTGGAGTAAACCAGAAGGTTCGATCGCCATGCCGAAAACTATTGCGGTGATCGGAAGTGGTCCAAACCGTATCGGTCAGGGTATCGAGTTTGATTATTCATGCGTTCGCGGTGTAAAAGCCTTACAAAAATTAGGCTACAAAGTGGCAATGTTAAACTCAAATCCTGAAACCGTATCAACAGACTACGACACTTCAGATTTATTATTTTTTGAGCCATTAACACTTGAGCACTTAACTGAAGTCTTCAACGTGATTAAACCAGAAGGTTTTATCGCGCAGCTTGGTGGCCAAACGCCAATCAACTTAGCAAGAAGCTTAACTCAAGAAGGTTTTAAACTTTTAGGCTCTTCTTTAAATTCAATTGATTTAGCTGAAGATCGTAAAAAGTTCGCCGAACTTTGCCGTGAATTAAATTTATCAATTCCAAATTCAGCTATGGCTGGAAACATCGGTGAAGCTTTACAAAAAGAATCTGAAGTCGGTTATCCTATGATCTGCCGTCCAAGTTATGTGATCGGTGGTCGTCGTATGGAAGTGATCGAAAACCGTGGTGAATTAGAATCTTACTTCGAACGTCACAAAGATTTTATCGGCGGTAAAAATCCATGTTTAATGGATCAATTCTTATCGGGTGCTCTTGAAGTCGACGTAGATCTTGTGCGCGGTAAGAATTGGATTTTAGTTGGTGGTATCATCGAACATATCGAAGCAGCCGGAGTTCACTCAGGCGATAGTATGGGTGTGGTTCCTCCTCAGCGTTTAAAACAAGAAACTTTAGAGAAAATTGAAAAGTTAAGTTTAAAATTAGCTGATAAATTAAATGTCGAAGGGCATTTAAACTTACAATTAGCGATCAAAAACGATGTGATTTATGTTCTTGAAGCCAATCCAAGAAGTTCACGTTCAGTTCCATTTTTAGCCAAAGCAACGGGTATCCCTTTAGTCGATTTAGGAATGAAAGGCCAACTAGGTCTTGAATTAACGGCTGAAGAAAAAGCCTACGATTGGAAAAAGATCAAACAAGTTTGCGTAAAAGGCGTGGTCTTCCCATTTAAAAAATTCCAAGATTCAGATTCAGTGCTTGGCCCTGAAATGAAATCAACAGGCGAATCAATGGGACGTGCTGATACTTATTCAGAAGCTTTAGTAAAAGCTTTCGTTTCAAGTCACTTAGCTTTACCAAAATCGGGCGAAGTGTTTTTATCTCTACGTGATAAAGATAAACAACCGATGCTTCCGCTGTTAAGTACATTACAAAAACTTGGTTTTACTTTTTCGGGCACGCGCGGAACCGCAGAGTTTTTAAAAGAACATAATGTTCAGTGTTTAAGTTTAAATAAAGTTCACGAAGGGCGTCCTCACTGTGTGGATCGTATTCGTTCTGGCCAAGTGCATTTTGTTATTAACACTACGGCAGGTCGTCATGCAGTTGAGGCAAGTTTCGCAATCCGTCGCGCATGTACTGACTACAGTATCCCATGTCTAACAGAGAGCGATGCAGCCGAAGCATTTGTGCTAGCCCTTGAAAAAGCAAAGACTGGACGTTTTGAAGTTAGTCATTTAAGCTTTTAAAGACCGCGTGCTTTAAAAGTTCAAACTCTTCGTTCTCCGCGTCGGCTCTCCCTGTGCGGCCTCGATTTTGAACTTTTAAACCACGCTCAGTGCAATGGATGGCATATGGGTTTTAAAAGTTTTTTAGTTACTAGTTTATTTTCTATATTGGCGTTCGCTGAGGCTTCGCCTAAATCTATTACTCTTGGGTTGATTCCTGGGGGGCATCCTGAGGCTATTAAGGCTGAATCTAAGGTTGTGGCTGAGCAGCTTCAGAAGAAATTGAACATTCCTGTTAATATTTATATTTCTAAAAACTATGCGGCTTTGAATACGGCGCTTAAAGATAAGAAAGTGGATTATGCTTTTCTTTCTGCACTTAGTTTGGTTGAGGCCGAGAAAGAAGTTCCGGTTAAGGTGCTTCTTAAGAAGACTTATAATGGGCCTTATTATTTTTCAGGCTTAGTTGTTCGTGCAGATAGTAAGATTAAATCTATCAAAGATTTAAAAGGTAAATCTATCGTGTTTGTCGATCCGCAATCGGCTTCTGGTTATTTATATCCTCAGGTTTATTTACGTAAAAATAATCTTAAAGATGAAAGCTTTAAATCTGTTACTTTTTCAGGGAGTCATGCAGCTTCAGTTGAGAAGTTAGAAAACAAAGAAGCTGATGTGGCTGCTGTGTTTGTCGATGATGAAAAAACCAACGATGGCGCTTGGGAAAGGTTTAAGAAAAACCCTAAATCTAAATTTAGACTTTTATGGGTAAGTGCTCCGATTCCTAATGATCCAATCGTGGTTCGTCAGGATTTTTATAATCAATACCCGAAACTAACTCATGAATTAATGTATGAATTAATTGAAATGCAAAGCGATGCCGGTACAAAAAAGCAGATCTCTGAAGTTATGGGTAAAGGCGAATTAATGCCGGCCACATCTAAACAGTATGATCCGGTACGCGAAGTCAAAAAGGTATTTAATCAGTAATATGGATATTGTTAAAGTTAGTGGTATTCAAAAATCCTTTCAGCCAGACTTTTATAAAAAACCTACGCAGGTTTTAAAAAACGTTTCGTTTGTTATTCCGCAAGGTAAGTTTATCGGCCTTATCGGCCCGAACGGGGCTGGAAAAACTACAACGATTAAATGTCTTTTGCAGTTTATTTTTCCAGATAAAGGCACGATTCAGTTTGGCGATAACCAATCTTTTATTGAATTTAAAAAACATATCGGTTATTTGCCTGAACGTCCTTTTTTTCAAGAGTTTTTAACAGGAATGGAATTTCTTAAACTTCACTGGGATTTATCAGGCACTAAAAAAGATAATTTCGAACATCGCGCCGCTGAAGTTTTAGAATTGGTAAAACTCACTCACGCGAAAGATAAAAAATTAAAAGATTATTCAAAAGGAATGTTACAGCGTATCGGTATTGCCCAATCGCTCATCGCTTTTCCTGATTTTTTAATCTTAGATGAACCGATGTCGGGTTTAGACCCAGACGGCAGAATTTTAATTAAAGATATCTTAAAAGATTTAAAGAAAACCCATATTACAGTTTTAATGAGCAGCCACTTATTAGAAGACATTGACGAACTTTGCGAAGAGCTGATCGTGATTCATCAAGGTGAATGTTTTTATAATGGCTCTACACCAGAATTCAAAAAAAACTACAGCACATTACAAGAAGCTTACAAAGCTTTCAAAGGTCAATTTGAGGTAAACTACAACGTATGATCAGATTAATGTGGGTAAACACGCAAGAGTGGTTTCGTCTTAAGTTCTTTCAAATCGTTTTATTTTTGGCATTCTTATTTGTTTGTTTTAGCCAACTGTTAGGTTCGTTAAGTTTTACTGAGCAACAACGCCTGGTTGTTGATTTCGGTTTGGCGGGGATTGAAATCGCTTTAGTTTTTATTGCCTGCTTTTTTTCGACCCATTCCTTAGCCAAAGAAATCGAGCGTAAAACGATTTTAGTTTTATTAGCGCGCCCAATTCCGCGTTGGAAAATTCTTGTTGGCTATTTTGGAAGTTTAGCGATTTTAAACTTTATGGCCGCTGTTGTCTTAGCAGTCACACTTTACTTCTTTATCACCAGCCCGAATTTAATGTTCAGTATTAATTATCTTTTAGCCATAGTTGTGATCTATCTTAAGTCACTGGTGATCGGATCCATCGGATTATTAATCAGCGTTATCGCACGTCCAATGTTTGCTTTTGTGCTTTCAATCACTGTTTGGCTGATGAGTTATTCCATTATCGAAGTGCAATTCTTTATGGAAAAAGCACAGATCGAAAACAGCAAAGAAATCTTCACGTTTTTAAGTGCGATCTTTCCTCAGTTTTATAAATTTAACTGGAAAAGCTATGGTTTTTTAAAGTCACTGATCAATCCTTCAGATTTAGGTTGGGCTTTTTTGCATAGCTTCGGTTGGATTTTAGCCAGCATGTATTTAGCTTCGTTGCTATTTAGAAAGAAAGAAATTGTCTGATTTAATGCCATTTTTCTACTTTGTTGTTTTTCTTTTCGGGGCTTGCTTCGGAAGTTTCGCCAATGTTTTGATTTACCGTATGCCTAAAGGCGAAAAAATCACCGGGCGCAGTCATTGCAAAGAGTGCGGTAAAACGGTGGCGTGGTATCACAATATCCCAATGCTTTCGTACTTTATCCTCAGAGGAAAATGCGCCAATTGTGGCGCTAAGTTTTCAATTCGTTATCCTTTAGTTGAATTCATTATGGCGGCACTTTGGCTCGTGGTGTTTCATCTTTATGGTTTTAGCTGGTTAACCTTAGAATATTTTATTTTAGTTTTCGGTTTAGTGGCTGGAAGTTTTATTGATTTAGATCATATGATTTTGCCAGATGAAATCACTTTAGGTGGATGCGCTTTTGCATTGATCGGAGCTGCAATAAATCCTGAACGTGAATTTATGGAAGGTTTCATAGGATTTTTATTCGGCGGCGGTGTTTTATGGTTAGTCGCTTATGTTTATTATATTTTTACCGGCCGCGAAGGTTTAGGTGGGGGAGACATTAAACTTCTAGCCTGGATCGGAGCTTTATTAGGGTGGAGAGCGATCCCTTTTGTGATTTTATCGTCATCAGTTTTAGGTTCTATTGTTGGAATTTATGTTTCACGCCACAGCGAAGACAAATTAAAAGCGGTTATTCCGTTTGGTCCATTTATCGCTTTAGGTGCTATTTTATATATCCTAGGACTAAAGTCCGTAGGAAATTGGTATATCGATCTGTTTTTCCCACAATTTTAAAAAGTTACAGTTGCACCTAGGTTCAACTGGACCAGACGTCTAGAAATCGTACAAACTTTGACAAGACTCTACCAAGGATTGGATAATTTAGGTTGGGAGTCTGAGCAGCATGTTATTTTCATCAAAGAAGGTGATTGGACTAGATTTAGGATCAAGTTCAATCAAAATGGCCGAATTAAAACTTAGCGGAAACACCGCTGAGCTTGAAAACTTTGCGTCAGTTCAGACCCCGCCGCAAGCCATGACCAATGGTGAAATCACCGATTCTTTCTTATTAGGTGAAGCGATCAAGTCTCTGCATAAAGAACAACGTTTCACTCGCAAAATCGTGAATGTTGGCATGTGGGGAAACTCAGCTATTGTTAAAAAAATCTCACTCCCAAAACGAGATCCAAAAGAACTCAAAGAACAGATTAAATTCGAAGCGCAACAGTACCTGCCATTTGATATTTCGCAAGTCACGCTTGAACACCACATTCTGCCATTTTCTACGACTCCAGATATGATGGATGTGCTGATCATCGCGGCCCAAAATGACTTCATCGGAAAGTATGTCGAAGTAACAACTTTCTCTGGCCTAAAATGTAAAATCATCGATGTCGCAAGCTTAGCTTTAGCGAACATTTTTGAATTTAACTATGGCCGTTTCAACGAGCCGGTGGCGTTATTCAATTTCGGTGCGAACTCGACACAATTCCTAGTGATTCTTCAGGGCGAAGTTTTATTCGTGCGTGATATTCCGGTAGGTGGTTTTCACTTTACCAACGAGATCAGTAAAAACATGGGTATTACGCTTGAAGAAGCTGAAGCACTAAAGCTGACTCAGCAAGATCAAACAACGGAACAGCCTGAGAACACAAAAACTTTCATGAATATGGCTCTTGATTACGTGACAGAAGAAATCCGTAACTCGATTGATTTCTATTCAGCTTCAGGTGGCGATTTACAAATTACCAAAGCTTATTTTACTGGTGGAGCTAGTTTAACTGAAGGTATGACGGATCATCTTCAAGACTCACTCAAAATCCCATTTGAGCCGTTAAATCCGTTAATCAGAATTAAACCGGCCAACAAAAAATTAACTCCGGCTTACCTACAACAGATCACGCCGTTTTTATCGACGACGCTAGGTCTTGCATTGCGCGAAGTGGGTGACTCGTGATTAAGGTTAACCTACTTAAATCTTACTCAGCAGTTGAAGCCGATTTTGCAGCCGATTTTGGTGATGATGCAAAACAGATGCGCTCTGACTTTGTTAAAAGGGCGATTGTCTTTTTAATGGGGCCTTTAGGTTTGATCGGTTACGAACAATACAATATTCCGCAGCTTGAAAGCCAAAAACAAGGTTTCGCGTCTGAATTAGGAACATTAGTTGAATTCAACCAAAGAAAAGAAGCTATTGCGGCTGAAATTGCAAAATACGAAGAAGATAAAAAGCGTTTAAACCGCCAAACACAATTCTTAGAGCGTATTTCGCGTGAAAGATTATTCCCGCTAGAGCTTGTTAACCGTCTGAAAGAAGCTATTCCTTCAGGGGTTTGGTTAAATGGTTTAGAAACTACGGGTAATAAAATACAGTTTATGGGTGGCGGCGATACAGAAAAAGCGATTTCTGATTTCGAAGGAAAACTCACAAGCACGCAAATTTTAAAAAATGTAAAATTACAAAATATTGATGTTATGCCACAGAGTGAGCAGTTTAAGTCAGACTTAAGAATTCGTTCTTTCCTGATCACGGCTGAATACGCAACTACCGAAGGAGCCAAAAATGAATGAGTTGATGGCTAAGGTATCAACCCTTTCGGTAAATCGTATTGCTATTTTCGGGTTTATCCTGACGATGGTTTATTTTTTCACGATGTATAACAATGGTGATGCCCTACTTGCAGAAATCCAGGGTTTACAGGCACAAATTACTGAAGAAACAGCTAAAAAAGTCGAAACTGAACGTGTTCTGAAAAAAGAAGAAGAAATGCGTGCCGACGTAGCTTCATTAGCTAAAACTTACGAAGCTGTTAAATCAAAAATTCCTATTGATTTTGAGACTTCCGAATTACGTATTATCGTTGAACAAGTGAGTGCTGCGACAGATTTAAAAATCGCAAAATTAAGTAACTCTGATCCACAGCAAATAAATAGCCCTGAAGCCACGCAAAATGCAGAAGAAGCCAATCTTGTGCAAAAAGTCGCAATCAACTACGTTTTTCAAGGCAGTTTTGCGCAGTTAAATAATTTCATGACCCAAATTGGGGGTATGGAAAAAATTATTAAAATTTCAGAATTAAAGATTAAAGCAGAAAACGGCACCGATGGCCCGAATAAGAACTTAACTGTAGAAGCTGTTCTTATTGGATACAGACAAGCTGCCGTTGCTGCCGCAAAAACACCGGCTCTTCCAGGGGCAGCTCCTAAAGAGGAGATGAAATAATGAAAAACATTATCTCACTTCTTAAAAAATCCTCTTTATATTTAGCGGCGATGATGTTGGCGTTGGCGGCGACTTATTATTTAGGTTTAGCGCCATTGTTACATGCCCAGGCGGATTTTCCAGATATGCCTGCCTTTCCTGAAGCTAAACCAACTTCTCCTACGGCGCAGCCAGCAGCTCCTCCGCAAGGTAAACCGGCAGATATTCCTGATATGCCAGAAGACGCTGCGGTAGCTGCTCCACCGGCACCACCAAAACCGATAGCTCCGCCACCGCCAAGCCGTCCGAATATTTCTCCGGCTACGGGAATTTTATTTAAACACACAAAGTCTTACGTGGGTGAATTAAGTAATCCGGATCGCGATCCATTCCGTAAGCCGTTATATATTTTAGAATTAGAAGAAAAAAGTTTAAAACCGCAGAAGACCGAAGAAATTCGTATCGATGATAAAATCGAAGCGATTCGCCGTTGGCCACTGCGTGATTACCGTTTAGTGGGTGTGATCTGGGATGTGAAAAGTCCGAAAGCTATGATCGTAGACCCATCAAACACAATGCATTTATTAAAACGTAATTACCGAATCGGTGATAAAGATGGAATTATATCAGCGATTTCTGAAGGTACGATCACTGTGATCCAGGATAATATCCCGGTCGTGATGGATATCTCTTCGTCAGGTAAATAGTTAGTTCGATTAGGAGGATTGAATGATTACAAAGCGACTGCTCTCATTACTATTAGTACTGAGCCTTACTTCGTTTTCTTGTTCAACAAAGAAAAAAGTCGTTGATGATGATTTTGGTGTCGAAGATGAAACAGGCACAGAATTAACTCTTGATGATACTGCCGATGCCGCAACAGCTGATCCTAATGCTAAAGACGAATTCGCTGAATTCGATAAGCCGTCACAAGATGAAGCTCCACCAGAGCAAGCTTCTGAACCGCCACCTCCGGCACCGGAAGAAAATGTTGAAATCCCTCCACAACCTCAAGAAGTGGCTGCTGAACCGCCACCGTCAGTGGTTGATGGTCCTGCGGCTAAAATCAGTGATGTGAAATTCTTAGGTAATAGCAATGGCGGAACTTTAGTGATTTCTGCTGATAATCCGCTTCAGTTTAAAACACGTATGAACTCAAACACGAATCAATTAGTGGTTGAAGTTCAAAACGCTGTTGTGCCGGATCGTTTAAAAAGACCTCTAAATACTAAGGATATGACATCAAATATCGGAAGTATTGATATCTATCAAAACGCGAACTCAAACGTAGCCCGCTTCGTGGTGCAATTACGTTCAGGTTCACAAGAGCCACTGGTACAGCCAGAAGGTAACACATTATTAATCGTAGGCACTCCAAGTGGAGTCGATGATAAAACTCCAGAAGCTATGGCCGCAGCCGAAGGCGGAGAATCAGATGATGCCGCAAGCCTTGGAATCATGAATTCAGACAGTATCGAAGATTTCTTAGCTAATAATAATAAGTTTTATGGCCGTAAGATCTCAATCGAGACTACAGATATGGACGTGCGTGACGTATTAAAATTTATCTCTGAAGAATCAGGGATTAATATGATTTTCGACGATAATATCGCAGGTAAAATCAGCTTAAAACTACGTAAAGTACCTTGGGACCAAGCTTTAGTTACGATTTTAAAGTCAAAAAAACTAGCTTACCGCCGCCAAGGGCAAGTTCTTCGCGTAGGCCCGGTTGAAGCCTTAGCTAAAGAAGAAGAAGATGCGCTTCGCTTAAGAGAAGCCAAACTTAAGAATGAATCTTTAGTGGTTAAAAACTTCTCTATTAACTACGCCGATGTAACAGCTTTAGAGACTAAAATTAAAGATTTTATCGCTGAAGGAAACGTTGCCGGACAAAATGCAGGCCGCGGTAAAGTGACGGTTGATTCGCGTACAAATTCATTAATCGTCACTGAAACGGTAAGTAAGCTGAGTCAGGTTGAAAAGTTAATTCAGTTATTAGACTCACAACCACAGCAAGTAGTTATCGAAGGCCGTGTAGTTGAGGCTTCTGAAACCTATGCTCGTCAAATCGGGGTTAACTTCGGTTTCAACTTAGCATCTACAGGTGATGCGAACCTTGTAATCCCAGGTCGTGACCGTGTGGTAACGGGAAATGGTGGTTTAAGCCGTTTTTACAGCCCATCCGCAACATTTAATCCATCAACGACAGGTTCTTTCACAGGTTCTCTGTGGATGGGGCAGTTCGGGGCTTTCGGTGATTTATCAACTCGTTTAGCGTTAGACGAAGAAGAAAATAAGGTAAAAATCCTTTCTTCTCCAAGAATCGCCGTATTACATAACCAACAAGCTACGATTAAACAGGGCTCAGTGATTCAGGTTCCTTCAACTGAAACACAAACGGCAGGAACAACAACAGTGACTCAA
>JAMPXC010000090.1 GCA_023701385.1 Pseudobdellovibrio sp.
AAATCGATGCCATTGCAAAATATTTAAGTGCCGGTGGATCGCTTCTTTTAACTTTAGACGATAAAAATACGGCAGGTCTTTCTGGTTTGTTAAATACTTTTGGTCTTAAGCTTGAACCACATTATGTGTTTAATGTGATTAATTCTCCGATGGGCCAAGTAGTGAATTCTCAGGAACCGACAGTAGCTGTTGATTATTCGCCGACAAGTCCAATCACCAAAGTTTTTAGCACAAACCAAAAGGCTATTTTTGTGGCGCCGAATTCTTTAGTGAGTGTTCCGGTAAGCCCAGATATTAAAACTGAAATGTTAGTACGTACACCCGAGGCATCAGTGGCCCTTTTAAATATGGATAGCGAAAATTACGAAGGTAAACCGCGTTCATTTAATTTAATGGCCGAAGTTTCAGGTAAATTAGAAAAAGCTGAAAAGCCGTTTAAAGCGGTTGTTGCAGCAGATACTGATTTTTTATCAAACGGTGTAATCTTTCAAAACGTGAACCGTGATATTGCTTTAAATGCGATGTCTTATTTGTTAGGAGACAGTGATTTAATTTCAATCGCTCCGAAAGAGGTTTCAATCACACAAATGTCGATGTCGCCTCCGGAATTCACTCAGTTTTATAAGTTCGTGGTTATGGGAGTTTTCTTTCCGTTACCGTTTTTATTTTTAGGTATTGCCATTGTATTATGGCTTAAACGTCGTCACGCATAAGGATTAGCAGCACATGAAGTTTTACAAAACCATTATTTTAGCCTTATTAGCGGTCGCTTTTTCAGGTGGAGTTTATTATTACACCATCGTTGAGGCAGCAAAAAAGAAAGACGCCGAATCACATATCGTGTATTTGCAAAAAGATCAGATTAATTATCTTGAATTACAAAATAAAAATACGAAATACGTTTTTCAAAAAACGGATAAAGGCTGGAATATTGAAGAGCCCATCACTGACGTGGCTGATAATCAACGCCTAGAAGAAGTGTTAAACCAGTTAACAAACGAAAAGCAGTTAGCGGTCGCCAAAGAAGGGCCAGGTATTAACTGGGGTGAATTTGGTTTAGATACACCTGAAGCTTTCATGATTATTAAAAATAACTTAGGCCAATCGCAAAAAGTATTTTTAAGTGTGACAAAAAACTTTGAAGGCAATCATTATGCGCGTATTGATAATCACGAAAAAATTCTAGTGGTGAATCCTTCTTGGTTTAATTTCACAATGGAAAAATTAACTTACTTTCGCGAAAAAAGTCTTTATCGTGGCCAAATTTCAGCAATCAGAAAAGTGATGATTAAATCATTAAATGATCATTTCAGTTTAGTAAGCGGTGAAAAGGGCTGGTATTCACCGGTATTTGAACACTACGCTTTAGATCAAAGTAAAATTCGCGCCATGATTAAAGCCATCGCTGAAAACACAATTCAAGAATATATCAGCGAAGGTGATCCTTCAGACCTAGAACGTAAAGAAAAAGGTTTAGCAAAAGACTATGTTGAAGTGGCCTTTGAAACAGATAACAACCGTTGGTCTGTGGCCGTTAACTTAAGCGAAAAAGATAAGGCTTTATACGCTTTGACTGAAAAGCCCACGTACTTAGTTAAACTTGATTTATCGCAGTGGGAGCTTTTCGGAAACTTAAATCTAGATGCGCTTCGTGACCGTAAAACGATGATGACTTTCGATATTAAACTAGTAAACCGCGTGTTTGTAAAAAGCGGCAACAAAAGTTTACAGTTAATTAAAGAAGACTCAAAATGGCGCCCAGAAAGCGAAGCTTTAGCTGAAAAAATCAAAGTGGCTAACAGCTTAGTCGAGGATCTTGTGAACCAAATTCATGATTTAGAAATCACTTACTTCTTACCAGAAAACGAAGGTAAAGAATTCGGTGGTAAAGACATGGTTATTCTTAAAACTTCTGAAGACCAATTGTTGTTCCAGTTAAACTGGGGCCCGTTACAACATAAAAAACAAGATGGCTTAGAAAAAGATTATTACTTAGCCCGTACACAAGCGAGCGACAGTATTTTCGGTCTAAATAAATCTTATATCGACCAACTTCCGTTAGAGAAAATTTTAAAAGATCAGGTAGCAGCCGTAGAACCAGCACCGGAAAAAGCGAGCAAAAAATGATTACTATTAAATCTCCAACACGTGTAGATCTTGCTGGTGGTACTTTAGATCTTTGGCCTTTGTACAACTTTGTAAATTCAGCGCGCACGGTGAATTTAGCAATTGATATTTGGACAAAAGTAAACTTAGAAGGTCACACTGACCAGTCGATTGAAGTTTATTCTTTAGATTTAAAGCAAAAATGGAATTTCGAAAATTATTCGCAGTTTATTCGCACCCTTGATCCAAAGCTTCACCTTTATCAAAGTGTAATTTCTAAATTTCATCAAAAAGCCCCAGGCATTGTTGAAAAAGGTTTTTCTATCACAACGCAGTCAGAAAGCCCGATTGGTGGTGGTCTTGGCGGAAGCAGCAGTTTAATTATTTCGATGATGAAAGCTTTTTCACAACTTACGGGAGTTAAATTTTCTTCGCCGCACGAAATGGTTCATTGGGCTCACAACCTTGAAGCTGAAATTTTAAATACACCGACAGGCACTCAAGATTATTATCCAGCCATTACCGGTGGTTTAAATTATTTAAACTATGACACTTTTGGGATTACCCAAAATGTGACTGATCCCAAAGGGTCGCCGCTTTATGATAATTTTTTATTGGTTTACACAGGCCGTAGTCATCACAGTGGTTTAAACAATTTTGAAGTTTTAAAATCAGCTATTGTGCAAGATACCAAAGTGATGGCCGCTTTAAATAAAATTAAAATTATTGCCGACCATATGTGGGAAGCTATTCAATCAAAAGCCTGGGAGAAGCTTCCTGGTTTATTTCGCGAAGAATATGACGCACGTATTCAGCTGACTCCTGCTTTCACCAGTCCTGAAATCGAAAGGCTGCACCAAATCGGCTTATCAAACGGAGCGCAGGCTGTTAAAATATGTGGAGCCGGCGGTGGTGGATGTGTCCTGGTCTGGGTGAGTCCTGAGCATCGTCAGAAAGTGATCAGCGCATGCGAAAACGAAAAGTTTCAGTGTCTCAACGCAAGGCCAGTAAGTCCGCTGCAAGATCAACTGTAACTTCACCTGCATCAAGTAAGGTTATTCGTTTTATCGGAGTCTCTTTAGCTGGAGGTAAATCCGATAAAGCGTGCGTTGCTGTTTTAGAATATTACCCAGAAAACAAAAAAATATTTTTATCGCGTTTATTTGAAAAAATTAAATCTGACGAAACGATTTCGGGCGATTTAAAAATTCATGAATTAGTTTTACAAAACGCCGACACTTTAAAATACGTGGCGTTTGATACACCTTGGAAGTTACCAAACTGCATGACGTGCCAGTTAAAATGTCCAGGTTATGAAAATTGCCATCAGCCACATATCGAGTGGATGTGGCGTCATCAAGAAGACCGTTTAAAGAAAAAGCGCCCAAAAAAATTATTTACGCCGTATACACAGCGTGCGGTTGAAATGTATTTTGCCACTGAACTTGAAGAAGTCTTTCATATTCATCATGCCATGGGAGCCAACACAGCGCCATTGTTAGCACGTGCGGCTTTTATTCAGCGCAGACTTCCCGTTGAATGTATCGAAGCTTTTCCTAAACTTACGCTTTGGCGTATGGGTAAAGCCTTAAATATGATGAAGTCACAAATCAGTGATCATCGTGCAGCTTTTGGCGGCGATGAGTCGCGGGCCCAGTTTATTCAGGCTCTTAATGAGAATAATATAGCTTTCATCTACCACCAGGACGCTAAAAACATGGTTGAAAACAATCATGCGTTTGAAGCGTTTATGTGTGGCTTGACAGCTTTCTTAAAATACAGAAATTTAACACAAGATCGACCAAAAGGCTTTCCAGCAGATGAAGACTGGATTGAGTTTCCACAAGAAGGTCTAAAGATTAAGGATTTTGTCGCATGATTATTCAAACCCACATTTTGCAAAAAGCGTTGGATGCAGCCCTTTCAACAGGAGCTGACTTTGCCGACATCTTTGTTGAAGACACGTACTCTTCAAATTTATCTGTTTTAAATTCTCGTCCTGATAAAGCGATCGTTGGCCAACTTTACGGCGCTGGTATTCGTGTCGTATTCGGAACAGAAGTTGTGTACGTCACAACATCTGATCTTTCAGAAAAAGGTTTAGTTAAAGCGGCCTTGATCGCAGCCCAAAGCCAAACAGGCAGGGCTTCAAAAATTATTAAACCAATTCATTTAAATAATCCTAATCAGTTTGATTCAATTCATACCTTCGGTGATAAACCGTGGGAAATTAACCGTGACAAAAAAATGGCTTGGCTAAATTCTGCCGATCAACATGCTCGAAGCTTAAGTACACATGTCACGCAAGTGGAGGCAGCGTTAAATGAAAAATTCCAAAAAGTACAAATCGCTAATTCTCGTGGTGTTTCAGTTTATGATGAGCGCGCTTATTCGCGTTTTAATGTTGAAACTTTTGTTGAAACTAACGGATTTAGAGAAAGTTCTGCAGAAAACCATGGTCATATGGGGACTTCTGAGATTTTTGACCGCTATGATATCAAAGCGATGACTAAAGACACTGTTGATCGCGCGCTCATTTTAACGAAATCAGGATTTGCTCCAGCGGGTGAAATGCCAGTGGTGCTTGCGAATGCTTTCGGTGGTGTTATTCTTCACGAAGCGTGCGGTCACGGTTTAGAAACAACATCAGTG
>JAMPXC010000045.1 GCA_023701385.1 Pseudobdellovibrio sp.
AAATCACTAACGGGTTTTTAAAAAGTTTAGCTTCAGCCCCGTATTCCGCATCGAAAGGTTGCGGCTTAAACGATTCGATTTTATTGACTTCAACAAAGCGAGACGTGGTTTGCTGAAAGTTGCCATCAATCAGTGGCTCATCAAAACATAAATTAAAATGCAGAGGTTTTTTAGAATCAAACTCAACTTTTAAATCAGTTTGCTTTGCATCCCAGTCATAACATTTATGAACGTAAGAGGTAAAAATCCCCGCCTGTTCGATCGCTTGCGGCGCCCCTGAACCACGGTAATTTTTCGGGCGATCCGCACTGATCACAATCAGTGGTAAACCTTGGTAAAAACCTTCAACCACTGACGGTAAAAGTTCGGCCACCGCTGTTCCTGAAGTCGTGATCACCGCCACAGGTTTTCCAGAAGCTTTGATTTTTCCTAAAGCGTAAAAACCTGCGGAACGTTCTTCAAAAAATGATTTTACTTTAAAGGCGCGGCCTTCAAGACCAACAACTAATGGTGCATTACGGGCGCCAGCACAGACAATTACTTCTGCGACCTCAAGATTGATCAGAATCTGATAAAAATGCGAAACCAGTTCGGCGTTAGTCATGAATTAATGTATGAAACTTGTTTACGAAATCTGCAACGAAAAAGCTTCGCAAATGGCCTTCTTTTTCGTCTCAAGCTCTTGCCATTCGGCTGCAAAGTCAGATTGCGCAGTTACGCCGCAACCAACAAAGATATTTAGGCGCTTTTCACTCCAAATAAGCCCACGAATACCGACAATCACTTGGGCAAAGTCAGAGCCAATAACCCCAAACGGCGCCCCGAAAAAACCACGCTCTTTTTGTACCGGAAACTCAGAAAATTCGCGCGCCATTTCAGGTTTACGCGGGTAAATTCCAAGCGCTGCGGTTGGATGAAGTTTTTCTAAAGCTTCAACACAGTCTTTTTGTGAAAGATCGTTTTTATGAATTTCAGTTTTTAAATGGCTTAATGTTGGTAACGTTAAAATATGTGTTTCACCCACAGTGATCTGACCTAAACGCTCACGAATATCGTTAATCACAAATTCATGCTCTTCGCGCGTTTTCAGATCGACATCAGAAACCTGCGCAAACTTTTTATCGTTACTCCATGTGCCTGCTAACGCCATTGTTGAGAGAGTTTTGCCATTCCACGCGGCTAACATTTCAGGAGTTAAACCTAAAAATCCACCGGCTTCATCCCATAAACCGTAAATGTAACCCGGGCGTGTTTTTTGTAATGATAAATACAACTGATAAGCGAAATTAAATTTTTCTTTGGTGGCAAATTCATACTTGGTTGCAGGAACTGTTTTTTGTAACACACCACTTTGAAAACTTTTTTGTGACCACGTAAATTGCGCTTCAAAATCGGCTTTGTGGTTATTCACCAACGCCAAGTCTGTAGCGGTTTTGACGACATGATTTTCTAAAAATTGAATGAGCTTTTGGCGGCTGATTTTTACCGTTTTTTCGACCTGATAAAGCCCTTGAGTGCGTTCGGTTTTGATTTGCAAAAAGTCCCAAAATGCGGGGCTATAAACGAAAACCTGATGGGAATCCGCAGAGGCAGCACTAAAAACAGGCGATCGAGCACCCAGAAGCAATATAAACTGATCTGGAGCTGTCTGAAGTAATCCCCCGGACGCCAAAAAGCCGGCTAAAAAGTTTGAACTCTCTAATTCGTTTATGTTAAGGTCCATATCCACAATGTGACAATTGTAGCAAAGGCATTCATGGTCGTACAAGTTGGTAATATTCAAATCGGTGGTCCGCAATTTACTGTAATCGCAGGCCCATGTTCTATTGAGTCAGAAAATCAATTTATGACGACAGCTCTTGCTGTTAAAACTTCTGGTGCAGCTATGTTACGTGGCGGTATCTGGAAAATGCGCACTTCTGCAAAAGCTTTTCAAGGTTTAGGAATTGAAGCTTTTGATATTATCAAAAAAGTAAAAGCAGCTACAGGTTTAGGCTTAGTTTCTGAAGTGACTGATGTTCGTCAAATTGAAGAAATCGCTCATATCGTTGATGGCTACCAAATCGGCGCGCGCAATATGCATAACTACTCTTTACTTAAAGAATTAGGACGCCAACCAAAACCGGTTTTATTAAAACGTGGTTTCTCAGCGTTCATCGACGAATGGATCAAAGCCGCTGACTACGTCTTAGCAGGCGGAAACGAAAACGTTATTCTTTGCGAGCGCGGTATCCGCACTTTCGAAACGGCCACTCGCAACACGTTAGATCTTAACGCTGTTGTGTACGCTAAAAAACACACTCAATTACCTGTTATCGTTGACCCTTCACACGCTGTTGGTATCGCTGAACTTATTCCCCAACTTTGTTACGCTTCAGCCGCTGCAGGTGCCGATGGTTTAATTATCGAAGCTCACCCGAACCCAGCTCAAGCTTTATCTGATGGGCCTCAAGCTCTTACACTTGAAACATTTGATAAAACAATGAAGCAATTAGAGCGCGTATTAGCGGCTTTCGACCGCCGCTTACAGAAGGCTTAATCATGAACACACAAACGCAACGTCAATCTCCAGACCCAGAAAAAATCCGTTCGATGTTTTCTAAAGTGGCGGCTAAATACGATAAAGCTAACTCAGTTTTATCGGTCGGTATTCACCACTTATGGAGAAAAAAATTAGTCGCGTTAAGCGGTGCTAAAGCGGGAATGAAAGTTCTAGACTGCGCAACCGGCACTGGTGATCTTGCCATTGAATTCAAAAAAACTGTAGGCTCAACGGGCGAAGTTGTTGGAACAGATTTCTGCAAAGAAATGTTAGAACCAGCTCCAGCCAAAGCTAAAGCGCAAAACTTAGATATTCATTTCGAATTAGCTGATGTGACTCAATTACAATTTGCTGATAAGCGCTTTGATGTTTCATCAATCTCGTTCGGTATCAGAAACGTAAACGATCCTGTTAAAGCGTTACAAGAATTAGCCCGCGTGGTTAAACCTGGTGGCCAAGTTATGGTTCTTGAATTCGGTAAAATGGATTTCCCAGTTATCTCTGGCTTATATAATTTTTATTCTGAAAAAGTACTTCCTAAAATCGGTGGCTTAGTAACAGGCCAGGGCGATGCTTACGAATACTTACAAAAATCATCAGCAGCTTTCCCATGCAAAGAACAGTTCCTCGATCTAATGAAACAATCAGGCTCTTTCTCCGACATGTCTTACACAACAGTCAGCTTCGGCATCGCTTATATCTACAAAGGCACTGTTAAGTAATAAAAGGTGAGCTACACGCCACTTCGATTTAGCCATTACGCAGTCACGTAATAGTTTTTCAAGTCATACATAGCAACTTCCAGTTATCTATGTACATTGGCGTCTAAAAAGAGTTCCTCTTTAAAAAGTTTTTTCTATCGTAATAAATCTATTATTCGTTTTATAATTTCAAGAAGCCATAAAACTAGCCATAGGTAATACTTTAGTTTTCGCTTCTTATTCCGAAAAGTTACATAGTTCAGTATGTAAAATCCGATGTTCGGCTCCTTTCTGCGGAAGAAGCCAGAATGTCTTGTAAAAGCGAAATGGCGTAAGCTCATTTCGCTTTTTGCATTTTAGGATCCAAGAAGAAGGCCTTAATGCGCATCAACAGGCTTCACAGTACCTTTTTTAAGTTTCATTGTGTAAAGCGGGATAAAAGCGAAAGCTAAAATGATCATCATGATGAAAATTAGCTGTAAGAAGGTCATCATAAAGACTTGGCTTTGTACTTTATAAAGTAATAACTGAACACCCGATCTGTGAGCCACATCAAAGCCAACACCTTCAGCCATTTTCATGGCCATGCCGTTTGACATACTTTGTGAAAAACTTTGTGCCGGAGCATCGAAGGCTGTCACGTTCGCGGCCATATCCGCATAGTTTTGGTGCGTGCGTTTATTTAACATTGTCGCCACAAATGCAATACCGATACTTCCGCCAATTTGACGGAATAAATTTAACATTCCCGAAACTTGTCCTAATTCTATTCCGTTAAACTGACTTAAGATCGACGAATTGATCGGAACAAATAAGAACGATAATGCCAGCCCACGCATGTAAAGCGAATACAACACATGTTGCTGTGATGACTGCGGAGATAAAATCGCCATCAATGCTAATGTTAATTCTAAACCGATAAAGCCAAGCGCGATCAGAACTTTCGGATTTTTTCCCGATTGAAGCAATTTACCAATCACTGGCATCATCGCCATTGTCACTAAAGAGCCTGGAATAAACATGATACCGATTTGAGTGGCATCATAGTGATAAATTCTACCTAAGAAAACTGGAAGTAAGAACACCACGCCGTATAAGAAGAATCCTAACAAGGCCATTAAAATCACGCCTGATTGCACCACTTTTTCTTTGAATAAACGGATGTTGATAATTGGGTGATCACATTTTAATTGCCAGATCACAAACCAAGGTAACGCCACGGCAGCAATGATTGAATTGATGATAATTGTTGTTGAAGAAAACCAGTCAACCGCTTCACCGCGTTCAAGCACAAACTGAAGACAACCAATACCTAAAACTAAAAGTGTTAAACCTAAAACATCTAGTTTTGGTTTTGCGCGCTCCTCACCTGCTTTAGCCTGTTGGTATGAAGGGTTTTTGATAGCAACCATGCCCACCATTAAAGCCAATAAACCTAACGGAAGATTAATATTAAAGATCGATCTCCAACCGAAGTTATCAGTTAAAAATCCACCCATCACCGGACCAAGTGCAGGACCAACCATCACACTCATTCCGAAGATGGCACCCGCCATACCGGCTTTTTCTTTCGGGAATTGTTCGTAGATTAAAGATTGTGATGTTGGAAGTAAGGCTCCGCCCGCTAGCCCTTGAAAAATACGAAACACAATCAATGTTTCAAGATTAGGAGCTAAACCACACAGCACAGAAGTTATTGTGAATAAAATAATACATGTTAAATAGTACTTACGGCGGCCAAAACGTTCACTTAACCACGCCGATACCGGAAGGATAATCGCATTGGCAATCGCATAGCCTGTGATGACCATCGAAATATCTTCTAATGTGGCACCTAAGTTTCCCATCATCGTAGGAAGCGCAACGTTCACAATTGAAGAGTCAATAATTTCTAAAAGAGAAGCTAATACGGCAACGAAGACGATTAGCTTTGATTCTTTAGTCATGCCCATGGGCACATCCCTATTAGTGTAAGTGAACTTTTACAACGGCAGATAAACCAGTTTGAATACTGTCAACAGCATCGGCTGAAAGATTTCTAAATTTAATTCTTACCGGAACACGCTGAACCACTTTTGTGAAGTTTCCAGTCGCATTGTCTGGTGGAAGTAACGTAAACGTCGCACCTGTTGCCGGAGAAATATTTTCAATTTCGCCTTCAAAAGATTTAGCCGACATCGCGTCGATTTTAATACTTACTTTTTGACCCACTTTAATTTCGTTAATTTCTGTTTCTTTAAAGTTCGCCGTCACCCAACGCGCTTCAGAGCTCACAAAACCAACCAGTGGAACACCGGGCGCTGCTAACTGGCCAATCTCGGCTGATTTTTTTGCAATCACACCGTCTGAGGGTGCTTTAATGAAAGTGTTTTCTAAATTTAATTTAGCTTGAGCTAAACGGGCATCTGCTGAATCGTATTTCGCTTTGATTTCGTTATATGAAGCTAAAGAAGTATCATATTGTTGAGATGAAACCACGCTTTGGTTGTGTAGATCACGAAGACGGCCATAAGTTTTTTCAGCATCACGGCGACGCGCTTGTAATGACAACAATTCGCTTTCAGCTGATTTAACGGCAGCTTCGTATTCACGGTGATCAACCTCAACTAACACATCACCTTTTTTAACTTTTTGTCCTTCAATCACATTTACACTTTGAATATAACCGGGAACTTTTGTGGCTAACATCACGGTGTGACCTTCAACTTGCGCATTATCTGTGTGAAGAAACATCACGAAATCAAAAGCAAAGTAAAGGACAACGGCCGTAGCTGCGCCACCAACGATTTGAATAAGCTGTTTTTTGTTCGGTTTTTTCATTTTAAGTATCCTGTTCTTATTGAATAAAAGAGTAATAGGTTTCACCAGTGGCAAGCTCGATATTTACTAAAGCTTCGATCGCACCGATTTGCGCGTTAATTTGTGCGGCTTTTGAACGGAACACATCAGCCTGCGCATCTAATACTTCGGTGTTTGTACGCATTCCGGCTTTACGACCCACTTTCGCTAAACGAGCCGCCTCGTTTGAACGGTCAATGTCTGTCGTTTTCGATTTATATAAAGAGATGTAGTAATTGTATTTGCGCGTCCAGAAATCTAAATCGTTTTTAGCTTTTAGATCAGCCATGCGAGTTGTTTTTTCTAACTGTAAGGCCTGCGCTTCAGCCTGACCTGATTTAGCCATTGAACCAAAACCGTTAAATAATTCCCATGATAATGTGGCTCCCACCAAATAACTTTCACGAAAAGCCTCATCTTGGTAGTCAAACTCATCGGTTCTATTATTATAGAAGCTATAATCCGCAAACAATGAAACTTTTGGAATCCAGTGACGGCTCATAGCGTGAGCTGAGTAATTTAAACCTTCAGACCTTTTTTGTAAGGCCAATAAATCTAATTTTTTAGCTGTTGTTTTTTTCTTAGAAATTAGATCCGCTGTTAATACCGGAAGATTTCCAGTCGGTGTACGGTCTTCAACATCTTTTCCCAAAACTTCAGCCAATTTATTACGGGCATTGGCAATTTGGTCATCGGCATTGACGGCTTCGGCTTCAGCCTCTGAGTATTGCACTTGCGTACGCAGTAAATCGTATTGCGTCGACATACCGGCTTTTTTTAAAGCTTCGACATCTTTTGCATGATCTTTTAAAGCTTTTAAGTTTTGTTCAGCCACAAGTTTAACTTGTTCAGCCGCTAAGAATTTATAATAAGCTAATAAAACCTGGCGATCTGTTTGAAATTTAGCCCAGTCGTATTCTAGATTCGCAGACTTTTCAAAAGCTTGAGCTGCCCAGAATCTATTTGTTGAAGCGAAACCATCAAATACATTCCAACGCGCTGACAATGTATAGTTAGTCGTTGGTACGATCTGCGGCACAGAAGCGGGACTGCCGCCCAGATCGATATCTGTTAAAGCATACTTCTTATTCGTCAGGTAATTAATGTTACCTGTGATTGTTGGCAAGAATGCTGACACGGCCTCCACCTTTTTCCAAACAATTTCGTCACGATAAGCCTCTGCTTTTGAAACTTGCGGGGAATGCGAAGCTTCAGACAGGGCCTGTTGTAACGTCAAGGTCTCAGAAAAAGCTGTGGAAGCAGTTATCAGTAAACTTTGAACTAAAATTAAATGTGTAACTTTTGAAAGTTTTTGCGGAAAAGAGAAGCGCATAAGAACTCCGAATAAATACATCCTATCGGAAATTAGTTTGCATTACAAACTATTTGTCTTAACAACAATTTAACTTGCAAACTAATTAAGATATTTCCATAATGGAACCATGAAAAAAGCGTCTAAACTAAATAAAAGCATTGCAAGCATTAGCTGCCAACCGACTATTGTTTACAACAACCTGTCTCAGACCCATCCAGCTTTAGAAAAATATTTAGGGTTTTTATTCCACCGAGTAACCTTGATCTACCGCTCTGCCATGCTGGAGCGTTTTGAAAAATTAAAAATCCAAGGTCCGCACTTCGCTATTTTATCAATGATTGAACACACACCTTCAATCACCCAAAACCAGCTTTGCCAAGAGACTGGCATTGATAAAGCCAGCATGGTGAAACTTACTGATCATTTACAAGATTTAAAATTAATTGAACGCAAAGAAGCGGCTGCCGATCGTCGCGTAAAAAATTTAACTTTAACTAAACATGGTCAAAAGGTTTTCGCCGAAGCCACAAAGATTCGCTTGGAATTCGAAAACGAATTCCTATCGCAACTGACAAAAGAAGAACAAACGATCTTCAAAAATACGCTACGCAAACTGATTAACTTAAAAAAATAGATTTATACTCTATCCGTACGTGACCATAGCCAATGATCTGCTAGTAAATGCCAGCAAATGGCTTCGATGACGGGAATTGCACGCGGAATGATACATGGATCATGACGGCCTTTTTTAGCTACGGCCTTAATAGATGATGTCGGTTTAAATCCCACTCTAAAAACAATATCTTCGCCGGTTGTGATACCGCCACGAATACCGCCGTAGTTTTCTGAAATCATTTTTTCGTGAAACTCAGTGCCTTTTATTTCAGTCCCTTCAAAGCCAGCACCTAATTCAAAACCAGTTGTTGCCCCTAGAGACATCATGGCTTGCGCCAGGTCCGCTTTAAACTTATGAAACACCGGTTGGCCTAAATTCGCCGGCACTTGTGAAATACGACATTCAACAACGCCGCCATAACTTTCACCTTCAGACTTTGCTTTTTCAAGCATGGCTTGAATGTCTTTAGGTAGTTCATGTGTGGCTTCTTCGATTTGAATATTTCCGATTTGTTTAGCATAAGCAAACACCTGTATCGGCAAAGCCGATCCAGCTAACACTTGTGAAGATAATTGCTGCATTAACATTTGCGCGAATGAGCCAGCGATAACACGGTTTAATGTTTCACGGCCCGAAGATCTTCCGCCACCACGGTGATCGCTATGGCCAAATTTATTTTTCCACGTATCATCGGCATGGCCGATACGGGCTTCATTTTGAATTTTATCGTAATCTGTTGAACGTTGGTTTTCGTTTCTAACAACAACAGCAATCGGAGTTCCTAAAGATTTACCTTCAAAAAATCCACTTAAAATTTCTGGCTGGTCTGATTCATTTCTAGCTGTCACAAAAGCGCTTGAGCCTGGTTTACGACGACTTAAGTTTTTTAATAATAAAGCTTCATCGTAGCGAACACCGGCTGGCATTCCATCAATAACCACACCGTAAGCGGGCCCGTGGCTTTCGCCAAAAGACATCATTTGAAAACGCTGACCAAAAGTATTTGCTGCCATTGTTGAAGTTACCCTTCCATTTTTAACTAACAGTTAAATAGTGCGCCCAAAACTTAAATTGTTTTTTTGCTTGGGCATAAAACATCTCTAACCCTGAAATATAAGTCGCACTTAGTGTTGCTTGCACGTATTCAAGGCCCATTGAATTTTCAACATAATTAATATCTAAGATATATTTAGGATTCCACGCTGCCGGAGGTAATTGAATATCAGGATGGCGTGGAGCCGCCCAGATCACCACATCTGGAACAAACGCTGGATCAGCTTTTTCATCGCGCGGTTTACCGGTACGCGCTGAATATTCTACCGCTTGTGGAAGCACTTCTTTTAAAGCGCTGATCACGCCGCCACCGCCCCAGATGGCGATTTTTAAATTTTTAAGATTTTCAATTTCAGATTCTTCAACCATCGTTTCAAAACCATCGGCATCGCTCGAAGTTCCTAACCATTGGCCTTCGTGATAAATTAATGAATTAATTCCACTCTCAGTTTCGCTTGATCCGATAAGTTCTGCCGCCTTTAATTTTAACGGCGACGTTACGGCCGCAAACTTAAGGCCCATTTCGCGAAGCACTTCCATACCTTGCATAAATTCATCTTCGCTTAAGGGCACAGCCATAATCATTCCGTAGTCAGCCATATTTGGCCCCTGCGTGATCGGCGTACGCGAATGATGAATTGGATCACCAAGTACCGCCCCAAACTGTTTATGCGGATTTTGGCTTAGCAAATATTCATAAAGGCTTGGTTGATCATCAAAGTCTTTTACGCTTTGAACGAAATTAATTTTCTGCTTACGCCACATTAAGTTTCTAAACCAACGCCAGCGGCTTTTTTCTCCGTCTTTCGTGCGTGGCAAGAAGCTACGGTTTTGACGATCATCACTTTGCCAGTGTAAACCCAATAAAAGTTCATCAAAAGAATTCACCACCGGGCAAAACTTAAGATGTTTTCCTTCAGGTTGTTGCTGCATTAAAGCCAGGCCTTCAATAAACTCACCGTCATGCAGTGAAATAATCTGCGCATTGGCAACCGTTGGCACAGGGCCATTTTCTAAAGCCCAATCAACACGTAAACCACGCAGTTCAAGGGCTGAAACTTTCGAGCGCACAGCCACTAAAAAACGTTTTTCTTTATGTTCCGCTATAATGCGTTTGATATCTTCAAGCGAAAAAATATCGGTGCGCAATTCAAACTTATCGATATTTGGCCAAAGCTCGATTTCACTTTCACGTGAGAGTGTGAAGTAGGCATGCTCTAAAGAAAATTCTTTCTTTAAAATTTTCTCTTCGATTTCATCAGAATCATTTAGCCCTTCAGGCAAATGATACACCCACGACGCTGCCGCACGAAACTTCGGCTCACGTGCTTGATAACGAAGAAGATATTCTTGCAGAGCTGAAACTTCTGGATTTAAACGCGGCCGATTAACAAAGATTCTGCCATCAGAATCCGTACGACGGCTAACATAAATTACTTCAGCATCAGTAGGCAATAACTGCGTATTAAAACCAGCTCCTACTGAAATAACATAGCCTTTTTGCGCGATTAACTCTTGAAAATATTTTTTCTCTAAATCGCGAAACACAGCCTCACCACGTGCTGAGAAAATTTCACTCACCGCTTGGTTTTCTTTTTCAGCAATTACCTGGTCTAAATCAAAAACAGGATCTTCAGGAAAGTAATTCGTGTGACGTTCTAATAAAGCGCTTTTACCCACACCACGGTGGCCAATTAAAATTCTTTTCATGGTGTTAATCCCGTGTGTTCATAAAACTGTGGGTAACTTTTGTTGATCACCTCAGGATCAGTGATTTGCACCGGAAAACCTTTAAGCTGAAGCAGTCTGGCTGCAAAGGCCATACGGTGATCATGATCTGGGTTAAATTGAATAAGATCGCGGTGTAAGTATTTAGCTGCCGGATTACCTTTGATTTTTAAACCATCCGATAATTTTTCAACACTAAAATTACAACGAGTTAATAATTCGTAAGTTTTTTCTAAGCGATTTGATTCTTTATGCACTAACTGGTGCGCCCCAAATAAATGACTTTCACCTTCAGCAAAAGCACAAAGTACGGCGATCACCGGAAATAAGTCAGGACAGTGCTCGAGATTGGCTTTTAATGACGACCACTGTTTTTGCTGAGAGATATAAAAATTGTTTTCTTCAGTCACAAATGAAATGGCCATACGTTTAAAAAACGTAATAAATTCCATGTCCGGCTGCAAAGAAAACTTATTCCAGTTCGTTAGATGCACTTTACCAGCTAATACTGCGGCAGCGGCTAAACTTGCAAAAGAACTCACATCCACTTCACCGATCATTTTTTGCGGTTCTAGTCTTTGATTATGCGAAACAAACAAATCATCAACCGCATAACCGTAAGTGCCCATCATCTTTTGTGTGTAATTAAAATAACTTTCAGAAGTCACTTTTGAAGTTTCGATTTGCAGGTCAAATGGCAAATTCACTGAGTTTAATAAGACTGAAGTTAAAAACTGACTCGAATCTTTTGAATCGACTTTAAGAACTTTACATTCTTCGTTTGCACGCCAGCCTTTACTTTCAATATGAAATTCAGTTTTATCAGAGTTAAAATAAGCTTTAACGCCCACCTGTTCTAAAATAGAAATCATCTCATCTTGCGGACGAGAGAAAAGTTTCTTTTCTGCGCGAATGATGAAATTTCCGATTTCACGTGAAACACGTAAGGCAAAAAAACGAAATGTTGTGCCCCCCAGGCCTACATAGAATTCTTTTTTTCCGGCTTTTAAATCTGTAAGACATTGCTGAAGTAATTTAACATCATCAGCCTGTGACGTTCCGACGATTTCTAATTTAGGCTCATAAGAATTAAGAATAAGAGCACGATTCATCCAGGATTTTGAAATGTCCAAAGCTCCAGAGAATGAAAAACTCATGCATGAAACCTTTGGCGTTCAAATTCAGCGACGATATCGCTGACTTTTTTGGATTCAACAAAAACATCACCTGGCTTTTTAACAAAAATAAAACGCAGAGACTTTTCTTTAGCGGCCACAGATTTTTTATCTTGGCGTAAAGCCGACAAAATTTTCTGCTTTGAAAGTTTATGCGCTTTTGCAAATTCTAATTCACAGTGAGGCATATCCGTAATCAATTGGGTTAATGCCACAAAGTTTTTCTGTGACATGTACCCTAAGTGAAAACTCCAGCGAGCAGCAAACACCATTCCCATCAGCACCGCTTTACCGTGGGATAAGTTAAGTTCAGATTCGTACACATGGCCCATGGTGTGACCTAGATTTAAAATATGACGGTAGCCAGTTTTTTCAAACGGGTCTTTATGAACCACACGCATTTTAGCAGCGATAAATTTTTCTAAATTCGTCCACACGAAGTCTTCGGTGAATTTAATTTTCGTGAAAAGTTTCGGCTCATTGATCAGACAGATTTTAATAATTTCACCGAAAGCTTCACATAAACGTTCTTCCGGTTGATTTAATAATAACTCTTTAGACAAAATGATTTTATCTGCTGGATAAATTGTGCCGATTTGGTTTTTCGTGTGATTTAAATTTAAACCGTTTTTACCACCGTGGGCTGAATCGACAGCCGATAACCATGTTGATGGCATTTGTACTAACGGGCATCCACGTTGGTAAGTCGAAGCCAAAAAACCTGTGAAGTCGCCGACCGAGCCACCGCCGATCGCTACGAACTGAAGCTTTTGGGTAATTAAATTTTGTTTTTGCCAAGTTTGCAGCTGATTTAAGACTTCAGCGTAACGATGCACAGTTTTTAACGCCTCTCCGGCTTGGACCGGCAGAGCGAGCCTAAATTGGGCAATCCACTTTTTAAAAGATGCATTTTTTAGCAAAATACGATCAAAAACCACCACAGATTGGCGTTCTGGATGAGAGACCTGAGCTTTAGTCGGCAATCCTGAAACCTTAATGATTTTAGCGTCCTTAAAAGGCGTAGCTTTTTTGCTGTTCTTCACAAGCTTGAATGTAGTCCTGTTGGCTCTTACGCGCAAGAGTGTCGCGCCGAAGGCGCGCTCCATGATATTGAGCATCAGGCCGTGCCATAGAGCGAAAGATTCCTTATATTAAATCCCGCATTAATCATTATTAAAAACAGGTCAGCTGAAAGCTGATCAACACAGAAGCGGAGCGTGTAGCATGCAAAAGATCAAAGTAGCTAACCCAGTGGTTGAGCTTGATGGCGATGAAATGACAAGAATCATCTGGAAATTTATCAAAGATAAATTAATCCTTCCTTACTTAGATATCGATATTAAGTACTTTGACTTAGGCATGGAATACCGTGACCAAACTAACGATCAAGTCACTGTTGACGCTGCTGAAGCGATCAAAAAGTACAACGTTGGTATCAAATGCGCGACAATCACTCCAGACGAAGCTCGCGTTAAAGAGTTCAACTTAAAACAAATGTGGAAATCACCAAACGGAACAATCCGTAACATCCTTGATGGTACTGTTTTCCGTGAACCGATCATCTGCAAAAACGTTCCACGTTTAGTACCTAACTGGACAGCACCAATCTGTATCGGCCGTCACGCTTTCGGTGACCAATACCGCGCAACAGATTTCGTAACTAAAGGTAAAGGTAAATTAACTGTTACTTTCCAACCTGAAAACGGTGGCGAAACAATCACTCACGAAGTTTATAACTTCAAAGGCGATGGCGTAGCATTAACTATGTACAACACGGATGAGTCTATCTCTGGCTTTGCACGTTCTTGCTTTAACCAAGCATTAACTAAAAAATGGCCTTTATACTTATCAACTAAAAACACAATCTTAAAAAAATACGATGGTCGTTTCAAAGATATCTTCGAAGATATTTACCAAAAAGAATTCAAAGCTAAGTTTGACGAAGCTGGAATCACTTACGAACACCGCTTAATCGATGACATGGTAGCGAGTGCTCTTAAATGGAATGGTAACTTCGTATGGGCTTGTAAGAACTACGATGGCGACGTTCAATCTGACACTGTTGCTCAAGGTTTCGGTTCATTAGGTTTAATGACTTCAGTATTAGTTACTCCAGATGGAAAAACTATGGAATCCGAAGCCGCTCACGGAACTGTGACTCGTCACTACCGTCAGCACCAACAAGGTAAACCAACTTCTACTAACCCGATCGCTTCGATCTTTGCTTGGACTCGTGGTCTTGAGCACAGAGCGAAACTTGATAACAACCCACCTTTAGCGAAATTCGCTCAAACTTTAGAAAAAGTTTGCGTTGAAACAGTTGAAGCTGGCTTCATGACAAAAGATTTAGCGGTTTGCATCTACGGCGATAAAGTACCTACTGACAAGTACATGAACACTGAGCCGTTCTTAGATAAAATCGATTCTAATCTTAAAAAAGCCATGACGATGTAAGGTAGCATTGCTAAATATCAAAACCCGATGTGATGAACATCGGGTTTTATATTTTCTGCACTTTAAGATTAAGCTTTTTTAGCCCATGAATTACAGTAGCCGTTACCCAAAACATACATCTTTTGAAAGATAGCGCATGTTCCGACTTCTTTACCGTCCATATCTTTTACTTTGACGTACAAGCTACATGTAGAACACTTGTTACCGGCAGCTTTAGGTGATTTTTTAAAGTCTTCAATATAACCGACCGCTTTAGCCGTGCTGTTTTGTGGAGTGATTAATTCCGGGCCACCAGCTTTTTTACGGCGGCTTTCTTCCGAAAATGCTTTGTTTCCTAAAAGCAGAAGTAATCCGCTTGCCAAGCCACTATTTACGAGAAATTGTCGTCTATTCATATTTAACACCTCTTGTTTAACTCTAATATAAGCTAAATGGGCCTTTTATAATTATGACCTAAATCATAAATCCCTTAAAATTTTAGAAATTGCTCATCTTGATCCACTAAAGTAGACTATAAGCCCCGAGGAGAAGCATGCAAACCGCACTTAAGTCTGCCCTTGCCGAAGTTAAAAATTTTGATTTGTTTAAAGATTTAGATGCTTTAACCATTGAACAATTGTGCGAAAATTCCCAAATTAAAGTGCACTCTCATAAACAAATAGTTTTTAATTATGGCACTCCGGCTTTACATTTTGGTGTAGTTCTTTCAGGCGCATATAAGCTTACCCGCATTTCTGCGGTGGGCGAAGAATCTGTGATTCACTTTTCTTGTCCGGGTGATGTGGTCGCGGCACTTATTATGACTCAAAAAAATATCACTTATCCCGTCACTGTAAAAGCTATGGGCCCGTCACGCATGCTAGTGATTCCGCAAGAAACTTATCTTAACCGCTGGATTAAAAATCCCATGCTAATTATGAAAATGCAGGGACTTCTGTCGACAAGAATGGCTCGCCTGCAAAATCATAAAGTTATGCAGCGGGCTCCGATGTCTTCAAAAATAGCGTCTATGCTTATGCAACTGGTGGCGCAAGATAACAACTCTGAACAACTCGAAGTGCCTTTGCCATTAACCCGCAAAGAAATAGCTGACTCATTAGGAGTAACTGTTGAATCTGTTATTCGCGTGATGAGTGACTGGGTTAAGCAAGGGTATATTGCAACGTCTGATCAACATATAAAAATCCTTAAGCCAGAACACCTTATTGAGCAAATAGATCGCAGCGAATAAAGCTGATATAGATCACGTTCAAAAAAATCGACTTTCAATACTTTGACTATATGTAGTGTCGAATCTGTAATTGAGACATGAGATATAGTGGTCTTCAGGTTGTATTCCAAGAAATTCCAAACGAAATATCACTGGCAATACATGTGGTAGGCTGCCCTTTAAGATGCCCTGGCTGTCACTCAAGCGACCTTTGGCCAGCCAACAAAGGCACTGAATTGGATGAACAAAATTTTGCCCAATTGATCGCAAAACACAAAAAATATATTAGCTGCGTGCTGTTTATGGGAGGAGAATGGCACAGCAAAGAATTACTATCTTTAATTCACAATGCAAAACTTCATGGCCTAAAAACAGCTTTATACTCTGGCTATGAGTTAAACCAATTACCAAAAGATCTGTTAAAAGAACTCGACTATTTAAAATACGGTCCTTATATCGCCGAAAGAGGCGGCTTAAGCTCCATCATAACAAATCAAAATTTAATAAATTTAAAAACCAACGAAAACTTAAATCATTACTTTACGGAAGGAGTAAGAAAATGATTAGGCTAGACAACAACCAAGTAAATCAAAAAATCGACTACATCCACAACTACTTAAATGCCAAGAATGCCGCCGATGGATCGAAGCTTGATGCCAATGCAAACGTAACTATGAAAAATATTGCAACTCTAGAGGCCGAGATTAATAAAGATATTAACATTCAGATTAATCGCGCTATTGTTTCTAGAAAAATTGCAGAACTATTTTCGCCAGAACTGGCCAAAGAGTACTTAAGACAAATCGAAGCGCACGAAATTTACGTACACGATGAGACGTCTCTTAAGCCTTATTGCGTGTCAGTAAGTATGTACCCGCTTCTTATTGACGGCTTAACAAAAATGGGAGGCGAATCCAAAGCCCCTAAACATTTGGCTTCGTTTTGCGGAACTTTCATTAATTTTGTTTTTGCTGTGAGTTCACAGTTCGCGGGAGCCGTAGCTACCGTCGAATTTCTTACCTACTTTGACTATTTTGCCAGAAAAGAGTATGGCGAAGATTATTTAAAGACCCACGGTGCTGAAATCAGTTCGTACTTACAGCAAGTTGTCTACTCGATTAACCAGCCCGCAGCAGCGCGCGGTTACCAGTCTGTTTTCTGGAATATTTCGGTGTACGACAAATTTTATTTTGAAGCTTTATTCGAAAATTTTGTTTTTCCAGATGGACAAAAACCACTTTGGGCAACTGTCGATAAACTGCAAAAGCACTTTATGACGTGGTTCAATGATGAGCGTAAGAAAGCGATTTTAACCTTTCCGGTAGTTACCGTAGCTCTTCTTACTGATGGCAGCAAACCTAGAGACACTGCTTATGTAAAAATGTGCTCTGAAGAACTTTCACAAGGTAATTCGTTTTTCATGTATTTATCAGAAAGTGCTGACAGTCTTGCCAGTTGCTGCAGACTTAGAAATGAAGTTAACACGAAAGAGTTTTCTTACACTCTCGGCGCTGGTGGCGTTGCGACCGGCAGTATTAATGTGATTACGCTTAATATGAACAGACTTATTCAGGACCGACGTGATCTGGGAGTGGAAGTTTCTAAAATTCAAAATTATCAAATTGCTTACCGTAAAATCATGGAAGAATTCATGGCAGCAAAAATGTTAACTACTTATGACGCCGGATTTATTTCTTTAGATAAACAGTATCTGACAATCGGAATTAACGGAATGGTAGAGGCGGCCGAATATCTTGGTCTGACAGTTTCGGACAACGAAGATTATAAAAATTTTATCTCTGAAAATTTAAAAATTATCTATGATCTAAACCGCGAACGTTCAGCACAGACAGGTTACAAATTTAACACAGAATTTGTACCGGCTGAAAATTTAGGTATTAAAAACGCAAATTGGGATAGAAAAGACGGCTATTTTGTTCCACGCGATTGTTATAATTCATATTTTTATATCGTCGAAGACGAAATGACCAACCCTCTGGAAAAATTTTCAATGCACGGGGCGGAAATGACTAAATATTTAGATGGAGGATCGGCACTGCACTTTAATTTAGAAGAGTATCTGACACCATTACAGTATGAAAAAATCATTGAATTAGCTTCTTTGGCAGGCTGCAATTACTTCTGTACAAATGTTAAGATCACCATCTGTAACGAATGTAACAATATCGATAAAAAAACAATGCACGCTTGTTCTAAATGTGGATCTGAGAATATTGATTATGCCACACGAGTTATCGGTTATCTAAAACGAGTGACATCGTTCAGTGCAGGCCGAAGAACAGAACATGGCCGCCGTAAATACCACAAGCTGAACAGACCGGTAGCAACTAAGACCGATACTCAGTCATTGGCATCCATAAGCTAAGTATTTCATCGATTTCATGGGGAAGAAGCAAAGATTCGCAAATTTTAAAAAAACATTTTTCTTCTTTCTCGTGATGTCTGTGAAATAAAGTTTCAAGTAAAACTAGGGCCGGATGATCTATTAAACCTTCATCCGGCTTTGCCAACAGGCTTTCCAGTAAATTTTCTAATGAGACATGCTCTTCTAAAGGTATCTCAAGCGGAGAACGGTCTTTTTTAAAGACGTCTTGATGTTCACAGTACGTTAAATCCTTTGTCGTGTATTTTTTAACCAACTGCGCCGGCGGACTAATAACATGTTCATCAAAAAATAAAACACAAAAAGGGCCACCTTCTTTTAAGCGCTCTTTTTTTAACAGTTTTGTGAAGATCAGCTTTTCTTCGTTATACTGATGTTTGAGTACAGCATTTTGTTTTAGCCAATTTAATTGAACTTTCGGATTTTTAGAACTACGCAGCTCTTCCAGACAGACATTTGTAAGCCCGTGTTCACGAACCATAATTTCTTTAAGAAGCTCTAATTTTGCAATGTCTTTTGACATAAAATAAATGAATGAATTTTTTCGGTTAATATCATTTTTTGTTTTTTTCGCTTAATTATACCTTGCTTAACAAATTCAGTAGTTGTGCGAATAACCGATTCAGGCGAAGTATTTAAAATATCGGCTATCAGCTTTTTAGTCATAAAACTAAAACTTAAAAGATGCTCTTTTTTGATTAAAAAATGAGCTAAGCGAAGATGAACCGGCAGTTTGTTAATGACATTCAAGTTCTGCAAAAAAAACATTCTCGTTTGAATTTGTTTAAAAAAGTAAAAGTTAAGGTCAGGCACCTTCTGCAAAATTTCGACTAAGGCTTTCGGTGTAACCTTAAGAACTTCGCAATGTTTTACAGTTATCGCCGTTAACGGGTAAATCATTTTTTGTATTTCTGTTTGCACCAGCCCTGCCCCCAGGGATTCACCAGGCTCGACGATATCTAACGACTTGTTGCCTTGCTGGATTAAAACGTAGCCATCCAAAACTATAAAGACACTGTCGACGACATCACCCTCTGAACAAAGTCGGGTATTAGCGGGAACCATTTTGATTTCGCCAACTTTACAGAGTGCCTCCCAAGAACTTTGAGTCATTCCTACAGGAGGTGGTTGTAAAATTGTGCAGCCCTTATAAAGTTTTATTTCAGTAGCATCATCCATAAAACCCAGTTTAACTCAAGAACTGTACCGTCTCTATGATCTATATCATACGCAATCTGAAGTTACCGCCTTAGTCTGTGACAAACACTTTGAGGAGGATTTCATGTTTCAGAACGTCATACACGTTCCAACTTTAATGGATGAATACAAAACTGGTCTGATATTTTCACTTATCGAAGGCCTAAAAGCAGGTAAATCGCTTAAATTAATTTGCGATCAAAAGCCGATTGAATTTGAAAAAATATTATCGGAGTCGGGGCTTTCTAATATTAAGTGGGCCGTCGAAAAAAATAATGTTGGATTGTGGGAGATGTCACTTTTAAAACAACCTGACATCAATTCTGAGCAGGTAGGATGTTGCGGTATGTGCGGCGGTGATCATTCCTCAGCGAGAGGGTAACTTATGCTATCAAAGTCGCAAGCCAAAGCCTTCTTCTTAGTCGGAACAATTGGTTTTTCAGTTATTTTTGTTGGATTAACGATTGATACCTTCAACAGAATCCCTGCCCAAACCAAACAACAAGAGCTAAGTGAAAGCGCTATTAAAGGTAAACATCTATTCGATAAAAAAAACTGCATGGGCTGTCACACTATCATGGGTGAAGGCGCTTATTATGCTCCAGAACTCACTAAAGTGTATGAACGCCGTGGTGAAGCCTTTATTCGCTCTATGTTAAAAAACCCAGAGCAAATGTACCCAGGTCAAAGAAAAATGACCAACTACAAATTTACTGACGAGGAAATTGATCACCTTGTGGCCTTTCTCAAATGGGTGGGCGGCATGGACCTCAATGGTTTTCCGCCAAAGCCTGATCTTGCTCCGAATACCACAGCTCAGGATGCGCAAACACAAAGTGCTCTCGAAGCCGCTGTAACTAAACCGGTTATTTTTGATCAAATGTGTGTGGCCTGCCATGCCCTTGGCGGTAAAGGCGGCGCTGTCGGACCCGCACTGGATGGAGTTGGCAGCCGACGAGACGCCGACTACCTGACTAAATGGCTACACGATCCAACGCAACTTAAATCAGATTCAAAAATGCCAAAGTTACCGCTATCTGAAAAAGAAATCGCAGACCTGACAGCATTTCTTGCAAGCTTAAAAGGAGAAAATAAATGAAATTCAAATCTCAAAAAGTAGCGTATTGGTTTTTCGCTGTCTGCATGCTGCTTCTTGCTCTTCAGCTAGTCTATGGCTTTATTATGGGATTTGCCCATATGGGAATGGATGGTCTTCATAATATAATTCCATTTAACGTCGCAAGAGCGACGCACACGAACCTTTTAGTTATGTGGCTGTTAGCGGGCTTTATGGGGTCAGCTTATTACATTATTCCTGAAGAAGCCGACCGCGAAATTATTTCGGTTCGTTGGGCTTACGTTCAGCTTATCGCCTTTGTACTTGTCGGTGTTACAGCCGTCATCGGATTCCATTTTCAATGGTGGGAAGGACGTAAATTTTTAGAAATTCCACGACCACTGGATTACTTAGTTGTCGTTGATGTTCTTCTTTTTATCGGACTAATCGGCGGAACTATCTGGAAAGGAAAAAGATATACTACAACAAGTTTGGTTCTTTTTTTCGGGCTTTTAACTGCGGCACTTCTGTATTTGCCAGGTATGATTGAAACCGATAACCAAACTCACGATTCTTACTGGAGATGGTGGGTCGTGCATCTTTGGGTTGAGGGCGTATGGGAACTTATCATGGGTGCCATTCTGTCTTTTCTTCTTATTAAAATTACTGGGGTTGACCGTGAAGTTATCGAAAAATGGCTTTACATCATTGTCGGCTTTACATTTTTAAGCGGAATTTTAGGAACCGGACACCACTACTATTATATCGGTACGCCTCGTTACTGGCTGATCATCGGCGGTATTTTTGGCGCGTTGGAACCTATAGCCTTTCTCGGAATGGCGATCTATGCCGTAGCGATGGCTAAAAAAGGCAAAAAAGTTGTCGATAACAAAGCGGCATTACTTTGGACACTGGGCACAGCGATCATGTCTTTTGTCGGTGCAGGTTTCTTAGGTTTTGCCCATACGCTTCCACAGGTAAATATGTACACGCATGGTACGCTTGTGACAGCGATGCATGGGCATTTGGCATTTTGGGGAGCATACGCCTGTTTGGTTTTAGGTATTATCACATACACAATGCCTTTTTTAACTGGACGCAAACTTCAAGACACGAAAACCAATCATTTTGCATTCTGGACATCTAACATCGGAATAACCGCAATGACTATTGCTTTCGGAGTGGCCGGAGTAGCGCAAGTTTATCTTGAAAGAAAAATGGGATTAGACTTTTTGCTCGTGCAAAAAGAAATTGAAGTTCACTTTCTAGGATTAATCCTGGCAGCCACTTTGTTCACGACCGGAATTATAGCCTTTATTTGGAATTTTATCAGATTTGGTAAACCGCTTGGCGAAGTACAGGGTGAATAAAAAATGGCGATTGATATATTTATTTCGACAAAAAATGAAGAAAGTGTTTTTACAACCTGTTTTGCAACGCAATTGCCTTTGTTAATCAAAGGACCAACAGGTTGTGGAAAATCACAGCTCGTTGAATACATGGCGAAAAAACTCAATCGCCCCTTAATTAAAGTCTCTTGTAACGAAGACACCAACGCTGCAGACTTGCTTGGTCGTTATTTGTTAAAATCAGGAGAAACTGTGTGGCAGGATGGTCCTGTCACACAGGCATTGCGTACGAGCAGCATTCTATATCTTGATGAATTGGCTGAAGCGCGCGAAGACGTTATTGTTGCTTTACACCCGCTTACCGATCACCGAAGAGAAGTTCATATTGATAAAATTAACGAAACTGTCAAAGCGACAAACGATTTTATGGTGGTCGCAAGTTATAACCCCGGATACCAAAAAGGAATCAAAGAACTAAAACCTTCGACCAAGCAACGCTTTGTTTGTCTTTCGATGGACTACTTAAATATCCACGACGAAACCCGCCTTATCGCAGAGATTGCCCAAATTAATTCAAAAACTGCAGAACAGCTCGCTCTGTTAGGGCAAAAAATCAGAACCAAAGAAGGCTTGATGTTAAAAGAAACAGTTTCATCGCGTCTTTTAATTAATGCAGCTTCGTTGATTAAAAATAATTTAAGCACCAGACAAGCGTGCCACCTGGCTATCGCCGAAGTTTTATCTGACGACCGCGAAATCGTGAACGCTCTTAAAGATTACATCAACCTCTATATCTAA
>JAMPXC010000046.1 GCA_023701385.1 Pseudobdellovibrio sp.
GGCAAAACTTAACAATTTCAGCAAGATACTTTCATTTGGCCCTTAGATTGCTATTCTATATTGGATTCAGGGAATAAGAGACAAAATGAAACCGTTAGAACTGCGCCGACATAAAGAAATTATCGCGTTTAAAGCTGAGGACGAATCTATTACAGCTTTTCACGCTTATAATCTTGAAGTCGCAGATATCAGCCCCGAATCATTTGCTCAAATGACACCAATTCCGGTTACAACTGGCGAAATCCCAGCTGTCAAACTTCCAGTCAACACTGAAGAAAAGGAAGCCTTCGAAGCTTTAGTTCAATGGAACGACGAAGTTAATCCAGATGTTAGAACTGGAAAAATCAATTTCGGAATTCGTTCTATCACCCTAAACGTAAATCAAATTTGCAATTTAAAATGTAAATACTGCGCTGCTGGCGGAGACGGTACTTACGGCGAACCAATGAATCAGTTGTCCGTCGAAAAAACAGTACCGCAATTAAAGTTTTTCATGTCGCAACTTAAACCAGGACAAAAATTTGCGATCAGTTTTGTTGGAGGAGAACCACTTTTACACCCACAAGCTATTCTCGCTATCCATGACTACGTTTTCGAAGAAGCAAAAAAAAGACAAGTGATTCCGTCATTGCAAATTGTGACCAATGGCACCTTACTTTCTGGCAAAACACTTGAAATTGTTCGCTCAATGAAAATTAAAGTTAAATTTAGTATTGACGGATCAAAGGAATATAACGATCAGGCGAGACCTACTAAAAATGGAGAAAGTTCAACTGACCTAACTGTTTCGGGAATCAAAGCTCTAGTCGCAAATCGTGGTAATGTCGAAAGTATTTGCTTGTCAGCTGTGTGTTCAAAAGACAGCCCTAACATGCTTGAAACTTACAGATTTTTTGAAAGTTTAAATCCAGACTCTTGCGACTTTAACATGGCTTACGCTGAGAACTCTCAAGAGCTTCAACAAAAGTTTATAACTCAACTTAATGAAATTGCTGGTATCGCGTTTAAAGCGGGTGGAGAAACTAAGTTAAGAGAAATCGAATATTTCGACCATCTTTTTACCCTTTTAGATTCGCAGATCCGTATTGAAAACCACTGTGGAGCAGGTAAATCTTATGCAATGGTTGATGCAAAGAATCGCATCTACACATGCCCTTGGGACGTGGGTAAGCCTGCCGAAGTGGTAGGTCAAAATGAACAGTATGACTTTGAAAGACTAGCTAACTACTCAAAATCTCTTATAGAACTTAATAATTGCCAGACATGCTGGGCGCGCCATCTGTGCGGTGGCGGCTGTATGCACATCAATAGAGAACTTACAGGGCATAAGCATAAAAAAGACTTAATGTTTTGTGAGAGAATGAGAAGCTTGATTTTAACAACCCTTATGTATTATAAAATAAGCAGAACGACTGTTTAAGGTCGGGAGACGATATATGAAAAAACATATCAAAAAAGTAAAACCAGTTTCAACAAAAGGTCCTCTTACTAGTGTTGTTTGCGCTCCACAAGGCGAATAATTAATTGGAGATTCCGAAGAGCAAACTTAGCTTCAAGTACATTGCTCTTCGCACGTTCTTCGCGGTACTCGCCGCTTTTCTTATTTCAAGTTTAAAATTAGATTTTATTGAAAGTTATTTTTTTGACCTAAGAACAGTCATAAAAACCTTTTTCGAACCAAAACAAATCGACACACCTATCGCTATCGTTCTTATCGATGACAAAACAATTGAAAAACTCCAGGGCGATCCGAAATTTAAAGACCACATTCGATTTATCAATCAAGTATCAAGTCACAATCCAAAATATATTATTTATGAGTTCCGCATAAATGATAATAATGAATTCATCGACATCACCGGAACTTTAGAAGAAAAAAAAGAATTCGCCGATGCTGTTAAAAATATTCCAAATTTAGCAGTTTCCACTCAGGATTTGCAAATGCGTGGGGTAATGCAAAAACCAACGCTCGCCCCCCCTTTAGATGGATTAACGTTATTTTCGATGCCCTTTACAGCTGATAATAAATCTTTCGGTAACGACGGCGTTTCTCGAAGAATAATGTTTCAATATCAAGACAAGTCTATGATGCAACCAATTATTGCCTCATATTATAATCCGGAAATTCAGAACGTTGAGAGAATCAGAGGTCAATTTTTCTATCTAGACTCACTTCAAACATACATAAATTTTCACGCCAAAGGCTCATTTCCCAGTTACAAATTTGAAGATGTTATCGACCAAAAAGTTCCTAAGAATGCATTCGAAAACAAAATTGTTATTCTCGGATCTGACGCTGAAAAGTCTATTAAAGACTACGCATCAACACCTTTTTCGCGCGAATCTACTGCGATGACCAAAGTAGAGTTGCAGGCAAATCAAATTCAAACATTGATCGACAACAATTCTCCTGTTCGCGTTCCTAAACCAATAGACATAGTTATAACGATTCTAATTTCAATGTTTACAGTTTACGTAACATTATCTCTGACACCTGCCCGAGGCTTATTAATTTTAGGAGCAACTTTATTTGGTGTTGCATTTATTGCTACGTTCTTTTTCATTGTTTTCGGTCTTTGGCTCGACCTCGCTCACCCGTTCTTAGCCATCTTCCTCTGCTACTACTTCTTTATCCCGTACCGCTTAATTCGCGAGAACCGCAAATCATGGGAATACTACCAAAAGCACAAATTACTCTCTGAAGTAGAACAGCTTAAAACAAACTTTATCTCAATGATGTCGCACGATCTAAAGACTCCTATCGCGCGTATTACGGGCATGACTGAAGTTATTTATAAAGACCCAGTCCAACTATCCCCTCACCAGCGTGAGGCACTAGATACAATCCGCCATAGCTCTGACGACTTACTTAAATTCATCAACGCCATCCTTCAATACGGCAGCATCGAAAGCCAAGGCGTACAGCTTCACAAGCAATCTAAAGACATCAACCAGCTTGTGGCCGATGTCGTTAAGAAACATCAATTCTTAGCTAACGTGAAAAAGATCAAAATCGTTCAAGAGCTTGAACCGATGTTTCCGACCAGCGTTGACCCTGAGCTTATGAAGCAGGTGTTCTCGAACCTTCTAGAAAACGCTATTAAGTACTCTCCAGATGAGTCTATGGTTCACATCCGTACCCGCGAAGAAAACGACAGCCTTATTATCGAATTCCAAGATCAGGGTATGGGTATTCCGCAAGAAGACCTCCCTAATATTTTCATGAAATTCTTCCGTACCCATAATGCGAAGACCACAACGATCAAAGGATCGGGCTTGGGCCTTTATTTAGCCCAATACTTCGTGGAATTGCATAAGGGCAAAATTACGGTGGACTCAAGCCAGGATAAGGGCTCGAAATTTACCGTAGAGCTTCCCTTAGACAAATAGCTCTCAACTCAAATATAACCGTAGTGAAAAAGGCCTGGCACCCTCTAGAGTTTCTGCTCGCTAAGTAAACAATTCCTAGCTGGTGTCATTTTGCTTTTTTCGTTGGGTGAATTCAGAAACCCTGTGCTATACCCTTGGGCATATCGTTTTTGGGGGAAATTCTATGTTAAAGGTATTAGTTGTTGATGACGATCAAGCGCTTCGCTTCTCGATCCGCTCGGCCTTAGAAGCTACTCGCAGATTCTCTATTGAAGAGGCTTTCGATGGTGTAAACGCCATGGAAAAAATCAAAACCACTGACAATACTAAACGTATCTATGACATCGTTATCTTAGATGTCGACATGCCTCGTATGAATGGCTTAGCCACTTTAAAAGCCATCAAAGAATTCGACCCAGGCATTATTGTCTTAATGTTAACGGCGCATGCGACTGTAGAAGCCGCTGTAGCAGCCGTTAAAGACGGAGCCTATAACTTCTTGTCAAAACCAATTTCAGGTGATGATTTAACAGCTTTAATCGACCGCGCGATCAACGCTCACCGTATGATCTCTAATTTAGCTGTATCATCTCCGGTATTTGTAGATGAAGGCCGTAAAATCATCGGTAACACCTCACAAATGCAGAAGGTTTTTAATGTGATTCACAAGCTGGCGAAAGTTGATACTCCGGTATTAGTTCGCGGAGCTTCGGGAACAGGTAAAGAGTTAGTAGCAAAAGCGATTCACTTTAACAGTGCCCGCAAAGATGAAAAATTCGTTGCGATCAACTGTTCGGCGATTCCAGAAAACTTATTTGAATCAGAATTATTTGGTCACGAAAAAGGTTCTTTCACTGGAGCTGACCAACGTAAAATCGGTAAATTCCAATTCGCTGAAGGCGGAACACTTTTCTTAGATGAAGTGGGCGACATGCCACAGTTAATGCAAGTTAAAATCTTACGCGTGTTACAAGAAAAAGTATTTACACCAGTAGGCTCTAACCGCGAGATTCCAACCAACGTTCGTATTATCGCAGCCACTAACCGTCCTTTAGAAAAAATGATGGAAGAAGGCAAGTTCCGCGAAGACTTATTCTATCGTTTAAATGTTGTACCTATTATTTTACCGCAACTTTGTGATCGTAAAGATGACTTAGAAGTTTTAATTAATATCTTCATTAAAAAATTCAACGTGGCTCACGGTAAAAAAATGTCAGGCGTAACGAAAGATGCCTTAGATGCAATGAAACGTTACAACTGGCCAGGAAATATCCGTGAATTAGAAAACGTAATCGAACATTCATTCGTTCTTGAATCAGGAAATCAAATCACTTTAGGAAGCTTACCTGAAGCGGTTTTGATGGCTGCGGGAATCAGTTTAATCGACGCTATGGATAAGATTCAGAGTCAATCAGAAACTCTTCAACAAATGTCAGGCGCAACTGCTGTAACAATGGGCGTGACAGATTCTGACGACGATGATTTATCAATTGACTCAGATTCTGAAATTGATGGCGATGATGATTTAGATGGCGACATGATGAGCATCAGTGTTTCATCTAACGGCATGTTAGATTTCAATGCTCAAAAAGAAGAGTTCGAAAAACAGTTTATTATCAAGGCCTTAAAAACATTTAAGGGAAAAATCAATCAAACTGCTCTTCACGCAAACATTCCGAAGAAGACTTTACTACGCAAAATAGAAAAGTATGGAATCGTGGCGAAAGAATACGCAAAAGTAGATCTTGATTAGAAAATAAACTGCAGAATCTTACAAAAAAATTTTGCAGCGTTATCAGTGTATTACAATTGACTCGAATATAGGGAAACCTTACCGTTTACACCCTATGGCAGTTAATCCGTTGCCTCCTCAGGCATACACTAAAGACACTTTACAGAAAGCTTACGCTTGGTTGTTATCACAATCATCGTCTGTAAAAGAAATGGCGCAAGATCAAAACATCTTGGTCGGTCTTTATTTAAAAGCGCAACGCAATGGTGATGCGGCTTTAGAAACGCCTAGCATTCAAAATTTCAAACAAGAATTAAAATCGTTAGCGTCAATGATGGGAGACTTCCAGTCTCCGCAACAGATCGCCACAGCGGCTTCTGTTCATATGCCACCGGCGCAACAACAGCATCATGTGCAAGCTTCGCAAATGAACGCAACAGCCACCGCAGCTGCGGTTTCTACGTCACACGTGACAACAACGACAGTCAGTCAATCACGTGTATCGACTGATTTAAATTCTGTAGGTTTTGATCAAAAAACTTTAGAAGCGATTTCACAAGTGCGCGAGACTTTCAATTTAAGTTCTGACACCGAAGCCGTTCGTGCTCTAGTTGCTTTAGGCATTAAACAGTTCCGTAAATCTGGTTTATAATTTTTTATTCTTTTAAAGAACCAGTGCGCCAAGCTTCACACTTGCACACTGATTATTTTTTAAAATTTGTTTTCGTAATTAATTCGTTGCTGGTGGAATTGGAATCCACTTATCAATCTGACATGCATAACGTCTTGGTGGTGGATTGTCTTTATTAGGCCACCAGTAGATACACTTAATATCATCTGTGCGGACAAGACATCTTGCGCCTTCACAAACGGCAGCATTTACGCCGTTAATAAATTGATACAATTTTTTTGCGACAAAACCTGTTCTTTCCACGTTTACATTATGAAACTCATCGTGAACCAAACAAGCATAGGAAACACCGCTATTGACTGTTTTGATACACACCGCAGGCTTTGCCCACTCACGTGTTTGCATGCCTGGCGGGTAAGGTGTACGTAAACCAAACTCGGCTAAAATGTTGTATAGTTTTTTTGACTGTCCTTCGTTTAAGTCAATAGCTACAGCGTGGGCGCTTTGCGCGAATGCTACCAGCAATAAACTCACTAATAGTGATTTCATTTTGAATCTCCTTTTTTCTTTTGGGTTTCGGGTACTAGGGCTTCTATTGAACAAAGATATTTCTGTTCTGAGAGCGTGCAGTTCATTTTTTCGGCGTCTATGATGCAGGTTTCGCTGTCATCTTCGCAGTCCAGAGGCAGATGCTTAACTAAAACTTTAAAAAGCGGGTCAGCGTTTTTATTGTATTTCGTGACATCACGCGATTTTAAATCGTCATAGACTGTGCACCCCAACTGGCGCCCGTCTTCCATGTTTTCGACACAAACGATTTCTGATGTTTGAATTTTTTTAATTTGAGTTTGACGGTCGGTCACAACAAGATTCCACTTGTTCAGAACATCAAAGAGCTCTTTAGAATCAGCATCATTTAAATCTAATTTTATCGGCACTAAGTGCACCGGCTCACCAGGCTCACTCGGTGGAGCATCCATTGGTGGTTCTACCGGCGGATCTTCAGGCAGTTCCTGGGCAAAGGCTGAAGTAAAATGTAAGTTTGCGATTAAAAATGTAAGAAAACTCAGGCGAAAAATCTTGGTCATAGTAAATCCTAATGTTGTTTAACAGTTGAAGAAAAAAGGGCTTATATTCTCATAAAATATAAACCCCTTAATATAGGTCGTTTAATTTGCGTCTGGAGCGCGAATTGGCTCAAGCCAACAGATGTGGCGTCTTCCGATCGGAATAAGAGTTGGTGGATTTTTTGGATCCCATGGGTGCCAGCAGCGAATTAAGCGCGCCGCTGTTAGGCAGGTGCCATTTTCATTCATAGTTTCACAAACGTGCCCTACGTGACGGACTAATAGTTTAGTTAACCATAAAGCTGGTTTATCTGAGCGGCTTAACTCTCTGTCATGATTCGTATCAAGCAGTGTACAGCCCGGATACTTATGTTGATCTTTGTGATCCCAGATACAACGTGGGTTCAAAATATCGATGCGGATTAAGCGTCTTTCCTGATCCACATAGCGGGTTCCCCATTTTGACAGCGCCATATACATGTCTTTTGAGTCTTTTTCATCTAACTCTATAAGACCTGGTACGACGGCAGAAAACGCCGAAGATGATAATAGTAGCATCACCATAACTAACAGTTTTTTCATAAAAGCTCCTTTTTTATGTTCTTTCCTTTGTTCTTAAGTTCCAGAGATGAGTTAATATTAGGAAATCCTGGCTTATTGTGAATTTATTTATTATTTGGACACTTAAAATAAAAACTACCGTGAGGAAGCTTGGAATTTCCGGGTCAAAATGAGCGGGGCCAGTGCGGCGCAAAAAAGAGCTGAAAGGCCCAGCTAGCCCTACTATCACCGGGGCAGTTGTGATAGTCTTATCAGATGCAAAATCCAAATACGCCCGACTACAAAAGCACTATCCGTTTACCTCAAACTGACTTTCCGATGAAAGGTGATCTACCACTTCGTGAACCTCAGATTATTGCTGGTTGGGAAAAAAATAATATTTATCAAAAGCTACAGGAGAAAAATGCAAAAGGCCCAGGTTTCACAATGCCTGACGGTCCTCCGTACGCAAACGGCTCAATCCATATCGGTCATGCTTTAAATAAATCGTTAAAAGATTTTGTGATTAAATACAAAAATATGAACGGTTTTTCTGCCCCATTTATTCCTGGGTGGGATTGCCACGGTCTTCCGATTGAACACAAAGTCATGAAAGACCTGACTGACAAAAAGATAACAAAAACTGATCAAGAAATTCTAGCGTTGTGTCGTGAAGAAGCTCAGAAATGGGTTAACCACCAGCGTGAACAGTTCAAACGCTTAGGTGTGTTAGCTGATTGGGAGAATCCGTACTTAACAATGTCTAAGCCTTACGAAGCTGAAGAAGTGCGTGAGTTCGCTCGCGCTTTCAAACGCGGCGTGATCTATCAAGGTGTTAAACCGGTTTACTGGAACTGGACATTAAAAACAGCTCTAGCTGATGCAGAGATCGAATACCACGATAAAGTTTCTCCGGCTATCTATGTAAAATTTAATGTCACTGACGATAAAACGTTAGCAAAACTTGGAAATCCAAAAGGCACAACGTCTTTCGTGATTTGGACCACAACGCCTTGGACGCTTCCTGCGAACACAGGTATCGCATTACACCCTGAATTTGATTACGGTGTGTATTCGACAGCTCGTGCCGAAGGCTCGGGAACATTAGGCGAGAATTTAGTGATCGCTAAATCATTAAAAGAATTTTTTGAAAAAGACACTGGTCTTACATTACAAAATTTACTTACGACAGTTAAAGGCGCTGATTTAGAATTAACTGAAGCCCGTCACCCGTTCTTAGATCGTAAATCTGTTGTTGTACTTGGTGATCACGTAACAGCTGACGCTGGTACGGGTGCGGTTCATACAGCTCCTGGCCACGGTGCGGACGATTTCCGTGTGGGTCAAAAATATAATTTACCTGTTATCAATCCTGTTGCTGAAAATGGAACTTACACTGATGAGTATCCAGAAATGCAAGGCATGAATATCTTTAAAGCGAACCCAGTGATCATCGAAAAGTTAAAAGCTTCAGGTCACTTATTAGCGCACAAAGATATCACGCATAGCTATCCACACTGCTGGAGATCGAAAACGCCATTGATCTTTAGAACAACGGCTCAGTGGTTTATCGGTATCGACCAAGAAACTTCTGAAATCAGAAAAAATACTTTAAAAGCAATGGAAGAAGTTCAATTCTTTCCTGAATGGGGTAAAGCACGTTTTGAAGCGATGATGCAAAACCGTCCTGACTGGTGTGTGTCTCGTCAAAGAATCTGGGGCGTACCAATTCCTATTTTCTACCACGAAGAAACTGGCAAACCATTAGCTGACTTCGATATTATGATGCGCGCAGCGGATGTGATCGAAAAAGGTGGTATCGAAGCTTACTACACAACGCCTGCCGAGCAAATCGTTGGAAAACCAGGTTACCGTCATGGCCGCGACATCTTAGATGTGTGGTTTGACTCTGGTGTGTGCCATGCAGCTGTTCAAGCTCGCCGTGGTTACAAAAATGTTGTAGCTGACATTTACTTAGAAGGTTCAGATCAACATCGCGGCTGGTTTAATACATCTATGCTTTCATCAATGGCGACAACAGGTCACCCACCGTTTAAAGCTTTAATCACGCACGGTTTCGTGAATGATTCTCAAGGCCGTAAGATGTCTAAATCTTTAGGTAACGTGATTGATCCAAATGAAATTTCTAAAGTTTCTGGTTCAGAGATCGTGCGCCTATGGGCAGCGTCTGTGGATTACGGAACTGATGTTGGTTGTGGTAAAGAAGAATTAACTCGCGTAACTGAGACGTACCGTAAAATGCGTAACACGATGAGATTCTTATTAGGTGCAATCAATGACTTCGACGCCAAAGATGCAGTTGAAGTTTCTAAAATGCCAATGATCGACCGTTGGATGATGCACCAATTAAATAAACTTATCATCGAAGTCACAAAAGCTTACGATGCTTACGAATTCTACCGTGTATACCAATTATTAAATCATTTCTTCACAGTAACGTTATCTGCGACTTATATGGATATCTTAAAAGATCGTTTATACACGTGGAAGCACAATGGTTTAGAGCGTAAAGCGACTCAAACAGTTTACCACCACGTAACAACGTCGGTCATGCGTATGATGGCGCCGATCTTAACGTTCTTGAGCGAAGAAAGTTACGGCTACTTAAAAGATAAAGCGCACGATTCAGTTCTTTTAGAGTCATTCCCGAAAGCTAATACTTTATGGGCTGATCCTAAATTAGATATTACTTTTGATGAGTTATTAAAAGTCAGATCTGAAGCACAAAAGAAATTAGAAGAACTTCGCGCAGCTAAAACGATCGGTGCCAGCTTAGAGGCTTCATTAAAAGTTTCTGCTGAAGGCGGAGCATTCACAGCATTAGAAGAATTAAATAATTCACACGCAAAATGTAACTTACGCGAATTTTTTATCGTATCGAATGTAACTTTAGTAAAAGGACCATTAGAAGTCACAGCGGTTAAAGCTGATGGTGAAAAATGTGTTCGTTGCTGGGTATACGATAAATTATCAACGGCTGAAAGCACACAAGGTCTTTGCCCTAAGTGCGTAGAAGCTTTAGCGTAGTTTAAAAACGGTAATTCAACGATGAGACAAAAGCTAATTTACTTAATGTCGATTTCAAGTTTAGTCATTGCTGTAGACCAGCTGACTAAACTTTTTGTTCACACCAAATTTCAGCTGCATGAAAGCCGCGTAGTGATTGAAAATTACTTCAACATCACTTACGTAAGAAACTTCGGCGCGGCCTTTGGAATTTTAGCGCAAACACCGGCTGTGTTTCGCGAAATCTTTTTCTTATCAATGCCACCATTAGCTTGTTCGTTAATTTTGTACATTCTTTGGGGTCTTAAAGAAAAACAAACAGCACAAATTATTGCTTTATCTTTTATCTTCGGCGGCGCTATCGGAAATTACATTGATCGCGTACAGTACAGATACGTGGTTGATTTTATTGATTTTCATTTTCATAACCGCCAAACATGGCCTGCGTTTAACATTGCCGACATGGCGATTGTTTGCGGCGTGGTTGCTTTAATTTATTTGATCATGACTGAAAAAGAAAAGAAGACTGAGCTTACGTGAAACCTGTCTTAGATTTCGGTTTTATTCATATTCCCACATTCTATCTTGTGATTTCTGTATCAGTAACTTTTATTCTGTTACTGATTAATGCTGAGTTAAACCAAAATCCAAAACTAGATCGTAAGATGACTTTCGATCTAACGCTGATCATGATGATCACAGGCTTTATCGGCGGGCGATTAACTCACGTGATTTACGAAGAGCCCAGCTTCTATGCTGAATTTCCATTAGAAATTTTTAAATTCTGGAAAGGCGGCTTTGTTTTTTACGGCGGCTTTATCTTAGCTCTGCTTGCGGTTGCGGCTTACTTAAAATCGAAAAAACAAAGTTTCTATATCTGGGCTGATTTTTTCACCCCGTACATTGGCTTAAGCTACGCGCTTGGCAGAATGGGTTGTTTCTTTGAAGGCTGTTGTTTTGGTAGCCACTGTGAGCTTCCGTGGGCTGTTGCTGGGCGCCACCCGACGCAGCTTTATATGGCTCTGGCAGAAGTTTTATTATTAGCATCGCTGATGTACTGGCGTAAAAAGAAGAACCAACTGCTGCTGCCTGGAGTACTTTTCTTAACGTGGCTATGTGGTCACGCCGTTAATCGTTTTATTATCGAATATTTCCGCGAAGATGACCGCGGAGCCTTAATAGCCAGCTTAAGCATTTCGCAATGGCTTAGTGTTGTTCTTTTCGTTGGAGCAATGTCTTTGATTGTACGCTTATTTAATATCGCCAGAAACTGACGAGAATACCGTATAACCTGACGGCGTGTTCGTCGCATCTTGTGCGCGGAACGTCGGCTGTTGGTAAGCATCACCCACACTATGAGTTACGCTGTAGCCTGAAGCCGTTAAAGTTGAAGAAGCACTCGAGATTACGCTCGTGCTGGTTTTACCGGGAATAAAAACCCCGATCTCTTTCGAGATATCTTGGATTAAAGATTGATTACCAAACGGCGAACAGGCCGAAACCGTCATTGCCGCTAAAACCATAAGTCCGATACGTACAAAGTTATGCTTTTTCATACTTTTAAAGTATCGGAAGAATTCTGGATTTAGTTAAGGCTTTGTCTCAAAATGAAACAACTAATTTAAACGGCCGCTTATTTTATCCGTCAGCTTAACCACAGTGTGGCTACACCCCTATTCTAGAGTGTAGTTTAACCCGGCACGCACCACAGCCCCATCAACATAATAGCCGTAAGACGGTTGATACTCTTTAGCAAAGATATTTTCAGCACGCGCGAATAAATTTAAATTCTCGCTAGCTTTGTAGTTACCGACCAAATGCACCAACGTGTAACTTGGTAATGTTGTCGTAGCTGTTGCAAACGTAAACGGTGGAGTAAATGTAAAGTACTGGTCACGACGGCTTCCGGTATGAACCACTTCAGTGCCTAATGACGCTTTGCCATTAAGATCGTGATTTACTTTTAACGACGCTGTTCTTAAAGCACGGCGTACTAGCCAATCATGTGTCGAATGATCTTTTGGCTCTTGGTAACCTAAAGACAGCTGCATGCGTGTTGCATGTTCTTGATTGTCGTAATTGAAATACGCTTCCGCTCCCGTAGTTTCAGTTTTTGCCACGTTTTGGTATTTACTTGGAGTACCTTGCGTGATGATTAAGTTATCGTACTCAGAAGTAAATACTGTAAACGAACCACGAACTTTTTCAGTTAATTGATCTTCAATCGTGGCTGCTGTTGTCGTTACTTTTTCTGATTTCAGATCGGGATTTCCACGTGTTGAAAATTGCTGATACAACGACGGAGATTTAAAACCTGTTGAATGCTCAATTTTAACAAAGTCAGCATACGACAAACCCACTTGGTAAGTATCAGCAACTGATTTCATTTTACTTAATTCTTTACGAACGCCAGCTTCGGTCACAACTTTTTCTGTTGGCTTGTAAGCTGCTTTAACAAAGAGACCTTCGTACTCTTGAAATTGATCAGCCCGAACAACACCTGAAGCTTTATAGTATAATTCTTCATGGTTAAAACTCGCACCTGTGTCGACTTTGAAAGATTCACTTTCGAAAGCTTTTACATCTAAACGCACAACCTGCAAGAAACCATCGTAAATTTCTTCTGTCTGTGTTCCCGCACCAGAAATAATATCCTGTTCGAATTTACGCTCAGTATATTGCTGCGAAAATGCTAACGAAAATAAATCTTTTTTACGTAAAACCAAACCATAATTAACTGCTTCAGTTTGCACATCGAAGTTTTCTGTGTCTAAAGAAACCCCAGTTCCCGCATCGTAAGTTGAAATCTGACTTTGATCGTCGGTATATTGCCCTTTAGCAATCACTTCATACTGGGAAGAAAATAAATCGCGAAGCGTATAAGTTAGATCCACATTCGTTAAACGTTGCGGGTAAGTTTTTGACGAATCTTTCGCCGGAGAGATATTATGGGCATCAGTTAGTTTAACATTTCCAGCAAAGCCTTGCATTTCATTCACTTTCACTTGTTGGCCGATATTTAGCTCTGCGAAACGCTCACCGCCCGTAACCGTAAAATCAGAAGATGTTTTAATATCTGACGGAAAAGTTTCAATTTTAATAACACCCGCTAAAGCTTGACCGCCGTAAAGAACTGATTGCGAACCTTTGATAATTTCGATTTTTTTAACAGAACGTAAATTTAAAGTTGAAAGATTCACCGTACGTTGGATTGTTGACGGATCATAATATGGAATACCATCAATTAAAAATAATACATGGCTTGTATCACCGCCACGAATGTAGATTGAGTTTGGCGTAAAGTTAGAGCTTGAAATCGCCACATTCGCTTCAGACGATAATAACGTCGAAATATTATTAACTTGTGATTTTTTGATTTCTTTTTCAGTGATCACCACTTTGCTTGATGAGCTAAAGCTTTGATCGGCCACAACCACTTCAATTTCTTGAATGGCAAAAGATTGAAGACTAACAAATAAAACGATTAAAAAACTGATTAATTTCATAGGGGTAGTCTGCCCCACGCCCTATGAGAAAATCAATCTTGAAGAACCATCTGCACAGCAATTGAGAAAACACAATTCTGACGGCACGGACAAAAATAGCAGGATGCTATTTTTGCGCGAAGCCCGAAGGGACGAAGGCAGAAGCCTGAGTCATCCCGTCAGAAAGGCCGTCCCAGGAAGGCGACAACCAGCGCAGCGGCCATCCTAAGACAACTTATTTTTCACCAAATGATCCACCACACTCGGATCTAACAGAGTTGAAGTATCACCTAAGCTATCAAGTTGATTTTCCGCGATTTTTCTTAAAATACGGCGCATGATTTTACCTGAACGTGTCTTCGGTAATTGCGGTGCCCACTGAAGTTTATCAGGAGTTGCAATCGGACCGATGAGCTTACGCACATGCTGAACCAACTCTTGTTTAAGCTGATCGTTTTCTTGAATGCCATTTTTTAAAGTCACATAAGCATAAATGCCCTGACCTTTGATTTCATGCGGGTAACCCACAACCGCAGCTTCGGCTACCGATTGATGATCGACCAACGCTGATTCAATTTCAGCCGTACCGATTCTGTGTCCTGACACATTGATCACGTCATCTACGCGGCCCGTGATCCAGTAGTAACCGTCCTCATCACGTTTACAACCATCACCGGTAAAATAATAACCCGGATAATTGCTAAAATAAGTTTCTTCAAAACGTTTATGATCTTTATACACCGTACGCATCTGCCCTGGCCATGAATCAGCCATGACTAAGACGCCTTCGCAAGCACCTTCTAAAATTTTGCCTTCAGGAGATAAAATCTTAGCGTCGATCCCCGGTAACGGAAAAGTCGCAGATCCCGGTTTAGTTTTAGTTTCACCTGCTAACGGAGAAATTAAAATTCCGCCTGTTTCTGTTTGCCACCAAGTATCTACGACGGGACAGCGGCCATCACCAATATTGTTTGAATACCATTCCCAAGCTTCGGGATTAATCGGCTCACCCACTGAACCAAGTACGCGTAAAGATTTACGCGATGTTTTTTTAATGGGCTCTAAACCTTCACGCATTAAGGCGCGAATTGCTGTTGGTGCGGTATAGAAAATACTAACTTTGTGTTTATCAATCACTTCCCAAAAACGAGAGGCTGTCGGGTATGAAGGAATCCCTTCAAACATCAATGTCGTTGCCCCATTCGCTAATGGCCCGTAGACAATGTAACTGTGACCAGTCACCCAACCTACATCGGCTGTACACCAATAAATATCATTTGGCTTATAATCAAAAACTTTTTCATGAGTCCAGCTGGCAAAAGCTAAATAGCCAGCCGAAGTATGAAGTACCCCTTTTGGTTTTCCGGTAGAGCCCGAAGTGTAAAGAATAAATAATGGATCTTCAGCGTTCATTGTTTCAAAAGCGCATTCATCAGAAACCGTTTTAATTTCTTCTTCGTAAGATAAATCTTTCTCTCCTTTGGAAAGATCAGCGCCCGTGCGTTTTACAACTAAAACTTTTTCTACTGTCGATGATTTCTTCAGAGCAAGATCAACGTTCTTTTTTAGCGGAACTGTCTTTCCGCCACGATAACCTTCATCAGCGGTGATCACAATTTTTGATTCACAATCGTGAATTCGGTCTGCTAATGAATCCGGAGAAAATCCCCCGAACACCACCGAGTGAACCGCACCAATGCGCGCACAAGCTAACATCGCGTAAGCTGCTTCAGGAATCATCGGTAAATAGATTGTTACAAAGTCACCTTTTTTAACGCCATGTTTTTTTAAAACATTGGCCATACGATTCACGTGTGAATGCAGTTCTTTGTAAGTAATTTTTTTAGCTGGTTCGTTAACGTTATCTGGCTCCCAAATGATCGCTACCTTATCACCATTTTTAGCCAAATGACGGTCAATACAGTTTACAGTGACGTTTAACTGCCCGTCTTCGTACCACTTGATACTCACCGGTTTTTTAAATGAAACTTGTTTAAGTCTTGTGAAAGGCTTGATCCACGTTAAGCGGTCTGCGATCTGTTTCCAGTGTGTGTCTGTATTCATATCTATCTCCAACGTAAAAATAGTAGTCCCTGTCTCACTCTGAGAATAGCATTTACTCGGTGCCGTAATAAAGGCGTTGTCGAATCCTTTGACAGCTCAAATCCTATAAAATTGTTAAAACCCGGGTACGCTAATTGTAACTCTTCTGATTGTCAGAGGAGTTTTTATGAAACATCTTTTATATGTATTTGGTTTATTAGCGGTAGTTGCAGGCTTATCAAGTTGCCAAGGCAATAATAATGACGACCAAGCTAATGCAACTTGCCCAGTTGGAACTACATATTATAATGGCGCTTGTTACACAGGTAACGGCGGTTATGTACAACCATCTGGTACAACCTACCAAAATGGTTTTTACGCCGACACTTATTCTGGAACTTCACAATTACAAATCGTAAACGGTGGAAAAATGCAGGAATTTTTCCAATACGGCATGGGCGTTTGCAACAGAGCCGGCGGTGCTTCCGGTGGATACTACGGTTGTGATGCTTATGTTGGTGGTTCAATGGATATGATTATCCAATTTCCTCCGAGTGGTGGTAACTCTTTATTAGCCACTTTCGTAGCTCAACCACGCGTGAATCCTTACTTTAACTACGGCTACCAATTGCCATCTGGTTGGGGTGCTTTAGGTATCGCTTTAGGTATGGTAACTGGTGTTTTCTTACCAGATCCTAAACAATACAACGGTGTTTATCGTAATCCCTTACAACTTCAGTTAGCAGTTTCTTTAATCAACAACTCTGTTGGTTTCTCAGCTAATGGTTACGGTGATGCTTGGTCAGGTTTAAACAGAACAAAAATTACGATCGAAGTTCCACAAGGTAAAATGCAAGATAACCAATTACCGTTTATCTTTAAAGTGGGCGATGTTCCTGCGGCGCAAGGTACTTTCACTCGTTGCCAACGCATGAACTGCGGTCTTTAATAGAAGAGTGACCGACACACCCAATTTTTCAAATGCAAAACAAGTCAAATGCCCGCAATGCGGGCGTTTGACTTTATACTCTCCACAAAACCCGTCGCGCCCCTTTTGCTCAGACCGTTGCAAACTAATTGATCTGGGAGAATGGGCTTCTGAAGGTTATAAAGTCCCAGTTGAGCAGCAAACCTATAACGAAAAAGACTTAGAGCAGTTATACGAAGCCTTAAACAAAGGCGAATCAGGCGAATAGCCCCGCTTAGCAAGTAGTTGCAGGCAGGCAACAACAGGAGTAGTCTTGTTGCATTATGTTTGCTTCTAAAATTCGAAGAATCCTGATTGGCGACCCGCTACACAACTCACAACAAGCTCACGAACTGATTCCTAAGTGGAAAGCTTTGGCTTTACTTGCTGCCGATGCTTTATCTTCAATTGCGTACGCGACTGAAGAGATCATTATTCCCTTAGCGTTATCAGGTCTTGCATTTGCGACAACTTGGTCGTTACCAATTTCTTTAGCAATTTTAGGTTTGATGTTCATCATCACACTTTCTTACCGCCAAACGATTCAAGCTTACCCCAACGGAGGCGGAGCTTACATCGTGGCTAAAGATAATTTAGGAACTGGTGCAGGTTTAGTTGCAGGTGCCGCTTTACTTATCGATTACACGTTAACAGTGGCCGTGTCGGTTTCAGCCGGCGTTGAAAACTTAGTGTCTGCTTTTCCAGGTATGGCCGGAGTTCAAGTTTTTACCTGCGTTTGGATCATTTTATTTCTAATGGTTCTAAGTCTTCGCGGTGTTAAAGATTCAGCAACGATCTTTGCGATTCCAACGTATCTTTTTATTTTTTCGATTTTCGCTTTAATTATCACTGGCCTTGTGCGCGGACCACAAGACGTGAACATTCACCCACATACGGTGCTAATGAATAACCTGCCGGATATCGGTTGGATTTTAGCTTTAAAAGCTTTCTCTTCAGGATGTACGGCCTTAACAGGTATCGAAGCTGTATCAAATGGGATTCCGTTATTTCGCCACCCACAATCTAAAAATGCCAACATGACATTGTTGATGATGGTTGTGATCTTAGGAAGCATGTTCGCAGGAATCACTTACTTAGTAAACTCTTACGACATCGTAAAAATTGAAGGTGTCACTTTACTAGCAAGCTTAACTCAGGCCGTATTTGGACAAAGTTTTGCGTTTTACTTCGTGCAAATTTCAATTTTCTTAATTTTATTCATGGCCGCTTCTACGGCGTACGCGGATTTCCCAAGATTATCTTCATTACTTGCGATTGACCGTTATGCCCCCCGCCAATTAATCAGCCAGGGTGACCGTTTAGTTTTCTCAAACGGGATCATTGCTCTTTCAATGGGAGCCATTGCTTTAGTGATTATTTTCCGCGGCCACACACACTCGTTAATCCCGCTGTACGCTGTGGGCGTATTCTTATCATTCACTCTTTCTCAGGCCGGAATGGTTGTTCACCACTGGCGTTTACGTGAAAAAGGCTGGAAAGGTTCAATGGTCATGAATGCCATCGGAACTCTTGTTACTTTTTGCGTTCTCATCGTGATTGGTTCTTTCAAATTCACGCACGGCGCTTGGATGGTTATTATTACGATCCCGATTATCGTTTACGCGTTTCACCGCATTCACGTACATTACGTGATGTTTGCGCGCGAACTTTCACAATCACATTACGATATAGATGCTGAAGGCCACACTAAAGACCACGTGGTTGTCATTCCCGTTTCTGGCTTACATTTAGGTGTTATGAACGCGATCCGTTATGGAAAAAGCATCAGCAAAGATGTTCGCGTGATTTATGTAAAAACTGATGAAGTTTCAGCGCAACGCATGCACGAAGCCTGGGCTGCGAAATTCCCAGACATGCAGTTGCATGTTTTAGATTCTCCGTACCGTTCGATTTCCACACCGATTCTAGATTTTATTGATCATGTTCGTAATGAAAACCCAATGGACTTTATCACTGTGATTTTTCCGGAATTCGTGACGTTCAAATGGTATCATCAGTTACTTCACAATCAGACGGCTTGGCTAATCAAGCTTTCATTGATCTACAAAAAAAATGTGATCGTAACGAGCGTGAAATACCACTTATCTACAACATAATTTTAGGCCGATGACGATCGGCCCTTTAGAATAAGGTTTGCCGGAGGCAAATCAAAACAGCTGTCAGCCGCTGTTCTGGCGGCTGACAAATTCTTGTTAAAAAAAATAACTATAAAATTATTTATTGACGGCAACCGCTTTTTGTTTTGTGATGTGGGCATCAAGGACGATTAACAACAACAGGATGTACAACATCGATCTCACAACAACTGAGATAAACAACACAGGAGTTCAACAATGAACAAAGCGCAATTAATCGAAAAAATGGCTACTGAAACTAAAATGTCTAAAGCTCAATGCGAAACAGTAGTAGACTGCTTCATCGGCAACGTAAAAAAAGCTGTTAAAAAAGGTGACGACGTTAAATTAGTAGGTTTCGGTACTTTCACTAAAGCTAAACGTAAAGCTCGCACTGGTCGCAACCCACAAACTGGTAAAGCAATCAAAATTCCAGCTGCATGGGCTCCTAAATTCCGCGCTGGCGCTGAATTCAAAGCTTTAGTTAAGTAATTTTAGCTAATCTTTCCAATTGATAGAATCAAGGGCTTGGTTGAAAAACCAGGCCCTTTTTATTTGAAGTTCTTTGTATTTACGATCCACGATCATCAGATCATAATTTTTTAGGGAATCAAAAACACTCATCTGACGGAACGATGCCGTCAGAAAGGCTGTCCCAGGAAGGCGACAACCAGCGCAGCGGCCAAATAAAAAAGCCCGGCTATTTCTAACCGAGCTTTTTATTAGATCAAATTTAAGTGTAGCGAAAAAGGCCTGGCACCCTACTGAGGAACTACGAAAGAAGGAGCTTCAGTTTTTAATTTTGCTGCCGTTTCTAAGATGAAAGTTTCGAACTTAGAAGCGTAAGTGTATTCACCGAAATGGTGGCAGTCCGGAGCGCTGTCATGCGGACCACGAGTGATGCCGTAAACGTATAAGATACCATCTTTTTCTAAGTAAGCTGGGCCGCCAGAATCACCGTTACAAGCGCCAGAAGCTTTAGTTTGGTCAGTGACTAAGATCGCATCAGCATCTAAGATTTTTGCCATTGGAACAGTTACTTTGCGTAAAGCTTCAGTGTCTGCGCCAGTTAAGTCGTTAGTTACACCGTAACCCGCAAGTAACATCGGCATACCTACAGCTAATTTGTATTTATCGCTGATGATGCCAACTGGTTTGTAAGGCGCTGGAGCTGGTTTAGCTAACGCGATTAACGCCACGTCATTAAGTCTGCCAGAGCTACCATATTTTGGGTGCGTTACGAAATCAGCAACTTCGTACATCGTTTCTACGTCTAATTGATTTTTCACATCGATAGAAAAACCGATACGTAATGCATTTTTGTTCATACCACGTAAGCAGTGAGAAGCTGTTAAAACTAAGTTGGGAGAAATTAAAGTTCCAGTACACATAGGGTAAGCGCGGTTACCTTCGATGTATTTTAAAGCGACCGTTGAGTTAGCAACGATATCACTTGGTTGAACAACTTCGCCACCAAGAATTTTTGCTGTATCAGCATTGTTGTTGTAAATTGCGTCCGCGTTTTTTTGACATGCTGTGAAATTTAAAGCGGCAACAACTGCGAATAAAGCAGATAGGTTTTTAAACATTAGAATCCCCTCTTGATATTTGAGCCGCAACCTAACAAAATCAGAGAGGATCAGTCAGTAAAAAAGTGGGGTACCTATGAAAAAAATAGCTGTTTATACAAGCGGAGGCGATGCGCCTGGTATGAATGCTGCCATTCGTGCAGTAGTTAGAACGGCTCATGCCAGAAACGTTGAAATCGTAGGAATATTAAATGGTTACGTAGGCATGATCGAAAACAAAATGGTCACCCTTGCTCCCCGTGATATGGCCAATATCGTTCAGCGCGGAGGCACGATTTTAAAGACCGGCAGATCCGCCGAATTTATGAAGCCCGAATACCGTGCAATCGCCGCAGAAAACTTAAAAAAAGCTGGCATCGAAGGCTTAGTTTGCATCGGTGGCGACGGTTCATTTCGTGGAGCCCAAGCCTTACTGTCTGAACATAAAATTCCTGTGATCGGTATTGCTGGAACAATTGATAACGATGTGTTTGGAACAGACGACACAATCGGTTTTGATACAGCTGTAAATACCGCCTTAGATGCCATCGATAAAATTCGTGATACCGCTGATTCACATGACCGCATTTTCATTGTTGAAGTGATGGGTAGAAATTCGGGCTTTATTGCATCTGCTGTGGGTTTGGCCGGCGGTGCTGAAGAAATTTTAACAGCTGAAAATGTTGTGGCCGTTGATAAAATTGTGGATAAGTTGCGTGAATCTCGCACTAAAGGAAAATCGAGTAGTATTTTAATCACGGCCGAAGGACAAAAACCGGGTCGCGCTTACGATTTAGCTGAAGCCATTCGCAAAAAATCAAATCTTGATGCCAAAGTTTGCATTTTAGGTCACCAACAACGCGGCGGAAGCCCAACAGCTCACGACCGCATTCTCGCATCCCGCTTGGGTTCTGAGGCCGTCGCCGCTTTACTAAGCGGAAAAGCAAATCTGATGATTGGAACTTTTGGAAACAAGATTGTTGAAGTGCCTTTAGAACAAGTTACCCAGAATGAAAAACGTGGTGACACAACTCTAATTCAGCTTGCCAGAATCCTATCCGTATAGCTTAATTAAACCGTTAGTTA
>JAMPXC010000047.1 GCA_023701385.1 Pseudobdellovibrio sp.
ACTTTTTGAAATGCAACGCGTTTCAAAAAGTAACGGCCTACCGATTAATTAAAGATTATATTTCTGACGAATTTGCGCCGCACGGTCATGCACAGCTGGAACTGGAAAAGCTTCAGCTTGTTTAAGTGTCGCTAAAATCCCCGCGCGCATTGCAGGATCATTTAATAATTCAGGTTTTGCTGCTAACTGTTTATCTAATTGATAAAGAGCCACTAACTGCGGATAGTTCATCGTTGTTTGATCAGTACCTGAAGTGTGCGGGTTCTCGTCACGCGAAGTCGTGCTGCAATTTTCTAAACTTAAACACGGTTGTTCTTGATAAACTTTTTGCAAGAAATCTAAATCACTGGCTGATTTTAAATCTTTAGAAATAAGAAAAATAATAAAACCGCGGCCGTTACGGTCTTCTGCTTTTAATGAACTGTATTTATCTGATAAGGCTTTACGAAAATCAGCGCTTAAGTTTTTGATCTGATTAACAAGCGGATCATTGTCGTTTTTTGATTTTAAAATCTCTTCTAACGTCGTCCAAAGTTTTTGTTCGGACTCAGATAGCGTTGTTGGTGGAGCAAACACTGTAGCACTTACGGACTCAACATTCGTTGGTTCGGCTTGTGATTGTTCTTCAAACTTCATGGGTTCTTGCAGTTGATTGCTGTTGGTAAAATCCATTTGGCTTGGCTTTAACAAAGTCGTCGCTTCAGACGATTTTTTACCCATAATAAAAAAGAGCCCTGCTAATAGCAGAGCTCCGATTAATAAAACTAAAAATAATTTCTTAGTTTGCAAAGTCAGCTAACATTGACTGTTTAACAGCCGGTTTAGAAATACGGTTTAACTGATCCATAGCATAGATATCTGCATCCATTTTAACTTTATCAGAACAGTTAGAGCAGTATTTGCTGATATTTTTTAACATGATTGTCGATGAACCGTATGATCCTTTGTATGTCGAATCACAAGCTGGTTGACCTTCTAATTTTGCACCTGTCCAGATAGAAACCATATCTTTTCCGTTAGCATCTAGGAATGGACGTGGGCAGTTCGCGTGCATCCAGTTTCCGTTTTTAGATTCAGAGTGACGTGCTTCGTGGTAAACCACCATTGAGCGCGCTACTTGTGGATGAGAAAACTTGATGTAGTTTTCAGTTAACCACATTTTGTTCGGATCAAAAAATGGCTGAACGCAAGCTACCGCTGCACCACCACCGCAAGCATCAACGCCTACAGAGAAAATGCGAGTATCGAAAAATTGTTGATACGCTTTTCCAGAAACTTCTGTGAAAAGTTCTTTATGAAATGGCGTTTGACCCGAGCCAGTGATTTGCGCCATGAACGCAAGATCTTCAACCATTTGTGTTTGAATATTCTTAGGAACATCAGAATCAAATTTTAATGCTGCAAAAGATGTTGTTGCCGTAGCGCTCACTAATAATAGAGCTAGTAATTGTTTTTTCATGACTTTCCCCTCCTGATAGACACGAAATATTGCGAAAATTCTTGCGCGCTTTTTAGGAGGCAGCAACTTTAATCTAATTTTGACAGCAAAATGACACTCACTGTTATTTGGAGAATAGCGCCAACGGGCTTTTCGCTTTTAAGTCAGCTAAATCGACAATTAGATTCGAATTCTAAGCTCAAGACACTCTGTTCTTAAAAAGCCACGCTAATATGTTTCACCATGATACACCTTTCGCATTTTTCGTTCTCAAACTTTGAAAGTGATAAAATAGAAGTATGAAACAACTAGTTTTTATAATTTCGCTTCTCACTTTGATTCAATTTTTCAACGAAATTGCAGAGGCCCAAGAATCAAGTGGATCTGGCGGCAGACCTTGGTTACTATCGCGCGGCTCTGCGGCCCGCGAAGCGAAACGCTTTAATTTATATGACTGGATGGAGCAGAAAAACCGCAATCAGGTTATGGATATGTGGTTATCGCTGAATACGCCATCCCCTTACGAATTCATGTTGGGGATTAACATGAATCAGTACAACACGGATGATGGGACAACTTCGGCTAAGTTTAAAAGCTACGAAGGAGAGCTTTCAGCCTATGCCTTATTGGTGGGGCTTACCGGAGAATACCAGAACAACACAGAAGAACATTTCAGAGATACGACAGGAATGTTTAATTTAAGATTATTCGGACATACGTTGCAAGGAACGCACTTGACTGTTCACTACGGTTTGCGCACGCGCGAGGATAGCGTTGGCGCCTACCGACTGAACCAGCAATTTGCAGCAGGGACGCTGCAACTTTATTTATTCAAGTACTTCGGTATCTACGGTAACTACCGCCACTTCTTTCCGGTGACCGAAGCGCATTTCGGCGAAACCGAAGGTAACGTGCAAAGCTCAGGTGTGTTTATAGACTTCGCCTCATTACGTGTGATGGGTTCGTATTTTAAAGAGCAACAGAAGTCGCTTAAAAACGCTGTCGAAACCAATATCGATCGCGAAGGCACGAAAGTGACGTTACAACTTTATTTTTAATTCCCTAAGATGAAATCCCAACGGATTTTTGCACTGTCACCTTTAACCAGGCTCGCAGGTGGTACCGGCATAGAGTTTAAACGAGAAACACGCACATTTTCTAGATTTTGGTCGTGCTGTATAACCTTTATGAGTAGCTCAATAACTATTAGTTATAGATGCGACAACTTCTTAAGGTATTCGACGCGTTAACAGTAGCTCTAAAGCTCACGTTCCTCCAGTATGAGAGGTCTACAAACACTCTACACAGGAGATAAAAATGGCTTCATTAAAATTCAGAGGCAATCCAGCAACCACAGTCGGAAACTTACCAACAGTAGGTCAAAAAGTAACTTTCTCTAAATTAGTTAAAAGTGATTTATCTGAAGCGACTAACACAACGTATGCAGGCAAAAGAAAAGTATTAAATATTTTTCCTAGCATCGACACAGGCACATGCGCAGCTTCTGTTCGTCAATTTAACAAACTAGCATCTGATATGAGAAACACTGTGGTGTTAAACGTGTCTTTAGATTTACCATTTGCTCAAGCTCGCTTCTGCGGCGCTGAAGGCATTAAAAACTGCGAAAGCTTATCTGGTTTCAAAAGTTCATTTGGAACTGACTGGGGTTTAACTTTAGCTGATTCTCCGTTAGCAGGTCTTTACTCTCGCGCGGTGGTGGTTTTATCTGAAGACGATAAAGTTCTTCACACTGAATTAGTAGGTGATATCGTTGATGAACCAAACTACGAAGCAGCTCTTAAAGCGTTAGCTTAGTTTACTGAAAACGTTATTAATAAAAAAGGATAAGTCTAAAAACTTATCCTTTTTTTATTTGTGCATTGAATTTGAATAAAAATTCACTCTTGATTTCGGTTTGCAACATCAATCACCATGATAAATTTAAATTCGTTAAGCTAACAACGCAAACTCTATCAAAAGTGTAAACCGAACCCTATTTTTTTCTGGATATTGTCGCAACAATTAACCAAGACATCTTCGTAACAAGACTCATCGCTTACAACCATGTGTGCATGTTGTTTTGATGGTTCAACAAAGAGATCATGCATTGGCTTTACTTGATTTTGAAACTGGGCACGCACGCCTTCAGGTGTACGACCACGCTCCTTCACATCACGCTGTAAACGTCTTTCAAAACGTAGTTCTTCTGATGTATCAAAGAAAACTAAGTAATCAAAAACCTCTCTCACCACCTGCGGATGAAAAATCAAAATACCATCAACCACAATAATAGGCTTTGCTTTGATATTTATTTTTTCTTTCGCACGCGTGTGCGTTTTAAAATCGTAGATGGGAATATCAGTGTCTTCGCCCGATTTAAGTTTAAGTAAACATGCACTTAACAATGGAAAATCAATACTGTCAGGATGATCGAAGTTCACCGCACCGCCGTCTTTATCAAACTTGTGCGATTGATCGATATAGAAATTATCCTGATAGACAATCTCAGCAAGGTTGTGACCCAGCTTTAGCTGCAAATCTTTGGCGAAGTAGGTTTTTCCCGACCCACTTCCGCCAGCTACGCCGATAATTAAAGACTTATTTCGTTTGAAAGAGTCTGTCACCAGCATCTCCTAAACCAGGAACTAGATAACCATGTTCATTAACTTCTTTTTCAATATTTAAAGTCATGATCTCAACATCTGGATGAAGAGAATGAATTCTTTGAATCGCCACTTCACTGATTAAGATGGATAAAATACGAATTTTATCAACTTCATAAGATTTAAGACGCTCAATCGCTGCGATCATTGTATCCGCTGTAGCCACTAAAGGATCACAAAGAATTGCTAATTTACCTTTGATGTCTTGAGGCATTTTAAAATAGTACTCAACTGTGTTATTCACAAAACGGTCACGGTAAATACCGATAAAACCTGCTGAAGCAAACGGAATCATTGATAACACCGCATCCAACATTCCGTTACCGGCACGCATGATTGAAACAACCACAGGTGTATTGTGAATGCGTTTTACTTGCGTTTTGGTGATGGGCGTTTCGATATCGACAGTTTTCATATCTGTCCAGTCGCGCATAACTTCGAAAGCTAAGATACGGCTGATTTCTTTCGTTAATTCACGAAATTCACCTGAACCGGTTTCTTTATCGCGTAAGTAACCTAATTTGTGCACTAAAAGCGGATGATCTAAAACTACAACTTTATTATTCATATATAAACCCTCGTGCCGCAGGCGCGGCAATTAACCAGTTAAAATACAGTTCCATCACTTTGGATGTTTAATGGTGGATTACCACCGGCACGTTTTTCTTGAGCGATAAATCTTCCGGCCCACCAAGTTCCACCTTCTAGAATTTTAGCCAGAGGAAAATCTTGGGGTGATTTATTTAATGATTTTTGAATCTCGGCACCGATTTGATCTAAAAGATAAACCGTTAGGCTGCGCCATTCGATAATTAAATCTGAATCCGGAGTCCACGCTTTGGCCATGTTCGCTTGATCTTTCATCGTTAATAAACCTGAATCGATCAGTAAACCACCGTTACGGTATTCAGCAAGGCCTGTTAAACCTTCAACACCGTCAACTTCATAACCTGCTTCCATAATCGGTTCTAACAATGAATACGTCATCCACTGAGAAAGTTTATGAATAGGAACTAAATTTAATTTTGAGTGCTGCCATACATCACCAAGGTTTACATCCCCTGCTGAAATACGACCTGGCCAGATTTCTCCCAGACCATCAAGCACCGCACGTAAAACCGCTGTCGCCGGAATTTTATTTCCATGCTTTTCGATGAGGTGATCAATGATATTGCCTGGGCGATTTCCTTTTTTAAAGACAGGATTACGTCCACACGCACGGCCTAAGTTATTTAATAACTGCACACGACCTTGCACACCCACTAAAGGATTTTCAGCTGTGACTTGAAAATGTTTTTCTAAATCAGCTGCTGTGACCTCTAGAAGACCAGCGCTGTCTGCTTTCCATGATTTTTTATCAGACGACATAATACCTGATTTAAACATGTAAAGTGAAGCCACACCTAAACCTTCAGAGCGGTTAAAGTGTTTACCAGAACTTTCTTCAAAGTACTTCCAGGTAGCCCCAGCACCCGCATCAAGTAAGACTGATGTGATCACTAGGTCTAACTTAATACGTGCTAATTCTAATTTATCTGTCGTTGTTTCAAATTGCTTTGAACGATCATTATTACCGACGCGAAAATGACCCCAACGAGAATGAAACGGAATTTTTAAATCCGGATAGTTTTTTCTGATCACGTCTAACACGTAATTCACCGTCGGCTGCATTTTATCAGCGTTAAAGATAAAATAACCATCGCCAGCCACCGTCATGTCGAAAACTTTTTTCGATGAATCACGAATTGCTTGCGGTGAGAGAATATAATTAATTTCGTTATTTGATAACGTTACTTGCTTACTCAATGTCGCGTCCTTTTACTTTTTTAAGACCTTCAACGTCTTTAGCTCCATCAGCTGAAAAGTATCCAGCCGCCTTTTTAGCTTCGATTTCAACTTGCGCATCCGCAGGAATTAATTCCGCTGGAATCGAAATACGATTTACAACTTCAATACCGCTTTTTACGATTGAGTCATATTTCATATTACTCATTGAATGTAAGTTGTGGATTTTTTTAATACCAAAGAAATGAAGTGCATCTGGCATAAATTCTTGAAAACGTGCATCTTCAGTACCCGCTACGCACTCAGTACGTTTAAAGTAAGTGGCTGCTGTGTCTCCGCCCTCTTGGCGTTTACGCGCGTTATACACTAAGAACTTCGTCACTTCACCTAGTGCTCTACCTTCTTTTCTGTAGTACACGATAATACCCACACCGCCACGTTGAGCTGTGCGAGCTGCATCTTCGATTCCGTACATTAAATACGGGCGGCATGTGCAGATATCAGAACCGAATACATCTGAACCGTTACACTCATCGTGCACACGGCAAGTTAATTCAACTTCAGGTTTTGCTAAATCTCTTGGATCACCAAAGATGTAAGCTGTTGAAGAACCAATTGGTGGTAACCAAACTTTTAAATCACGACGAGTGATAAATTCTGGATACATACCACCCGTTTCTTGGAATAAAATTTTACGTAATTCACCTTCAGAAACATTTAGACGTTCAGCCACACCCGGTAAATACCAAACTGGTTCTAACGCTACTTTAGTGACACGGATATCACCGTTTTCTTTAACGATTTTGCCGTCTGGTTTTAAACGGCCAGCTTTGATCGCTTCATACACTTCAGGTAACTGTAAATGTGCCTGAGTCATCGCGATGGTTGGACGAATATCATAACCTTTTTCAAAATATTCTTTGAAATGAATTTGTGGATCTAAACCCCATGGATCATGCGTTACGATTTTAGTCGCATCTGACCATTGTGGGTAAGGCCCGATGGGTGTTGGAGCTTCAGTGTTGTGAAGATCTGGTTTGTGTACTGGAGAGAATTTTCCAGAGGCAATTGAAAGCGCACGGTAAACTGTGTACGAACCAGAGTGAGCGCCGATCGCGTTACGTGTTTTGTTATTCGTCATAGATGCAACAACGGGCCCGCGCTCCGTAGCTGTTTTTGCACCCCAGTTCACTGGAAGTGTTTCTTTGAACTTAAGATTCGTGTGCGACGCTAAAATAATATGATTTGATTTTTTTGTTTCTGCCATGACTTATTCTTTCTTTACGACATCCAGTTAGAGTCGCTTTGCATTTCCCACTTAACTGTTACTTTTTTATAATTAGACCAAAAATTTAAACTTTGTTCGCCAGTGATATCACCATGACCAAATTTTGATTCCATTGTTCCACCGAAAGAGAATGGCTCACGCGGAACCGGAACCCCAACGTTCACACCAACCATACCAGCCTGAGCTTCACGTGCTACACGTTCAGCTAATCCGCCGTTTGAAGTAAATACTGAACATGCATTTCCGTATTCACTACTGTTCGCAATACTCATCGCTTGCGAAATGTCTTTACAGCGAATGATTGATAACACTGGTCCGAATAATTCTACTTTTGAAGCTTCAGAATTTGGCTGAACGTTATCTAAGATTGTTGGGCCAATCCAGTTGCCACCTTCCATACCTGGAGGAGCTTTGGCTTTACGACCATCAAGAATAACTTTCGCACCAGCTTTTTCAGCTGCGGCAATCGCATTATTTAAAAACTGAATTTGTTCTTTTGTGATAATGGCACCCATTTGTTTGCCAAGCTCTAACGAAGACGCACGTTTTACGATTTGCTCGATGTGACCATTTGTATCGCCTACGGCTAGTAACACAGAAGCCGCCATACAACGTTGACCCGCACAACCTGTGAAAGAATCAGAAATACCTACACCGCTGATTTCAAGATTTGCATCCGGCAGTAACACGATGTGATTTTTCGCGCCACCTAAAGCCAGAACACGTTTTCCTAATTGAGTTCCGCGTTGATAAACCAGTTTTGCAATTTTAGTTGAACCGACAAAGCCGATAGCTTTAACCGCTGGGTGATCAATAATCGCATTGACTGTTTCATGGCCACCATGAAGAACAGTGAATACGCCATCTGGTAAACCTGCTTCTTTAAGTGCTTCAGCGATAAAGAAAGAAGTTAACGGCGTTTTATCAGAAGGTTTCCAAACATAAGAGTTACCTAAAGCAATCGCAATAGGAATTGTCCACATCGGAACCATCGCCGGGAAATTGAATGGCGTGATATTCGCCACCACACCTAAAGCTTCACGACGATATTCACAAGAAACACCACGTGACACTTCAGTTTTTCCACCTGTGTCTAAATTTTGAATTGAAAGAGCGTATTCCAAAACCTCAATGCCTTTCATAAGGCCAGCTTTAGCTTCATCAAAAACTTTACCACACTCGGCACCTTTGATTTTTGAAATTTTATCGATGTCGCGAAGTAAGATATTACGAAAGTTAAATAAAACTTTACTGCGCTCTTTGATCGGTAAACGGCCCCAAGCTTTTTGTGCTTCTGAAGCAGATCGAATCGCTGTATTGATTTGTTCTAATGACGGAACTGAATATGTTCCGATTTGTTTGCCGTCGTAAGGAGAAACAACTGAACGTTCACCTTGTGAACCCACAGTCCATTTTCCAGCGATGAGATTATTAGCTGATACCAAGTTAACCCTACCTTTTTTGAGTAAAAGATAAGGTTAGAACATTTGCACTAATATTCAAAGAATTTACTGACTGATAACGCGAATCTAAAAGCCGACTAGAAACGACTTTTTCTTATGATTTCTTCTCTAAAAGAGCGGCGTAGAAACCATCAAAGTTGTCTTTATGTGGCCATAAACGAATTTCTTTTTTGAAGCTCCATTTTTGCCCCTCAGGAGACGCTAAAAACCATTTTACTTGATTTTCATTTTCCTGATTTAAAATGCTGCAAGTTGCATAAACCATAAGTCCACCAACTTTACACATCTTCGAATAGTCTGTGATGATCTCACGTTGTAATGTTAAAAGACGGTCAATTTCATCTGGGTTTAATTTCCATTTTGTATCTGGATTGCGGCGGATCACTCCCCAGCCTGTGCAAGGTACATCCAACAAAACTCTATCAAACGAGGCTTCCAAACGCTTCGTCGTTTTGCTGCCTTCAATCAATTTAGTTTCAACGATATCTACTTTATTACGAGCGGCGCGTTTTTTAAGTTCGCCCAGTTTCCACTCGTGAATATCCATCGCGATGATCTTACCTTTATTCTTCATTAATGAAGCCATATGAAGTGATTTACCACCAGCTCCTGCACAAGCATCAACTACACGAAGACCTGGTTTTAAATCTAATAACGGCGCAATAAATTGCGAAGCGGCATCTTGAACTTCGAAGTAACCGTTTTTAAAAGATTGCGTTGCAAAAACATTTTTACGTTCAATCAAACGTAAACACTCAGGTAAGCCGTCTACTTTTTCAGTGATGATTTCTTCTTTTTCTAATTCTTTCATCAAAGCTTCACGTTCAATACGTAAAGTGTTTGTACGCAAGTACACATCCGCTGGGCGATTAAGCGCGTGCATGATTTGTTTCCACTCCTCAGCACCAAATTCTTTTTCACCCATTTCATTCATCCAATCAGGAAATGACTCAGTCACCACTAATGGATATTTTTTCTTTAAGTTAGCCTTAATAAGATCGATATCAATCGGATATTCGTCTTGAAATTCTTCAGTGTCTAAACCGTTTTTCAGTAAGTGAGCACCTAACAAATTGTAAGACTCTTTTGATTCAGCTACGGTTTGGTAAAATCTGTGGTAACGAACGATTTCATAAATTGTTTCAGCAATAAATTTACGGTCGCGGGAACCTAATTTTTTGTTCCCTTTGAATAGTTTTTCGATCACTTTATCAGCGTATTTTTTGTTTTCAAAAATATCGTGTAAAGCTTCAGCGATTTTCTTTAAAAGATGAAAATGTAATCTCATGGTGAAACTCCTTTAAGTCGTTCGCGACCAAGAAGTTTCTTGAATCTTTAGAACGTAAATACGGCGCCGGCTGAAACGTAAGTCCCGTTTAACTGACCATCGCTTGTTAAATGCAGATGGTTTTTTATACCACCTTCAACAAAAAAACCAGTGCTCTCGAATAAATTAAACAGGCGAAGCCCTAAAAACATCTGATAATCCAGGGCAAGCGTTGATTCACCGTCGATTTGCTTGAAAAAAATTCCAGGCCCAGCGGCAAAACCGAAATACAGAGGAAATCTCGACGTCGCATCCGGAAAAGTCATACCGTACATAAAACTCATTTTCTGAGCTTTATCCCCGGCAACGCGATAGGTATTAAAACTTAAACGAATGATTTCATCGAACAGTTCATAGTCTTGAGTTAAACGATAGCTCACATCAAGCCCGGTTTTAGCCACATCGTTTTCACGGTTAACACCCCAGTTGTAGGCTTTTGAACTTGTGTAAGTTGAAAGACCTAAAGCCATGTAATGATCATCTGAAGTTAACGATTCAATTGTTGAAGGGTAACGAGGAGCCGAAGCTTCGTAACTTGAGTCACCTTTAGCCTGAAAATATTTCGCAGCGGCTTTTTTGCCTACTAAGGGAGCGCCTGCTGCAAAAGCTGTTGAGGTGACAAGGCTAAAACCAATAAGAATTATGTTAAACAATTTCATATCTTTGAGCATAAAATTACGCCCAGTATTTGACCACAAATTACCCATTAACGCCGTGCAAAAATCGAGTCCAGTTCTTCAGCCTTATTGACCCAATTCCCCCCGTCACCTAGGTTACAAACCAGTAAGGACTTATAACCATGAAATGCCCTTTTTGCGGACATTCCGAAGACAAAGTTTTAGATACACGCGTACAGAAAGATGGAGGCATCCGCCGCCGTCGCGAATGTTTATCGTGTAAATCTAGATACTCAACTTTAGAAACCGTGGTTTTAAGTTACCCATTTGTAATCAAAAAAGACGGACGCCGTGAACCTTTCAGCAAAGAAAAATTATTACGTGGTTTATCTTACGCTTGTAATAAACGCCCAGTTTCAACAGCGGCTTTAGATGCCATTGTAGAGAGAATAGCCTCTTGGGTTATTACTCGTGGTGAAGGTGAAATTTCTGCGCGTGTGATCGGTCGCCGAGTTATGGCTGAGTTAAAACAACTGGATGACGTAGCTTACGTTAGATTCGCCAGTGTTTACAAAACCTTTAAAGACGTCCAGGATTTCGTGGAAAAACTTGAAGGTGATGAACTCATCGATATGATTGATTCAAGTGGACCACAATTAAGTTTAACTACTCAATTACAACCGCAATTAAAACCTGTGAACAACACAGATCAAACTACAAAAGAAGCTAACGATGAGAAGACAATCAAGAGAACTCGCACTCCAGATCCTATTCCAAACTGAATTTGCCCCACAGATGTCTCTTTCTGATTTAGCTACGGTCTTTGATAAAAATTTTGAAGAAGCCGTTCTTAAATACACTTATGACATCGTAAGAGCCGTGCAAGCGAACAAAGAAAAAATCGATGCAAAAATCCAAGAAGCTTCTCGCCATTGGAAAGTTGATCGTATGGCTTCTGTTGACCGCAATATCATCCGCATTGCTGTTTGCGAAATCCTATTCACTTCTGAATTAATCGAACCAAAAATCGCCATGAATGAAGCGATTGAAATTGCAAAACAATACGGAACGCAAGAAGCGGCTTCATTTGTAAACGGTATCGTTGATCAGGTGATCAGAAATGAAAGACGTTAATCTTTCTGCCACATCTTGTAAGCTGTGGGTCTTAATCGAAGATCCACAAAATCCGTGGTGGCAAAAGCTCAACTTCAATTCTGGATTTTTACTTTCAGAAATTCACCGCTACAGAAAAACTAAAGCGCCGATGGAATTATCGCAGTTAGTTCACGATATCGGTTTTCCGGCGCGCCAGCAGACTGAAACAAAACCATGGACACTGGTTGGCTGCAGAAATCATTTCGATGCTGACTGGTTATTCTTAATTCACGACCCTAAAGAATTTAAAAGCCAAGATTTAGAGCAGGTAGTTGAACAGTTACAGATTAAAAACCTAAGATGTTTTGCTCCGTTTGAACCGGCAGCTAGCCTTAAAGCTAGATTAGAGCATTGCGACCTAGTAACTAGCTCAACAAATTAAATTTATTCCTTCAAGATGAATGCATGGCCAGCTTCATCTCAAAAATCGAAAAATTATTAGATCACGAAGAGCATTTTGATGTGATTAACTTTCCGCAAGATTCAAAATATCAAATTGAATCTAACCATCAATTGCTTGAACAAATTCTTTTTAACGCCGGCGAAAAACAATGGGAAATCTTTTTTTCACGTTTAACAGCTTTTTTTGAGATGGGTTTATTAATCGAAGGTTCTGAAATTCAAAAAATGTTTTTCTATGGCCAAAACATCGAAAAGAAACTTCCGAAAATTCATTTTAGACTTCCCGCTTCACCGTATTTCAATATTTTAAAAACACGCGCTTCGTTATTTTTACGTAAGATCGGCTTTAATCATCTTCCCGATGCGGCGAAAATGGTTTGTTTATTGATCCGTGTTGAAGAAAATCGTTATATTGTGCTTATGACTAAGCAAGCTGAACCGTGGTTACAATTACGCTGCGAAAGCTTGAAAAAAGCCATAACAAATCATGACTACTACGCCTAACGTACACACTATTTTTATTTTATCAGACGGAACCGGTGAAACCGCGGCCACAATGGTGCGCGCAGCCCTGGTTCAATACGCCGAACAAGAAATCAATATCGTGCGCAGCAAGAACTTAAGAACTGAAGAACAGATCTTGCGCGTGATTGATGACTGCTTTGAAAAGCGCGGCATGGTGGCTTACACGTTCGCGTCACCTGTGATCAGAAAAAAAATCGCCGAAGTTTGTATTGAAAAATCAATTCCGGCGATTGATTTACTTGGTCCACTCATTAACACCCTCGATGATTTTTTTGGTGTGGCTTCGGCCAGCCAAACAGGTCTTCTTCGTCAAACAAACGATCACTACTACAAACGTATCGAAGCAATTGAATACACGGTTCGTAATGATGACGGTAAAATCACTAATGAGCTAGATAAAGCCGATATCGTGTTAGTCGGCATTAGCCGTACAAGTAAAACGCCTCTGTCGATTTTCTTAAGCCATAAAGGCTGGAAAGTGGCCAACATCCCGCTTGTTCTTGGCACTGAAGTTCCAAAACAGCTTTTTGAAATTGATCAGCGTAAGATCGTCGGCTTAATTATTGATATTGATTCACTTCAAAGAATCAGAAAAAACCGTTTAGAAAAATTTGGCCAAGACACTGGCGGCGATTACGCCTCTTCTCAACAAATTTTAAAAGAGATCGAATACGCAGAAACTTTATTTAAACAAAACAAACGCTGGCCTGTCTTCAACGTTACTGAACGTGCGTTAGAAGAAACAGCCAGTGAAATTGTGCGTTTGATCGCAGCCCGTATGGGCTTACCTGATTCAGTGCTGTTTTAATTTTTTGAACCTCGCTTAAGCCCGATGTTTACCGTCGTCACGCCGTGCCAATGGTAAAGATACGGCTCAAGATAAATTTTAAAATTCAATAGCGTAGTTTAAAGAAAGCCCATCTTCTTTAGGCAAAACAAAAGCTGCTGAGTGATATTTACCATAGCTTTTTGACCTTTAGAATTGCAGTCAACTGATGCTGCTATCAACGCAAAACCACCAATGGCATCTGCAATACCATAATAAATGCCTCTTTCTTCAAAGCGTCCTTGCAATCCTACGCCGATACCAAAACCAACAAATAAACTTACTGTTGGTCCTAGCCAGAGATTTTGTGAGTCATAAGAAGCGAGTTCTTCAGCAGAATTCGCTTTAAGAGAACATAAGATAGTAACGATAGCTAAAAATTGCTTCATTACTAAATAAAAACACTATTACATCGCAAAAACAAGAAGTTGAACCCACATTAAAATGATCGCTAACCAGCCAAGACCAAAGGGGATAACTCGAATGTGAACTTTGTTACTTCCTAAATGCACGAATGAGTGGAAAAAACGGCTCGCCACAAAAAACCACGCTAAGCCTACAGTCCACATGTTCACACTGCCGATCATCATATGAGCTAAACAGCTTACAAAAAACAATAAGGGTACTTGAAAGTTGTTATCGTAATGGCGGCCAATGACTAAAACTTTATCCGGTGGTGGCGCTACGTTATACGTTTGAAAATATTTAAAACCCACTTCACGATTTTTGAGCGCGTAGTAGCGGCTTAAAAATAAATAAACCGCAAGGCCTGCCATGTAAAACATGTAGATCGCCATTGGTAAAATAAGCTCATTTCTCATTAGCTACGCTCCTGGTCGCCAGTCATGGCTTGGAAAAGAATTTCAGCGGTTTTTGCTGAAGGCCCTTTGTCACGGCGGTAATAAATAAATTCTGTTTTGTATTCAAAGTCTGTTGTCTGAATTTTATTTAAACGGCCACCACGAATTTGTTTTTTTACTGAATGCGCTGGTAAAAAGCCAATACCTAAACCGTTTTCGATGACACGTTTTAAAGTACCCACATTTGATGATTCAAAAACCGCCGGCACAGTTCCTAATTTTTCATTCAGCATTTTATCAAAGTGCGGAAACTCATGCGAAAAATGCACGTAAGGAATCTTTGCAATATCTTTCATGCTGACAGTTGATGGGTAAAATTCGTCTTTACCAGAACCCACTAACCACATCTCTTCTTTTAAAAGCACATGCGATGCTGTTTCTTTAAAAGTTTTACCGTAGTTCGTTTGCACATCTGGTAAAACCACCACATCTAATTCATTGTTTTCGTAGGCTTTGATTAAGTCTTCGCCTTTGGCGTAATCAACTTTGATTTTAAAATCGGGATTGAATTTTAATAAGCGGCTTACCACCGGGCTCATCAAGTGAAGGCCGATTGAATTTAGCGTGCCGATTCTTAACTGACCACGAAGCTGCGCGCCTACCGATTTAATCGAAATTTCGGCCTGCTGCGAAAGACTTAAAATCTTTTTAGCGTGTTCGTATAAAACTTCGCCCTGAGCTGTGGTTTTAATTTGTTTGCTACCACGAACAACCAATTCAACCCCTAATTCGTCTTCTAAGTTTTTCATCTGCTGGCTCACTGCCGGTTGAGTCAGAAATAGTTTATCAGCGGCGGCCGTCATGCTGCCCTCAGATACGACCATGACAAAGGTCTGGAGTTGCGAAAGATTTAACATAAATTACCTCATTCGATAGCGAACCAATTTGATAGCGAACAAAAAAGTGGTTACAATATTTTCACATCACAATTGTAGATGCGAAACAACAAGCGAGGCAACATGAGATCATATACTTTTAGACTCCTACCGTTAGTTTTTTTACTGATCGGTTCTATGTCTGAAGCTCGAACTTTTAAAAATGCTTATATCTCTTTTGAGATGTTAGACACTTGGAAATGTAAATTAGAGCAAACTGAATGGGTATGCCGCGCTGAAGACCCACAAGAGTCAAAAGAAGCCGTTATCATTTTAACAGCTAAAGAAAAAGGCCCAACAGATAACTTCCCGATTTACATGGATCATATGTCAAAACCAATGACGTTAAATCTACGTACTGGTGGTCAAGCGCAATCTACAGTAACAATGCCGCCACGTGAAGAAATGATCAATGATCAAAAATGGTTAGATGGTCTTCATGCTAACTCTGAAGTGCAAAACTACTTCACTCGCTACTTAGCTACAATCAAAGATCAAATCGCAATCCTTGTTACTTTCTCGGTTCACAACAAATACTACGCAAAACACAGAGCGCACTTCATGGATACAGTACGTTCATTACGTGTTATCGCTACAAAAGATTTATTATCTCGTCCTGATCTCGGCCCAATCCGTGGTTCTGGCGAAGTTTTAGGTGCCGGTATCGGTCAAGCTATGCCCGGCGACTTATTAGCGGCTGACGACGAAGGCGCAGCCGGCGAAGAGAAAAAAGGTTTATTACAAAACGAAATGGTTCTGGGCGGAGGATTACTTTTATTAGTGGTTCTTGCGTACGTTGGTATTAAAATGTACCAAAAAAGAAACGGTTAATTAGATCAAAGTCCAAACGCGCAGAAATTCTGGAGCATATTCTATCTCTTCTGCGCGTTCTCTGTAGAAATCGCGACCTAAGCCCCCTTATCTCATTTTGAACTTGGGCCGATTTGTGTGCCATAAGACGATTACAACAACAAAAGAAAATGGGTAATATGAACAAGATATTTATCGCTCTAACAATATGGCTGGTCGGCCAAAGCGCGTTTGCCGAAAGCTTAGCTTGCAATCGCAATACATCCTCTTTTACTTGTTTAGTTTGTAACTGCTATCACGAATCGCGTGGCGAACCTCTAGATGGTAGAATCGCCGTTCTAAAAACAGTTTTAACGCGCAAAGAAGATGACGTATATACCTTTCCTGATACGGTTTGCGGTGTAGTTTACGAAGACGGACAATTTAGCTGGACCGAAGATAAATATTCCAACAACATTACAACTAAAAATGCTGAAGACGTTCAATCTCTAAGAGAATGCCGTCAAGCTGCAGATATAGCGATCGATGAAGGCGCTAATGGAATTATCTTTTTCAATAATCCACGCACGTCCGACAATGCTTGGAAATTTAAACGTGGAAAAACAACTTGCGGACGCATTGGCAATCATGTCTTTTACGTTCCAAACGGCCAAAAATGCCCGAAAGCTCTTGGTGCTAACGGTAGCAGTGGCAGCTCACAACAAAAAAAATCTAACAACGGAGGGACTGCAAGATGATTAAATTACTTCTTCCCCTATTATTCGTATTTACCTCAACAGCCAACGCAGCTAAAGTTTCTAAATCTGCAACAAACACTTTAGAAATTAAAAAACAGGACAATGTCGTTGAAATCGAACTGCCTGAAATCGCATTAAAACTTTTAACGCAGTGGAATCCAGAATTCATTCCGTTTAACTTAAGTGATTACGGCCCATCTATTATTGAATTATTCAACGATATTGACCCTAGCAAAGTACCTATGGCTTTTATCGACGACCTAGATGGCGACGGCAAAAAAGATATCGTGTTATTAGGAAGCGATTTAAAAAAACAGTATGTTGTAGCCTTAATAAATAACGATAAAAAATGGACTCTAGTTAAAGTTTCTGAATCGTCATACAAAGATATTAAAAATACGACAGTTCCATTTCTTAGCGAAAAGCCAGTCATAGTTTCAGGCACTGCAAAAACAACTGAAAAAACTGTTCCTCTTTACGTGTTACAAGCTTTAGGTGAACAAGCTGTAAAGCTAAAAGAAAAAAAGAAAGTCGGCATTCAAGTTGAATACTACTTAGGCGCTGGCACTGTTTATGAAATTAAAAACAATAAAGCCGTAAAATTTACGCTTTAAGATTATCGAACTACAAAATCAGTAAAATACACATCTTTAACAAGTCCTACTCGTAGGACTTTGTTAACTTCTTCAACGATCTTGTCTTTTAAGAATAATTTTCCCTGAATCGTCTCTAAGTCAGAATAAGATTTATCATTTAATAACCGAATAATACTGTCACGGGCACGCGCTGTTTTATCAGAATCCATGATCTCTGTGAAAGACTGCGCATTTAACATATCCAGATTCACCTGTAATAAGATTTGCCTTTGTGGCTGCCCTGCTAAGTTCACTAAAAACTTATCCATCGTATAAACATTCATACCCTTTTCAACTAACTCAGGTAAGCTTGCTGGCTGTCTTAAGGTCTCTTCAACGATGTAAGGTGATTCATAACCAAGTGTTGAGGCATACACCCAATAAGCACCGGTACCTAACCCGCAAAAATTTAAAAGGATCAATAGACTGTTCAAGATAAGTTGCAGCTTTTGTTTCATACTGATGTTATCGGACCACCAAACTTAGGTCTTAAGACCAAAGGTGTGCAAAGTGTTAAAAATCTGTTATCCTAGTCGTAATATGAGGGCCCATGAGTTGTCTGTTGTCTCATATTAGGACAAGATATTTTAACGAGAATGAAACTGCATAGACTTTCACCATTTTTATCTACTTTAACTTTCGCTGTTATTTTACAAGCGAATGTAACTGCTTTAGCCCAAACAGGCTCAGGCACAGCAACACTTTTTCCAAATGAAATCTTACAAATTTCAGATGCTCCTGAAATTAAATCTTCGATCATGATTGCAGATAAAACTGAGCGTAAACTTTACTTCTTTGAATCAGAAGAAAACTTAACTGCTCCCGTTTCGTTTGAAATCGATATCGGTAAAAATGGTGGTAATAAAACTAAACGTAACGACCAAAAAACTCCTGAAGGAATTTATCTTTTGCAAACAAAGAAAACTCCGCCAGAGATTCCTTTTGACCGTTACGGTTCGTTAGCTTTTACAACTGACTACCCTAATGTTTTTGATAAGTTTGAAAATAAAACTGGCGATGGTATTTGGTTACACTCAGTACCAGATACAGTGCCGTTAAACCGTGGTTCAAAAGGCTGCGTAGTTTTACGTAACGACAACATCCAAAAATTATCTAACCAAATTTCTTTAAATAAAAGTCATCTGATCATTAATTCAAAAACGGATTGGATCGACAGCGCCACTCACCAAGCTAAGAAAAACAAAGTGATGAATTGGATCACAACTTGGAAAGATTACTGGCAAAAACAAGATTTAGATAACTACATCAAACTCTATTCAGACGACTTCTCTGCCCCAAGCTTTAATAAAAAATCTTGGTTAAAGCACAAAGAAAAACTTAAAGGCGTCTATAAAACAATTACGATTGATTTTTCTAAGCCAAGTATTTTGCACACGCAAAATCAGTACATCATTAAGTTCGTTCAAAACTACACGTCTGACATGCATCAAGATAAAGGGATTAAAACACTTTATCTGATCGAAAAAGGCGACGATTTACAAATTCTTCGCGAAGAATGGTCAAAATTATAAACTTAAATGCCACTCAATCGTGGCTAAGATCTTACCGTTCACTTGAATTTCTAATTTATGAAGACCTGCGTAGTGTCTACGCGTGGTCACTGGCTTTAACGAATGATTTTTCTTCAAGGTAAAAGCTTCTTTGGGTTTTAGTTCTAAAACTTTTAACTTAAACACCTTTGGCGAAAGTTTATTATTCGCCTTTTGATAGTGAATAATATAATCCACCGCTAAGGTTTGAGCTTTCGCACTTTTTGAAATCATCTCTAATTCAAAAGTTAAAATATCTTTTTCAGTGAATTTTTTCTTATTCAGTTTCAACTCACCAAGTTTAACTTCAGCTTTTCCGCCAAAGCCCATCACATCAAGTGCTTTTGGATAACCTTGTTTGATTAAAGTACGTAGCGCTTGTTTGGTAATCCAATCAAGTTTGGCTTTATTTTTTGTAGTTACTTTTTTCTGCCACGCTTTAAGTGTTTTGATCACCAGATCAGGATGATCTTTGGCGATATCATTTAAGTGATTCGCGATACTCTTACGAACATATAACGAATCATCGAATTTAATTTTTTCTAAAATTTCCAACCCCGGAGTTGGATCAACGATCGAAGCTTTAAGTTTGGCTCCCCACGGAAGACGCGGACGCGTTCCTTCACTGGCCCAGCGGCGAATATGTTCGCTGTCATCTGAAGTCCATTTTTTTAAAGTCGAGAAGGTTTTTTTCGGATGATGAATTAAAAAAGGGCGAACCGCAAATTCCGCCGTGAATTTTTGTGTCAGAATATAAAGCGCTTCTAAAGATTCTTCGACGTGGTCCAAACCGTAAGCTTGAATAAATTCAGTGTAGGGCCAAAGATCAAACCCTTTTAAGTTTCCGAGTTGTGTTGACTTAACAAGAATTTGTAGAGCTTTAAGATAATCTTTCGGAAGTTCAGCCATCATCGCATCACGAATTAACAGCACACGTGGCTTCATTTCTAGCGGAGCAAGCTTAGCGATCACTAAATTAAAATTCTTTGCCTTAAAGGCCGGATACGCCTTTTTAAGACTATCTGACAAACGAAGAACTAACTCTTTATTAAACCAATGTTTAAAAGCCGATGGATTATCTTTTTTTTGAACGGCTGGCATATTACTTAGTGACCTGACACATCAGGAACTTCAAAAACACGCGTCTTCACAGCCGCAGGTCTTTGCATTAATCGATTCATGTAAGCTTTGATGGCTGGATTTGGTTCAACCAAATAATCCCAGGCCCCTGGAATAACAGCGGCTAGCATAATGTCAGCCGCAGAAAATCCTGATTTTAAAATATACTCTTGTTTTTCTAAAATTGGATTAAGCGCACGTTGAAAAATCTCACACTGTTTTTTTACAAACGCGTGCGTCTCGGCTTTTTCAGCTTCAGTATTAACGTGTGTGAACATATGAGCGATCACACACTCAAGACTTGCCACCGACCAAACCATCCACTGTAAATACTCGGCACGCTCATCAGCTTCAAAAGCCGGAGCTAATTCTTTTTTGTGACGGTATTTATCAGCTAGATAAAGACAAATAGCTCCTGATTCGTAGATGACTTTGCCGTTATCAACGATTGTAGGAACTCTGCCTGTGGGATTAAGTGCTAGATAGCGTGGAGAATTTAGATCACCATTTTTTCTTTTCAAATAGTGATCACGGTAATCAAGACCAAGTTCTTCAATAAGCCAACGCACGCGATCACTGCGGTCTTGGTTAGCCATGCAGTAAATGTCTATAGGTTGGTTCTGAAGCATAAATTAAAAACTAAAAAACTAGAACGAACTAGTTGTTTTCTGATTTTTCAGATTCTAAATCTAATTTTTCAACTTGAGATTCAAGATCTTCTAAAGAGTTGATTTGTTTTTCAACTTCTTCTTTAGTGATACGACCTAAACGTAAATTTAACTCAGTTAATCTTTTATCGAATTTTAAATCTTCTAAAGCTTTATTTAATGTAGACATAGGTACCTCTAGTTCCAGTATTTAGGATTATTATCCTTTGTAGACTTATCATTATCGACCACAAGGCGCAAGTTCGATGACTTACGTTTAAGCTTAGATTTGGCCTGATAGTTCTTATATTGAACATGGCCACGTAAAATAATGAATCCTGAGGCTATGCCTCCTAAATGAGCTAAATACGCCACTTCACCACCAGCAAAGCCTGTTCCCATTAACGACATCAAATCCATCGCCCCGGCCAACATAACGAAGTACTTAGCCTTCATCGGAAAGAAGCCCATAAAATAGATTTCACGGTCGGCAAAGATAATTCCGTAAGCTAAAAGTAAACCAAATAAAGCTCCTGAAGCCCCCAAAACCGGAGTCATGAGTACCGGTCTAAAACCAGTAACCGCGGCATAGATACCTACACCGATACAGTAGATGATCGCAGCCCCAGCACCAGACATTAAGTAATAGAAGCTAAAAAACTTAGATCCCCAACGACGCTCTAATTCAGAACCGAAGAAGTAAAGCATCAACATATTAAACAATAAGTGAAACGGAGAAATCGCATGAAAAAATTGATACGTGAACAGCTGCCACACATAAAATTTTTCAATCACTAATTCAGGAGTTAAAATTAAATAGCGCCATTGGTGAAATCCAAATGCACGATCTAAAATAATCTGAACCACAACCCAGAT
>JAMPXC010000048.1 GCA_023701385.1 Pseudobdellovibrio sp.
ATCGTGTTAAATCCCAATGGTGGTAACGTTGGGGTCGGCACAGCAACACCGACAGCACCACTTTCAGTTTCGGGGATGATCAGATCAGATAGTGCCGCAGCTAACTTTTCATTTATCGGCAATGCCGGCGGAAGTAACTTGCAAATTTACCATCCTGCAGCAGGGGCTGCTCGCGTGTTTAATTCAGGCGGTGATATTGCGTTGCAAGTCGACAGTGGTGGTACGGCTACAGGCAATGTCGGCATTGGGACGTCAAGTCCAGCGTACACTTTGCATGCCGCGGGAAATATAGTCGCGGATCGACCGCTATCTCACCCCTATGGTTTAGGTGTCCGTACAGACTCGACATGGACTGTGTGGAAAAGACAATTTGCATTTTTCTCTAATGATGGAAGTCAACTAGGTGGTCTCACGGCCCATGGATCTACAGGAAATACATTAGACAGAATATCAATAGGTCAAGGTTTGGATACCTCGGGTGCAAATGGGACTGAGTGGCTTACGGTTAAATCAAATGGTAACGTTGGGATTGGAACATCAGCACCAGATAAAAATTTAACAATACATTCCACAGGTTTAGATAACTATATTCATTTAACATCAAGCATGACCGGAACAACATTAAGTGATGGTGTGATGATCGGTACAGGCACTGCCGGAGATGCGGCTTTCTACAATCGGGAAAGCACAAATATGATCTTTCTTACCAGTAACACTGAACGGGTGCGTATTGATCCAGCTGGTAAAGTCGGTATTGGCATTACCACTCCAAGCCAGGCTTTGGATGTGAACGGTTACGTGCAATCGTACTCTGATTTTTATGATGTCAAAACATTTGCTGATGGCTGGGTCATCGGTGACTACGCTGAGGTCGTACAAGCGGCTCCTGCAGGGGCTGCTGGAAATTCCAATATTATTCGAGTATCGATGGCAACAACCAGAGGTAATTGGGTTGAATCATCTACTTATGATCTTGTGTCAGCGCATTCAGAGAGTGATGTGTGGCGCGAGATTCCGGCGACGAGTGTAAATTATTATACCACTTTCACGTATCGCTGTTTTACGGTCGATGCTAACGGCTTTGGGGGTGTGGTTAAATTCCGTATCCGTGCTATTCAAAACAGTTCGAATTGTTCGGCTGCATCGACGGGGTCTTTACCGATTTATTTCAAAGCGCAAGTCTTCGGGCATAACAGCGGTTGGACTAAATTAACGTCAACGGGTACAGGTGCTACGGTGACAGGTTATCGCTCAAGTGTAGGCTCTGAATGGAATCTTTATACAGGCGCAAGCCGCAATGCGGGATTACCGACGATCACCGCGAAAGAGGGTAGCGTGGGTATTGGTACAACTGCGCCAACTGCGAAGCTTGATGTAAATGGCAGTATTAAGTTTGGTAGTAGTGCTCTAATAAGTCCTGCCGTCGACAATTCTCAATTGAGAAGTAATTATATTCCAGCTACTGACCAGCTGGTTGATACCGCTAGAAGTTCTTGGGCAATTGTTGCCGGTAATAGTGGGGATCAGTTTAGTATTTACCGCGCACCAGCAGCTGGAGGTTCTCCGATCTATAGTCAACTTTATTATCAGTCGGGCAATGGTAATGCATGGATGGCAGGTACATTAACGCAGGCTTCAGATCGCCGTTTAAAAAAAGATATTGTAACTATTCAAGACTCGCTTAGAAGAATTAACGAGCTAGATGGCGTTACGTATTATTGGATAGATAAAAATCGCGACAATGCCGAGCAGATAGGCTTGATTGCTCAAGATGTAGAAAAAGTATTTCCACAAGCCGTTAAGACTCGTTCAGATGGATTTAAATCCGTGGCGTATTCAGCATTAATTGCACCTGTCATTAATGCTGTCAAAGAACTTTATACAAAGTTTATAGGCCATGATCAACAATTAGAAAAACAACAACGCGAAATTGCTTCTTTAAAAGCCGAAAATACAGAAATTAAAAAACAATATTTAGATGTTCAAAAATATATTTGTAGGAAAGATCCAAAAGCTGATTTTTGCAAGCAACAATAAAAGGGTATGCAGGTATGAAATCATGGGCATAGTCGAGATCCTGATGGCGACCGGATTATTGTCGATCGTGACTTACGGTGTGATGTCGATGATGGATAATTCCACTAAGCAACAAATGAGTTTCAGGCAAAAGACGAGATGCGTGAATTTAACTCTGATGTTCGAGATTTATTGGCTGATGTAACGGCCTGTAAAATAATGCCGGAAATGTTGGGATTGGCACGACAAGCCCAGGTTACAAGCTGGATGTTTCCGGTGATGTGAATGCCACAGGGTGTGTGCGCGCCAGCGGTTCTACTTTGGATGGAACGTGTTCTTCAGATGCCAGATTAAAAACGGATATTCAAACTTTTGATCTCGGGTTAAATGCGCTCTTAGGAATTAACCCGAAATTTTTTAAATATAACGGTTTAGGTGAACACCCGGCCAGCGATCAGCTTGAGCTCGGGGTAATCGCGCAAGAAGTGGAAAAAACGGCTCCTGAACTGGTTGTTGCTAAAGCGGTGAAGCTTCATACTGATGATAAAGATACGACTGTGATCAAACAGGTCAATTATACTTCGTTCATTTATGTTGTGATCAATGCGGTAAAAGAACTTTATCACAATTTAATGGGTGTCAAAGAGCAGCAGGCGATGCAGGCACGACAGATCGCATCGCTTCAGTCTGAAAACGAGAAACTGAAGGCCAGTGACGTTGCTAAAGAAAAAGAGCTTGAAGCCTTAAAACTGCGTCTTGAGAAAATTGAAAATTTTTTAAATACGAAATAATTTTTAAGCGAGTAAATCGTGGCTCGAACCTTCTTTTAGGCCGGTCATCGGGATTTTGATAAGTTCAAAACGCTTGATAATCATTTTGAAAATAAAATCTTTTCTGTATAAAGACAGACCTGTTAATTCTGTACTGGCTGCACCGATATTAATTAGTTAGGTGTTATGAGGATTCAATTTCTAAGTATATCTTTTGCCTTAAATCCAGTTTCTTTTTTAATGGTCCATATTGATACATTCAACAAATTTGCTGCCGAACTATTCGCTGTGGCTAACAAAGTCCCTTTTCGGTTAAGTTCCGACAGAATTTCTATCTAACGATAATTATTAAAGACTTCTTCTTAAAATGACGATAAGAAGATATGAAAACGAAGTTTTCTGAGCGTTTGTTAATGTCACTCAATTTTATTTCAGACTTCGATGTACATCCTCGTGTAGTTACATTTAAAATGAAAATACTGGTCTTGCTTGGTGTTTTCATATTCTCGATTTCTGCTCTTGCGATGAGTGGCAAAACAACCTACCAAGCTAAAATTATTAAACCTGATGGTTATCCATTAGAAGCGGTAAATGTAAATTTTAAATTTTCAGTTTTAGATACGGTCGGAAGCTGTGTTTTGTATTCTGAAACTTATTCAGCAATCAACATGACTGCTACAAGTGGTTTAATTTCATTTGCATTAGGCAGTGGTGCTAGATCGTTTCCTCCTGCAAATGCCACGACAGCAGTTTTTTCGAATGTCTTTGATAATTCAATTGTATCTATGCCCTGTGAAGCTACAGGAATTTATAATCCACTTCCTAACGATACACGTAGAATCGTGATGCAATTTAATGACGGCACCGGTTGGCAAACATTACCTGCGATGACGATCAATGCTGTGCCTTATGCGATGTATGCTAATAAATCTAATGATGCAAAAACATTAAACGGTAAAGCCGACACAGCATTTGTTGAGACATCGACGCTAGCAGCTCTTAGTTGTAATGCAGCAACTCATGCGATTACTTTTAATGGTGCAAGTTTTAGTTGTATTCCGGTTGGTGCGAGCAGCTCAGGAATTAGTAGCGTAACCACAAATGGAAGTGTGCTTTCAACAGGTGGCACCGCAAGCGCACCCGTGATTAGCATTCAAGCGGCGACAGTGTCGCAAGATGGTTATTTAACTTCGCTTGATTATGCCGAATTCAAGGCTAAACTTTCTGCAAGCAGCACTCAAATTATAAATACTTTAGGATATGCGCCGGTAAGTAGCTCGGCAGTAGCAACTCAAATCAATAGTTCAAACTTATCAGGCGATGTGTCAGGCACAGTTTCAGCAAACAGTGTTGTCAGTGTGGGTGGAAAATCGGCTGCACAAATTTCTGCAAGTGTTGATGATACATTAGCTGCGACTTCAAGTGCTACAGCGGATACGATTGTAAAACGTAATTCATCAGGCCATGTTACGATCAACGATCTTTACGCAAATGCCACGAAAATAAATTATGTGGATATTTACAAACCCAGCACAAGTTTTAATATCCGCTTGCAAGCGCCGACAAGTTTAAGTTCAAGTTACGTTTTAAATTTACCAACAACATCAGGAACAACGGGGCAAGTTCTATCAACAGATGGTGCAGGCAACTTATCATGGATAAATGCGGCGACGGGCTCTGTTACAACTATAAATGTCAATGCCCCATTATCTTCAACAGGTGGTGCAACTCCTACGATTTCAATAAGCCAAGCGACGTCAAGCACAGATGGTTATTTATCATCAGCTGATTGGAATACGTTTAATAATAAACAACAGGCCACAAGTGCAGCCATTATTGCAACTCTGGGCTATACTCCGGCAGATAATGCCGTCTCAGGCACTTACGCGCAAAAAACAAATAATCTTTCTGATTTAACAAATTTCGCAAGCGCAAGAGCAAATCTTGGGCTTGGTACTTTAGCTACAGCAAGTTCAATAGATTTAGGTTCTGCATCAGCGACGGGTACGCTTTCGACAGCAAGACTTCCCAGTTTTTCTGGCGATGTAAACTCTGTTTCAGGCAGTAATTTAATATCTTTAAATACCGTAGGTGCTGGAGTCACATCAGGCACGCAATACACAAAAGTAACTGTAGATGGTAAAGGGCGCGTCACATCAGGTGCACAATTATCATCTTCAGATGTAACAACAGCTTTAGGTTATACACCATCAAACGCTGCAAGTGCGGGAATTACAACATTAAATGGTTCATCAGTTGCAACACAGACTTTTGCTACAGGTAGTGCAGGAACTTCGTTTGGAATTTCTACCGCTGGCGGAGTTCACACATTTAACATTCCATTTGCGGCATCAAGTTCTGTGACAGCGGGTCTTTTATCAAATGCAGACTATTCAATATTCATGAATAAACAACAAGCCACAAGTGCTGCGATTATCGCAACACTTGGTTACACTCCAGCTGACAATGCTGCTTCTGGAACTTACTTAGTTAAAGCAAGCAACTTGTCTGATTTAGCAAATGTCAGCCAAGCTAGAACTAATTTAGGCCTTGGTGGATTTGCAACAATCAGCTCTTTAGATTTAGGAAGTACTAGTGCAACAGGTACTTTAGCTGTAGGTAGACTTCCGTCGTTTACTGGTGATGTAAATTCAGTATCAGGCAGTAATTTAATTTCATTAAATACAGTGGGTGCTGGTGTGACATCAGGTACGCAATACACAAAGGTAACAGTGGATGGCAAGGGTCGTGTAACATCTGGTGCGCAATTATCATCATCAGATGTTACAACTGCTTTAGGCTATACTCCAGCAACTTCAACAACGTTAGCCGCTAGTTTTGTGCAAAAAACTGGTGATACCATGACGGGTGCCTTAAACTTGCCGTCGAATGGTTTAGCGGTGGGTACAAATCAACTTGTGGTCAGTGGGTCTTTTGTAGGGATTGGAACGAGTAATCCTTCAAGACAGCTTCATTTATCAAATGCATTACCTAAAATGTTAATTGAAGATGACGATGGGCCTTCAGGAGTGGGGCGTTTGGAAACTGAGGTTAGTGATAATGTCGCAACATTCAGATCCTTGAATAGTTCGTTGGCAATACACAAGACTATCATGACGATGGATTTAAATACTGGAAACATATCCATGCCAAATGCTGTTTTTAATATTTCTGCGGTAAATGGGAAAACAACATATGGGGGTAACTGGCGGGTTGGTGATAATACCAATAACTTTGTGATTCAAGATACACAATCGAGCCAAAATACTTTTGAGATTGAAAAAAACGGAGTGGCGGCTTCACTTTATATTAAAAATAACGGTAACGTAGGGGTTGGACTCCTTGCTCCTACAGCAAAATTACACTTAGTATCCGGAACAGTATCAGCAAATACAGCCCCATTAAAATTTACATCGGGAACATTAACATCCACAGCAGAAGCTGGCGCAATGGAATACGATGGATTCAATTTCTACTTAACAGACAGTACTCCAACGAGAAGAATGATTGCTACTGGATCAAGTGCAGGAACAATAGACAATGCCCAAACAATTAATTCATCATCTAATATATCACTTGTACCAAACAGTTCGGTGATTGTTTCATCAACAACAGCATCAACAAGTTCAAACAACGGAGCCTTAGTTGTTAAAGGTGGATTAGGCGTAGCTGGAAGTATAAACACAGCAGGAAACCTAAACGTATCAGGTTCATCAGTTATTGATGGGTCACTCAAATTGTCAACTATGACATCAGGTAGTGTGCTATTTGCGGGAGTAAATGGAACAGTTACTCAAGATAATTCTTCACTTTTTTGGGATGGAGCAAATAAACGATTGGGAATCGGTAGTAATTCACCAGCTCAGACTCTTTCTGTCAGTGGTGCAAGTTACTTTTCTGGTAACGTCGGTATCGGAACAACGTCACCTAGTGACAAGGTAGAAATTTTAGGAAGTACATGGCTTGGTCAAGTTATTTCGGTCTACGATAGCGGAGGAGGATTTCCTTATTTGAATTTACGAAGAGGTGGTGGTACGCCGTCCGCTCCAAGCTATCCGGCCGTCGGACAAACTTTAGGAGGAGTTCATTGGCAAAGTAATGGAGATAATACCTCAGCATACATTCAAGCTCAGACCACGGAAGTGCACAGTTCAACAGCGCGAGGAGCAAAAATTCGAATTGCCAATGTGCAGAATGGGACTACGACTTTAGTTGAGCGTATGACCATTTTAGACAATGGCAACATCGGTATCGGTACGACAAGCCCGAATGCAAAGCTACAAGTATCAGGATCTGCCGTTATTAGCAGTGATGGTGCCGCAGGTGCTGTGGGTGCATTAAGAGTTAAACGATTGTCGACAGACAGTGATAATATTATCTCTCAATTTTATTATAATGATGCTGGCGGAACAAATCCGCGCGTAGATATTTTAGGCTCTGCGAATAAAATTAGTTTTAAAACTTCTTATACGACAGGTGGTGCTGATTTAGAGTTCGGGACTAATACTGTATCACAAGCTATGACTGTTAAAGAGACTGGCAACGTTGGTATAGGCACAACGGTACCCACCGCCTTGTTAGATGTTAGTAAATCAGGAACCAGTGATCCAATTGCTAAATTTAGCAGTCCAAACCCAACCGATAGCGTCGCTCTTTCTATTGGGCATGGCACTAGCTTTTCATCTTTAGCCGTTGCTGGAGGGGCTAATGCTTTTACTCCAGGATCTTTGATAGATGATTTAATTATTCGTTATCCCTCGGGGAAGAAAGTTTTGTTTTCTAATGGTGGCCTGCGTACAGATATGGTTGTTGACGGTGGTGGTAATGTTGGGATCGGTACAACAACACCAGGTGAAAAATTAGATGTCGCGGGCAATATGCGCGTGGGTAATTCAGAATCAAACTACATCGCCTTCAGAGGTACAACGGGCGATGGAGCGGGTTCATATAATCATACTTATATCGGTGAACGTTTTTATGCTGCCGGAGAAAGTTCAGAATTACTTTTATTTAAAGGTAATGATTCGGATAATACTTCAGGGCCTGATCGTATTAGAATGGCCGGCGGAAATATTTTATTTGATACTTATAATACACCAGATGCGCCAAGTGGAGCGTTTGAATCCGTGGCGACATCACCTATGATCACAACGAAAATGATTATTAAAGGTAATGGCAACGTCGGCATTGGTACAAGTGCGCCAAATGCAAAACTTGAAGTTGCAGGTGGAATAGCTGCCACATTTAACAGTAATCTTCCTCACTTTATCGCAGGTAGTACGGGAAGTGGGGTTTCAGATTATAATTACATTTTACAGGGTAACAACGATACGGGTACCAAGGCTGTTCATTTCGTTAATAGTTCAGTCAGAACGACAGATGGTGCCGCCAACTCTTATACAATACGCAATGACGGAGGAATTTTAAGACTCGGGCATTTAAGTTTTCAAACTCAGTTAGAAGGAAGTTCATTTTATTTCAATTCTGGATCAGTCGGCATTGGCACAAATACGCCTTCGCAGGCCCTCCATATTGCTGGCGATCGAAAAGCGATATTTGGGCCAAACAGTAGCTGGGGAGCGAATCTCATCGTTGGAGGAAATGGCTGGGTAGGTCCAGATGCAACTGTGGTGGCCACGGATGGAAATTTACATCTTGAATCAAGGTCTGGAGGTTATTCAACCTATGTTAACTGGTATGCAGCAACGGGAGGACTTCGTGTAGGTAACGGAACAGGTGGGGGATATGGTCCAGTGCTTGCTTCTGCTTTTACAGTTTCGTCCGATGAACGATTAAAAAAAGATATAAAAATTCTTGAAAGTGCTTCTGACAAAATTTCGCAAATTCGTGGGGTGAGCTATAATTACAAAGATAAAAAATTTAATCAGGAAGTACAGATCGGTGTTATCGCGCAAGAAGTGCAGAAAGTCTATCCAGAAGCCGTCTTGAAAGATGAGAAAGGTTTTTTATCTGTTAATTACGCTATCTTGGTTGCGCCTTTGATTCAAGCCTTCAAAGAGTTAAAATCGCAAGTTGAAGAATTTATTGAGGGCGCAAATCAACAATCAAGAGAAATAGCCTCTTTAAAGCAGGAAAACGCACAACTGAAACGTGAGATGGAAGAGCAAAAAAGAAAAAACGATGAGATCAAGGCTTATCTCTGCGAGCAAAATCCAAAAGGCTCAATCTGTTCTCAAAATTAAAAAGTCTATACGTTTTAATATTAGATGTGTGCGTCTTGAGAAAATCGAAAAATCTTTAAAGACTAAATAATTTTTACGCAAGTAAATCGTGGATCGAACCTTCTTTTAGGCCGGTCATCGGAATTTTTATTTTTGTAATTTCAAAACGATTGATAATCATTAGAATTAAATCCATCGCCAGATCTAACACATCAATGCGGTCGGGGCGAAGTCCTAATGCCAACTTCTGCTCAACGCTTAATTTCTTCCAGTGCTCTTGGATTTTTAACAATTCAGATTTTTCTAAATGTGTTTGTGGCGCCTTTTTTAGAAGAGAAAGTTTTAAACGAGCAATCGCATCGAAGTTTCCGCCAGTTCCTACGGCCACATCAAATTGGTGGCGGCCATTTTTAATTTTTTTCAGATGGCTTTCGCAGTATTCGCGGACGTTTTTCTTTTTGTTTTTAATAGATAACAAGCGTACGACGCCTAACGGGTAACTTTTCGAAAATAAAATCTTTTCTTGATAAAGACCTGTTAATTCAGCACTGCCTCCACCGATATCAATCAGTAGGGCATTGTGAAAATGATTCGATTTTGATTTTAAAATTGCGTTGCGAATTAAGCGGGCTTCTTCTTGGCCCGAGATAATATCAAGCTTAATCTTGCTGGTTTTTTTGATCAGGTTAACAACCGCTTTTTTGTTCTTAGCATCACGCATAGCGCTTGTGGCAAGGGCAATGGTCTTTTGCACTTTGTTTTTCTTATTTAGCTTAGCAATCTTTTTGAACACTTCGACCAGCTCAGCCACAGTTTCCGGTTGCAAGCTTTTATGCTCGAACACATCAGTTCCTAAACGCAGCGGAGCTCTAAACTTCTTTATTTGCTCCCATTGGCCGTTTTGATGAATTTCCATGATAACGAGGCGTATAGCGTTTGAACCTACGTCGATCGAACTGACTCGCATATGTTAAGTATTCCTTTAAAAATATCCTAAATGGGGTGCTCACAGATTGCAAGTTGTGTAAAAACTGTGGTCTAATACTCTCTATGGAAAGAACAATAGATAGCCAACTTGAAGATTTAAAGAAAACCATCCTGGAAATGGGAGGCTTTGTAGAAAAAGCTTTAGCCACGGCCATAGAAGGTTTTATGAAAAAAGATCTTTCGTTGTTAGCTTCTGTTCATGAAATTGAAAAGCACGTGAATGAACTTCAAATCAAGATTGATAATCTGTGCTTAAATATCTTAGCTAAACAAGGCCCGGTGGCTAAAGATTTACGTTTGATTTTATCAGTGATCAAAATCAACACGGATCTTGAGCGTATGGGCGACCAATGCGTCAACATCGCTTACCTTGGAAAAGATATTATCAAACGTCCGCCGCAAAATATTCCAGTGACTGAGATTGAAAGAATGGCGACGGTAACTCGTGCCATGGTTAAAGGTTCTTTAGACAGCTTCGTGCGTATGGATGCGGCTTCTGCTGAAAAAATCCTTAAAATGGACGATGAAGTGGATACTTTAAAGAACGAAGTGACTGCGTCGAACATCAAAATGATTAAAGCTGATGCAAGCCTAACAGAAACTTGTCTCGACATTATCCAGGTGGCGCGTAATCTAGAGCGGTTAGGCGATCACTCAACGAACATTGCTGAAGATGTGATCTTTGCCTTTACAGGAAAAGATATCCGTCATGGGACCAATTAAAGATAAAGCTCAGATTCTAATTATCGAAGACGAACCGGCTATTGCAGAACTTATTGCTTTAACCTTACGTGAATTCGACGCTCAGATTGAAAAAACATTCTCGGCGGAACAGGCCATTTTTCTTCTGCAAAACAAAACCTACGATCTTATTTTAGCTGACTGGATGTTGCCAGGCCTTCAAGGTATTGATTTAGTTACAGCGGTTAAAAATAAAAATCGTGACCAGTTAATTCTGATGATCACGGCCAAAGCTGATCCTGATTCGATCGTACGTGGTCTTGAAGCGGGAGCAGATGATTACGTTTCAAAACCTTTTGATCCACGAGTTCTAGCGGCCAGAGTTAAAAACTTACTGCGCCGTAAACAGACTGAGCCTCAGCCGCAACAAGTGCTAGGTTCGACCGAAGTGGTTGAGCTTGATGGTCTAAAATACGATTACGGTCGTGTAGAAGTTACACTTAAACAAAATCCAATCCACCTGACGCCATCAGAGTTTAAGCTTTTAGGATTCTTATTAAAATCTCAGGGACGCGTTTTAACGCGTGATCAGCTGATAGATTTGATCCAGGGCGAGGATGTTACCGTAACTGGCAGAACCATCGATACGCACGTATTTGCCCTTCGTAAAAAACTTTTAGAATGGGCTGAACACATTGAAACAATCAGAGGAGTCGGGTATAGAGTCAATTATTCAATATGACTCTAATGTACCTGGTTTTTTTCATTCTTGGGCTAATCTTAGCGTGGATTGTTTCCTACGCGGTTTTTAGCCGTAAAATCAGAACACAAACAAAAAAAATGGTGCAGCTTATGCGCGCCGACGAGCTTAAGTTAGATCGCCCAGACGATGCTTACGAAGATGACGATGGTCATTTCTTTGCTGACCTTGAACGTGCGTCTTACACTTTACGCCGTAAATACTTACGGTTAAAAAAGAATGCTTTTGATGAACGTGCGGTTTTTGAAACGATCTTCTCTGGTTTAACTGAAGCCGTTGTCACTGTTGATCCCAACTTACGAATTATTTCTTTCAACACAGCTTTTATGCAGCAGTTTAAATGGGCTCCGGCTGTAGGAACGAACAGTTACTTTCTTCAAGACGTCATTCGTGAGCCTGAAATTTTAGAGTCATTTAAAAAAGTATTTAGCGGCGAACACGCCGAACGTAAAAACATCGGTGAGTTTCAACTTTTTGCCAGTTTACTTCCGTCAGTTGAAGATCATAAGACATGGGCGCTAGGGGTTTTTTATGACATGTCTGAAATTCAAAAGACTGAAAAAATCCGGGTGGATTTCGTGGCGAATGCGTCTCATGAATTACGTACGCCACTGACAGTGATTCGCGGCTATGCGGATTTATTAAATGCTAATTTGCAAAAAGAAAATTCAGTGCACACTGAACTTTCGCGCCCTATCGTCGAAAGTGCGCACAACATGACTTTATTATTAAACGATTTATTAAATCTTTCTCGTTTAGATAATTTAAATAAAATTGAAAAAGTGAAGTTAAACACTAAAGAAGTGACTGCAGACATTTTAGGTGAACTTGAGCCGATTATCTCGATGAATAATAAAAAAGTGATTTGTTATTTCAATGAAGAACACGTGTTTGCTGATTATTCAAGTTTAACTCAAGTTCTAAGAAATCTGATCGTGAATGCTATTCGCTATTCGGGCACAGAAAAAGATTCTGAAGTGATTGATGTCAGATGGAATAGCCTAGGCAATATGACTCAGTTAGTGGTGAAAGACCGCGGCCCTGGTATTGGTAAAGAACACCAATCACGTATTTTTGAACGTTTCTACCGCGTTGATAAAGGTCGTAACCGCAATCAAGGCGGTTCAGGTTTAGGTTTAGCGCTTGTTAAACATCATACTAAAATGCACGGTGGCCAGATCTCGGTGCGCTCTGATGTGGGCGAGGGCTGTGAATTTACCTGTGAATTTCCCGGTGGATTATAAGTTATGAGACAGCCCAACGAAAAGTTTGAAGCCTATTTTTCTTCTGTTTATGGCGAGCGCTGGCCAAAACTTCTTCAAGCCTTAGAAAACTCTGAAACTCAAGTGCTACGTAAAAATATTTTTGCCGATTATGACGCAAAAGAATTGTCGGCCTCTCAGTTTCCCAATAGCTATCAAGTTAATCCAGCCATCAACGTACACAACTTACGCGATAATAACGATATTCAAGTGTTCTACAAAATGGACCCAGCTAGCGTTTTAGTAGCCACAGCGCTTGACGTGCAGCCTGAAGATTTAGTTTTAGATGTTTGTGCTGCTCCGGGTGGTAAAAGCTTAATTTTGGCTGAAAAATTAAATGGCACAGGCCAGTTAGTTTCAAACGAATATTCAAATGCCCGCCGCGAACGTTTAACGCGTGTTATTCGCGAATACCTACCCCATGAAATGCGCCAAAACGTGTTCGTGCAGGGTAAAGACGGTAACTACTACGGCATGCACAAGGCTGATGTCTTTGACCGTGTCTTAGCTGATGTGCCGTGTTCTGGTGAAAGACATTTATTAGAAAACCCTCAAGAATTCTCTGAGTGGACAAAACGCCGAAGCGAAAACTTAGCGGTACGCCAGTATTCGTTATTATCGTCAGCGTATTTAGCATGTCGGGTAGGCGGGCAAATCGTGTATTCAACATGCTCGATTTCACCGTTAGAAAATGACGATGTCGTTAAAAAGTTAAATAAAAAGCGTTCAGTTGAATTTTTAGAATTTCCAGACGCGGCTAAATATCCGTTTTTAGAAAAGACTGAGTTTGGTTATCAGATTTTACCGGACCGCTCAGAAGGCTACGGCCCGATGTATTTTTCAATTATTCGTAAATTAGCAGAATAAAAAAAGCCCCGGTACTTCTACCGAGGCTTTCGTATTTCACTTAAATTTTTAAAACTAGAAGTGTTTTAAGTATTCGATCAACGCTTCTTGTTCAGCTTGCGTGAAGCCCACTTTGTTACGAGAGTATTTCGTACCGAAGTAGTGACCACGGTTGACTGTCATATCAGGGCATTTGCTGGCTTGAACTAAATCTTTCGCCGCTAATTCCATGAAACGATCACGAGCCACTTCGCCTTTTAAACCTTTGAATTTAATTTCAAATGTTGCACGAGTTAAAGACGTGATCGCATCGATTAATTCGTATTGCGCTTGTAAGACTGTTTTCGGTGCAAACAACACATCTAATTTAACACCAGCGTAAGTTAAGTCGATGTTTGAAAGTAAGTTGATCGGCACACCTGCAGGAAGAGGTCCGATTTTTAAAACTTTACCCATGTTTTGCTCGCTGGCGATCGCATTATCAATCGGAGCATCGTATTGGGCGACTTTACGTTTATCGTTATCTTTTTTAAAGATCTCGTTCGCCGCAATAACTGGTTTTTCTAAAGCTTCTTTCGTGTACGTTACTACGAATTCGCCGTCTTGTTCTTCAAATGATCCGCCGTTAGCTAAGATCGTTTTAAATACCGCTGTCTTAAGTAAGAACGGCACGAACTTGATTGGAATTTTGATGTAGCTGTCATTTGTAATCACATCAACTAAACCAGGAATTTTATCGCCGTAGATAGAAGTGTAAGTGACTTTCGCTTCACCTGGGCGAAGTGGTTCACCACGTAAATCTGGATTTAATAAACGTTTCATAGAATCTTCGAAAGAAGCCATACGGCCTTCAACAGTTCCACGATAGTCAAATTTACCTAATGAGTTATTTTGAAAGAATGGGGCTGTTGACCATAAGCTCACAAGTGATGGCGGGCGTAAATAACCACGGCCGCCAGCTGGAACTTCTCTTTCTTCAGCTTCTAAAAGGGCTCCACCGTTATTGCCAGATCTCATTGTCGTTGCGTAATTTACGCGGAAGGTACCTACAGAAGGTAAAGCTTTGTATGAACTAGAAGCGAAGTTATCCCAGATATTATCTTTGATCGCGTTCGTTGCAATCGAGCTACAAAGATTCGTATCAACAGCTGTCATCGGAACACGGATATCAGTTGATAAAAAGTTTTGATCTAAGAAATCTTTTTGGTTAACGATCGCTTCGATTTGAGTGTGGTACTCTTGAGTTTTTGTGTACTCAGTGTATTGATTCCAGCACTTCATGTAACCTGCACCTACGCACTCAGGACGATTGAAGATGCCGTAAACTTTTTCTGGAAGTTTACTTGAGTGACAAGCGGCACAGTTGTTGGCGAATAATTTTTTACCTAACTGAATTTGTTCGCTTTCGATGTCTTTTAAGTACTTAGCGCCATTTGGAGCTGCGGCTAAAGCATCTTTTTTAGAAGCCACCATTAAGAACATCGCTAGATCAGGGGTTTGGTTAACATTGGCTTTCCAGTAACCGGAATTAGCTGCGGCTTTTTTAATTTGGAATGGTGTAATGTTTGATCCACCGATAACTGGTACGAAGTTTTCTAACCAGTGTTCAGAGAATAAACCGATATTGACGTAAACGCGGTTTAAAGCGCCTAAGACACCCACAGAATCTGCGCCATCTTTTAAAACGCGCGGAGAAAGGACTGTGGCATTATTATTTTTTGTAAATGCTAATAACGGAGAATTTTTCGGCATGCCTGGCATCATCGAAAATTGGTTATTTAACATTTCGCCGTCTTTTAAGTTTTCCCAGTTACCGAATTTAGCAGCGGCATGCATACGTGCGCCTAATTCATAAACGGCATTCATTGTACGGGGATTGTTGATTTGATCAGAAGAAACTAGAGAGGTATCTAAAGCACCAGGACGGGCTGTATGAGCTAATTGGTAAATAAAGTTATCTACGCTTTTTTTGTAGTTAAAGTTAAATACGCGGTCAAACCAGTAGTACTGAGCACCCACATTTGAACTTAAGTTAGCCCATTTGGGACTGTTAAAATCAGCAGGTGGTAAAACCGGGTTTGGTCCAACGTGACAGAAAGCACAACTCATACCTACGCGGTAAGGTTTAACTAATGTTGGATCGTTGTAGTAAGAAGGGTCGTTGTAGTAGCGGTTGGCATCCCAACGGTTCGCGGCTTTTTGATCGAACTTAGGATTGGTAAATAAACGAAGACCGATAATTCCAGTTGGGTAACCGTAGAAAGAACCGACTTCTAAAGTTTTTTGTTGGCCTTTCCAAGTTAACGTTGTGCCGCGAGCTCCAAGTTTTGCGCCAGGATATTTTTTCGCATCTGAAAAAGGTTCTGGAGGGCATTCAGCCGATGAAACACGTTTATCAAGTCTTAAACCCCAACGTTCAGGAAGTGGTTCAGAATTTTTAACGTAACAAGGTTCATTTACTAAACCTATTTCTTCCCAGCGGTTAGAGCGTGAGTAAGGTTGGTTTGGATCATTTGAAACTAATTTTAATAAATCCAAATTACCAAAAGTATAATCACTTAAGTAATCCCAGAATTTATCATTACCGCCAGTCCATGCAATCCAGTTGTTGCGGCCTTTAACGAAGGCTTTAACCGCATCAGCTTTTGTAATGCCAGGAATGTAAGGTTGTAACGCTTTATGAATTTGATCTTGGTTTTCCGGACGACTGAAACCATAATCCATATCCATGTAATAATCTTCTGCTGCGCCATTTTTCATTTTAGCAATAAGATCTTTATTGTTTTCTGCCAGCATCGCTTCATCTTTTTTGTCGAGATACTTGCCGACAAGGGGAAGCTTTTGACCGAGTTTGAGTAACTGTGCTTCAGCAGTCATAGTGGTTAAGCTGAGCAAAACTAATAGCAGAGCGATTTTTTGCATAAAACATCCTTTTTTTTGGCAAAAAACTAATGAAGGCTAGATATATATATCTAACCTTCAAATCTTAACATAATGTAGATGTAAACCGATACCGGACTAGCCGGGCATTCTGGATATAGGTCTAGCCTATAGATTCATTTGTCGTGTCATTTTTTTGGAGCATAGAAAGACGGTAGCTTTGTAAGCTGTAGTGGCCGTAAGTTTTGATGCGGTACAGGTCTAAAACCTCTTGCTGAACCTCTTCAATAACTTCGACGTCAAGCCCTAACGGAGCGTACATTTTCAGATGCTGAAATTCTTCGACGAAAAGTTGCGTCACTCGTTCAACGAATTGGTCCGCTGTCTCAGAAAGGTTGTGAGTGGCTTTAATCTCTTCTTCAATAATTTGCAGGATCATTTTTTTCATATATAGATTTTTTCGGAATCCTACGCTAAAACTAAACTGTGAAATCGCCTAGTTTTTCTGAGTTTCAGACAATTATCCAGTATCTGCATGACGAACTGATCGGAAGTCAGTTGCAAGAGATCATCTCGACGGAAGACGGCGTGGTACTTGGGTTTTATCGCTTCGTGCATGAGCCAAAAGCCGTGTGGTTAGTGTTCGATATGGACACACAATTTCCTTTCGTCGGGCTTTTTAACCAAAATCCGTGGCTCAAAATTAAAAAAACTAAACCTGTGGCCTTATTTTTAAATTCACATTTTAAAAATACACATCTTAAAGATATTCATTTTCTTGAAAACTTTGGTCGGGTCGCTGAGTTTGATTTTAGTCTTCCCGACAAAAAGTTAGTCCTGCAGCTGCGTATGATTCCGAAACAGCCCAATATTATTGTCTCGGCCGACGATAAAACGGTTTCATGGGAGAAACCGCGTGATCTTGTTGTCGCAACTCCTGACGAGAATTTTGAATCTGAAAATCGTTCGATTCCTTTTTTATTTAAACAGTGGTTCGATCGCCGTGCGAAAACCAAAGCAAAAGAATCAACTGGTGCAGGGGTTGGGGCGCAAGCATATTCTCCTTACGACAAATGGGTACAACAGCGAAATAAAGATCTGCAAAAGAAAGAAAAAGCCCTTCAGCAAATCGATGAACAAAAAAATGAATTGCGTAAAGTTCCTTGGGCTGAGATCGGCAATCATTTAAAAACGCATGGTTTTAAAGACCTTCCGCTTGAGTGGACAGCGTTTGTCGATTTTAGCCAAAAGCCTTCGTTCAATATTGAAAGATCTTTTGAAAAAGCCAAACAAGTGGCCCATAAACTTCAAGGTGCCGATGTTCGTAAAGAACAACTTCTGCAAGAAATCGCTTTGGCCAAAGATGTTTCGGAAGAGCGTTTTCAACGGCATTTGTCTGAATTAGCAGCAAAACACGCCAAACAGGGTCAACGTAAATCGCCTGAGGGAAACTTCAGAAAGCTGACGATTGATGGCGAACACCCTGTGAATGTTTTAATGGGTAAAAATGCTGTGGAAAACCTTAAACTTCTGCGCCAAGCCAAGGCTTGGGATCTTTGGGTTCACTTAAAAGATTACCCAAGTGCCTACGCAATTTTGCAGAAACAGAAGGATAAAAGCATTTCTGATCAGGTTTTGGTGCAAGCCAGCCAGTGGTTAGTGAAAGAATCGATCAAAAATAAGAAAAACATGGATGGTGTTAAGCTTTCGGTGGTCATTGTTGAGTGCCGTCACGTGCGTCCGATCAAAGGGGATAAGCTGGGGCGCGTGACTTATCATCACCCTCGAGAAATGTTGATTACCGTATAAAATATTGTTTTAATTAACTTCTGGAACGAGACATTTAGACGCATGGAGTGCTGTCGTGATAGAAGTTAATAATCTCTGTAAAAACTACGGAGAACGCAAAGCTATTCAAGATATCAATTTTAAAATTTCTGCCGGTGATGTTGTCGGTCTTTTAGGTCCCAACGGCGCTGGAAAATCAACGACCATGAAAATTATCACAGGATTTATGGCGCCGACCTCAGGCATAGCCAAGGTCTGTGGTTTTGATGTTTTTGAAAATCCTTTTGAAGTCAAAAAACGTATTGGTTATTTACCCGAAGCGCCGCCAGTTTATTTAGACATGAACGTAGGCGATTATTTAAACTTCGTCGCTGATCTAAAGCTTGTAGATCCTGTGAAGAAAAAAGCTTTTATCGAAAAAGCTTTACAAAAAACTCAACTGTCAGATGTTAAAAGCCGTTTAATTAAAAACTTATCAAAAGGTTTTCGCCAGCGTGTCGGTATTGCACAAGCTTTGGTTTCTGATCCCGAAGTTTTAGTTCTCGATGAACCAACGGTGGGTCTTGACCCAAAACAAGTGGCTGAAGTGCGTGATCTGATTAAAGAATTAAAAGGCCAACATACAATTATTTTATCAACTCATATCTTACCTGAAGTGCAAGCAACTTGTAATCGTGTGATTATTATTCACCAAGGCCGCATCGTTGCTGAAGATAGCATCGATAATATTGAAAAACTAAATCAAGGCTTAGTCACAGTGTATGTGAAAACCAAAAAAGAAATGGCGATCGCCACAGATCTTCGCAATTTAACAGGTGTTGAAACTGTAGAGGTGACGGGCGCAACTAGTTTTAAAATTCAAGTTAAGGACGAAGATATTTTAGATAATGTGGCTAGCCATATTATTAAATCAGGCGCAGGACTTCGTGAATTAACTCCGGCTAAAGAAAATCTTGAAGATGTGTTCTTAAAGCTGACTTATGGAGAAACTAAAATATGAAACAAATTCTGACTCTTTTTAAAAAAGAATTTAAAGCTTTGTTTTTCTCGCCACTGTTTTATCTGATCGCTTTTTTAACGGCTTCGTTATTAGGAGTGACGTTTTCGGTTTCAGTTTTAAATTTCGCAAACCAAATCTCTAACGCCATGATGACGTTGAGCTTAGGAAGCACACAACAACAGAATATTCACTATGTGGTGTTCTTACCGCATTTATCATTATTAAATTTAATTTTAATGTTTATGGTGCCAGCCTTAGCGATGCGTTTAATTTCTGAAGAAAAGAAAAACCGCACTTTTGATTTGTTATTAACTTCACCCATCTCTTCAGTGCAAATCGTTGTTGGTAAATATTTATCATTATTGACTGTAGTTTTAGGCTTATCAGCTTTAGCTTTTGTTTACATTATGGTGGCACACAGAATGTTTGATTTTCAGTGGGCTCCCGCACTGATGGCGTTAACTGGTATTTTCTTAGTGGGTGCTGTGTATTCGGCATTAAGTATGTTTGCTTCAAGTTTAACTGAAAATACAACCATCGCTTTCTTTGTCGGCATCGTGTTTAACATTTCAGTTTGGATTTTAGGTGGCTTTTCAGAATTAGTAGAAAGCACGGCAATGAAAGCGGTCTTTGACCAAATTTCATTAAATCAACACTTACAAAGTTTGGTTGAAGGTGTGCTTCGCTTAAATGGCGTGGTGTTCTTTGCCAGCGTTATTTTCTTATTCTGTTTTTTGACAGAGCGAGTGATCGAATCAGCTCGTTGGAGATCGTAATATGAGCAAAAAGGGTCGTTTACTTTTAGGTATTGCCTGCATTTTATTTTTATCTTTTGGTGGTTTATATTTCGCAATTCAAGCCTGGATGCCATTTATGTGGTTTATTCTTGGTCCTGCGGTTTTAGCTTTTTTTGGTTGGATCTACATGGATCGCCATTTGTTACTCGAGCTTGCGACAATGAAAACGACAAAGCATGGTTTGAATTTAGGTGCACTAGTTCTGATCGCGTTAGTTTTCTTAGTGGGTTTAAATATTTTAGCTGCTAAAGAAAACAAATCTTACGATTTTACAAATATTGGTCTTCATACCTTATCGCCGTTATCTGTTCAGATTTTAAATCAGTTAGATAGCGATATTGAAATGAAGTTCTTTTATAAAGAAGGTGCTGAAAACGTTGAAGCGAATCGCAAAGCATTTGCGCAAGTAGCACGTATGTATGCTGAAGCTTCTAGTAAGGTTAAAATCGACTACATTGAAATGAACGGCAATCCAAAGACCACAGCAGAATTTGGCGCTAATCGCCCAATCGGTGAAGTGTTTATTTCGTACAAAGGTCAAAAAAACCGTGTTGAATCACAGTTTTTAGGAAGCCAAGGGCAAAAATTCAACGAACAAGAAATTACCAACGCGATTATTAAAGTAACTCGCAAAGAAAAGAAAATTGTTTATATCGTTGAAGGTGATGAAGAGCGCAATATCGAAGATGAAAAAAATCAGCGCGGTGTGAATGCCTTTGTGCAGATGTTAGAGAAAAACTCGTACACAGTTAAAAAAATTAATTTAATTAAAGCCACATCAGTTCCGGCTGAAGCCAATGCTTTAGTGATCTTAGGACCGCAAAGCACGTTACAAAAATTTGAAATCGATGCCATTACAAAATATTTAAGTGCTGGTGGATCGCTCCTATTAACATTAGATGATAAAAACACAGCGGGCCTTTCTGGTTTATTAAATACTTTTGGTCTTAAGCTTGAACCACATTATGTGTTTAACGTGATTAATTCTCCGATGGGCCAAGTGGTTAATTCTCAAGAACCTACGGTGGCTGTTGATTATTCGCCGACAAGTCCAATCACTAAGGTTTTTACCACAAACCAAAAAGCTATTTTTGTGGCGCCGAACTCTTTAGTGAGTGTTCCGGTAAGCCCAGATATTAAAACTGAAATGTTAGTACGTACACCCGAGGCATCAGTGGCCCTTTTAAATATGGATAGCGAAAATTACGAAGGTAAACCGC
>JAMPXC010000049.1 GCA_023701385.1 Pseudobdellovibrio sp.
CGCATCGCGAGTGATCGTTTCAGCTTTTTGTTGAGCATCAGAAATGATGATTTTCACTTCGTGCTCGGCTTCTGCTTTCATTTGATCAGTCATTTTCGTCGCTTGGGTAATAGCGCTACGTAAAACATTATCGCGGTCACGGTATTCGTGAAGCTGTAATTCTTTTTCTTTTAATTCTTCAGTTAATGTTTGAATTTGTTGCGCCAGGTTTTCAGTCTGTGCAGCAATAACAGTAAGAAAGTTAACTACTTGTTCAGGATCAAAGCCCATCATCTTACGATCGAAGGTCTTATTTGCTATTTCAGTAGGGTAAAATTTCATTTAATTCCTCCATGAATCAAATTAACGAAACCCGTGGTTCACTATTTTAGTATAGGTAATACTTGCCCCAAAAAAAAGTCGAGTCCAAGGATGTGCCTATATCCTGTACTTTAGGTTGAGCGACAAAAGTCGTAATGCTTTGTGTGGAAGCCAGACCTACGTCTGGCGGGCGATTTCTTGTGAGCGCAAAGCGGCTTTTTCGAAGCTGATACGTAAAGCGCGTTCGATTTCAAGTTCGCGCATTGAATTTAACCCAGCCGCAGTAACTCCTTTTTTAGAAGTCACACGTTGTTGTAATTCTTCGATATCAACACCCGCTGATTGAGCAGCGAGTAGTGAAGCGCCAACGAAAGTTTCAATCGTCATCATTTTCGCTTGTTCAGGCGTGAAACCATGTTCGATGATCCAGTCTTGCCAGTACATCATCATTTCAAAAACAAATCCTGTACCGCTTGAGCATGAAATCATTAAAGCGTCGAATTGATCTTCTGTTTCTAATTCTAAGATAACGCCTAAGCCAGAAAATAGGTCTTTGGTGATTTCAGTCACAACTTCATCTTTTTTATTCGCTAACACACCTAAAACACCGCGACCGATCAGTGACGGCGTGTTTGGCATTAAGCGAACTAATCTTGGTTGTGGAATCATTTTTTGTAATGAACGCATGGTGATTCCCGCCGCTAACGAGATCACGATTTGATTTTCGTTAAACGCCGAAGCCAGGTTTGCCATCGCTTGTGGAAGATCTTGGGGTTTCATTGCTAAAATAACAATGTCACACTCTTCAACGATTTGCTCATTATGTTCGCGAGTTTGAATTTGATATAATTCTTTTAACTTAAGAGGCTTACCCGGAGTGCGGTTTGAAACCAAGATTTGATCTGGTCTTAATAACTTTGACTCTACCATTCCTTTGATAAGAGCCTGAGCCATGTGTCCTGCGCCGATGAAACCAACTTTGTACGTCTTAAGTAAAGGATGAGTCATATAAAAAAGACTACTTTACTTTTTGCCTTTCGCCAAACAAAACCGTGCCGATTCGAATCCATGTCGCACCTTCTTGCAAAGCGACTTCGTAATCGTGGCTGGTTCCCATAGAAAGCTCTTTAACTTGTAAGCGATTGGCCAAAGTTTTTAATTTCTTAAAATGAACTTGATTGTCTAAAGCCTCATTTTGCAGGGGAGGCATGGTCATAAGCCCCACGATTTTTACGTGAGTCAATTGCGTCAACTTATCCCAGGCGGCGAGAACGCTGGATTCGTCGAAACCCGCTTTGGTGGCCTCGTTTGAAAGATTCACCTGAATAAAAACTTTCTGCACATAGCCGATTTCAGATGCTTTTTTTGAAACTAATTCGGCAAGTTCTAAAGAGTCAATGGCGTGCAAATAAGCAAAGTTGTTTTTTAAATACTTTACTTTGTTTTTTTGAATCGGGCCGATCAGATGCCATTCTAAATTTAAATCTTTTAAGGCTTCAACTTTTTCTAAGGCCTCTTGAATATAGTTTTCACCAAAAGCTTTTTGACCTTGCGAAACCAATTCGCGGATTTTTTCTAACGGTTGCAGTTTGCTGACCGCCAGTAAATGTTGGTCAGAATTCAGTTTAGCTTTAATTTGCGAAAGAGCTGATTTTTCAAATTGCCAATTTTTTGCTGAAAAGGTTTTTTCTAAAGCTGAAAGCGGAAGTCCCACGACGTTGTTGTAATCACCAACAAACTTTTCCACGAACTTTCCACCAAGGCCTTGAATGGCGTAAGAGCCAGCTTTATCCATCGGCTCACCGGTTTTGATGTAATCCCAGATGTCTTGATCATCTAAATTTTTGAAAAAAACTTGTGATGTCTCAATGTGAAACGTGATGTCTTTAGTGCTTTGGTCTAGTAAGATGATCGCGGTTTTTACTTCGTGCATTTTGCCTGAAAGTTTCTTCAAAGTATTAAATGCATCCTGTTCGCTTTCAGGTTTTCCTATCGCTGAATTTTCTAAACAAACCATGGTGTCCGAAGCCAAAATGATATTGCCTGGATTTTTATCAGGACATTGGTCCAGGCAGGCCAGGGCTTTTCGTTTTGCAATGTCGATTATCTGCTCGTCTAAGCTTAGGTTTTCATTCGGAATTTCCGATATGAAGACTGGGAATGAGACAAAATAATAACCGGCTTTTTTTAAGATTTCTGCGCGCCGCGGAGATTGCGAAGCTAGGACAATTTTTTTCATTCAACCAAATTTATAAACCAAAAGAGGATCTATGGGTAGTGCTGAACTCATGTTATTTACTGGTCTCATTCTAGCGGGTGTGGCGGTTTATCTTTTCATGACTTCCATTTTGGCCGGCAAGCCGGGCGAAGCGCAATTGCAATGGGCCAGCGGTACTGAACCGATTAAATCTAAAAATGGAATCATCAATCTTTGCCGTCCGATGGTGCATCAGTTCACTCTGCAGCACGCGGCAAAATTTAAATCTGAAAGCTATCGTAAAAAAATCCGTCATTTGATCAAAACGGGCGGTATGACCTCTGAGATGAACGAAGATGAATTTATCGGTTACCAAATTTTCTTAGGTATCGCGTTTCCAATTTTTTTAATCATCATGAACTTTTCGCTAGACTTAGGATTTTCTCCACTTATCTTGGCGATGTTAGGTGTTGTGGGTTGGTTCATGCCACAGATGCACTGTAAGGCGCAGAAGAATGTAAGAACATTAAGCGTTCAGCAAGACATGCCTTTTTTCATCGACCTCCTGGCGCTTTCAGTTGAAGCGGGTCTTGATTTCTTCGGGGCGATTCAAAAAATCGTGGATAAAGTGGCTGATGAAAATTCAGTGTTAGCCGAAGAATTTAAAACAGTTTTAAAAGATATCAAAATCGGTTCATCGAAAACAGATGCATTAAAAGAAATGGCTGCACGTTTAGACATGCCAGAGATCACATCTTTCGTGGCCGTGTTAATCGATGCCGAAGCAACAGGGGCTTCAATTTCGCAAGTGTTAAAAGATCAATCGGTGCAAATGCGTTTAGAGCGATTTGTTCGTGCAGAAAAAGCCGGTGCTCGTGCTTCGCAATTAATTTTACTTCCTTTAATGGGATTTATTTTACCAGCCGTATTTATCATGGTTTTCGGACCAGTGATTTTAGGCTTTGTGTACGGAAAGAATTAAAAGATGGCAAAACTTTACAAGATTCAACATGGGGATAAAGCCGAGCTTCTGATTGAAAATCTGGAGTTAGCTGAATCATTTTTTGCCCGTGGCAAAGGGTTGTTAGGCCGAAAATCTTTAAGCCCGAACGCGGCGTTATGGATTAAGCCTTGTAACAACATTCACACCTTTTTTATGAATTTTGCGATCGATTGCATTTTTGTGAATAAAAAAATGGAAATTGAAAAAATAGTATCCGTTGTAAAACCCTATAAGATCATTGGGCCTTTTTGGAAAGCCTCGTCAGTTGTAGAAACAGCAGCCGGCTTTGCTGAAAAGTGGAACCTTCAGGTAGGAGATCAGTTATATGTGGTCAGTTAGAGTATTATCCGGCCCACAAACCGGACAAATCTTTGATTTAAAGATGGGAAAAAACCTGTTAGGTCGGGGTATGAGCTGTGATTTTAAAATCACTTCGGGCGGTATTTCGAAAGAGCACTGCGAGATTCACGTTTATAAAGATAAAGTGATCGTCGTTGATTTAAAATCAAGTAACGGAACATTCGTTAATGGCGTAAAAATTCAGAATTCAATTATTAAATTAGGTGATAAAGTCAGCGTGTTCGACGTGATTATGGATGTGATTCCTTCACCGGATATTCGTCCGAAGCCTTCAACACCAGCTCCGCGCCCGTTAGTGCCACGCCCTCGTGCACCGGCACAACCAAGACAAATGCCGCCGCAAATGTATCAGCAACCGCCAGCATTTCCAACGCAAGGGGGAGCTGCGATGCAAATGCAATATCAACAGCAAATGCCACCGATGCAAGGTGTGCCACCACAACAAAATAATTTTGGTGCTGCTGTTGAACCGCAAAAAACATTGGGTGAGCGCATTGATGACTATATGGAAAATGTAGTGATGCCGGTATTTTATAAATTGTCAGTCGTGTTTCCGTTTAAACAAGTGTTAATGGGCATGATGATTCTGTTTGTGGTGTTTGTCACAGTAGCGTCGATTTTCCCTCTGACAACTATTTTAAAAGAATCGAATTATAATGAAGCTTCAAAACGTGCAAAATCTGTGGCGCGTGCGATGGCTCGTATCAATGAGCAGGCACTTCTGTCTGGACAGCTAAATAACTTAAATGTCAGTGAAGCTTTAAAAGAAGATGGTATTAAAGAAGCGATCATTATCCAACAAGCTGACGGGGCGATCGTTGCACCGACAGAAAAAGTGGGTCGTGATATGTCTAAAGGCTTCGTGATTCAGGCGCGTAAAGAACCACGTGCTATGGCTGCGCAAGTTGATGATAACACGATCGGTGCCAGTCATCCGATTGCAGCTTATGATCCCTTATCTGGTGAAACCGCCGTTAAATATGTAGCTATTGTATTCTATGACGTCAGTTCATTAAATGTAGATGATGGCCGTGTGGTCAGTTTATTCATGCAAACATTAGTTATTTCAGCGTTATTTGGTATTGTTTTATATCTATTATTTGCACGTCTTATCGAATACCCACTGCGTGCTTTGAATAAACAAATTGATACGGCCTTACGTGAAAAAACAGATCGCACTGAAGTGGCATTTGATTATCCAGAGTTGCAAAAATCTGTAGCGAATGTGAATTTACTTTTAAACCGTTTATGGAATGGTTTAAGTGATTCTGAAAATATGAAACCTACGCAAAACCGCGATGTGGAATTTTCACAAATGGTGAATATGATCACGCAGCCTGCGGCGGTGATTAATGTGAATGGTTCGGTGGTTTCATGTAATCACCAATTTGCAACATTAGTGCAAACATCACCGGAAACGTTAATTTCGCAAAATTACAACACCATCGTCGATCCGGCGATGGTGCAAAATATTGAAAGTTTAATCACGCGTGCAAAAGAATCTGTTTATGAAACGCATAGAGATAAAATTCCGTTCTCGCAATTTGAGTGCGAAATTAATTTACAAGCATTTTTAGACAGTGCCGGTGCGCCAGAGTATTTCTTTGTAAGCTTAGCTAAGGTGAATCAGGAGTAAGGTTTAAGTCATGTCAACGGCTGAAAAGCTACAACCCGCAGTTCAGATTAAATTGAAAGTGCTGAAAGGACCGCACGAAGGGCAGTCTTTTCACCTTGCAAAGAGCTCATTTACTGTGGGGCGAGGACCTGAGAATGAGGTCGTTTTAATTAATGACCCGCAGATCAGCCGTCAGCATGCGCGCTTACAAGTGGTTGGCCAAGATATCGAGATCATCAATTTATCTAAGAAAAATAAAGTGATGGTGGGATCAGAAGAAATCCAAAAATGGAAACTGATCAACGATTCAACTTTCATGCTGGGTGATACCGAAATTCAAATCGCCTTTGAAATCGAAAAATTAACACCGATGACGCCAGGTCCGCAATTAGTGCGTACTGATTTGCCGGCTGTGCCTGTGGGATTAGATCTGAATCCTCCACCAGCTCCAGCGGCAGTGCCACAAGCGAAAAAAGCGCCATCGATGACACCATTGCAACCGCAAGCACCGCGAAAACGACCGTTGCCTCCTCCGGCAAATCGTCAGCAAGTGCCTGCAAATCGTCAGGGGCAAGTGCAAGCGCGTGGTCCGATGCAACCAGGCAGACCAGGTCCACAGGGGCAGATGATGCCGCGACCAAATCAGCAAATGGGTCCGCAATTTATTCCAGAAATGGGAATGGGAGCACCACGCTCAGCAGCGACTTCTCAAGCAAATAGTGGTGGTGGATTACTTGCAAATCCGAAAGCGCGTTTTTATTTAATCGTTGGAGCGATGGTCTTAGGTCTAGTTTATTGGTTAAATATGGAAGAGCCGAAAAAGCCGCAGTCGAATGAAATTAAGTCGACTCTGAAATACGAAGATGAATATCTTCTGAAGCAAAATTCGGTGGCTGAAAAAGAGCTGGACCAAAAGCGTAAGGCGAAACTTGAACAAAAGAACTCGCCGACAAATTTACGTGTTGAAGAGAACTTTCAAAAAGGTATGCGTGATTATCAGTTAGGTAATTACACGCGTGCCCTAGACTTTTTTCAGGTGGTGTTAAACTTAGATGCAAGCCATGTGATGGCTCGCCGTCATTTATACTTAGCTAAAATCCGCTTCGATGAAATCGTAAAAGCGAAATTAGCACTTGGAGAAAGTTATTATCAGAAGCATAATTTTAAAATGTGCAAGGCGATGTACCAGCAAGTTTTGATTATGCTTCAGGGAAAAAACAACGATCAAAGTTATCAAACTGCCCAAAGCATGTCAGAAAAATGTGGTCTGGCCGCTGAGGGAATTCGTTAGATGTCGAGATTAAAAGTATTACTAAGGGGAGCACAGATCAGTGACTTAAACCTTAGCCCGGACCGTGAATATGTCGGTGGGCGTAAGGAAAGTTGCGATATTCGTTTGCAACCTGAAAAAGGCATCTCGCGCGAACATTTCAAATTAAAATTTGAAGAAGGCCGTTGGGTTTTAACGTCGTTATCACGTTTCGGCGAAATTTTTTCTGTGGGTCAAAGGGTTGAATCAACACCTCTTGAGCATGGTCAAGTCTTTCAAATTCCACCGTATGAATTTATTTTAAGTGATGTTCCTGATTCAGCCAGCGATTCAGTGAACGCCAGTGAAATGCCTGAAGCTGGTGAGAATGAACGCACGGTTATCGGTGTGGCTCAACAAGTGCCATACATCAAAATGATGTCGTCTGACGGTCAGGTGCGCGAAATGCTTCGTCTGGAAGTGGGCGATGTGTGGGCTGCGGGCCGCGATCCTTCATGCCAAATTATTATTCCTGATCAACGTGTGTCGCGTCGTCAATTTGAAGTTAGAAAAATTAACGGCATTTATACGATTATTGATTTAACAAGTGTGAACGGAACTTTTTTAAACGGTTCACCGATTTCAAGCACTGATCCACAGCCATTAAAGTCCGGTGATGCGATCACGGTTCTTGATAACACGATGTATTTCGAACTTCATGATCCGAACTTTCAATACCGTATGGAACGTATCGAAGTTCCGCCAATGCAAATGGGTGGAACGGGTGTTGATGATGTGGTTGAAGAAGTTCCACTTGAAGAAGTGCCTTACGAAGAAGAATATGATCCGAATCAGGATATGAATTATCCGCAAGAAGTTGATCAGGGTTATTATCAAGATCAGTTAAATCCGGATGGTTCACCGTTTACCGGTATGCCGCCAGGCCAAATGCAAGGTGATTACTACACTATGCAAGGGGCTGAAGGGGTAGCACCTGAACAACAAGGTCCGCCACCGAGCCCGCTTCAACAGGCTTGGACTCGTTTTAAAAATAACAAACCGGTTTTTTATTCGGTTGTCGCTTTATTTTTAGTGGGTATGTATTTCTTAAGTGAAATGTTAAACGAGCCTGCTCCGCAAAAATTAACACAACAACAAGCGTTTAATCCGGATGACCCCTTATCACGTTTAAAACCTGAAGAACGTGAAAATATCAGTCTTTGGTATAACAACGCTGAAAAAGCTTTACGTCAGCAGGCCTTCACGATTGCTAAAGAAAACTTAGATAATATTCATAAGCTTTTACCTTTAGGTTATAAAGATTCAAAACTTTACGAAGCTGAAGCTTTAAACGGTGAACAAACTCTTTTAACACAACAAGAAACTGAACGTCGTGATAAAGAGCAAGCTGAATTGCAGGCTTTAATTAAATCCACCCTTGAAAAGTGTGAAAAATCAATTGTGCCAGAAACAACACCTGAGGGTTTGCAAGAGTGTTTAGCGCCTGTGACAATCAATGACCCGACGAATGCTGACGCCGAAAGAATGATCAGCAAAGTTCGCCAAACGATTGCCGACCGCCAAGCTAAAGAAGATGCTGAACGTGTAGCAAAACAGCAGCGCGAAGATATGAAAGCTATTTTCGAACGCGCTGAAAAAGTTCATGAAACAGGTTTTCCGAAAAAAGCGATCAAAGCCTATAACGAAGTTTTAGAGAGTGATCTGCCAGATCCAGATGGTTACAAAGATATTTCAAAACAACGTATTAAGTTTATCGAGAAAAAACTAGAAGAACGTAATCAAAACAACATCACTAACGCCGAAACTTACCTGAAAGATGGAAAGCTTAAAGAAGGCATTATGGCCTTACGTGCGGCACTGTTGTTTGATCCAGATAACCAAACGATCAAAGATAAAATTGAGCGTTATTCAAATGATTTAAGAAACCAGGTTAAGGTAATGTACCAAGAATCGATCATCGATGAAAACTTTGGTTACGTTGACGGGTCAGATAACAGACCGGGTGCCAAAGATAAGTGGAAAAAAATTATTGAAATCGACCTTGAAGATGGTGATTACTACCGTAAGGCCTTCATTAAACTTAGACGTTACGGAGTTTTCTAGTCATGAAATCAAAAATAAGCTCACATAATGGGGGCCAAAAATTTCCTCAGACGCATGTGCACAGTCTTTTAAATGATAATTTATTAGTTTGTATTCGTTTATGGAGTGGCCCTGAAGTTGAACAAAAAGCCGTTGATGAAATTCTACGTTATCTTTCAGCGGCTGATGCGGATTTAGAAGTCACAACGCCATTTGATTATATCGAAAGTTTATCGTCACTTTCAAACAAAGTGCGCGTGGCTTTATTGCTCGCGAACGAAGCTATATACATCGATAACAAAGAAAAATATTCGCAAGGTTTTGAAATTGCGATTTGCTATAAACACAATAAAGAAATCAGCTTAGGCTCTGTCGGCCGTTTTGCTTTTACCGCCGAGAAGAAAGATAAAAAGTTTTTAATGTTTGAATCGGGCGGCTTTTTAGATGATTTAGTGCTGCTTCCGACTGACCTTTTAGGTATAGAACGTGAAGTTGATATCAAGTGCACATCTGTTTCAACGCGCGATTTAGCTTCAATTCAAATCAGTTCTAAATTTGACCAAAATACCTATTGGTCAACAGCTGTAAGTCAGTTCGACTAGTTATTTTTTTAAATTCCGATAAAGTTCCATCCTGATAAACTAGCTTATCAGGATGCACCAAGCCGATTGTGGATCTGATTTAAATATAGGTTTTTTCGGCGCGGTAGCGATAGAGGGCGGCTATTTTACTGTACGAAGTTGGGGTCGACAAAGATCAGTGGATGATACCAGGTTTTATTCTGTTCATACAGACCCCAGATGTTTTCCATAGCTAAATTCCAGTTAGCAATTTTGATTTTTTCAAAATATTTTTTACGATTGAGTTCGTAAGTCAGTTTAGTTTTTTCAATGTTTAAATCAAACTGAGGGGCATGTTTATATTTTAAATAATCAACGAATAAACTATCATGGCAAGATTTAAGCTGAGAAATCACCACCGGTGGTTTACTGATTAAGTTCAAACAACCGCTGTAGGCCATATCAAGTTTTGTTAAATCCATTTTTTCAATCTGTTTGGCTTTTAATTGCTGGTTTAACCAGTACAAATAAAGCGGGTGAGTTTCAGCAATTTTTACTGAAAAGAAATCAGCCGCGGGCAGAGTATTTTTTAAATAATCTTTCGCCAAAGTCATACCGTTATCATCAGGTTGGGTAATGCTTGTCACAAACAAACGGCGTGGGCTTGGAATATCTTGTTCGCTATTTTTTTTGTACAGGTTAACCACTTCAAATTTATCAGTGGCTAAGCTAAAAACTTCAGTTTCTTCTTTACGATCGATAATCAGTAAAGTTGGTGTGATGACGGCAAAATTCAATTGCAGCGGATGTTTAATCCAAGCGTTGGCAGCTTCAACTAAAAGATAACGGGGATTCGTTTTACTATCCGCCGATGCTTCGCTGTAAAACGGAGTTAAATTTAACAGGGGAAAACCGTCTAAAGCCGATGGTTCATCAGCACCAAAAAAGCTTTTTAAGGTGTGGCCGATATCAGCTAAAGAGATTGGGGTATCGTTTTTCCAAGAAATACCTTCATCACCTGACATACGCGGTGGTTTAATTAATAGTGAAACCAACGTATTTTCAGAGTGAAGATTTAAAAAAGGTGTTTCATTTAAACGGTTATAGTTATTGCCGCCGCGCAGACCCACCACATACACATAGGTTTTATCCCAGATGCCACGGTGTTTTAATTCGCTGATAAAATTAAAAAGTTTTTCATCTAGTTTTTCGATATTTGTTGTCGAAGTGTCTTGTTCATTCAAGGCTTCGATTTCTGAATTCGTGATCACGGCAAAAAATGGCGTGCTGTCTTCTTTTTGCCAATCTAAAAAACTATCTGAAGTGATTTTAAAATCTTTAATGATTTGATTTGAATACTGGGCCGCAGCTGAATCATCGAAAGTTTCAAAGTATTTTGATAAGCCTGTTTTTTTAAGAATATGCGGGTTACCGGCAAAAAAGCCCGTGCGGTAACCTTTGTGATATGCGGCTTCTTGCACCGTGGTCATCGGTGCCTGCAAAGAATCATAACTGCGGTGCACATTGTGAATTAATGGATATTGCCCTGTGAGAACTGAACCCATGGCTGCTGCCGGTTGCAGCGAAGTTGTGTAGGCGTGAGTAAAGCGCATGAACTCTTTACAAATCAAAGCAATGCCGGAGTTGTCGTCATTTTTGTCTTCAGAGCAGTTCAAACGTTCGTTATCAAGTTGGTCAAATGCCAGTATTAACACAGATTTTTTTGTTTCGGTTTGGCAAGAGGTCTGGAAAAGAAACAACATAATAAACAAAGCGGTGACAAAAAATGGTCGCGACCTGATAAATTTTGCGTGTGCTGAGTGCACCCAGACTTTGGTATATTGTGTAAAATTCAGATTTTTTGACCCGCTCATGAACTAACATCATAATGACTAAGTACTAAATGTAAAGGTTATTAAAGGAGCCATCATGTTCACTGAAAAAATATTTGCTGTAGCTCATTATGCGGATCAATTTGTTTTATTCGTATTAGTGTTAATGAGCGTTATCTCAATCGCCATGATTTTCGAAAGATTCATGACGTTAAAAAAAGTTGCCAGTGAAAGTGAACGTGTTCGCGCACGTATCCGCGTGGCTTTACAAGCGGGTTCGGTAAATGACTTTGAAGATATCGCTAAAGATCCAACTTCAATCGAAGGTCGTGCAGCAGGGCAGGCGATGAAACACTTTAAACAGCACGGCGAAGCGGGTTTTTCTGAGGTATTTAACTCTTTCGTATTAACTGAAAAACCAGATTTAGAAAAATTCTTACCGGTATTAGCAACAATCGCATCGAATGCTCCATTTATCGGATTATTCGGTACAGTACTTGGTATCATGAAAGCATTTAACGATTTAGCGATGGCTCCGGAAGCTGGTCAACAAACAGTTATGGCTGGTATCTCGGTAGCTCTAGTTGCCACAGCAGCTGGTCTTTTCGTGGCGATCCCTGCAGGTATGTTTTTTAACTACTTTACCCGTAAAGTGCGTACAATTTTAGTGAGCGTTGATTCTGTTAAAGAATTAGGTATGGCTTACGCAAAGAAAACGAAATAATTTTTCTCAAGAGAAATAGGTGAGTTATGGCTTTTAAAGCTGACCAATCAGATGAAATCATGTCGGAGATCAACGTCGTACCATTGGTCGACGTTATCCTGGTTGTATTAATTATCTTCATGGTGACGGCACCGATGATTATGAAGCCGTCAATCAATGTGAACCTTCCAAAAGCAGCATCTGGTGAAGCGACAACGCCGTCTAAATTAAATATTACAATCAGCGGTGATGGTAAATTAAACTTAGACGGGCAAATGGTTGAAGACGCCCAAGTGCAAGCTAAAGCGCAGGAAGAAGCTGCCAAAAATCCAGATATCCAAGCGATCATTTCAGCAGATAAAGATGTGCCTCACGGCCGCGTAGTTTCTGTATTAGATATCGTAAAAGGCGCCGGCGTAAAAAAATTCGCCATCAGCATCGACAAGAAATAAAAATATTGTAAAAACGAGAAGGACGACCGAGAGGTCGGCCCTTTAGAATAGGGTCTGCTGGAAGCAGATCAAAAAAGCAAAAAAGGGTGGCCTAAGCAAGACCACCCTTTTTTTTATTTCAAATGTATTTTGCGTTAGTACCAATACTTCACAGCGCCAGAAATGTTTCCGGTGTCGACAGCATCAGCTTCGACAAAATTGTAACGCGCATTTAAACCTAGAGTAAGGTATTCGGTCTCTGTGCTAGTCACAGGAATATCGAAACCGATCATAGGTGAGGCGACTGCGACAGTGTCATCATCAGTAAAGACTGCACCAGCACCTAAGCCGATCCAGCTATCTCTTAAGAACATGGCATCTGTTTGTCCGCCAAAGCCCCATACTGCTTTTAACAGCACTGTATCGCGGTCGATCTCGTCGTCGATCGCGACATCGTCAAATTGTGCATGACTGTATTCGAGTCCTAACATGAAGTTGGCTTTTGTAGGTGAATAACCAAGATCAATACCTACCTCTCCTTCATCGTCACCATCACCTTCGGGTGAAGTCATACCAGCTAAGAGACCGACGTAAGGTTTATATTCTGAAGTAAACATATTAGGTTTTTTCATACTTAATAAACCAGAATCTTCATCTCTTGCTTGGGCTGCGAAACTGAATAAAGCACATGACGTTATAACAACAACTAACGTTTTGGTAATAAACGCCGTAATTCTATTTGCCATAAACTCCTCCTTGTCTGTCTTGTCTGTAACCGAACTTTTAGGAGCAAATCGAAGTGCCGAGTCAATTGTCCCAGAATGGGGCATTTTAAGTCTGAGTTTGTTTTATTTCGAGACGGTGCATGAAGAACTATTCCTCAATGGTTGTTCAATTTCAACCAGACCAAAACCGATAAGAAGTTGTGATCAAAAAACTTCGACGCCGACATAAAAGTATAATCGTGGCTATGTTCTGCTTAATGGTAACATCAGTCGTGAGCGCCTATTATATTTTTAAACCGAGCCAGCAAGTGTCGATGCAAAATCTTTCAAGTCGTACACCGGCTTCGATCAGGCCAGTTGAGATCGTTAAAGAAGAGCCGGCTTTTTTTGCGTTAGAAGAAGTTAAAAAGCCAACGCCATTTGAAACAACCTTGAAATTAGATTGCCACGATCTTTTAGTGGATAATACAAAACTGGTTTCAGCGAGTGTTTCCTCAGATCATGTGATCTTAAAACTTTCGCGTTGTAACAGTGCTTTGTCGCAGTTCAAAAAAATCGAACTGATCAACACAACGAATGGTTATAACGCCCAATTATTTAAGTTGAATAAGGCCGAATTTAATTCTGATTTTATTCAGTTAGATAAAGGCTTAAATCAGCTTCAATTTGAAATTAGCCTAAACGACGGGCAAAAAAAACTACAAATCTTCAAAATTCAGCGAATTCAATAAGCTAAAATCGGTTAAACGCTATTTTAGACCCTTTTTTGGGTGACAGCGCCGCTGGCTTTACATAATTTTATGCGGTTGTGAATAACACTCAAAGCTCTCAAAATTTAAACAGCTACGAAGGCGAATTTAAAAAACGTTCCGACGTTCATATCGCGCGTAAAATCTGGCACATGACTGGCGTTACAATCTTCTTTTTAGGTTGGACGTTTCTTCCGTACTGGATCAGCATGGGTTTGTTGATCTTGGGATGGTTTTTATTTGTTCCACCTGATTTGATCCGTTTATACAATCCACAGTTAAATCGCATTCTTACACGTTGGTTCCGCCCAATTATGCGTAAAAATGAACTCGATCGCCCGGCAGGAACAACATACCTTTTAACCGGTGTGATTTTTATCGGTTTATTATTTCCGGTTGAGATCGTGGGTTTAAGTTTATTGTTCTTAGCTTTTGCTGACCCGATCGCAAGTTATGTGGGAATTCGTTATGGTAAAGATAAAATCTTTGGCCATAAATCGGTTCAAGGTTTCGTCGCAGCTTACGTTGTTTGTTTTATCGCTACGTTTGCTTATTTATACTTTAAAAATATCAGCGACTATATCTTAGTGGTCAGCCTTATCGCCGGTTTAATTGGGGCTTTAGCGGAATTAGTTCCGGTAGCTAAAATTGACGATAACTTCACGATGCCGGTTCTTAGCAGCATCGGGTTATATTGCGTTTTTACTTTTTTTAATATTTTTCAGCATTTAAAATAATTGCATAGGATAAATTATGGTTGATTCATTCGATGAGCTTGAAGAGAAAACAAAATCAGGCAAACGCCTGGGAATGTACGTTTATATTTTACCGAATCTAGTAACGATCGGTAACTTATTCTGCGGATTTTTTTCGATTATTAAAACTTTTGAAAAAGATTATAAAGCCGCAGCGATTGCTATCGTAGTGGCTGCGATCTTTGACCAATTAGATGGTCGTTTAGCCCGTTTAACTCGCGCAACATCTAAGTTCGGTGCTGAGTTAGATTCTTTATGTGATGCTGTCAGCTTCGGTGTAGCACCTGGTATGTTAATGTACTTCTGGTCATTACAACCGTTCGGACGTTTAGGTTACATGGCTTCATTCTTATTTGCAGCGTGCGGTGTTTTACGTTTAGCGCGTTTCAATGTGCAAGTGGGCGTGGTTGAGAAAAATTATTTCCAAGGTTTACCAATTCCGATGGCTGCAGGTATCATCGCTTCAGCGTTCTTAGCGTTTGAAGATATGGGCTGGCCAGCTGAAGGCAATGTTGCTTTATTAGTTGTTACTATTTTATTAGCTTTTGTGATGGTTTCTAACTTCAGATACCGTTCGTTTAAAGATATCGATTTAAAACAACGTTTACCGTTTAGATATTTAATCGCGGGTGTTATTGTTTTATTCGTTGTAGCACTTCGTCCTGAAGTGATGTTGTTCGTGTTATTCTTCGGTTATGCGGCGTTAGGTGCTGTGTTCGGAATTTTCCGCTGGGGAAAAAACCGCAAACAATTACCGGCTAGCGTTTATGCTCCGGCAAACACGAATGAAAATGATTTACAAGAAGAGGTCGACTAATGAAACCCTGGAAAAAGGCTTTAAAAGTTGGTTTAGTGGGTGCTACTGGCGTTGTGGGTGAAACATTCATCAACATGTTAGAAGAGTACGCATTTCCTATCGCGGAACTTCGTCCGTTTGCTTCTGATAAATCTTTAGGTGTTAAATTAGAATTAGCGGGTAAAGAATGGGCTTGCCAGGTTTTAAAACCGGGCTGCTTCGATGGCCTGGATATGGTTTTCTTCTCATCTGGTGATGACATTTCAAAAGAATGGGCTCCGCAAGCTGTGAAATCTGGCGCTTTTGCAATTGATAACTCAAATGCATTTCGTATGGATTCTGGAATCAACTTAGTTGTTCCTGAAGTGAATGGTCATTTATTAAATGAAAATTCAAAACCGCAAATTATCGCAAATCCTAACTGTTCGACAATTCAGTTAGTGGTGGCACTTAAACCTTTATACGATAAATTCGGAATTTCTGATGTGACTGTATCAAGCTACCAAGCGGTGAGTGGCGCAGGTCTTCCGGGTTTTGATGAGTTATTAGATCAAACTAGAAACTTTCAAACACCGGATCACGCAGCGAAGATTTTCCCGAAACAAATTCTTTTTAACTGTATCCCGCAAATCGGAGGTTTCGGCGCTGATGGTTTCTGCACTGAAGAAACTAAAATCATGAACGAAACTTGCAAAATCATGGGTGATGATAAAATTAAAGTTTCTGCGTTTACGGTGCGTATTCCAGCTTTAAATGCTCACTCTGAAGCGGTGTGGGTCACTTTAAATAAACCAGCAACGAAAGATGAAGTGATCAACACTTTAGGTTCTTTTGAAGGTTTAGCAGTTATGCAAGATGACTATCCAACAGCGATTGATGTCTCTGGTGAGGACCCGGTGTTTGTAGGTCGTATTCACCAAGATCGTCACAATCCAAATCGTTGGTTAATGTGGGTGGTTTCAGACAATCTTAAAAAAGGTGCCGCTCTCAATGGTTTACAGATCGCAGAACGCATTTTTTCCTAGCAAAGCCTAAACTTTAGTGCTGCAATATTTAGGTGATGTTGCAGCGTAGTTTAATCCTATCCATTTTGTTATTTTTCTCGGTAGTTCAGGCCGCTGATTTCACTATCATTAATGCAAGTGGCGGAAGCTTCACAGAAACTGACGAATCAGGTGGTGTTTCTCTTTATGGTGGTATTGCAGGAACTTGCGCAAGCCCATCGACAGGCAGCACTTGCAATACCTGCACTAATACGGCAACTCCAGCGGTGGGCTGTAATCCGGCAAGTGTTCATTCGACTTTACAAATTGGTATTACCGTTACAACAGGGGCTGCCGTCACAAATCGCGCGGTCAAAGTTTACACAGGGACAAGTGGTTTTGACAGCGCTGTTCAAATCGGAACGAATGGCACACTCACGGCTGCGGCTAGCGCCACGGTAACAGTCCCAGTCACTTTTGATTGGGGCGATGTTTGCGATGCCGATGGCAACTTCGACGGGGCTTGTAACCCGGCATCGACTCCGACCACGGGTTTATCTTTTGATTCAAGCCGTAAAATTTTTGTCGGTATTGATGCCGATGGCGATGGCATGGAAGAGAGCGAAACGACTTCTTTTCCGATTTATTTACATCATATCGATACGACTCAAGCGGCGATTAACCAACAAGCGGTGTGTGTGTCGCAAGACAATACGAAATTTGGCGCCTGTGGTTTTGTCTTAGATGTCGGTGGTGACGAAAAATTATTTATGCGTGATTTGATTTTATCGTCATCAACACCTCTTGTGCCATCTGGGGCCCCTGAGTGGTACGGAGTGGCGTTCTTTTCACAAGATCAAACCGGCCAAGCGCTAAACCCAGCGAATGTTTCAACAGCAAGTAGTGATCCGATTATCAAAACTTACGATACAACAGATTACAGTATTGATGCGACTTTGAACGGTTTTGAAAATTACCGCGATTACTGCCTTATTATGGGTAATATCAATAAAGCTCAGAATATTTTTTATTTAACCACTGGGGGAACTGTTGCTGAAAACTGTGGACAGCCCTCAGAGGTTGTAGGTTTACTGGATGATAAAAGCTGTTTTATTTCTACAGCCGCTTTTGGTTCAGATATGGCCAAGGAAGTTGAAACGTTCAGACAATTCCGTAATCACTTTTTAATTCCCTACGATTTTGGCCGTGAGCTGGTAAAAGCCTATTATCAATACTCTCCACCGGCAGCGAAATTTATCGCGCAATCAGAAGTGTTACGATTTGCCGCTCGTGTGATGTTGTATCCGTTTTACTTTTTTTCGTTACTAAGTCTTAAATTTGGTTTCTTGTATGCGCTTTTAGGATTAGTGATGACGATTTTATTCTTACGCCAAATGAAATTCTTTGTTCAGCTTTGGAAAACGTTTGGTTTAAGTAATCGCAACCGTTTAAAAATTCTCTTAGTGTTATTTTCGATCGCGTTTTTAGCTCAGACTAAGGCTTACGCGCAGTTATTTCCGAATGAAAAAAAGGTGCAGAAACCAGGTGCCCAAGCTGACGGGTTAGTAAAAATTGATAAAGACGGCGTTTATATCTATAAACCAGAACCGCAAAACGTAAAACACTCAAGTCATGTGCGTTTAGGCATGGTTTCAAACCCAGATGTTGAATCAGAGATTTGTGACGAGAATGACCAGAACTGCCAAACGATCACGTTCGACGATATTTATTCAGGCGCTTCAGGAATGGGTTTTGAATATGTTTACGAAAACTTTTTCTTTACTGATAACGGCGTAAATTTTGGAAAACTGGGTTTGCAATTAGGTGTATCGGTCAGTTATGCCCAAGGCCAAGGTCGCTTGGTTTCAAATTTAAATACCGAATCAGTTGAATCGTACTCTTTTTTAACGGTTCCGATATTTGCTGGTGGTATTTATCGTTTTGAATACCGTGACCGCCAAATTTTAGTTCCGTATTTCGGTGGTGGCGGTGTGTACACTGTGCTCGCTGAAAAACGTGAAGATAAATCACAACTAAAAGGTATCGGAGCTCCGGGCTTTTATGCTTTTGGCGGTGGTTTATTAAATCTTTCAGCGCTTGACCGCGATTTAGGGTCTGAGTTTGAAACCGAATACGATATCAAAAACTTATGGTTAAGTGTTGAGTATAAATTTCTTAGCGTTAGTTCGGAAGCTTTCTCTCTAGAAAATGGGTATGTTCAGGCAGGTATGGGTTTCGATTTCTAGGGTAATGTTGAAGCCGAACTTCTGGTTTTGATCTGCCTCCGGCAGACCTTTTTTCTAAAGAGCCGACCTCTCGGTCGTCTTTAGTGCTAAAATCGTGGAATTTTTTTGGAACGAATAATTATTTTGGACTTAGGGTCTTAGATATAATACACCCTCTTCATGCCGAGAATTAGATTTACTGTCAGTTATGATGGGACCGACTTTTGTGGTTGGCAACGTCAGACGGCCACTCATGAAAACAATACGAAACCCAGTGTTTCTCAGACGATTACTAATGCGTTAGAGAAAGTATTTTGCCATGAGGTTTACTTGAATGCTTCCGGCAGAACTGATGCTGGTGTTCACGCTCTTAATCAAGTTTGTCACTTCGATACAACTTGGTCAGAAGAGAAGTTGCAAAACTTTAATTTAGCTCGTGCGGTTGAGCATAAACTTCCTCAATCTATAGTTGTAAAACAGGCGTGGCTTGCGCCTGATGATTTTCACTCGACGATTTCAGCTGAGAAAAAAACTTACCGCTATTTAATTTTAAACCAACCACAACCGAGTGCGATCAATGCTCGTACTATGAGTTGGATGCGAAAGCCGATGGATTTAGACTATTTAAATGAGTGTTCGAAGTACTTTATTGGCGAACATGACTTCAAAAGCTTCCAATCTGTGGGCACTGAGGTGGCTCATACGGTCAGAACTATCCATTCTGCGCACTGGAATTGGCGCAATCCTAAGGTTGCACAATTTACAATCACAGGCTCTGGATTCCTGAAACAAATGGTCAGAAATATCGTGGGAACGCAATTATTGGCATTTCGCAAGGATTGGAAGCCAGAAACTATGCAGGAAATCCTCATGGCGCAGGACCGTCGCAAGGCCGGTCCACCAGCTGAAGCCCGGGGACTATATTTAATGCGAGTTTTCTATCCCCAAGACCTTGACAACAGGTGCCGTCAACTTTAAAACACTCATTCTATCTTTGGAGAAAAAATGAAAACTTGGAACGCAAAAACTGAAGAAACTGATCGTCAATGGTTCATCGTAGACGCATCTGGTTTAAGATTAGGTCGCTTAGCGACTCACGTAGCGAACATCCTACGTGGTAAAAACTTACCTACATTCACACCAAATCAAGACGCTGGTGGTTTTGTTGTTGTTATTAACTCTGACAAAATCGAAATGACAGGTAACAAATGGAACACAAAAAAGTACTACAGACACTCTCGCTTTTTCGGTTCTTTAAAAGAAAAATCTGCAGAAATCATGAGACAAGATAACTCTCAGTTCATCATCGAAGACGCAGTAAAAGGTATGTTACCAGTTAACAAACTTTCAAAAACATTAATTACAAAATTAAAAGTATACCCAGGTGCTGAGCATCCTCATGCTGCTCAAAAACCTCAAGCTTACACTGTAAAAGTTAAGAACAAATAAGAAGGTAAATGAATATGGCAGCAGCTGAAAAATTATTTTACGCAACTGGAAGAAGAAAAACGAGTTCAGCTCGTGTTTACTTAAAACCAGGTAAAGGCAAAGTAACTATCAACGGTAAAACGTCTGATAACTATTTAACTCGTTTACAATCTCGTATGGTTATCATGCAACCAATCGAACTATTAGGCCAAGCAGGTAAATTTGATTTACGCGTTATGGTTTCTGGTGGTGGTGAATCTGGTCAAGCGGGTGCTATCCGTCACGGTGTTACTCGTGCATTAATCGCTTTCAATCCTGAATTCAAAGGCGAGCTTAAAAAAGCTGGCTTCGTTACTCGTGACCCTCGTATGGTTGAGCGTAAAAAATACGGTATCCGTGGTGCTCGTCGTAGAGGTCAATACTCAAAACGTTAATCGTTACGAGTATACTCAATACAGAAAGACATTCCAAAGATGGTTTTCTCAAAACCCACTCGAAAGAGTGGGTTTTTTTGGTTTGGGCTCCTACCCAAAACCCCTCCGCCTTACGGCTCCGGGGCTGCCGGCCTCTGGCCTACGCGCAAAAATAGCATCCTGCTTTTTTTGTCTTTTCTCTTCTTCAGAAATATTCGTGGTCTAGATTTGTGTCATTTTTTGTGTCAGTAATAATATAAATACGAATCTATTTAATTACTCTTTGACATTAAAAAAATGTTAAACAAATTTAGTTTACTTAGTTTTTTAAACTCTGATTTGCTACTTTTTGTTGTTAAGAGACCCTCCCGAAAAAGGAGGGTGATTTTTGAGTTCTTAACATAATATTTGCTCTGTTAAGATGTGACTCAACGTGAGATTTTCCCGTCAAAGGTCTAGTTTTGACATAATTTCATATCTGTTTCCGGCGTAATCGAATTAAATGCGTCCTGCGGTAAGTTTGCGGAAACATTGAGCATTTTGAGAGCCGAGATTTCAACAAAACTCTGTGTAGAAAACTTAACAGGTTTTTGACAATAATGCTTTATTAAATGAACCCTTGTTGCTAAACTGTATTCAAGTAACAGGTCAAGCCACGGAATTTTCCTGTAGGTTAGATTTTATTTAGGAAAA
>JAMPXC010000008.1 GCA_023701385.1 Pseudobdellovibrio sp.
TGAATCAATCATTTAAAGGTATGTACGATAACGGTACTTTAGAATCTAACTATAACTACTGGTTTAACTACAATAATCAAACTGTATTCACAGGTTTTTTCGAAGACCAATACGGTGCGATCACGATCACTTTAGTTCCGCAATCAACTACTGCTGGCGGTAATGATGCTGAACCTGTAGCTGGTAGCAAGTATAAAGGTTATGTTTACTTTAAAAACTTCGCGGTAACTTCTGCGCAACACTCTCCATACCGTGCTTGTTGGTTTACTTACATGGGTCCATATGATTGCCGTTCAAACGTAATCCAAACTAAGTGTGGCTTGTTCCCAGGCGCTGAAGCTGGTTACGAATTACTAGGCACTTTCTCTGATGTAGTAGTAAACGACGCTTTCAACATTAACTAAGAACTTTATAGAAACTTTGAGACCCCCAAACGAGGATTTTATGAAAACTTTCACTAAACTAATGACACTAACAGCAGTTACGATTGCTACAGCTTTTGTAATTGCCTGCGAAAATAAAAACAAAAACAACCAAGCAAATCTTCCGGTTTATCAAAACGGAATTGGCGGTTCTGAGTTTTTCAGATCAGAATCTAAAGACACGAATCAAACGCTGTTTTTTAACCTAAGCTTTCTAAGCTCATCAGGTGTTGCAGCACCTTACTATAATAACTTAAACTACGGATCTCCGGTAATTAACTATGTCGGCCCCGTGGCTGTGAATGGATCTTTATCAGTAACTATGGGTCAATATTTAGGTGGATGTTTAGTTCCAGCGGGAACATACACTTTATCGACTGTTCAAACAGGTGTGTGGACAAATGCTATTGTGCAGAATGTAAGAATTCAAGCAGTCGGTCCCGCAAGCATGATTCTTTCAATTCGTAACGCTCAAGTTTCGGCAAAACCCTACAATCAAATGGGCAATCTGTGGACGGAAATTCCGCAATATGGCCGAATCTTCGGTAGAATCGTGATTGAAAGCGCCAACGGATACAACTGTTACGGCGACGTTTTAGTCGACTAACAAGCGCCTCACACAAAATAGTTAAAGTAATTTATTAAGATTTAAGATCGTAAAAGATTTTACAGGAATTGTTTTATTTAAAGGGCGACTTTGTGAAGAGCCATCACACTGTCGCCCTTGTTATTTTTATCCCAAACAAAAGTCTTGCTTAATTTTAGAATCACGTTTCAAATTATATATATGAATTTACTACCTCTTTGGATTGAGTTCTTCGATGATTTGCAACATGTAAGAGGGCGTTCACTAAATACTGTGATGGCCTACAGAAGAGATTTGGAATTATACAAAGCTTTTCTACAAAAAAGCACACGCTTAGCTGAATTCTACGATTTCATGAAAGATGAAGGGTTATCAACTCGCTCACAAGCGCGTGTGATCTCTTCTTTACGTACTTACTTCAAGTTCTGCGAATCTCGCGGGATTAAATCAGAAGAATTGCGCGAACTTCGTCCGCCGAAAGTGAAATCATCTTTACCTAAAGCAATCACGTTTCAAGAATTTGAAAAGCTATTTGCTTCATGCGAAGTGGCTGATCCGGCGAAAAAATACCGTAACCAATTAACGCTATTGTTTTTATATGGCTTAGGCTGCCGCGTTTCAGAATTAATTTCTTTAAACTTATCAGATTTTTCAGCCACTGAACGTTGGGTGAAAGTTTTAGGTAAAGGCAGAAAGGAAAGATTAATTCCTTTAACTGAGACTTTATTTGAAGCTTTAGATAAATATCTAAAACATTCTCGTCATTTATTAGCTTACGATGAATCAGGACAAAACTCTTTATTGCTTAATGACCGTGGACACCGTCCATCGCGCATCGATGTATGGAGATGGTTAGCGTCTTGGTCAGCAAAAGCTGGTTTTGAAGAGCCAGTGCACCCGCACAGATTCAGACATGGCTGTGCGACTGCACTTTTAGAAGGTGGCGCAGATCTTCGTTCTATCCAAATGCTTTTAGGACACGCAAGTATCCAAACAACCCAAGTTTACACGGCGGTCTCTACGGCTACGACAACTAAAGCAGTTGATGAACATCACCCCATGTCTAAACTTAAAGACATCGCGATTTAATAATCCGAAATCCGAAATCGTTTTAAGTTCAGCACAAAATTAAACTTATAAATATAAAGCCCAGGCCTTGCAAAGCCTGGGCTTTATGATTTTAAAAACACTTATCGAAAATCAAAACCGCTTGGTTCCGGCCATTGTTGAAATTGAACTGATTCCGGGTATTCCGCAGATTCATTTTTTAGGTCTTCCTGATAAAGTCATTAAAGAAAGTTTTTTTCGTATTAAAGCTGCGATGAAATCCTCGGGCTTTAAATTTCCGCTATCACAACAGGTGATCGTTAATATCAGGCCCAGTTCTCTTAAAAAATCATCGTTAGGTTTAGAGTTAGCGGTGGCTTTGGGAATCCTTCATTTAACGGGGCAAAAAATTTTATGTGAAGAAACACAAAAACATTTGATCTATGGTGAGCTTGATTTAAACGGCGGCGTTCGTGAGCCTGAAGATTTAAAGTATTTTAAAAACATGAATAATGACTTGGTGTTAACGGGAAATACTCTACACGAAAGTCATCAGTTTTCAAGGCTTATGGATTTAAATTCAGAAGTTCTAATTTCAAGAAATCAGCATTCTAAAACTATTTTGCGAAGACCTGAAATTGGACTTAAGCAAAACTTCTCAGAAGAAGAGGCTGAATTAATTTTTTTGATGGCCACAAGTGGTCTTCATACTTTGTTAGCTGGCCAAGCCGGGGCTGGAAAATCATTTTTAGCGAAAAGGTTTATAAGTTTTTATTCATCCGATGAAACACCCACGCATGATGATTGGTTTCCATTTATAGCGCCACATCATTCGTTAACCGCAGGCGCTTTTTTAGGTGGCGGAGCTGAACTTTCAGAAGGTGAAATAGAAAAGGCTGAAAATGGAGTGCTGCTTTTAGATGAACTTTTGGAATTTCATTCGCAGATTTTAGAATCACTGCGCGAGCCGATGACTGGTGAAGTTTTGCGAATTGCCAGAGCAGGGCGGGTCAAAGAAGTTAAACCTTCGTTTCAAGTAATAGCCACAAGTAACTTTTGTCCGTGCGGAAAATGGATTCCTGGTTATGATTTTTCGGGCTGTCGTTTTGGCGCTTCAAAATGCAAAAGTTATTTAGACCGCTTAAGTGGTCCGTTAGCTGATCGTTTTGGTTTGATGTATTTTCATAAATTAAAACGACCGCAAAGAACACATTCAGGGCATGCAATCTTAAGCCGTATCGAAAATTGGAAAGTTTTAGCACAAAACAATAAGCCCCAAATCGATCTAGAGATGTTAGATTCGACCTATTCCGAGCTATCAGGTCGACGTCAACAAGCCTTAGTTAAGGTTGCACAAATTTTTGCCATCGAAGATCAAGCCCCTCAAATAATCGGTAAACACCTAAAAAAGAGTGAATCTTGGACGGTAAAGGGCTTTTTGCAGCTTGAAAAGGGAATGAACTAGAGTTAAATTGTTTCTTACCTTTCGATTGGTGACGTGGCCGAGGGGTTAGGCACGGCTCTGCAAAAGCTGTTACGGGGGTTCAAGTCCCTCCGTCACCTCCAAATTCTTTATTTCCTCCATTTTTTAATTTACATGAGCACATCGCTTGCTAGCATAAACGCATGATGAAAATCGTATTGATCCTGTTTTTTTCTCAGATGGCCTATTCGCAAGAATTGTTTCACTCTTTTGAGGATTACCGTTTAAATCAACGCCAGATAACAACAGAAATGGCTTCTGGTTTTTACACTTATGAAAGTCAGCCGTGGCAAAACGGGATCGTTCCCGTGGAGTTTGATAAAACGATTTCAAAAGATTATCGAAGTCGCTTTATGGCCGCTTGCAAAGTTTGGTCAGATGCCGCAAATGTGCATTGCCGTTTAAGAAAATCTACTGACGCCAATTATCTTTTTGTGACTGATAAAAATAGCCGCTGTTGGACCGATGTGGGTTCTGGATCTGGCCGACGTGAGTTTAATTTTTCATTTGATTGGTGTTGGGAAAAAACAAAACTTATTCATGAGCTGGGGCACGTGTTGGGTTTTATGCATGAGCACCAAAGACCTGACCGTGATAAATATTTAAAAGTTAACTTAGCTAATGCTGGCGAATATGCTTTTGCTTACGAAAAACTATCATTTGGACCACTTGATAAAAGCACACCCTATGATTTTATGTCGATTATGCACTATTGGAATGCCGCCTACAGCGTAAATGGCCAGCCGATTATGGTGCCTCGCCCAGGTTATGAAAAATACACCAACACCATGGGAACTTCAAAAAATTTAACTAAAGGGGATCGTGATCTTGTGCGAAGAGTTTACGGTTTAAAACCGAGCGAATAAATTGTGCGGAAGTGATATCTTCGCCTGAGCATGTTGTGCTGGTGCAGATATTAGTTTTGTAACATTTATTATTTTCAGAAAGCACGAAATCTGTTTCGCCAGCTACGAGAATCCCCTCAATCGCACTGGAATTTTTCTTAAAAATCGGTGAGCCAGAGTTGCCACCGAATGTTTCTAATTCAGCCGTAATAAGGTTACCGTTAAATTTACGAATTGGTCCAAGGCCAGAACTTTTCATAGGTAATCCACTCGGGTAGCCCACAGCTAAAATCTCATCCTGTAAAGTTAACGGCTGTTCAGCTAACGTCAGAGGTGAATGCAGAAATTCACGATCTAATTGAACGATAGCCATATCTGATTCTGGACTATCGTTTTCATAAATAATTTTTTTACAGCGATAAATATTATCAGCCGTTGTGCGAATCGGATTTTCACCGTTTTCACCTAACACAAAATCAGAAAGAAAACGGGCAAATTGGCAGCCCGATTCAGAGACGCAGTGACCTGCGGTCAGCACTAAATCTTTACCGATCACAGAAGCTGTGCATTTTGCCAGTGATGGTTGATTATAAAAACGTTCATCTTCACACAGTTTAAAAGCACGCCCGTAATGTCTTGGTAGGAAGATAATATCACCGCTTGGTTGAGTGTGAAAGTCAGCACTGTGAACTACAGCCAGCGTTCTTTTTTGCACAAACTGCATAATATCAGTAGGGCTTTCGTGGGCAATTTCCTGGCGAGTGTCTTCGTTATAGATCACATTTGGTATAAATGTAGGGCTGGCAAAGCTAGAGCTGAGATAAATCAACGAAGATAATAGTGCTGTCGTAAAAAAATGTTGCTTCATGCTTAAAGCCTAACAAGAAATCGCGTTCAAATACAAGACGTACCTGCGTTTTAGCCGGTGGACATCATGCCGCTGGAAATTCCAGTCACAGTTAATCTTAATAAATCGATCTCTTTATTTTTCATGGCGATACTTTGTAAAAGGTTAAGCGGGTGAATCATCGGAGCCCGCAAATGAACGCTTTCTTGAAGCCACTGTTTTGAATCCAGTAATTTATGCGACTTTGTGACTGCTTTACAAAACTTAACAGTGCGCGCGTATTCGTCTTCAATTTCTTGAGAAAATTTTTGAATAAGTTCTTTTGCCAGAGAACTTTCGTATAAGTAAGTTTTAAAAACGGCGAGTTCGACTTTGGCTAAAGTAAATTCCAGGGATTTTACATAAGAATTAAATACCGGGTTACGTTCAAATTCTACGAGTAAGGCTTTTTTTCGTTCAGGTGTTGATTGTTCCCACGCGAGACCTGCGCCCCACCAAACTGGAAACAGCAGTCTTGTTTGAATCCAGCATAAAATCCAGGGAATAGCACGCAAAGCTTTAACCGTTAGTTCTTTCGTTCGGCGTGCGGGTCTAGATCCTAGTTTTAGATAGCTCATCATAGCATAGGGTGTTGCCTGTTTTACGATTTGTAAAAAATCAGCATCAGTAATTTTGCCTCGGTAAGAGTGGGTGATTTTATCTGCGAAAGCTTTTAAGTCTGCATTTTCTGGTGAATGAAACTTCTTTTTTAAAACGTCGGTTGCACATTGGGCGATATTTTCTAATTGCCGATCAGCAATCATGGAACTTGCTAACCAACGCTCAATCATTTCACCTTGCACAGTGACTTTGAAATTATTCACTGCACTTTTGGGCCACCAGGCTGTTTGGTTATCAAGTGTTCCACCGCCGCGGTCAACACTTCCGCCTGAGCCATGAAAAAAGATGGGTATCACTTGATGTTCACGACAAACTTTTTCTAAGCGCGGAAGCGCTTTAGCAATAGCCAACCGGCTTGGAAAAACGCCGGCCTCTTTACTGGAATCAGAATAGCCCACCATAATTTCTACTTTAGAATTCCAAAGGTTTTTAATTGCTGATTTTAAAATATCATCACTAAAAACTTCAGCCATAATTTCTGCCGATTGTTTTAGAGATAAAGCTTCTTCAAATAACGGCACAACCGGAAGAAGGATCTGTCCTAAATGCTTTTTTTGTATTAAAGCTGCCGTTTTCACATGAACTGCTGATTCAGCCATACTTATAATAAAAGATCTGGCGTACCAACGTGGGTCTCCACCTTGAGAAATTGAAGCGATAGTTTTTAACATGCGATCGATAGCCAGGCCTTTTTTGCTTTTAGGGCGCATCATGATCACATCAGAGGATTCACGAAGCTCCATAGGAATCACTAAACCTGGAAACAATTCAAGTAATTGGCTTACCGTGCGAAGCTCTGGGTGGGGGATTCCAATTTTTGTTTCATAGACTGTGATGAGATCGAAAATTTTGTGTTTAAATTTTTCAACCTTTTTTACATCTTTTGATTTTACGCTTCTGAGTGACTTGGCGTTTATAAGTAATCCGTTGATTTGTCTTATTAAGCCTTCGTTTGCAATAAGTTTTACAGTCGTACGTACTGTAAAGAGCTTTTCAGTGAGTAGTTTTAAGATTTCATTTCTAGAGATCGTTAAACTTTGCAGTAGAGTTTTTTCGTGAACTCCAGGGTGGCCATCTTTATCGCTGCCAATCCAACTATGAATACGTAAATTCACTTTTCTCTCATTGGCATTCATTAAAGTTGTTAGAATATGATTCTTAAAAAGCTGTGCATAAAGTGTTTCTGCTTCATCTTTAACTTTCGGAGAACGTTTACGCATGACGGGCGCTCGCCAAGCGATTTCCAGATAATGAAAGAGATCTTCTCTTTGCTCACGTTTAAGCTGCATTTTCTTCTCAAGCTCATTCGTTGCTAAAACGTCGATAAGGATTTTTTGAATTTCTTGAAAAACAGATATGTTTTGCGCTGACCTTGCCTCGGTGGGGTGAGCGGTTAAAACGTAAGTGATACTTTCGGGATGAATATCTGATAATGTATATTTATTATTTATGGTAAGTCGGTGACTGCGGTAAGCGTTTTCAGCAGCATTCATGAGTTGAATCATCAATGTAAAAGCATGGGCGATTTGATAGCGCTGAGCGGGATTCTTTTTCTCTAAATCGCGCTTTAAAGATTTAAGTTTAATAAACGCTTCACTTTCAGAAGTTTCACGAAGATAAGTCATTTGAACGCGAATATTTTCAATTTGCTTAAAGACGTCAGCACCTAATTCATGTTTAATCACTTCACCTAAAAGAGCTACAGATTCGCGAATCAAATGGCGCAGCTCAGGAGCGGCTTTAATTTTTTTGTTTTTTGATAAGACCGATTTATTGACATTAAAGTCTTGAATTGAATTAAGCATACATCCCCACCCAAAATGCTAAATAGCAATCTCATAACCACTCCCAAAATAAGTTAACGCGATTAAGCGGGGAGAATTGCCCGAAGACTAAATTTACGGGGCAAGATATCTCAAGGCGCAAACTTTGCTTTAAAAAATACGGAGGTTAGTTATGCCCACGTTCAATGTTCAACCGCAAAAAGAGTTACCACCAAAACGAAACGTCGAATCTGTCGAAGCTAACAAAAAAGAGATCGAAAAATCTGATTCTTCTGAAAATTCAGGGCGTGTAGCGCGAAATGAACCTGCGAGTAATCCCTGGGTGATTGGATCATCAATTGTGCGTCGAAATGAGCCTGACGACGCAGACTAGACCCACTCCGGAGTATTTTTTTTAAATTCACAGAAAATTCTCAGAATGAGACACTCTAAGCTAGTTATATTCGACTCGGTCTAGCTCTGTTTACCCCAGCAAATCTTCAGAAAACTGTCAAAAATGTCGATAAGTACCCTGTGAGCAATGTGGTGCGGGACGTTTTATTCAAAGGGTTTATTTCGCTGAGTATTTTTATATTCTCGCTCGCATCTTTTGCCATCAACGGCAGAACCACTTACCAGGCCCGTATCGTTAAGCCTGATGGTTATCCTTTACAAGCTTCTAGCGTAAATTTTCGTTTTACTGTTTTAGATCAAAGTGGATCTTGCGTAATGTACGTTGAAGATTACGCGGCAATCAATATGACAGACACGGGCGGTTTAATTTCTTTTCCTTTAGGATCAGGAGCCAGAACATTTCCGACAAGTGGTACATCGCAAACTTTTCAAAATACTTTTGATAATTCGATCACCTCTTTTGCCTGTCAGACTATGGGAATTTACAATCCCAATCCGACAGACACACGTAAGATCGTGATGCAATTTAACGATGGTAATGGTTGGCAAACATTGCCGGCTATGTCGATCAATGCTGTACCTTATGCGATGTTTGCCACACGCGCCGATAATTCACGGGCGTTAAACGGAAAAACTGATACAGCTTTTGTTGAATATTCTGCTTTAAATGGTCTTGGTTGTGCCGCAGATCAAGCGATCAAATATAACGGCGTCAGTTTTTCTTGTATTACCGTGGGAACTAGCAGCACGCCAGTCACGTCATCAAGTGTGATTGCAGCTTTAGGTTACACACCGGCACAAGGTGCAAGTTTTACCTCTCTTGATTCAACAGTGAATTCTGTTTCAGGTGCTGTGTATTCAGTTTCATCGACAGTAAATGGTTTAACTAATTCGGTAACAAGTTTATCAAATACAGTGGCGGCATCTTTTGCAGCGATCACATCATCACAATGGTCAACATCAGGTACAAATATTTTTTATAACTCAGGTAATGTGGGTATCGGTACAGCAACGCCAAGTGCACTTCTTGATGTTGGTGATTATGGCAGTTCTGCTTTTGCTAGCTTTAGCTCTGTCGCAAATTTTGCATCCGATGCTGATTCTCAATCTGGCATCGAAATGAAAAATAAAAATGTGGGTACATCGGCGGATTTTCGTCTTGCCATTTTTGACACTGGCGGAAATTACATCTCTATTACCCAACCTTCAGTGTCTAACACGGGAACGATTTTTGGACTTCCGCGTAGCCAGACTTCGATGATTATTACAAGTAATGCGTCTGGTGTTACTGCGCGTGATTTAGCTATAGGAACATATAAACAGAATCATTTAATTTTAGGTACGAGCTCTTACGAACGTATGCGAATTACCTCTTCAGGGGCAGTTGGTATTGGTACTTCTGCGCCAACAACTAAATTAGATGTGGCCGGTGGTATTCGTATCAGCATGGAAGCAGCTACTTGTGCTGTAAGTTTTGCGGGTACTTTACGATATAATACTGGAAGCGTTGAATACTGTAATGGGTCGGCTTGGTTACCGTTTGGCGTAGCTGGCGCGGGAATCACGTCGATAAATGGTTCTACTTCTGGTTCGCAAACTTTTGCCACTGGAATTACGGGAACAGTTTTTAATATCTCATCAGCTAACGGTGTGCACACATTTAATATTCCGTTAGCAGCTTCTGGTTCAGTGACGGCAGGTCTTTTATCAAATGCAGATTATTTAACTTTTACAAATAAAGTGAGTGCCACATCGGCCTCTGTGATTTCAGCTTTAGGTTATACACCATTAAATTCTTCAGTTTCTGGAACTTATTTGGTGAAAGCGAATGACTTATCTGATTTAGCTTCGGCAACAGTGGCTCGCGCGAATTTAGGTTTAGGTGGATTAGCTACTTTAAATTATATAGACTTAAGCTCAACAGCCACTTCAGGAACCTTATCGGCTGCAAGCTTACCTGCCGTTGGATCAGGGGTTACAAGTGGTACTCAATACACAAAAGTAACTGTTGATGGTAAAGGTCGTGTGATCAGTGGATCGCAAGTGACTTTAAATGATATCGTTCATGTATACACGGGCAATGGCGGGTTATTTGTTGGTTCAGGAACTTCGCGTCCATTAGTTGAAGATTCAAATACGGCAGAAAGTACCGCGTTTGGTGTAAATTCAATGGCAGCCAATCAAAGTGGCGGTCAAAATACAGCTTTTGGTTATGCAACGCTTGAAGCTTCTGTAACAAGTTATGAAAATGCAGCTTTCGGTTGGTATGCGTTAGCCGCAAATACAACAGGGCAATTTAATACAGCCATTGGTGCTGAAGCCATGTGGGCCAACACCACGGGTGTCGAAAATACCGCAGTCGGTGGCGCTGCACTTAATAGTAATACAACCGGATATTACAATAGCGCTGTGGGTATGGTGGCTCTAGGTGCTAATACATCCGGAACTAATAACGTAGGTGTCGGTTTAGCAGCCGGACGCGCTAATAAAACGGGTCATCGAAACGTTTATTTAGGAGCATGGGCCGGAGATGGTCCATCGAACAATTCAGATGTAAGTAGTACTGTGATTATTGGTTATAATGCAGCTTCAAATATTTCAACTGGTGCAAATAACAATATCGTGATCGGTGCAAATGCCGCAGGTAACTTAACAACGGGTCCAAATAATATCGTGATCGGTAATAATGTTAATACTGTAGCGGCCACTTCATCAGGAACATTAAATATCGGAAACTTAATTTTTGGTAATGGCCTTGATGGAACGGGTTCAACTGTTTCTACGGGCAATATCGGCATTGGAGTTTCAAATCCTACAGCGAAATTTCATTTAGCAGCTGGTACAGCAGCAAATGCGCCATTAAAGTTTACATCAGGTACGTTATTAGCATCACCGCAATCGGGCACAATGGAGTACGATGGGTCTGAGTTTTATTTAACTGATGGAAGCGGTGTTCGCCGGTTTATTGCGACAGGTTCGCTTGATGGTACATATGATTATGTGAACCAATTAACTTCGACCGGAAATATTTCATTAACTCCTGTGGGGTCAGTTATTGTATCTTCGACAACGGCTTCAACATCATCTAATACAGGAGCATTAGTTGTTAAAGGTGGTGTTGGTATCGCTGGCGATTTAAACGTGGCGGGCGTTGTAAGTTCATCGTCACAAATAAAAGCCACAGGTTATCGAGCAAACCAAGGTATACCAAATGCAAATGATTCTTCAACTAACGGCTATGCCTTTGGCGCAGACGGTGATACCGGTTTATTTTCACCGGGTTCAGGTGGGGCAAATGGTATCGTTTCAATTTTTACAAACAATGTTGAAATGATGCGAGTGACACAAACGGCTGTAGGTGTCGGAACCATAACACCAAATTCACAATTAGATGTGGCTGGAAATGCCATCATTTCTAATGGCGCAGCTTGGTCGACCGGTGGGATTGGCGCCATTACAAGTAAATTGCTTTTAGGGTACGATACCGCAAGCAATGTGGGTTACATTGGTGCTGAAACTACAGGAACAGGATTTCGTGAAATGCGATATCGCGGAAATTCCCATAGCTTTTGGGTCGGATCGGGAGTCGTGAGTCAAGTAATGACTCTGAACTCCTCGGGAGATCTTGGGATTGGTACGACAACTCCCGGTTATAAACTAGACATCGCCGGCGATCTGAATGTGACTTCTGGATCGGTGTATAGATTAAATGGTGCAATCATCGCTCAAGCGCAAACCGCTCTCAACAACTATTATTTGGGGGGTGCTGGTAATTTGGTAGGCACAGGATTAATGAATAGTGCAGTCGGTTATCAAACTCTCGATAGTGTGACCACTGGTGGTTACAACTCTGCTTTTGGTGCTTTGGCACTTACCAATAATACGACTGGTTCTTATAATACGGCGGTGGGTCGCACATCTCTTTACGCCAACTCGAGTGGTGGATCCAACTCAGCTATGGGTTTTGAAACTCTTTACTTGAATACGACCGGTCTACAGAACTCCGCTTTCGGATTTCAAGCCTTGTACAACAATTCTAATGGTGGCCAGAACTCAGCCGTAGGTACTTCCGCTCTTCACGGCAATACTACAGGCTCTCTGAACTCCGCTCTGGGCTACAACGCTGGCAAATACATCGCCGATGGCGTTACATCAAATGCCACAAGCTCAAATTCCCTTTATCTTGGTGCAGGCACAAAGGCTCTTGCAAACGGTGACACCAATGAAGTTGTCATCGGCTACAATGCAGTCGGACTTGGCTCTAACACTGTCGTACTAGGAAATGACTCGATCGCTACAACTGCACTCAAGGGCAGTGTCGGTGTCGGTACGACGGCTCCTGGAGCTAATTTACATGTTTTTGCGCCAGATAATAATGTTGCCAGTATTGCAGCGACGGGCTCAGCTCAGGGATCGGGAATGCTCTATGTCGGACAATCAACAGCTTACGGTGCCGGCATGTTGTATAATGGTGATGATTCGCCGAGTATGCTGGGTAATGCTGATGATGTTGTTTTCTTTCGTCGTGATAACGGTGTTGATTACGAAGTTTTTAAATATCGTTATAACTCAGACAACGTTGCGTTTAATGGTAATGTGGGTATCGGTACAGCTACACCACAAGGTTCTCTTCATATCGTAACAGCAGTTTCACAAACAAATTCTCCGTCAGAAGGTATTTTCTTAGGAAAAAGTCTTGGTAACGATTACCAAATTCAGCTAACTCAAACTGGCGGAACTCCTCATATTGATTTTAGCCGCGGTGGTAATGCGGATTACGATGCCAGAATTTCAGTGCCTGCAGATAATTCTTTACGCCTAGGAACAACATCTTCGTCAGCATTATTGAATTTAAGTGGGCTTAATGTTGGTATCGGAGTCACAAATCCACAGCAAAAGTTGGTTGTACAGGGTGGAAATGCAGCGCTTAACTCGATAGGAAATGCGTCTCCTCAATATGAATGGAGAGCTTCGGACAATTCGCTTCGTGCTTATATTTCCCATGCCACTGAAACGGCTGGTGCAAGCACAGATGAAAATCGATTTTATCAAGCATATGGTTACAAAACCTTTTATACTCAGGGAGCTGAAAGAGTAAGAATTGATTCTACCGGAAACGTAGGTATTGGAACAACAACGCCGGCGAGCAAATTGGAAGTGCGCGGTGGTAATACGTTTATGGAAGGTAAAGCGTACGTGTATTCAAACTCAGGTTGGGGATCAGTAACTCCATCTATCAGTTTGGCGATTGGTGATAACGATACCGGTCTAAACTGGGTGTCGGATGGTGTATTGCAGGTTTATGGAAATAACGCTGTTCGTATGCATTTTGCTCTTGATGGAAATAACGGTATCGGTACAACAACACCAAGTTACAAACTTGATGTGAATGGAACTATTCGTGGTTTTGGTATCACTGATTCTTCAGATGCACGATTAAAGAAAAATATTGTGCCGCTTGATTTTAGTTTAGAGAAAATCTTGCAGATTGAAGGCGTAAGCTATAACTGGATCGATAAAGAAAGATCGCCGAAAAAACAAATTGGTTTTATCGCGCAACAACTTGAAGAAATTTATCCTGAGCTTGTAGAGACTGATAAACAAGGCATGAAATCAGTGAATTACTCACATCTGGTGGCTCCGCTGGTAGAGGCTGTTAAAACACTTTATCACAAAATAACTGGCGTTGAGCGTGAGATCGCTTCACTTAAGGCCGAAAACGCTGAATTAAAAACTAAAGTTAAAGAATTCGACGAATTAAAAGCCTATATCTGCAAAAAAGATCCAGAAGCTCCGAACTGCAAAAACTAATTCATCTGCTCTAGCAAGTTTTTGCAAGATTTCCGATTTCGATCAGCGCTTTTTCGATTTCAGAACTCCAAGCGACACCGGCATTGATGCGAAGACAGTTCATATATTTTCCTGTGCTTGAGAAAGCGCAGCCCGGAACAACACTGATGTTTTTCTTTAAAGCTTTTTCAAAAAGATCAAGTGTGTTCGTGCTTGGTGCAAACTCAATCCAAATTAAACAGCCCCCTCTGGGGTGTGTGATTTTAATGTCTTCGGGAAAATTTTTTTGAATCGTTGCTGTGATGAGCGCGAAATTCTTTTCAATGGTTTGGCGAAGTTTGCGTAAATGGCGTTCGTAAGAATGGTTTGCTAAATGGTCAGCAATCGTCATTTGTAAGGCGGCGTTAGTGCTTGAGGTGTTTGTTGATTTGAAAAGTAAAACTTTTTCTTTTTCAGATTCGGGCGGGATAACCCAACCGATACGATAACCAGCCGATAAAGTTTTTGAAAATGAAGAACAAAGATAGTTTTTATCCTGTTTATCAAAAGATTTTAAAGTTAACGGGCGGGTTGGTGTGAAGTAAAGTTCGCCGTAAATATCATCTTCGATAATCGTGATGTTGTGTTTGTAACAAAGTTGCACGAACTTTTCTTTGTTTTCATCACTCATTAAACTGCCGATAGGATTTAAAAAATTTGGCGTAACGAGGGCGGCTTTAATTTTAAATTTAGAAGCTTTTTCAGTGAAAGCGTCTAGATCAATACCCTTATCTGAAGTCGCCGGAAGGTCTAAGAGTTTTAAACCTTGATCTTCGATTAAACGCAAAATTCCGTGAAACGTGGGGCTTTCAACAGCCACAATATCACCTGGGCTTGTGCAGGATTTTAAAGCTAGGTTTAATGCTTCAGTGCAACCATTCGTGATAATAACTTGTTCTGGATCAACTACGTAGCCTGCATCAAATGTGCGTTTTGAAATCTCTTTTCTTAATTCGTAGATTCCACCGAGGGGTGCGTAGCGCATCGCTTTGACCGGATCTTGGCGCATCACTTTTAACAAAGACTTCTGTAAACTCATGGTCGGTAAAAGTGAGGTGTGAATAACCGCTCCACCTAATGGAACTAATTTTTCATTACTGCAAGAATGAATAATATCTAAATTTCTAGAGCTGTCTTTGACAAAGCGTGGAGTAGGCATGGCTTTCGATTTAAAAGCGGGAGTGTTCACTGTCGTTAATCTTTTTACGAAGTAACCTGATTGTGGTTTAGCTTCAATATGGCCTTGGGCTTCGAGTAGAGCATACGCTTGATTAACTGTCGAAATACTTACGCTTAATTTTTTACTCATAGCGCGTACAGAGGGAATGCGACTTCCGGCTAAGAGTGTGCCGTCGGTAATCCAGTTTTTGATTAAGCCTTCAACCTGGTTATAAAGCGATACATCTGATTTGCGTAAAATAGGTGAGCGTGCCATTTTGGAACCTCCAACTTAAGACCTAAACTGTACTGGTTACAATTCATTTTAGGTGCATCTGTACTCATTACTTAAATATCTTATACTAGCTGTATGGATCTCACTACTAAAAAACAAATCTTTCTTAAAAAAGGTGACTTGATCGAAGTCAAAGCTAACTCTCAGATCGTTATCGGTAGCGGTATGGTATGGGTTACATTCACTGGCGACGAGCGCGACTACGTGCTTAAAACCGGAGACCGCTTAAACTGTGATGCTCCAAAACCTGTTATTGAAGCTTTAGAACCAAGTTATATCGTAATCCACGAGCAGCCGTCGCGTTATAGTCTATTTAGCCTGCTTGGAGCATGGTCAGAAGAAGGTCTTCGCTAGCTATTTGATTTCTTCAGTGTTAGAAATCTAGGCTATGTTAAAAAGTATTTTTATTTTCTTATTAGCCTTTTCATCAGGCGCTTTTGCAAACACCCAAGAAAAAATTGTCGAAGTTTTCAAAGAAGGAAAAGAGCAAGTGGTTCAAGCACTAAGCCACAGCCGCTTGGTTCGAAGTAACTCTAATTATTTTGCGATCGGAAATTTTGCGCCCGTTGATCTTATTTTACCAAGTAAGTTTGGCTTAACTTTAGGTATAGTGAGCAATGCTGATTACACGTGGGAATTAGAATATTTAAAAAGCAGTGTTTCAGTTCCTTTTTTAGTTGATGATATCGGTGAAATGACTGACGAACGTTTATCAGTGATTCGCCGTAATTATTTCGGAACTGAAACTTTCAATTTAAGTTACGGTTTAAGCTACAATAGATTTAAAGTGCATATCGGCAGTAAATACTTGGCATATATAGCAACAAATATTCCTGATGTTGATTTAATGCAAATTGATTCGTTAGGTTTTTATGTCGGTATCGGAAACCGTTGGATTTTTGCTAATCGTTGGATGGTGGGTGTTGACTGGGTTTCTTGGGCACAACCGGTATTTACAACAAAATACAATAATAAATACAGCGACTACTCTACAGATGAAGACAGTAAAGACACTGTTGATACAGTAGCAAAACTCATTCGCTGGGTTCCGCGTATTACATTACTAAAACTACAAGTAGGATACTCTTTCTAATGAACTTTAATATTAATCACAATAATCAGCACTACATGTTCCGCTTAGCCTCTGACAGTGATGTTCCTCAGATTCGCACACTTTTAAATGAATCTTACAAAGAGCTAGCTGATATGGGGTTAAACTACACAGCCTCTTATCAAGATGAAGAAGAAACACGTAAGCGCATGGCGAAGGGCCGCACTTTTGTTTTGTTATCGGGTAAAGAAATCGTCGGTACGATTTTATATTACCCAAGAAACGAAATTACTGGAAAAAATTCGGCTTACTTAGAGCAATTTGCGATTTCTCCAAAGCTTAAACGTTCGGGGCTTGGCTCAATTATTATGGATTTTTGTGAACAGTTAGCTAACGATGAAAAATATGAAGCCATTCAGTTAAATACAGCACGGCCTGCAACCCACTTGGTAGAGTGGTACAAACGCCGTGGTTATAAGATTGTGGCTGAAACGCATATCGAAGGTAAAGTTTACGACTCGTATATTTTTGAAAAAACATTACGAGCCGCATTTTCTAAAAAGAAGTAAATTATTGAGCGCCGCAGATTCGAGCGGCGCGTTCGCCTTTTTCAACACCTGGTACACAGAATACAGCAGTACCATCATTTAACGATTTATATTCAACTGCATTTTCACCTAAAGATTTTTTACTAGCGGCATTTAAAAAATCCACATATTGGTTAGCCGTTGCTGCATCCCAGTAAGTAGGGCTGATATGACTGTTTTTTGTCGGAATAATTTGTGAAGCGGCTAACATCATATGACCGTTTGTGAATGAGTAGTAATTTTTAACAAATAAACCAAAACGATTCCACAATGGAAATTTATTAGAACTATAGTTCTTACCACCTAAGAATAATAAATTACCTAAGCTATAAGCTACGAAAGATTTTTGGTTGAATTCAACCGGACGAACATTGTGTGTATGGTGACCGATCACTAAATCAATGCCATAACTTTTAATTAAAGCCATTTTAGCTTCGATATTTCTGTTCTCAGAACGTTGACGTTGTTTACCGTCTTCAGTTTGAGTGGTATCGTCGTCAGGTTTAGAACCATTTTTCGTGTAAACTGATAACTCCATACCTTCATGGATAGATACGATACGAAGATCAGCTGCCGTATTTTTTAAGTTTTCTAAAATTAATTTTAAATCAGCGTACTCAGGGCATGGAATCATCGCTTTTTCAACGTTACCGTTTTTGCAAAGGCGCACTGATAACATACCATTCGTAGTTTGAGTCGGCTGCCAAGATTTTTCCCAGTGAGGGCGATCGTCGCCTTTCATACCAACAGCCACGTAAGCGATACGTAAACCATTTTTTTCAATTATCACAGGATTAACTGTTTCTTCTAAACGACCAAGACCAGATAAATACACTTGGTGGCCAGCACGAGATTGAATATCTTTTAAGTTAGCTAAAGTTTCTTCGATACCTAGTTGATCGTAATCATAAGCGTGGTTGTTTGCTGAAGAGATCATGTTAAAGCCTACTTTATTCACTAAATACTCAACCCCAGCCGGGTGAGTTTTTTGTGGCCATTTTTTACCTTCGATAATAGGCATTTCAGCGTTTGTTTTTGATGAAACAACACTTTCAAGATTCATAAAGTTTAAATCATTGCCCGCCGTCATTTTTTTAAGACCAACAGTCATTTGTTCCCATGTTTGAAAGTTCGTGAATGTGCTGCCTGTAGAATCAAGTTTGTCTGAACCAGGACGAGAAAGACTTACGTCGCCACCCATGCCGATAACTAGTTCTTGCGTAACCTCAGACTGTGGGGTGCGGTTATTTAAATAACCTTCTGGGTTTTGTAAATTTTCGTAAGATAAGAGGCCTTTTTTTAATTTAGCATATTCTAGAACAGATAAGCGGCGGCCGATGTCTTGTGAAATTTTATAAATTTCAGTCGCTGATTGAACGCCGACATAACGCCAGTGCCATGGTTCAAAGTTATATTGAGTCACTGGATTAGATTCTACTTTTAAATCTTTTGAATAGCGCGGGTAGCTCATGGCCATTCCAAAATTATGTGCGTTGTTTAAAAGCCATTCGTACTCTTTACATTTATTCTGCGGGCAGCGCTCTTTAATATCTGGATAAGATAATGTGGGGCCTAAGCTTGGGTAAACTAAATCAAACGTAGCACCTAATTGGTGTTCGCTGCGTCCTGGAACGGCGCTGATACTTTGAACGTATTGAGTCAGTTCTTCTTCAGTTTTGAATTTGTCTTTAAATTTAGGAAATTTGCTCGCATAAGTTGAACATTGTTGGTCAAAGCTTCTATAGCCTGAATAGATTTTAATAGTTACATCAGAAGATTTCGCCGCCGTTGTCATGGCGATAAAAGCTTCTAAGACTTCTTTGCGAAGTTTTTCATTTGAACCTGATTTATTCCAGATTAAGTCTTGCGGTACGGAAACTAAATCAGTGGGTGCGTAAGAGCGTTTTAATTTATGGCCTTCTTCTTTGCTGACTAAAGCTAAGAAATCAGCGCCATCTTGTTTGCCGTCATCAAGGCAGTATTTGTTAGGGGCTGCGAAAACATTAACGCTGGCTAATAATCCTAAAGTTAAAATTAAGTGTTTCATATTATTTAACTCTTTCTAATAGGATGGCACGACGCTCATCAATTTGTTTTTTACGTTTTAAAAAAATACTTTCAACTTCTGATTTTGTGTACAGAGCACCTTTACGGCCCGAATCTTTTCCGCTCATTGTAATTACGTTTTGGTTTGTTAAATACTCTTGAAGTTCTGAGTAGATATGTCTTAACATGCCATCAGTTACATCTGAGTTTAGTCTGGTGATGACCGCACGAGTTGTGGCTTTGAACTGTTCATACATATAGGTATTTACCGGCGAAAATGAACGGTCTAATTTATCTTCATAACTATATAAGATGGATTTAGCGTTTTCTGGTTTGGCTGCTTCTGTTGAGTTAATCGATACATTGTGCATAGCTTTAAATAAATCATCTGTATCCCACGGGGTTACGCGGAAGTAGATTTTACCTTGTTTAAACATCTCGGTATCTACAAAGAAAAAGATCTCATCTGGAAAGTCACCATTTGTGTAAAGTGAATTCATCGCCATCCAGCGCATGTAAGCATCGATATCCATTTTGCTTTTTAATGAATTAAACAGCGTTTCGCCGGTTTTAGTCGCGATGTCTGTATAAATAGAGTCGGCTACAGCTTTGATTTCTTCAGCTTGAACCGCAGTTAGTTTTTTAGAAATTTCGGCGCCATCGTGGTCAAAACGTGATTTATAGCCACGGCGAACCACGTAGGGGCTTTTATTCATCGCTGATTTTGGTTTTTCAACAGCGAGGTACAGGCCATTTGATTTACCATTTAAAAATAGTTCGAAATAAGCTGTTGGTAACGGTGCACCGATTTCTAAGGCTTCAGCTGTTAATAATCCTAAGCGGGTAGAGATATAACCAGCATCAGCTGACATACTTAAGAAGTCTAATTTTTTAGATTGAACACGTCCTACGCGAATAGGCGCTTCTAGTTTAATACCGAAGTTTCTACGAGAGTAGGCGATAGAGCCTTGTCCACGAGTTTCAAGAGCTTCAAAGTTTACAGTAGTTTCACGATTTAATTGTAATTGGCCGGGAGCAAACTCATACTTTTCAGCCAGGTCTTTATAATGAGCTAAGTCGTTAGCTTGAATATTTAAGTTAATGGCGTCGTAAGCAAACGCTGAAGTCACAAAAGAGATCTGTGCTAAACCTAGAAGTAAGCCTTTTTTAAATCTCTGTGTCATTTGTGTTCTCCTTAAATAAGAATATTCAAGAGTAACAAATGCATAGGTTGTTCCGCTTTATGCGTATTTAAGCGGGTAATAGCGTATCAAACAAGAACTGGGCTGTTAATGGTCATAACAACTGTTATAAAGCTAACAGCTGTCTCATTTTGAGATCATCAGCCGGACCATTGACTAACTCTACATTTACCAGTCTTTAAACAAAGAAATATTCTCTCTATAATTAGCTATATGAAAAAACTTAAAACTCAAACGGTGTCTTTTGGATTAACGGCTTTAGTTTCTTTGTCGGGATGTATTTCGAGCGAGAAAAATCGTACGCCGGCCAGAGAAAATAAAAGTGTCGGTTGTGGTACTTTGAATTATCCAGCAGATTCTGCTGAAAACGGGTTTGTAGTTTTAGATGTGTTACAGCCGACAAAATTATCAAGAAATTCAAATAAAGTTATCCAGCCTTTGATGTGTCCTGAAGACCAGGCCAAAGTGAAAGAGCTTGATTTAAAGCCTTACAATCCGCTGTTTAAGTTTGTTGAAGACCAACAGACGGTGGCTAAAAAAACAAAAAACAGAAATCGCCAGAAGATTAAAGAAGAGCCATGGGTTGGTGAAAATTTAGATGTAACGAATATTCAAGACGCAGAAAAATTAGCTAAAATCTTACAACGTTATATTTTTGAAGGTTGGTTTGATGCTGATAAAACTCAAGGCAAAACTCAGTATGATAGCCATTTTCGTTCAAACAGCTTACGTACTTGGTGTAATACGCCTTGGTTAAACGTGACTGAAAAAGGGCGCGAGGCGATTCACGGGTTAACAAAAGAATTTCCAATCAGAAGCACGCATGTGTACACGGTGCCCAGAGATGTTGAAATGACTGAAGATGCTGTGACTTGGGGAATTTCTTTTTTCAATAAGCCGGTGTGCGGCGAGTATGCCAATTTCTTTAATGAGAAAAATGCCATGCTACCAACAATTACAGATATGCGTCCGCAATTTAAATCACCAGATGGTGGTTTAGCGTTCAAATTATTATTTAACACAATGCCTGATTGGCAAAACCAAATGCGCGGCCAGTGGACGTCAAGTTCACAAGATTTAAAAGCCTACAACTGGTGGACTCATGTAAGCCACGCCCGCCAAGACGACGGAAAAACAGCGCACGATGAAAGTATCCGTGAATTATCGAATGTGGCCTTAGTGCAGATTGATATTTCATTAAAAGATTCGCGTTTAAAGGGAACTAATCCTCTTTTAAAAAATTGGATCATGCTGACATATTATTTTGATCCTAATTTTAAAAATGAATATCTGGCAGATATGAATATTCCAGAGCCTTTAAAATATATGCGTCCTGTTGGTCTGCAATACGGCTTAGGCGCGGGTGAAAGTCATATTTTCAATGGTTCAAGAAACAATCATCTTATTAAACGATTACCTTTAGGTGATTCTCTTCCTCCGGAATTAGACCGTTATGCGACACGTTTAAACGGGCCTGTGGATAACATTCAAGGTTCGTGCTTAGGTTGTCACGCAGCTGCCGGGTTAAGATTTAATGTGGGCCCAATGACTAAGACTTCAAAACATCCGCCGATGACATTTTTATCTAACCAGGATTACGTTGCTTTTTTAAAGGATATGAAAAAACATCCTGGAATCACTGGGGATTTCGATTTTAACATGCAGTTAGACAAAGCCATGAGAAACTTTGTTAACCGCAACCGCCCTAAAGAGCAAAAGCTCGAAGAAGCGCCGAAGTAATTTTAATACCCGGCTGCAAAAAAAGTAGACTCCAAATTAATCTTTTACTACGCTTAGACCTCGTACAATAATACGGGGTCTTTTTATGTCTTTAGTCGTTTCAAAATTCGGTGGTACTTCAATGGGAAATGCAGAATGTATGCTACGTTCTGCAGAAATTTCTGTTCAACAGAAGTCTTTTCTAATCTGTGTGTCGGCTACTTCGGGCACAACAAACCAATTAATCGCTTTAGGTCAAACTGCGGAAAAGGGCGATTCAGACAAAGTACAAATGTTGGCTGCTGAACTCATTGCGAAACACCAAACAATCGCCAAAGACTTAGGTTTGCCGCAAGACCACGCTCCCTTAGTTCAATTATTCGAAGAAATGTTATCGATTGCTAAAGGCATGCAGCTTTTAAAAGACTGTTCACCACGTGCTTTAGATATTCTATTAAGTTTAGGTGAAAGAACATCTTCAGTCTTATTCGCGCAAGCGGTGAAAACTCAATTAGCCAAAGCTAATGTCAAAAAAGAAGTTGTTTTATTCGATGCCCGTGATGTTATAGCAACGGATGATCAGTTTGGTTCAGCGCGACCGCAAATCGCAAAAATTGCTGAACTTGCGCAATCACAAATTTTAAGTAAATACCCTGAAAGCAAATACGTGATCGTAACTCAAGGTTACATCGGTCGTAGTTTAAGCGGGAATTCGACGACATTAGGCCGTGGTGGTAGTGATTACTCAGCAGCCCTTTTTGCTGAAGGTTTAAATGCGTCGACATTAGAAATTTGGACAGACGTAACTGGGATTGCCACAACTGACCCGCGTATCTGTAAAGAAGCTAAATTCATTGATGAAATTTCATTTAAAGAAGCGTCTGAGATGGCCATCTTCGGTGCGAAGGTTCTTCACCCTGCAACCGTTGAGCCAGCGATGCGAAAAAATATTCCGGTGTTCGTAGGATCAAGCTTTGACCCTGCAAAAAAAGGAACTTGGGTTAAAAAAGAAGTTACGCAAGCGCCATTAATGCGTGCTTTAGCCTTACGTAAAAATCAAACGCTGGTGACACTTTCAACTCCTGAAATGTTACAAACGCATGGTTTTCTATTTAAAATCTTTAAAGTATTTAACGATCACAAAATTTCAATCGATGCGATCACCACATCTGAAATTTCGGTTTCAGTCACTATTGATGGTGAAATCAAATCGCAATCGCAATTAGTGCAAGACTTAAAACAGTTTGCCGATGTGCAAATTGAAAATGGTTATAGCCTTGTTTCGTTGATTGGTAACAACATCAATCACACTGCAGGCTTAGCAAAAAAGATTTTCTCGGCGATTGAAGATATTAACGTGCGAATGATCTGCTTAGGTGCGAGTAAACATAACTTTTGCTTTCTGGTAGATGCTGCTAACGGTGAGAAGGCGATTCAAAAACTTCACACGGAGTTCATTCACTAATTTCAGAGGGGCGAAACGCTCTCGCAACAATTAGCTTTCATCATCAAAGGAAGATTTTCATTCGAGAATCTTCCTTTTTTATTGCTGCGAGAATTTATTTGACTGCGTTGCTCAGTCCCTCCGCAGAATTTTGAATCAAGATTTGTTTGAAAAAACACCGCGCGTTAAAAATAATTTAGCACAACATTTAAGCTCACATATAAAATTAACTTATAGTTAATAGCAGTTCTAATTATATTTTATGATATAACCCAATTATTTTGGATTTGGTTCCAGTTTGGAACTTTAATGAATTTCAGATCATTTCATTTTTTCATTTTTATGTATCTTAGTGAATTTACTGCTTAAAAATATTTTTGCCACTAGTTCCAAATTGGGTTCAACTTATCTGCATCAGGATCAAGGTCCAGTAAACAAACAATCCAAGGAAAGAGGGATTATGAAAACTATCAGCATGAAATTAATCGTAAGCGTGCTAGCAACTGTTGCTCTAAGCAACGTAGCTTCAGCGAAGGAACGCTATCTTGTTATGTACAAATCACAACAGGGTTACGCAGCGATGAACCAATATATGTTAACTGAAGGTGTTTCTTCTTTAAAAGTTGAAGACTCTTTAGCAAACATCAACGGTCAAGTTTTAGAGGTATCAAACTCTAAAGCGATCGAAGCTTTAAAAAACCACCCCGAAGTTTTAGTTGTTGAAGCTGAAAGATTCACTCCAGCTCCAAAACCAGTTAACGGTTACAAATTAGCAAGAGCCGTTAGAACTTGGAACGAAGTTGCTCCAGTAGCTTCTGATGACACTCAATCAGTTCCTCACTTAAATGAAGGTGTTGCTACTCCATGGGGTATCATGGCAGTTCACGCTGGCGATGCTTGGGATAACGCTCAAGCGGGTCGTAACGCTCGTGTATTAGTATTAGATACCGGTATTGATCCTAAACACCCAGCTTTAAAAGCTAACTTTGAAAAAGGTCGTAACTTCTTCCAATCTTTCGATGGTCCAAATCCAGAAGATTTCATTGATAAAGAAGGTCACGGTACTCACTGTGCTGGTACTATCGCAGGTAGCTACAACGAAAAAACTGGTTTCACAGGTGTTGCTCCTTTAGCGAAAATCTTAATGGGCCGCGTTTGTGGTGACTTAGGTTGTTCAAATATCGCAGTTGCTCAAGGTATCAACTGGGGTATCCAAGAAAAAGTTGATGTGATCTCTATGTCATTAGGTGGTCCTTCTTCTTCTTCAGCAGAAAGAACAGCTGTAGCAAATGCAGAAAAAGCTGGTGTTACAGTAGTTGCCGCTTCTGGTAACGGTGGTAACCCACAAGTTTCTTTCCCAGCAGCATTGCCAACAGTAGTAGCAGTTGGTGCGGTTGATTCTTCAATCACTAAAACTAGCTTCTCTCAATGGGGTCCTGAATTAGATATCGTAGCACCAGGTGCAGCAGTTGTTTCTACTGTTCCACAAGGTACAGGCCGTGATTCTTCAACTGAAATCACTGTTGATGGCAAAGCAACTTTAGTTAAATCTGCAGCATTCGGTGGAACAAAATTATTCGCAACTCCTAAAGTTGGTGAATTAGTTCCTGCAGGTCTTGGTAAAGTTGAAGACTTCAAAGGTATCAACGTAGCTGGTAAATTTGCTTTAATCAGCCGTGGTGAAATCACTTTCGCTGACAAAGTTAAAAATGCTTTAGCAGCTAAAGCCGCTGGTGTAGTTGTTTACAACAACACAACTGGTTTAATGCAAGGTGCTTTAACTGAAGATGGTTCTGAATTAGACGTAGCCGTAGTTATGATCGAACAAACTGTTGGTCAAAAACTAGTTGAGCAAATCACTGCTGGTCAAAAAGCTTCTGCAGCGATCTCTACTTCAGCTTCTGACTACGCAATGTTTGATGGTACTTCGATGGCAACTCCACACGTTGCTGGTGTTGTAGCGTTAATCAAATCTGCAAACAAAAAATTAACTCCAGCTCAAGTAAGAACAATCTTAGCTACTACAGCTACAGCTCTTACTCCGAACGACCAAAACCAATACGGTAAAGGTATGGTTCAAGCTGATAAAGCTGTTCACATGGCTTTATCTGGTAACGTTGAGTAATTAGATACTCTTTCATCTAACGAAAAATAAAAAACCCAAGGTGTAAAAACCTTGGGTTTTTTATTTGGTAGGCCGTTACTTTTTGAAACGCAGCGCCTTTCAAAAAGTAACGGCCGTATCTTACTGAATGATGTTTTTGCCGGAGTTTGGCTGAATCAATGTTGGTGGAGCTTGGTGTTGTTGCGCAGGTACGTGGTTTGGATCAGTGTTTGGCTGATAGCCGTTGTTCGTAGCTCCCATTGGAAACGACGATCTTAGAACGAATTGTACGTCTCCACCGGTCGTCATCACGTTATTATCTTCATTCATAGAGCAAGGTACTTCGTAAGATCCATATTGGTCTTCTGGATCGTCGTAAATAAGATTACCTGAGTTTGAAACGCCTACTAAAATATTTTGTTTAACAAAGCTTCCGGCTTTTAAAGTGACCGTGCCTTTAGCTCTGCCACCTATGTAGTTTACAGCAATCGTAAATGAACCATCAGGGCTGATGTTTAACCACGTGGTTTGCATCGGAGTTCCTTTGGGAGAGTTTCCGACATTTTCAGTCGTGCATTTTTTTGCGTGGGCGAAAGTTGAAAGAGCTAAAATAGACGCGATTGTTAAAATTTGTTTTTTCATAACAGGTTCTAATTGCAGCTGTTGTACCAAACACGGTACGAATCAAACTCCATTAAATTTTAGTTTAGCTGTCTAAGAAAATTTGAGTGACGAAAAATGAATTACAGCCGTCTCATTCTGAGAAAACCCAAAAAGGTAGGCCGTACCTTTTTGGAAAGCAGTGCAACAAGAAATAGGACGCGGGCTGCGTGCCCTGGCACCTAGAGCATGATTGATAGAGTGAATGATAAGTCGGTTGAGTCGATTTTGTCGAAGTAAAGATCTACATCTTTTCCAGATGTGTATTGCGGGCCTTCAACTTCTTTAAATTGGTTCACGTTATACTGAACCCCTAAGCCCACATAACGAAATGGAAAGAACATTACTCCAGCTGTATAAGTTTGACCGTTTAAAGTCATTTCTTGCACTGAGCCTTCGGCTTCAAAAGCTAATTTGTTCATGGGTGAATAGCCTAAGTAAATTTTCATCGCGTTCATGGCGCTTACGCCAATTTGAAATCCCGCAATCGTGTGAGTGAAAGCCGGTTTGTCAGTTAAATTACCTTCGATTTCAGCTTTGCCGCGTAATTGTTCGCCCGCTAATAAAAGGCTAACACCAGCCGCTGATTGCACGCCTAATTTAAGACTGGCCACAGGGCCTTTCATTGAAATTTTAGTTAAGCTATTAGATAGGGTAGTTAGCTTTAAAGTTTCTTCTTTATAGCCGATTCCAGGTTCGATAATAACAGCACCGGCTGCGTTTGCATTTGATGTAATTCCAGATGTCGTCACTAGCAAAACTAAAAATAAGATCGCATTTTTGGTCATGGACGTTGTTCTCCGTTTTGGTTGTGGTTTTAATTCATTTTAAGCCAATTCACTGTGAGAGTATGAGCAATAAATTGCCTCTGGATGTGAAGTTGGACTATAGTCTTTTGCATATGTCATACGGTGCTGAAAAAATTAACTACGCAAACAAAACTGAATTTTACAAAAAGCTGAACGAAGAGCTTGTTCATAATCTTGATAAGCATTGGTTCACGAATTTATCGCAGTTTTCAGCTCTGGTATTTGATCAGCTTCCAGATATTAACTGGGTCGGATTTTATTTAAATGTTTCTGAAGAGCTTATCCTTGGCCCATTTCAAGGTAAGCCTGCTTGTATGAAGATTGCTTTTGGTCGTGGTGTGTGTGGCACTTCTGCAGCTAAGCGCGAACCTATTCTAGTTGATGATGTTGATAGCTTTCCAGGCCATATCGCGTGTGATTCAGCGTCGCGCTCAGAAATCGTTATTCCGTTAATTCAAGGGGGTAAAGTTTTAGGTGTGTTAGATGTGGATTCACCAAGCTTAAAACGCTTTACCCAAGAAGATGTGACTGGACTAAAGGTTATGACGGCAACTCTTCTTAAGACGACGCAAATTACGCTTTAAGTTCAGAGTCATTTTTAGAGCTATTCTGGACCAACGATGAGGCCTTTTTAAACGGGGTTTTGCCGATAAGAAAGCATGTCAGCAATAGCAAAAACTCAAGGTAAAAAGTTAGATTATTTATCAGAACTTCGTTCTTTGTATCATTCACTTGATACCGAAGAGAGGTTTAAATCCATTAATCAATTAGCGTTAGAAAAAAATTCTGATTCAACTCGTGAATTGATTCATATTTTTAACGAATGTGGATGGCGCGAAACAAAGTTTCAAATTCTAAAATCCATCGTCGCAAATCCTGATTTGCGTTGTTTAGAATTTTTGTGTGCGCAAGCGCAACAAACTGAAGATATCCCGTTAGCTGAGGCGGCTCTTCAGGCGTTAGGTGAAACAAAAAGTATTTGGGCGGCCAGATTTTTATCTGAATTTTATAAATTTGCTCCTGAAACTTTAAAACCAGCGTGCGTGCTGGCTTTAGGAAAATTGTCTGACCGAAGATTATTACCTGAGTTTTTACAAGATTTAGACAGAGCCTTTAAATTACAACAAACGTTGTTAGTTAAAAACTTAGTGCTAGCCTTAGGCGAACTAAAAGCGCAAGCCGCGATTCCAATGCTTGTGACTATTGCGAAAAATAAAAACTTTCGTGATGTAGCGTTAAGTGCGGTTGTAAGCCTTGGTAAAATCGCTAAGAATACAAAAGTTTTTAATGAGCTTGAAAGTTATTTCAAAAACGATTCTTTTGAATACCAGATCTTTAACGCGGCTAAGAGCCAATGCCAATTTCGATCGGACTGGAAACTAGAAGATTATTTAAATAAAATTATCACGCAAGGTGCATTTCATCCGGCGTTGTTATTAGAATTCAATTCCTTTCCGGTAGCTGATGTTAAAGCAGCGCTTGATATGTTAGCTGAAGATGAATTAAGCCCGATGTTATTTCAGATCTTAGCTAAGATTGAATTTCCAGAAGTTGTGGCTTGGTATAAAGAGTATAGCCATTTAGTGAATGAGAAAAACCAAGAAGAATTTTTATTAAGCGTAAGTGCGCATGCTAAAACTGACTTGTTACAAGTTTTAGAGAAGTACGCTGATATTAAAAACAAATACTTTATCAAAGCTCATTTATTAAATTCAGCTAATCCAGAGCCAGAGCTGAAAAAGTTTATCTTATCTGATGATTTTAAAAATGTTTCTGAAACAGAACAAATCCAGATATTAAATGATTTTTATTATTATCTATTAGCTTATAAACCAAACGAAAAACTTTTTAACCAATGCTTAAAAACACTAGAAGCTTTTACTGTTGAAGGTAAAAACTTAAAACCAAAAGCTTTAGGTCGTATGATTCGTTTATTTGGTCAGTTAGGTTATTCAAGCCCTAAATTAAACCAATTCGTTTTTTCTAAACACACAGATCAGCGTAAAAGCTGCTTAGTGTATTTTGAATCACAGGCGCAAAGTTATTTCTGGACCGAGGCAACTCAGACTCCGGTGTTTACGAAAAATCCAGATTTTGAAGAAGACGATATCAATGCCGTTTTAAAAATCTTAATTAACGGCAAAGAAAATCCATTTACTGAAAGCAAATGGTCTGATTTTTTAAAAACAGCCGCCCAAGATAAATCAGAAAGCACACAAATCTGGTTTTTAAAATTGATCGCCCAGTTTAAGCCAGTGGCGTATAAAGAGTATTTATTAAAATTAGCAAAAAGCCCAAATTATATCGTGCAATTTCATGTGATCGTGGCACTTAAAAGCTTTGGTGATGAAACGCTGTCAGATCAAATCGCTGTGTTTTTAAATTCAAGATCTAAATCAATCTCAGGCCGTGCGTTAGATGCGATGTTAAGTCTTCCGGGTAATCGTGCAAAACGCCTGGTATTCGAATACTTTGCTGAAAACTATAATACACCGGGTGTGGCTGAAAAAATTGTTCGTTCATTTAAACCACCTGAAAACGACACGGATTATTTCGCAGTTCAAGCGACTAAGATTGTTGAGCAATTAGAGCAGCGTGAGCCAGACTTTCACGCTTTACCGCTGCTTCGTGAATTTAAAGACCAATTAGCCTTACATCAAAAAAGTTTTTCAAAAGCTAAGACAGTTCCAACTGATGCCGACATTTTAGCGATTGATCATGAAATTGAAAAGCTGGTTCCTTCTTATAAGCACTTCGATGAAGCTTCAAAAGCCGCTTTACGTTCTGCTGAAGTCACATTTAAACATCCAGAGCTATTTGATGCTTTCGTTGATAAATCAAGTGTTGTACTAGGGTATAGTAAGGCGATTGATATCGTTTTAGAAAAACAATTAGGCCGTAAGATTTTATTTCCCAAGTTAGAATCGAAATTAAACGAATTTCAAAATGTGGTGCATTCATTAACTTTAAATGAAGATTATCCACAAGGTGAAAAAGTTTTAAAACTCTTACAGCTTGAAAAACATTTTAGCGTACAATCGTTACCAGTTCATAAGATGGGGCTAGTGGCTCAAGGTATTATGAATTCTAAAATCATCAACGAACATTTTAAGATTTTAGATGGTTTAAGAGCCTGGTCTGTGATGTTATTAGTTTTCGCTAGAAAAAGCTCAGCTTTAACTAAGCCTTTACTTTCAGTGATTGATGATGAGCCAAGTGTGGTCTTACTAGCGAAAAAGTTAATGTGGTTACAAGATGTCAGAAATCCAATCGCGCACAGACAAACTGTGGTCGAGCATAAAGATGTGGAACAGATCCGCGAGGAAGTGTTCCAGATTTTAAAACTAATGCATAAGATTCTTTTTTACTAATCTTGTAAAATAAACGGGTGAAGAGTCGCAGCTGTTCCATCAAACGGAACGGCTGTGGTTACACCTAATAGTTCCATAACAAACGGGTACACGTCGATATTGCTGAAATTAGTAATTGGAGCTCTACGTTTAGTAATGTGAGTTCCGGCCGCAATAAATAACGCATGCATCGCTTTGTTCGAAGCAGGCCAGCCGTGAGAGCCACCACCTACGCGGTAAGGTTTGTTCGGGTTAAATGTGCGGTCAGTAATATAGTGACCTAATTCAGAAATAACTAATAAATCACCTACACGGTCTGGGTTATCTAATTTAAATTCCGCTGGAATTTCGTTACGTAAATAAACTTTGTAGTTATTTTCTTTAGCTTTTAAATCTTTATAAGCTTGTTGAACACGGGCTTCGTCATCATGATAAAGCATAACAGCGGCACCCTTATCGCTCCATTTAAAGCCGGATAAATTTGTTTTATCGCCTAAGAAGATAATTTTATCTTGAAAGTTTTCTTGCATACCGTGGTCTGAAGTAATCACTAAGTTAATCGGTAAATCAGATTTTTGAATAAAATCCCATAAACGGCCCACTTCGCGGTCAGCTTCCATCACAGCCTCGCGAACCTCTTTAGAGTTCGGTCCGGCAGAATGTCCGGCGCTATCGATGATAGCGATGTAAGTATTTATATAGTGTGGGCGTTTTTCTGCAGGCAGTTTTAACCACTCCATCACAATATTTACGCGTTGAGCGGTATTTACTTTAGATGAATAAGGCGCATAACAAGTTGGATCTTGGCCATTCACATGAACTTCTGATCCTACCCATTGGTTGGTGTGAGCGATCATTCCATTTTTTTCAACAACATTCCAGATCGGGTCGCCTTGGTACCAAGTGCCATCGCCAGATGAATCACCGAAAGCGTCGTATTTTTCTTTTCTTGCTTCATCCCAGAACACATTACTTAAGATACCGTGGTGTGAAGGGGTGCGTCCGGTAACAAGTGTAAAGTGGTTGGGGTAAGTGTGGGTCGGGTAACTTGGAATCATGCCCGGAGAGTAAATTCCCGCCTTAGCGATTTTATTTAAATTCGGTGGATTGATCTTTTGCATATAATCAGCGCGAAAACCATCCAAAGAAACTTGGATAACGATCGGGCGCTCAAAAGTATTGGGAGCGTTAGTACGATCAGTGGCGCAAGTTAAATTTAAAGAAGCTTCGCGTACTCGAACTTGATCATCAGGTTTTGGCTTATCGTCTTTACCACATGAAATTAAAAAAGCTGTTAAAGCGATTGTAGAAAGCGCGATCAACGCACGTGGTGAATTCATAATTTAACTCCCCTCAAAGCTAAAATATTAACCAAATCTAAGCTCATTCAAACCCAGATCTTGGTCCGTATCAAGCTCAATGGAGCGCGTTAAATTGTCAGCATTTCGCCAATAAAAAAAGCCGGCGATAGCCGGCTCTTCAGAATAAGGTTCGCCTAAGGCGAATCAAAATAAGAGTATTAATCAGCTTTGCTGATTAATACGGTTGGCGTTGTTCAGAATTTCCTAAGTCCATTGCCATAGTTAGAGCAACTTTCGAGAAAAATTTCGCGTGCTCAAAACTCATCACAGGAGAGATCACATCCTTAGGAGTGTGGATATCCTGGAATGAAGAAGCAAATTTGGATTCTGTAGGAAACAGTGTAGGGAATCCTTGGCGGTACCATGAAGCATGGTCAGAACAGCCATAGCCACATTTATCTTCTTGAACGGTAGCGTGAAAGTAAGTGTCGTTAGCAGCTACTAAGTAGTCACGTAACCAGCGGCTCGTAAAGTCCGTCATACTAGCCACTTTTAACACTCCATCACCAGGGAACATAGTCATATCTAATTGAAGAACGGCGATAATATCTTTGTTATCAGCTTTAGCTTGTTTTGCAATTTCAGCAGAACCAAGTAAGCCAGATTCTTCACCGGCATACCAGTAGAACTCGATCGTTCTTTCTGGTTGCGGTTGTAAAGTTAATACTCTTAAAGCTTCAACTAAAGATGATGATCCAGAAGCGTTGTCATCAGCACCCGGGGCTTTACCGCCCATACCCATAAAACCAGAGATTGAATCTAAGTGACCACCTAAAACAATAATTTCAGAAGGGCGAGTCGAACCTTGGATAGTCAGCTTAATTGATTTTTGCGGTGTTGATTTGTGGTCTATAGTTTCGATATGGATTGGATAGTTAGCTTGTTTGGCGATCTCAGCTAGGCGGTCCATGAAAGGTTGGATATGGCTATTCGGATTTGCGCCGCGGTTATAGCGGGTAGGGAATGAAGATAGAAACTCAACTGTGTTACGGATTTTATTCGCATCAAGTTGTGCTAAAGCTTCAGTGATTTCTACACGTTCAGCCATTGCGCCAACTTGTGAGAACGAAAGAATTTGGTTTCTTTTATTGTAAGTGTTTAAGGCTTGTAGCTGTTCGCGAACAGAAATTAGATCGCGAGGCATTTCATCTAAAGCTTCAAAGTTTCCGCAACGACCGGCCGCATGAGCCATGTCAGATAAAGCATTTTCAGCGGCGTGATTTAAAACCGCGTAACCTACTTGGGTTTCTTCATCTTTATAAAGAACCGGAATGTTAGCTGCTTTTAAAAGTTTTAGATCAGCTAAAACAGGCTTAAACACAAGCGGGTCGCCGCTTTGGCTGTGGGCGTTTAGGATCGGTTTAGATGTGAAAACTGTTAATGTAATAAGAGAAGTGGCAATAAGACGTGTGGTGTTTTGCATAGATAAATGTTAGCAATGAGAACTTTGCTAAATCCACATTTTCACTCGAGAAAACTACAATTCTAGACTAAAGTTGGCGCGCCTGTTTTCATGGCATAAAGCTTGAAATACCTCTCTTCAGAGTGCGCCAGAACGCATTTATTTGGAGGACGTATGACGAAGTTTCTGACAGCGATGACAATTATTGGTCTTTTCGCATTTAAAAGCTTTGCGGGCTTCGGTGATTTACAAAACTTAGCTGAGGCTATTGCTCAGTTTAAGCAAGTTATTACTGAAATGGAGACGATCTATAATAAGGGTCAAATTCAAGGTAATGTAGTGGTGATCTCAAAGATGAATGCACGCACAGCTGAAGTTCTTAAATATTGCCAAGTGATCGAAGCTAAGTTCGCGCAAAAAGCCCCGGATGTTTTAACACGCAAACAAGAAGCTAGAAATCGTGCGATCGAAAAAGCTGAAAGTTTATTAGATGCTTCGGATGTTGAACTGCGTGCAGCCCAAGTGGGTTTAGTTCGTAACTTAGAGACTACGAAATACTGCTTAGGTTTAACTAGCCAATTACACACAGCTATCCGTGCCTCTGTGTCTGGTGGTATTTAATAATTGAAATCGCGTTTTTTTCGCGATTTCAATGGTTTACATCTTAAAGTTGAACTGACTTGGTGACTTTAAATTTACTATCATACTTTCTTACTTCAGGTGTTTGTAATTCTACAGACACCTTTATATTTTTAGCCCTACCTAATTGCGCGCGGCTTACCGTAAACTGATCACGTAAAGCTTCAATTTCTGATCCATCAGAATTATACCAGCGTACCATAAGACCCGAAATTTTTGGAGTCTCAACTTGAACTTTATCGTTATTCACTGTGATCGTATCAACTAAGGAAACTCTGCTCAAAAATTTATGCCACATGTTTTCTTGGTCAACAGCACAGAAGTGCGTCAGTTTCATATTACGCATTAAGCAGCCATCATGAGTTGGGCGGTATGATTTGGTCCCGTAATCACTGTAAGTCGCAAATGAAGCTAAGGCGCCTTTATCAAAATTAAACCCTTGCGGGTAAGCATAAAGAAAAGCTGTAGCGAGTACGTTGTCGCCATCAACGATGTTTTCTTTAACTTCTAAAGTGTTATTACCTAGTTGCGTTTCTAAGTTATCAAGAACGTAGAAGTTTCTATCGTTATGAAAGTTATCGCCAAGATCTAATTTTTTACCATTTACGTAAACGTAAACGTCGTCAGGGCTAGACCAACCCACCGTGCTTAACTCTAAACCTAAAGTTTCGTTGGCTTGAGTTTTAAAGTTAGTTTTGTAAGATTTATTTCTTAAGTTTTGCCAGATGTAGTTACCACTTAAAAATTTAGCATTGTAAGTGTTTTTATCGTTACGCCAGTGAGACCACTGCGAAGCTTTTGCGTCAGAGGCTGAATTAGCGCCGGCATAAACTTGGCCGCCATCGTACTCTTCGCCCACTTCACCAAAGTTATGACCAAGTTCATGGTTTAATACGATCATGCCACTTCTGACTGAACGAGTAGAAATGGCGTATCTTCCGCCAAGACCACCGTAAAAATCATCATTAGCGATAACGATCGGATAATCAGTACGAGCCACCAGGCGAAGTGCCTGATCTAGCGCGCGTTCATCACCGGGGTAGATAGCGCGTTTAGAGCCTTTCGGCATGCGGTACAAACCAAAAGCTGTGTCATTGGATTCACCATCGCCGATACCTGAAGTTTTTGAAGGTGTAAAAACCGCATGAACTTGAAATAGCGGAAGGTAACTAGAAAAAGTGTCATTTGAAAAAAGATTTTTCGTAATGCGTTCGGCATCGGCAAAAAACTTTTCTTTTTCTTGCAACGTGTAACCATCACCTAAGATTGTTAAGTGAATACGGTTAGCCGCTGGGCCTTCAGTGACTAGTTCACGCACTTCGCTTTGGCCTTCAAGATCAGAAGTTTTGATATTTAATTTTCGTTGTAAAAACGAACGTTCAGTTTGGCTTAGAATGTTTTTAACTTCTTCTATATATATAGAAGTGGTGTCGATGCCCTTTGTATCGAATCTTGGGCCTTCAGTAATGTAATAAGGAAGTTTACGTAAAATACGAGCCGGAGCCGTCTCTACGGTTTCGATATCTAAAAGTTCGGTCTTCATGTTTGAAGATAGCTTTTGAGAAACGCGGTAACTTTCAGCCTGTGCAGATAGTGAAATTCCTAAAGTTGCGATTACTAATGAAATAGTCATTGGTGTTTTCATGGCTTAATTGGATCAAGGATTTTGGTTGTGGTCATGGATTTTAAGATTGGTTATGTGCAGCATTAGGGCATTTTACCCGCGTGGGGAAATACGAAAAGGTGTTTTTGCCACAGAAAAATTCATTTTTTTTAATTTTCGCCGCGCCTAGAAGTTTTTACCTGTGGCACTCATGTTGCTCAAACAGCATTAAAACAAAACTATCCTAATGGAGGGATTTTTATGAATAAGAGTTATGCGCGTTACTTTAAATTGTTCTCTGTATCAACACTTGCAGTAGCAATGGTTGCTTGTAGCGGTGGTGGTTCAGGGGGTTCTTCTTCAGCAGGTGCACCAGTAGAAGCTGCGTCATCTGAAATGGTAGCCTCTGGAAATGCGTTACGCATTTCTAAAGTTGCTGATTATCACTTAGCTGCAGGCGGTGAATTATCAGGAGTTCCAGCGGCGGCTTTAGCTGAGATTTTAGCTAAGCATCCGGCTTTAGCTGAAAAAGCAAATCTATTAGGAACAGTAAATAGAGTTGTAGAAACTGATGCTGGTACTTGGGATTTATATGCTGGCGAACAAATCGTGATGACATTGTCATCTGCTGATCGCAAAGCATTAAATATCGTAAGAACTCGTTCAGCATTCACGGCTGACTTAATTACTTTATTAACTGGTAATGTAGAAGCACGTCCATCTGAGGCGATCCGCTTCGCATTATCTGATTGCTCAACTGTAGCTGCTGAACCAGGTCAAGGCCAAGATCAGGGTCAAGATAAAGACCAAGACAAAGACCAAGATAAAGATCAAGACAAAGATCAAGACAAAGACCAAGATAAAGACCAAGATAAAGACCAAGATAAAGATCAAGATAAAGATCAAGATAAAGACCAAGATAAAGACCAAGATAAAGACCAAGATAAAGATCAAGACAAAGATAAAGACCAAATGGCTACAACAGCTGATTGCATGAAAATCGAGGCAACTCTTGTGTTAACTCCTGATCAAGGTCAAGACCAAGATAAAGACCAAGATAAAGACCAAGATAAAGATCAAGATAAAGACCAAGATAAAGACCAAGATAAAGACCAAGATAAAGATCAAGACAAAGACCAAGATAAAGACCAAGATAAAGATCAAGATAAAGATCAAGACAAAGATCAAGACAAAGATCAAGACAAAGACCAAGATAAAGACCAAAATGGAAGTGGTCAAAGTCCTACGCCAACAACTCCGTAATGAAGTTGTAAAATTCAAGAGTGAAAAAGGGTGGGTAGCAGTCAAATGCTGCCCACTTTTTTAAGCAGAGGGGGATGTTATGAACGTTACGAAAAAATTGTTACTTGTGTTTCTGCCTTTAGCCTTAGTGTCTTGTAAATCAAATAAAGAAGAAGCCATTGAAGAAACTGTTATTCCTTCAGAAGTAGCTTTGGCTGACGTGTCTTCGGGAAGTTGTCTGGATTTAGAAAAATTATCCCGCGCTTTACAAAGCCCGCAGTTTTCCGTGCCTGCCGCGATGATGACAACAAGCCTAAAACCGCTTGATGTTATGCCGCAAGCAAAGATCAATTATTTTTCATACGCTACTTTTAATTACAAAGTTTCAGCCGTGAATGAGATGGGTTTGTTCACGCAGATTCGCCAGAAAGATTGTAAAACAGTGCAAATGCTTTCGGCGTCTGAAGAAGTGATGACTTTTGAAATTATCGATTCTTCAGATAAAGAAATTACTATTAAACTCAAAGATAAATTTCGCGATACGATGATTGCCGCTCAGAAAAAAGCTTTATTTGATCGCCAACAGCCGTATCAAATAACCTATAAGTATCTTTCACCACATAGTTTATCAATCACCGAAAAGTACAGCACCGTTGATCCTATTTGTATTTCAAAGACAGCACTTTCTTTTGAAATCCGAAAAGATCTTCACTGGGCAAGCCGGGTGGGTGAACTTCCGCAAAGTTATGAAATCGATACCCAGTATCTAAATCAAGTTAAAGAATCGGTTACGCCAGAAGCTTTAGCGCAAGTTTCTTCTTTAGAAGCGCCTGAAAATATTCCGGTAGAATCTATTCGCGCAGTTATGCGTTCGCCACTTAAAGAAGAGCTTAAGTTGTGCGTGCAATAAGAGCTGTTTTTTTTACTCTGTGTGCTTTGCTGATGGTGGCCTGTGCTAAAGACAAAAAGTATGTCGAAGCCTCGTCACCATATTGCCAAAGCAATATGGTAAAAAACCAGTTCATCGTTCATTGGAAGAAAAAAAGTCCGTCACTTATAGATTCAGAAAATCTAGATCACTTTATTAACATTAACCGCGACGATATTGATTTCGTCGAACCTAACTACACCATCTTCGCAAAACTTGTAAAAACGGAAGAAGAAGAACCAGTAACTCCGTCATTTGGAACTCCTGAATCGGCTCAAACAGTTTACGAAACGATTCATGTTCGCTCGGCGTGGTACCGGGGATTTTTCGGCCAAGGGTTAACGGTAGCGGTTGTTGATACGGGAATAGATCAAAAACATCCAAGTTTGCGCCGTCGTATGGTGCCGGGATGGAATTTTATTTCAAATGCTGAAAGTGTAGATGATGAAACCGGACACGGAACCGCCATGGCTGGCATTATCACCGGACCCTACCTGAATAGTTCAAGTTTAAGTTTAGCTCCTGATGTAAAAATTCTTCCGGTTGATTTTATGACGGCAGATGGTGGCACTGAGTATCATGCGCAAGAGGCTTTGGCCTTTGCTATCGCCCACAACGCTAAAATTATTAATAATTCATGGACCGTGAATTGTTCAGAATTATTGCGAACGTCGTTTGTCGGATGGGCTGGCGCCAATGTGGTCTTTGTGAACTCATCCGGAAACGAGCCAGTCGATGTCATCAGTCACGGCGTTTTACCGGCGGCTCTGAGCTTAGGAAATCACGTGCATGTCGGATCGCTCGATGATCGGGGGCATCGTTCAAGTTTTAGTGGCTTTGGTCAAACGGTTCACATCTACGCGCCAGGTGAACATGTTCCAAGCTTTGCACAAACAGATACTGGTAGTCGCAGTGTGCGCATATCAGGAACCAGTGCTTCAACAGCCATTGTTTCTGCGGCAGCAGCACTTTTATGGAGTGCATTTCCAAAAGCGACCGCTCAAGAAATTGTAAGTTTATTGATTGAAGGAGCTCAGCAAGAGCCAACTGTTGAACCCACGTTAAATATTCAAGAGTCGTTACGTTTGGGTCGCGAACGCTTTCGTGAATAAAAGCAATTAAAAACACCCCCTGTTTTTGGGGTTTATATATGGCTTATTGTTTAGATTGGATTATTTTTTAGTCAATAACAATTTATTTATTTACAATAGCGTAGGCTGTATCCGATGCTAGGGTTATCCATGATCTTAAACGTCGTATTAGCCGGTATAGTGTTGTTTTTTATTAATAGCTGTAGGACACCCATCCACTTCGTCGGCTATCAGTTCCGGTCGTTAAAGCAGCCTAAAGAAATTATTTTAAGTAATTACATAACTGATCTTACTGAAGATAAATATAAACATTTTATTAGTAACAATTGTACTTATTACTTTCATAAAAAAAGTGCTCATTACTTTACTGTTTGCAAAAAAGATGAAGATATATTTTTCGTCGGAACTGATGTGCGTTTAGACGAACTTTCGCCAGAAAGCAGCGAAGAAATTTTGCAAAAGATGGATCTTGAGGCTTCAGAGCGAATCACAAAAATTAAAGCCACGTTGCAAAATCTTCAGCCCGCAGCTATTTCAGGTCCATCTTTTGTCGTTTACAAAAGTCACGATTTAGAAAATTCTAACTAAATTATTCATTAACACTTTCATTTAACAAAGCTTCGGCAATTCGGCTTAAGACCTTGCCTTTTTGCGAGGCTTCGATGGCACGGGCCGCGTAACTGTCTGGTAGGCGGTTATCTAAATCCCAAGATTCAGAAAGTGCCAGATCTTCTGTGGTCATAGCGCGCCCTGTGGCTCCGTATGACCAGATAAAATCAGGACGGGCATGTGAATGCCATTCTCCACCTATAATATTGTAGCTTTCATCTAATTCTAAATCATAAACAAAGTTATAAGACTTAGTACGGTCATTTCGCCCTTCATTTACAGCAGGGGTTACAAGTGACGGAATAAAAGCATCCATTACTACACCAACAATATATTTAGTACGTGGGCTTCTGTAATTTTTAAACTTGTCAGCCGTCATATTTTCGACTGGTTCTAAAGCTGCTTTTAAACTGTGAGTTGTTTCAAAAGTGCGTGGATTAAAATAGCTATAATCATAACCTTTCACCGCAAAGTTCCAGACTTCAGATCCTGTTGTTGAATCCATCACGAAACTTTTTTGGTACATGCCGATACGGTTTGTAACACCTAAGTGCCAGCTCATAGGATTTGAATCTAAACACGAAACATCCATGGGGCGTTGATATTGGTCTTTTAACACGACGTCTTGACGGCAGCGATTACCAGCCTGAATTGAATCAGTGCTTGATTCAGCCCACAGGTAGGACATTAAAGCTTTGATATCTTGTTTGTAGAATTCGATCGTGTAATGGCCAGTCACATCGGTTACAACCACAGACTGGCGAGGCGCCTTGACGCCCATGTGTGCTGCGGCTGACCAGCCATGGCAAATACCTGTCCAGGTCGGCACATAGCCGTATTGCTGTAATGTTTTTTGTCCACGGGCCCACATGGCTTTTGTTAATGTCCAGTTTGAATCACCAACAAGTAAATCATATTTTTCTGCGGGCGACAGGCGGTTGATACTTCCAGCGATCACTAAAAGTTCAGACGGGCGAAGTAAATAATCATTATAATTAGTCAGATAATCTTTTGATTTTGGAAAATCAGGATCTGCATAGCGTTGTCCTAAAAGGCCTTGATGAATGGGCCAATAAGATCCGGCCCAGATTTCATACTGCGAATGGCCTTGCGTTAGACGCGTGCTTTGTAAACTAAAAATGTTTGCAACATAAGACTGGTTATCAAGAAATATTTTAAAATCGTCATCTCTTGCAGGTTCTGAAAAAGGCGTAACTGATATCGTAGACATCGCCATTAAAGATGAAACAGTTAAGTTTAAAATTGGTTTTATCATAGTTCACACTCCACACGAATTAGTAACAATACTTTAACAACTGTGAATAAGTGCACTATCTATTCCACGCTTTTACTTGGCCTAAATTGCCCGAGGCGTGGGGAATGAGGCAATGTGGAACTTGAAGACGGGCGAATTGGGATAAGTCAGATTCTTGGCTAGTGTTTAACAGATCAACACACAAGCTTAGTTTAAAGTGTGTTCTATCACATTTGGCGAGCATGCATTTAGCTACGTAAAGTCTCATGCGCCAGAGCTTCTTTAATTCTTTTATTCTGCTTTTTACTTTCTTGTTTTCGGCTTTGGCTTTTTCTCAAACTGAGGCAGTGTTTTCTTCTAGCGAAGTGATGCGTTTGCGTGTTGAAGGAGCTTGGACAGAACTTTTAAAACAACGCTTCTATGCTCCCGAAGTGGCTAAGCAAGCCCGTATTCCGGTTAAGGTTGTCATCGAAAACTCTGATAAATCAGAAACTCTTATTTACGCTGAAGTGGGTTTACGTGGCAACACAAGCCTGTCACCGCTTGAATGTAATTTTCCAAAATACAGTTTATATTTTTTCGCTGAAAATGTTTCTGGAACTTCATTAGCCGGTCGCGAACAATTAGCTGTCGGAAGCCACTGCAGTTATCAAGGTGGAAATTCACAGCTTTACGGTCGAGCTTACGATGGTAAATCACCTCTGCGAGAAGCTTTGGTTTATCGCTTTTTAGAAATTTTAGAAATTCCTTCGTTTAAAACCAGGCCGGTTATGGTTCAGTATATTGATTCGTCAAAAGAAGAAAAGGGCAATGCCGTCGCGTGGAACCAAGCTTTTTTAATGGAAAGTTTAAAACAGTTTTCTCAGCGCATGGGCTATGAATTAGTTGATGAAGACAGTGCTAATCAAGTTGATTTAGGAGAAGCGGGTTTAACAGATATTCAAAAACTAGCGCGAGTTATTTTGTTTCAAGAAATGATCGGCAATAACGACTGGAAAGTAAATTTCAACGAACTTCCCGGAGTTAGGCAAACCTGGAATATGTTTTTAGCTAAAAATATTGAAACTTCTCATGTTGAAGTCGTGCCTAGTGATTTTGATTTATCATCAGCTGTAACATTATTGAATGAGCCAGCCTCGGCCCCGCAAGAAACCTTAAAAAAACTGCCCCCTGAACAGGTGGTCTTGGCTAAAACGTTTTACCGCAGCAAGCGTGTTAAACTTTTTGATGAGCTAAAAAGTCTTAAAAAACTAGATTCTGCAGGGTATCAACATATCAAAACGAAACTGGAGCAGTTCTTTAACGTCAAGCTTAAGCAGAGATAAGTAGAAAAGTACATATCAGTCTAACACGAAGTTTACAACTTTGTTAGATGATAGTTTATATGACGGACCATAAAAATTTATTTACAATAGGAAATATGACGATACTAAGCGAAAAGCGTAGCGTGGTTATTAAAGATGAACACAACCTAGAACACACTGTGAAATTCACACACACAGAATTTCGTCTTTTAATCTGCTTGGCCAGCCAACCCGAAAAAGTGTTTTCACGTGAAGAACTCTTTAAACTAGCCTGGAACGGCAGTGACCCTAATGTTATGGGCCGCAATGTCGATGTGCATATCTGCCAGGTTAGAAAAAAATTAAATGCTGTCAGCACTCATACAGTTAAGGCTTTATCTGGTGTAGGCTACAAGCTCACTATAAACCGCAAAAAAATTACGGCTTAAAAATCTGGTTTAAGTCGTTCACTGATCGAATGATCGTGGTCTTTGATTTAAGTGATTCACGCGATAAAATGCGCAGCATTTCAGGCCGCATTTTAGTGTGAACCTGATGAATCGTTTTAAATAATTTTAAGATATGTTGTAGATCACGCTCGCTGCTATTTTGAGGAAGCTCTTTTCTTTGTCCGAAGAATAAATTTTTAAGCACACGTTTGACGGCCCAAAAATAATGAGTAGTTAAAGGCAGATCAATCATGATCACCCAATCAGCTTTTTGCAGACGGTTTTCTAAAATGTCTAAAGGGCCAAAACCGTCAATAACCCATTGCGATTTGTTTTGTTCAGCTTGAAGAAGGCGGATTGATTCAGGGTACGGGCGAAACTTTAAACCTTCCATAAATTGGATTTGATCTACATGGGTTAAAGGTAGGCTGTAGCGTTTTGCCAAATGGTGAGCCAATTTGGTTTTGCCAGCGCAAGAGTTTCCGATAATGGCAATGCGTGAATAAGTCGTCATCTTTTAAAAAGATAGCAGGATCAAACTGTTTAAGCTAGACTTAAAAGCCTATGAGTTTACGTGTGGGTGAAGTTTGGCAATATGGTGATTTTAAATTCTTCGGCACTTCTTTAGCCGGAGTACGTACCGCTATTTCAATGCCTGAGTTTTCGCTAAGTTTCGATGTGGCTCAGGGTTTTCCGTACCTGTTTAACATGACAAAGTTTTTTATTTCACACGGGCACTTAGATCATGCGGCGGGTATTCCCTATATTATTTCACAAAAAATGATGACCTCGCAAAAAGCGGGCGAATTTTATATGCCGCACTCTTTAGTACATCCTTTAACCGAGATCATGGGGTTATGGAGTAAGATCGAAGGTTTTCCCTACAATTTTAAGTTTGTCGGGATTAAAGCAGACGACGAGATTCAGATTAATAACCATCATTACATGAAAGTATTTCCGACAACTCATAGAATTGAATCTTTTGGTTACACGCTGTTTGAATCAAAGAAAAAATTAAAGCGTGAGTATCTAAACCTTCATAAAGACCAGATCGTCGAAATGCGAAAAAAAGGTGTTGATGTGAACGAAGTGGTTCACACACCGATGGTAAGCTTTACCGGAGACACACAAATAGAATTTTTAGAATCGCGCCCATGGGTTAAAAAATCAAAGATCCTTATTATGGAGACAACCTATTTAGATTCGCAGCGCTCGGTGGCCCGTGCGCGCGAATGGGGGCATACGCATTTAGATGAGTTAATTCCGCATCTGGATTCGATCGAAAGTGAGCGTATCGTTTTGATCCATGCATCAAGCCGTTATGGTGTGGCCGAGATGAATAAGCACTTAGATGAAAAAATACCGAAAGCCCACCGCGAGCGCGTTGTGTGCTTTCCTGGAAGATAGTGGCTAACAGTTTTAGTCACCATCTTAGGCTGATACAAGTAAGCCTTGTTTAATTAGATTTGGTCTTTAATGTCTTGGTACGCTGACTGCAATACCTAAAACCACTATGAAAAAACAAATCATCTTATTAGCGTCTTTATTGGTTTTATCGGTTCAAACTTTCGCAGCTAGCACAACAGAGCCTATTCTTTGTGAATCTGATGAGCGCAAAGAGTTAATCGAAGCGATGGTTAATGAAGAAAGTGGCGCGACTTGGAAAGAGTCGTTTAAAGCGGCCGGCGAAAAACTAAGTAAACAGATTGATAATATTTTATATAATGCAGATGCTGCAGCTAAAACGAATCCAAACGAAGTTCGTTTTTTACTAAAAAAAGCCTCTTGTATCAGAGCAACTGGTACTGGCATGAATGTGTCAGATGAATTTATGGTAAAATACAAAGCTCATGATAAAGAAATTCGTTCAAAAAGTGGTTCTAACTTCTCAAAAATGGCGACTACTCCAAAAACCGTTGAAGAACAAAATCAAGTGACTAACTTTGAGCTTGTGTTTTTTAACCGTGACTCTATAGCCTTTATGCGCACTCTGATCGAAGAGTTTGATAACTAATAAAATAATTAAAAAAAAGCGCAGACTTAAAAATCTGCGCTTTTTTATTTTTGTAAAACCCTTAAGCCTTTTAAGCTAAGTCAAACAAGATAATTTCACTCTTATCGTTAGCTGTAAATTTCAAAAGCTCTTCATCTTGAAATGATAAAGCATCTCCGGTTGTTAATTCTTTACCATTCACGGTTAAATTGCCGCTCACGACTTGAACCCACGCGCCGCGAGTCGGGCGGAGTTTAAATTCTAAATCATCACCAGTTTTTAAACGTGAAATGTACATATCAGCGTCTTGCTTGATGCTGATCGAACCATCACGCCCATCTTCAGACATAACTAAAACTAACTTTTTTGAGTTTAAGTCATCTTCAAAAGATTTTTGTCCGTACCCTGGGGTTCCACCACGGGCTTTTGGCTGAATCCAGATCTGAAAAAAATGCGTCTCATTGTTTGGATCTGCATTGTATTCTGAATGCACAACACCTGTTCCAGCGCTCATTCTTTGAACTTCGCCTGGTTTGATGATGGCTTTAGTACCCATTGAATCTTTATGCTCTAACGCGCCCTTGACGACGTAAGAGATGATTTCCATACTTTGATGAGGATGGGCGCCAAAACCAGTTCCACCTTCGATACGATCTTCATTGATTACGCGAAGTGAGCGAAAGCCCATTTGCTCTGGATCATAGTAATCCGCAAAAGAGAAAGTGTGTTTTGATTTAAGCCAACCGTGATCTGCAATACCGCGGTCTTGTGATTTTCTAAGCTGTAGCATAACGCCTCCAATACAAAGTACTTTACGGTAAAACAGATGTTTTTAATAGACTGTTTAATCTAGATTAATTGTTCAACCTAATGCATAATAGGTTTTCGAGGTACGAATGGATTTAAACGAAATCTCAATCTTTATTAAAGTGGTAAATAGCGGAAGTTTCGCCGGAGCAGCAAAATTACTCGATATGCCAAAATCAACAGTCAGCGCCAAAGTCTCTGCGTTAGAAAAACGTTTAGGCGTCACACTGATTCGCCGGACAACGCGAAAATTACATGTCACTGAAGCTGGTCAAAATTACTTTGATAAGTGTGTACTGGGTTTAAATCAAATCACTCAAGCTGAAGAGCAAGTTACCCAAACACAATCAATCCCGCAAGGGGTTTTAAAAATCACAGCGCCGGTTGAGCTCGGTTCGATTCTTTTACCAGATGTAATTACACAGTTTCAAAAACAGTATCCGAAAGTAAAACTTGATTTGATGTTAACAGATAGAACTGTTGATTTAATTTCTGAGGGTATTGATTTAGGAATTCGAGCCGGGCAGTTAAAAGATTCAACATTAATTGCTAAAAAAATTGGTTCAGTTTTCTTTGCGCCTTTTGCAAGCCCTAAGTATTTAAAAGCCCATGGCACACCTAAATCACCGAAAGATTTAAAAGAGCATAGCTGTATTATCTTTTCGCCCTTTGGTTTAGACGGGTGGCAGTTAAGTGGCTCAGGCACTTCACAGTTTGTAAATCTAGATTCTTCACTTACCGTGAACGATTTAAGTTTAGCTAAATCACTGGCTGTAAGTGATGTGGGTATTGCGCTACTTCCAACGTTCTTTTGTGCGGCAGAAGCAGGTGATAAGTCATTAGTGCGCGTTTTAGATGATTATAAGTCGAATATGCGGCAAGTCAGTTTTGTGTACCCGCAACAGCAGTTTGTGCCGAAGAACTTAACGGCTTTTATAACTGTTGCGAGCGAAATTATTCGAAGAAAATTAGTTTAACGTTATTTTCTGATAAAACGTAATTCTTGCGGTTGGTCTTCTCCGTCTGGGCCAGTGGGTAACATACGAATTAAGACCAACTCATCTTTATTACAGCGAAACTTTGTCGAACCTTGTGCAAATTCATCAAAGTTTGAATAAGGGTTTGTGCTATCAGCAACCCCCATCGGAAAGAACACCTGAATACGAATCGCGTAATCGCTTCCGATATCAGAAAAACAGATTTCGTTTTTACTTAAAAGTTTAGCCTGGGCATCGGTGCTTCCGTTCATTGTCACTAATACGCGGATATCACCATGCTCGTCGTCTTTAATAATTACTGAGGCGTTAAAATCAGTTTCAGTAAAAGTAAATTTTTGCCCAGGGTTTACAGATAAGGTGTAACTGCCTGATGAATTTTCTACGACATAATCTTTATGGTTGAAGATACGCGCAAAAACTTTATCTAAAGATGGCTTATCTAATTCGTAATCGCCCACCAGGCATTTATCAAATTCAACTTTTTCGACGCACTGGCAAGTGGCTTTTTCGGCTTTGATCTTAAGTTTGAATTTTTCATTCGTTGGGTCGCTACCAGCATACGATGATAAAATATCAATACTTTTCGGAAAAGCCTTACAAGACATATCAACTGTTGAAGGGTAACCAACGATTAATGGATTCCATTCGCCCACAGTTCCCGTGGCACGCATATCCATAGGGTTAACCGTGCTATCTGGATCAGAAACATTATCAATCGTTACAATCGTTTGTGGTGGTAGCTGAATATCAGTGATTCTGATCGTTAGAATTTCATTAAACCATTCAAAGTTATTTTCGCCTTCTTTAACTTTGTATGAATCATTTAAAGTTGAAAGTGACGTTGCCATAAAAGCGCCATCAGCATCTTTAACACGGTTACTCGTAACTTCTTGGGCGAAGCGGTGAAAGTGAAGTTCAATCGACGGGTAGTCTAGAACAGCGCTGAACTGATCTGCGGTACCACCTTCTTCGGGCATATCTTCAATCATACTTAAGACAGCATCATTACCAATCCAGCCCTGTGAAAAAGATTGAAAGAAAAGGTATGTGCCGTAAGAGTCATCTTCTTTTTGTAAAACCAGAGGGCTATTACCCATATAATCATCGTTATAGTCGAACTCTTGATTGGCTTTTGGGTAAACTAAATTACTAAACCAAACGGCCGAGCCTTCGCTCCACCATTCGTGAGCACGTTTTGGGGTATCAATAATTTTTTCGCGCCAGATCGTGTCTTGAATGCAGTGAAAGATTTCGTGCGCTAACATTTGTTGTTGGCGCTCAGGCGTTTGTTTTTTGAATGAATCAATATAAACGATGATAGGGCATGACTCATCATCGCCAGCATGACCTACGCGAACCATGGCGATTTCATTTTTGATCGCTTTCTGGTCAGTGAAGATAAAAGTTAAAGGCTTAAAGTAAAGTTTGATCGAACTTTCTTCGCGAAGAGCTAAGACTTTGTCGCTCACAGCTTTAAAAACTTCGCGGGCACGGAAAGTAAAGCCCGTGTCATCCGGAGATAGGGGAAAGCCCTTGGTGTAATGGTAAACTTCGCCAGTACCTACTGAAGTTTCCCATTTTTCACTGAATGTGCAATCTAGACCTTCTGGAAAACGTGGGTCAGGATACCCCTTGGCCCATAGGGTGTTGCAGTTAATCGAGGCGGCTTCAGTAACGCCAGAGAGAAGTAAAAATAGACTTAAAAAAATCAGTTGTTTCATAGAGAGCGTTTTTAGCCAATTTTTTCACTTTGCAAAAGCAAAAAAAGATGTTCAGCTTATTAAAAAGGACTTTGTATGAAAACTCTTCTATTTGCAGTATTAATTTTACCTCAATTCGCGATGGCCGCTCTTAACGGAACTTGGACAGGCTGGGCTTACTGGCGCTATCAAGGTGAAGGCCCTAAGTGCTTTGCGCAGATGAAGTTTTCTGAAAATCCAGAGAAATTTGTTCTTAAGGGCGGTTTAATTGATTGTGACGTGGTTTACATGGAAACCGACAAACGTGAATTTACAAAAGATGTAAACGGTGAATTGATCTTAGATGGTCAAGTAGCGGGTGCTTGGAGTGTTGACGGTGCTGTTAGCACTTATAAATGGGAAGAGCAGTATAATGAAACGACTGTGGTTCATGTGAACATGCGTGTTGAAGGTGGGCATATGGATTATAAAGAGCAGTGGATCGAGTCTGATGGCAGTCTTCTGTACGATATCGAGGGCCGTCTGTTTCAAGGACAGTAATAGCCCTGTTTTTATTTTTAGAGGGTTAATTATGAAATTGAGTTCAACTTTGTTAGCGGTCGTAATTTTAGTATTTTCATCGCAAGTTTTTTCTGCTGCAGAAGTGTCTTGCCAAGAGCAGGCCGAAGCCGCAGCCATTGCCGCTGAAAAAGAATCCAATAAAAAAGAAAAGTTTCAAGTAAAGAACACAGTTAAAGAAGTAACTGATTCTAAAACTGAAGAAACTTATACGACTGAAGTTTATAATTCAAATGGCGGCTTTGTTCCTTACGATATAGTTGTGAAAAAAACAGGCTGCAAAATTTTATCAGTAAAGGCTACGACTCTATAATACTATGCACTGGCGCTCGAAATTACTTCATCCAACTAATCATGCTCCTAAAGACTATAATTCATTAACAATTCCGGTTCACCGTGCTTCAACAGTGGTCTTTGAAAATACCAAAGGTATTATCGATAACTGGAGGCAGAAAACTCACGGTTATACTTACGGCCTTTTTGGAAGCCCAACGGTTGTTGAGCTTGGGACGCGTATCGCTGAAATCGAAGGGGCAAACCACACATTTATTGTTCCTGGTGGACAGGCTGCAATTTCAACGGTGTATTTAGCTTTTTGCAAAACAGGCAGTCATTGTCTGGTACCGTATAGTGCTTACGGCCCTAATAAAGAATTAGCGTACGGTTTACTTAAAAACATGGGCATCGAAGTGCAAACTTATGATGCTTCAATCGGTGCTGGTATCGCCGATCTTATCAAACCAAATACTCATCTTATTTGGACAGAAAGCCCTGGTTCAATCACCATGGAAATTCAAGATGTTCCAGCGATTATTAAAGCTGCTAAAGCGCATAATGTGGCAGTGGCGATTGATAACACGTATTCAGCGGGTGTGCTGTTTGATGCGTTTAAACACGGTGTTGATATTAGCGTACAAGCTCTTACAAAATACATCGGTGGTCATAGTGATATCGTTCTTGGTTCGTTATCAGTGGCCAATAATGCTCTTTATGAAAAAGTAGGATCTATCTGGGCCCAGCTTGGAATGAATGTTTCTCCTGATGATGCAAGTCTTGCTTTACGTGGGCTTCAAACTTTAGGTGTGCGTTTAGAAAAGTTAGAAGCCAGCAGCTTAAAAATTGCTAAGTGGCTTAAAGCGCACGCAGATGTTGAATTGGTTCTCCACCCGGCGTTACCAGATTGCGGTGGGCATGATATTTGGAAGCGTGACTTTACAGGATCGGCCAGTGTTTTTTCATTCGTGTTTAAAGAGCATGTAACAAAAGAACAGGTGCTTAACATTGTTGAAAGTTTAAAATTTTTTAAGCTGGGGTTTAGTTGGGGCGGAACGCAGTCGCTCGTGATGGTTTATCCCGGGCTACATCGCCCCAATCGCGATTATAAAGATCGTTTAGTACGTCTAAACATTGGCCTTGAAGAAGCAGATGACCTTATTGCTGATCTGGCCGCAGCGATCGAGAAGATTAGAAAGTAACGGATTCGCTTCATCTTGAGACGTAAAACAATTTTTGTTTCTTTGAAGTCTTTAGACACCTGTAGGGCGTCTAAATTGTCTCTGAGTTCTATTGTCGTTGGTACGCTGGCTGCAAATTAAGGCCAATATGAAAAAACACATCTTATCATTAGCGTTAGTTTTAGTAACATCAACTTCTGCAATGGCTCAATCTGTGAACTGGTTTGTAGGCACAGATGAACGCATGACTTGTGACGGTGATGGTGAAGCTGACCAAGTTGTTCTTGATATGGCTATTGATGGCGGCGGTCAAAGTAAGTTTAAAGAATCAATCCGTGTTTCAGGTGTTAAATTGCGTAAAAAGTTAATGGAATTATTAACTGATAAAGGTATTAGCGGAACTACTCTTCCCATGGAAATGGACGACTACGTTAAGCAAGCCGTGTGTTTTACTAAGGTTGTTGTAGAAGGTAAAGTTGCTGACGGTTTTGATTTAAGATTTAAAAAAACATTAACCACGCTTGAAGCGCAGTTAGAGAAAAATAAAAAAGACACATTAACAGGTGAAGATGCTGTGACGAATTCAGAAAAAAGTATGGCTTACGCTAATGAAATCCTGTTTGCGAATCGCGGTGCTGTTGCTTTCATTATAACTACGTTTGAAAATTACTAATTAATAGGATCGGCTCTACTCCGGAAAAGTGGAGCGTTGAATTTTGGGTCAAAAAAATTACGTTTCTATTTCGTCTTTAAGTTTTAGCGGTAGCGAAACAGCTAAAACGGGAGTGAAAATTAAAAGGAGCGTTTCTTTAAGCGGAAAAATTCGTCACATTAGATATCACTAATTTGAATTCAAACGACAAATAATTTTTTTAATTAGGAAGCTGTTTTTTTACAGCGATTAATGTTTGATTTTCGTAAATTTAGTGATCTGGCGGCCGTCTTTTTCTTTAAACATTAAAAAAAATCGACTACAACTAAAAGATGAAAAAAATAATCTCTCATCTTTTAGTTTTGTTTTTTGTTTGTTTATCTTTAGCTAATTGCACACCTTCATCAGATGGTAACTCTTCGGTTTTTTCAGAGATTAATTCGCCGGCCGCAATGCCCCCAACCACTACAAATCCACCAGCTACAAGCTCATCGCCACCAGTGGTGACTTCGCCCAATGAAACTGTGGTTGCTTTGCCCTTACTTAAAGGTGATGTTCAGCTGATCGTGACTCCGAATGCGAAAGGTCATGTCGAGTTTTTACAGAGCATTAATAACACCAGAAGTGGTGATGTGATTCGCATGGCAATGTTTCATTTAACAAGTAATGAAATTATTAATGCTTTAGTGTCAGCACAGAAAAGAGGAGTTACAGTTAAAGTTATTTTAGACAGCGTAAGTTTAAACCTTCCGAACTTTAATTTAGGTTTTCAGCAGTTAAAATCAGGCGGTGTTGATGTGCGCGCCAGCACTTCGGCTTTTACCATTAGTCACCAAAAATCGATGGTTATTAATAATTCAGAAGCATTTATTACAGCGATTAATTTAACGAAGTTAGAAGATGTGACCCGCGATTTTGGTTTAATTGTGCATGACCCTGATGTGATCAGTGAGGTGATTAGTGTTTTTGAACAAGATTGGGTAAATGCCAATACTAAGCAGGGGCTTACTCCTCAAGTGAGCGAGCTTCATCTTGTGTGGAGTCCTGTTAATTCTTTGACTAAGTTAGTAGGTCTTATTTCATCGGCTAAAAAGTCATTGGTCGTGCAGGTTGAAAATCTTGGGGATTCGCAAATTCAAGCCGCACTGATTGCGGCAAGAAAGCGGGGAGTCGCAGTTAGAGTTCTTGTTCCGATGTGCAGTAAAGGCAATGCAAAAATTAATTACCCATATTTAAAAGAACTAGCTTCTGGTGGCGTGCAAACTAAGGTGATGCCAATTCCAGAAACTGTTACGCAGCCTTATATGCATTCAAAGATGATGGTTGTTGACGGCGTAATATCGTACATTGGTTCGGTCAATTTTTCGAAGAACTCAACATCAAGGGCACGTGAATTAGGGATTCTATTTTCAGAGGAAAAACCTATTCAAACAATGTCAGCTATTTTTGAATTAGACTGGAAGGCTGCAGTATCTGTTCCAGATGAAACCACAGTGAATTGTCCTTTAATTTAGCATTAAGAATCAGCTAAAAATACCATAAGGCGTTATGGGGTCTTATGGTACGGACAATCTCTCAGATTAAGTATTGTTTAATAGCATAATTAGTGATTACATTAACATTCGGGATTTTTACTTCTAGGAGAGCTGTGTTTGGAATCTCAAAATCAAAACGAACAACCTGAAAAAAGTATTCTGGTCGTGGATGATGATGAAGGGATTCGCGAGATCTTACAAATGGCTTTTATGACAGAAGGCTATTCGGTGACAACAGCAGCCAATGGCAAAGAGGCACTGGATATTCTTTCTCATTCACCTCACTATGGGCTTATTCTTTTAGATCTTATGATGCCTAAAATGAACGGGTGGGAATTCGTTGAAGCCTTTCAAAAAAGTAATCACCCTCAAATTCCCATTATCCTTATGACGGCCTATACTGATCGAGTTAAAAATATTGACGTCAAAGAAGTCATCTCAAAGCCAATGGATTTTGAGGCTCTTTTACAAAGAGTTCAGGCAAACTATAAAGAAAATTATCAATCTTAAGATTGGCGGAAAAATATGAAAATTCTAGCATTGCTAACGATTGTATCTAGTTTAGCTTACACATCTCATGCTTATGCCAAAGAATTTCGCGTCGGCGTTCTTTATTGGTCAATGAATATCGAAGGCCAAGTGGCCATGCGAAAAGGCGTTGAAGAAGTTGCCGCACAAATTAATCAAGACTTAAAAAAATATAAAGACCACTTAAAACTTATTCCCTATGTGGCTGGTGACGGAGATGAAGGCGTAGCTAATCAGATTAAGCAAATGGATCAGATGATCGATAAAGATCATGTCGATCTGATCATCGTACAACCGACTGACAATGCAGCTCTTGTAGCTCCGCTCATGAAAGCTAACGCCAAAAAAATTCCGGTTGTAGCTTATGACCAATACGTCGTTAAAGGCGAAATTGCTTCTTACATTACGTCAAACAATTACCAAGCGGGCTATTTGGGTGGGGAATATTTAGCCTCGTTATTTGCAGACGACTATGAAATGAAGTTAGTGTTAGTTGAATATCCAAAAGTTTCATCGACTGTTGAAAGAGTTGACGGGTTAATGGATGCTTTAAAAACAGAAAAACAAAAATTTAAAGTCATCGGCTCTTTTGAAGCTGTTGAGCCCGTTGCCGGTAAAAAAGCTGGCGCTGATATTCTAGCTAAGTTTCCGAAAAAAAATTCAGTTGATGCTATCTTTACGGTCAATGATGGCGGGGGCCTTAGTGTTGTAGAAGCTATAGCGAAAGCTAAGCGTAATGAAATCAAAATTGCCACAGTCGATGGTGATCCTCGTTCGGTAAAAAATATTAAAGCAGGTCTTACAGTTATTGATTCAGCCCAGTTTTGTGCAGAGCTTGGCAGGCAAAGTATGAGTGTTGCCTGGAAAATTTTAAAAGGTGAAAAGTATCCTAAAAAAATTCTTGTGCCGACATTTCCGATCGTTAAAACAACAGTCGGTTTTTATCCTGGGTGGCTGGGTAAGATACCAAATAAGTTTGAAAAAGCGTGGAAGAAAGGAAGCTTCTGGGATAACCAGTTTATTGAAAAGTATTAAAAAGCATGTTGTGGAAAAAGTATTGAAGAAGTTCGACAGAGATAATTTCAAAAATATCAATTTTAAAATTGGTGGAGCATTTTTTGCCGTTTTTGCTTTGTTGATCGGTATTTTAATTTCGATTACTTCCTATCTTTTTCATAATGTTATTGAATCTTCTGAAAATAGACTTTCACAAAACATCACAAACGTCTTGTCTATTTCGATTTCAAGAATCAGTTTTTCCGGTAAATACCATGCTCAGATTTTTTCTGACCAGCTCATCGAAAAAGAAGATTCGCTTAAATATATCGTTATTCTAGATGATTCAGGAGACATCATCTCTAAGAGTTATAACCCTGACTATCAAGAGTTTATTGAAAGCAAACATCTGAATTCTCTTAAAAGTTACACGTCTCAAATTTCTGATTTAAACAAGGCTGGAAATAAAATAAGTTACGTCACCTGCTGCGAGAACCAAACGATCAAAGAAATTGCGATGCCTTATTACGGAAGTTTTGATCAGGGGCAAATCGGCGTTATCGTTGCCGGGATTTCAAGTTTTACAACTCATAAAGACATTACACGAAGCCGGTTAATTCTCATGCTTCTGGGTCTATTCGTGACCATTATCGGGGTAATTATTATTTATGTTGTTACTAATTATATTTCGTATCCGATTATTAGACTTGCGACAATGTTTCAGGGGATTCTTGAGTTTGCGCCAATATCGGTAATGGTGAATGATAAAGACGGGCGAACTATCGCCCTCAGCGATGAGTTTAAAAAGAAATTTCTCGATAAAGCCGATGAATTCGTTGATGTAAATCAAGCGACACAGTTATTTAAAGGCCCTGATTTAGAAAAAATGTTAACCGATGTGCCAACCCGCCATGAGGGGATTTTAACTTATTTAACACTTAAGTTTCCGCTTTTTGATTCGATGGGAAAATTTTATGGTGTATGCGGCATTGCCACTGATGTAACAGAGCGAGAAAGATTTCAAAAAGCTCTGTTAAAAAGTGAAGCTGATTATCGTTCTATTTACGAAACTTCACCGGTAGGTATTTTAAATATTGGTCCTGATGGACACTTTCAGAGATGTAACCGGGCCTTTGAAGAGTTCGTAGGTTATTCAGAAGCTGAACTTATTGCTTTTAGTTTTAAACATACGACTCATCCGGATGACGTGGAAGTTTCGGCCCAGGAAATGAAGGCTCTACTAGCTGGAAGTAAATCTAATGTTAGTTTTGAAAAACGCTTTATTAGAAAAGATGGAAAAACTGTTTGGGGTCACGTTTCAGCCTCTGTTCTTCGAAATGAAAAGGGTGAGTTTGTTAAAACGATTTCTATCGTTGAAAATATAAATGAGCGCAAGATGGCTCAAGAAGCGCGGGATAAATTACTTGTGCAAGAACAGATTGCGCGCTTAGAGGCGCAAAAAGCCGTGAATGCCCGCGATGAATTTTTATCGATCGCTTCGCATGAATTAAAAACTCCACTGACAACGTTAGCGCTACAAACGCAGTTGTTAAATCGTCTGATCGAGCAGGGGCGTTTAAATACGTTAAGTAAAGAAAAGCAACAAGACATGCTCCGTATTTCAAGACAGCATCTTGAACGCCTATCATTACTGATTGACAGTCTTTTAGATGTTTCACGTATTGGAGCGGGCAAGTTAGCTCTTCAAAAGGTCGATATTAACTTGTATGACCTGTTAAATGATATACTTCAACACTTTCAAATGGAGTTTAAAGAAAAGGGATGTGCGATTAGCTTAGCTGGAGACACCAAAATTATCGGGCACTGGGATAAACTTCGTCTTGAGCAGGTGATTGTAAACCTTATTTCAAACGCCATTAAATTCGGCGCGGGAAAACCTATTGCTGTTAAGGCTTTCGTAGAAAATGGCAAGGCTAAATTTACTGTGCGTGATATGGGAATTGGTATTTCAAAAGAAAATCAAACTAGAATATTCGAGCGTTTTGAAAGAGCTGTTTCGATCAATAGCTTTGGTGGTTTAGGTTTAGGTCTTTATATCGTTAAAGAATTAGTCGAAACTCATGGCGGACATATTTCAGTAGAAAGTGAACTCGGCGAAGGAGCTATGTTCATTGTTGAATTACCGTTAAATCATGGTGCGCGAAGAGGGACTTGAACCCTCACGCTTGCGCATACGCCCCTCAAACGTACGTGTCTACCAATTCCACCATTCGCGCGCACTCATTAATTAAATTAAAGCAAAAGCTGATAGGGTGGTCAATGTGATCACTGTCTCATTTTGCGAATCGCTAAAATTCTTTATTAAAAGTGATAATTTCCATGGCAGACTAATTGATTCTAAGGGGTATAGGGATGTCTAAGTTTTTAGTTTTACTTTTATCAGTAAGTTTAATGGCTACAACAGTAAGCTTTGCTGAAGAAGACATCGACCCAGCCTTAAAAGATGTGCAAGACTTACTGCGCACAGAATCTAAACGCAATGAAGCTATTAAAGCTGATCCTAAAGCGCAGCAGGCTGATAGCTTTGCGTTACAAGCCGTGGGTGGCAATCAACAGTTAAAGAACGAAGTTTATGATGTGTCGGCTGATATTATGGCCACAGTTCAAAAACTAAGTGGTGGCGACACGGCAAAGATGCAACAGCTACTGCAAAAAGCTTTGCAAAATCCCGGTGAATTTTTAAAGTCATTACCCGCTGATCAGCAGGCAAAAATTCGTGGTATTGCGAATCAAGTGCAAAAGAACAAATCTTCGGCGCAAGCCGCTCCTAAGCCATAAGGCGTTTACTAAAAGCCTTAAAAACTCCTTAATGTTTATAGATAGTTACTAGAGTCCCATAACCCTAGCTTATGGTCTGGATTTTTATTTCTTTTGCTCTTTTTTTAACCCCAAAGTGGAACCGAATCATCTAACCATTAAGAGCAAGGACGCTCCCCCAAGACGACTAAGGGGTGCATACAGCTAGGATGGCTGTTTCCGAAGTCGTCGATAGAGTTGCCAAGGAAGGCGACGAGCAAACAAGTCGGGTCGCAGACGCGCGAGACTTAAGAGACGAACGAAGAAGGAGTTTCCAGTGAGTTTCGAATTAAATGAAGTTTTAATTTTTTGCGGGTTTTACTCAAGCCTAGTGATCTATTCCCTCTGGATCACGGTGGCAGATAGAAGAGTAAAGGTGCCAGCAAAAAGATTTTATAAGTAAGAATAAGTTGGGTTTTGGTGGTTCCCTAACTTAATCTTCAGCGGAAAGCCTAAAAAGCTTTCCGCTTTTTTTTATTTGTGTTAACAACAAACCATGAAACTTTCTGATCTGACTTATGATTTTCCTGAAGAGCTTATTGCCACGTCACCATCGCGTCCAACGCGTGTGATGTTTGTTAATGAAAAGGGAAATCCTTCGGAGTTAACCGTTTCTGATTTAATTAACAAAATTCCAGCGGGTGATGTTTTAGTTTTAAATGACACTAAAGTTTTAAAACGCCGTGTGTTTGTGAAAACATCTGATACAGCCGAGTTAGAAATTCTTTTTTTAGAAGAATTACCAAACAGTACACAAAAAGTTTTATTTCCTTCAAAAAAATATAAAGTCGGTGACGAGATCACATTACCTAACGGCGCAAAAATGAAGCTGTTAGAAAAAGGTCTACCGCAATTAGTTGAAGTAACTCCAAGATTAACTGAAAGTGATTTTGAAAAGTTCGGTGAACTTCCGCTTCCACCGTATATTCAAAAAGCGCGTGAAGAGCGTCATAACGTGCAAGCCGATGAGTCTTGGTACCAAACAGCCTGGGCGAAAAAGCCAGGAAGCTTTGCGGCTCCTACGGCAAGTCTTCATTTTTCAGATGCTGATTTAGCCAAGCTTCAAGCTAAAGGCGTAAAAGTAGAAAAGATCACGCTGCATGTGGGTCTTGGTACATTCTTGCCAGTTAAAGTTGAAAACTTAGACGATCATAAAATGCACGCCGAAGTTTACGATATTCCTGAAACTGTATGGGCGGATATTCAAAAAGCTAAAGCTTCTGGTCATAAAGTATGGGCTTTAGGTACAACAGTAACCCGTACTTTAGAAACAGCTGCGCGCACACAAAAGCTATCAGGCGCATCAGAATTATTACTGCAAGAGGGTAGTGAATTTTTAGTTGTCGATCGTTTAATGACCAATTTCCATCAACCAGAATCAACATTACTTGCCTTGGTTTCGGGTTTTTCATCATTAGCCAATGTTAAAAAGAATTACGCTTGGGCGATCGAGCGAAAATTTAAACTTTTCAGCTACGGTGATCTTTCAGTGTGGATGAAGTAACACGCTGTTGCGTAAAAAGGTACGGCCTACCTTTTTACCTATAATTCATCGACACATTGTGAATCGTATCAAACAACAATTTTTTCTTAATCGGCTTAGCTAACAAGGTGACTTCATCAAACGTCTTAGCCGTTCGAGCGGTGAAATCCAGTAAATCCGCAGTCACTAAAATCACCGGAATCGGTTTGATGTTTCGGCCTTTTTCGTACTGTCTGATTTTTTGTAAGAGTTCAAAACCATCCATATTCGGCATGCGCACATCTAAGATTAATAAATCGGGCAGTTTCTTTTCAAAACACTGCCATGCACTTTCGCCGTCATAATTGTAATGAATCTGCCACGAAGATTTTGCGAAATAAGCTTTATAAAGCTCGATATTACCATGATCATCATCAGCTACGATGATTGATAGATCATCTTTCGGAAATACAATAGGTGGCTGCGCAGCGCTTTGGGCTGCGGCCTGGTTGGCGGCGGCAAGGCTACTTGATAAATGTTTTCTTTGGCGGCTACGGCTAGAAAAACCATTCACCGTTAATAGTTCATACGGTAAGAACGGCACGTTGTTTAGATAATTAACTGTCGTGTTTACACCATTGTTAGATTTATTATGGTGGCCTAAAACAAATACATGACGACCAAATGTTTTAGCTAAGATATCTAAATCCATTGAAGCGGTATCTGGATCATACACAATCCAGTAGCGTCTGTTCGGGTCAGATAAAAGTAAAACTTTAGCAAAGTCTTCGGTAATAAAAATAATCTCTTCGATATTTTGGTGAAATGCTAAAGCCGCAAAAGATTTTTGCAATAACGGATCTCTCGACATTAATACAGCCGTGTATTTTGTTGGATCTGGTGTTTTGTAGATTTCATACCAGTTTGTGTGCTCTGGACGGTTAAATTCTAAATCAACGGTAAATATAGAGCCATGTCTAGGGGTCGAATTTACTGAAATTTTACCATGCATTTTTTTAACGATATCTTTAACAATCGATAAACCAAGACCCACGCCACCTTCGGCATAAGTTTTAGAATTTTCAACCTGAAAGAACGCATCAAAAACTTTATTGATTTTATCTGACGGTATACCAATACCACTGTCTTTAATTTCAAATTTAAGTTTTACGCGGTTAGCCCCTAAAGTATCGGCGGCTTGCACGGCTAAGATCACATGGCCTTGTTGTGTGTACTTAGTGGCATTACGTAATAGATTTAATAAGACCTGACGTAAACGGTTAGGGTCAGTCACAATACAAGCTGGCATTGATTTATCTAAATGCAGATAGATGTTTAAACCTTTATGTTTACAGTCTTGGCCAGCAAGTTTAACCACATCACCTAAGAACTGAGCCAGGTAAATAGTGCGTTCTTGAAATGTCATTTCATTTTTTTCGGCCTGAGCAAGTTCAATTAAGTCATCTAGCATTGAAAGTAAATGTTCGCCTGATGTGTGCATGGTTTTTAAATAGTTTTGCACAATATTATCAGTGTTAGCTTCATTACATAAATCAATCATCCCTAAAATTAAATTTAACGGGGTTCTGATTTCATGTGAAATTTTACCAAAGAAATGGGCTTTCGAATTTAAGGCTTGCTGTAGGTCGTGCGCGGTTTTTTCTAAATCTAAAGTTTTGCTGATAATCAAACGATTCGCCATACGATTTTGGTGAATCAAGTGATACATTAAATACGAAATCGCAAAAGTTAATAAAATACCTAATAATGCCGCCGTATTTTCAGGTGATAAGTAATTTGTTTTAATCGGCGAATACCTGAAATCAATTGATAAATTCACATTCGATTGTGGCAGTGAATTTAAAAAGTGCACATTCACCATATCTTTATTCGATTTAGGTATATATCGAGCAATTTTTTTACTACCATCGCCGGCATTCGTGATCATCCACGAATTTGGATTGGTATCGGTTTTAACAACGATATTGCTCGAATCAGAAATAATCGTCTGATTAAATAAATTACTTAAAGGTGTAGTGAATAAAAAATAAATTTTTCGGTGAAACCTAGAGCGTAAAATCACCGAAAGGTAAGGTCGGTTGTTGCTTTCAAAAACTAAGGTCGTAAGTAATCCAGAAGTCTTTTTTAAGTCTTGAATAATATGTTTAACTTCTGGCGCTTTCAGGTAATTCGATGTGGGTTCTGGTATCGTTGAATCTGGTGTATTTACACGTAATAGGGCTTTATATTGTTGATTATTCTGTTCTTGAATAATCGTCATACGCTGAAAAAGCGTATGGCGAAGCACTAGGTCTAAATAGGGTTCATCTTTGGTGTAATTCGCCGGCCTATCTTCAAGATTGTTTTCATAACTTTGAATTTTAAGTATACTGTTTGTAAGTAACAGATCAATCTTAGTCAGCTCTTCGCGGGCTGTTTGGGTAAAGATGGTTTTTTGGATAAAATCATCACGTTGTTTTAAGTGCGTGTAGATATAATAACAAAAACCCAAGCCAGAAATTAAAGTCAAGACAGGAGCCCAGAGAATAAATCTCTGCAACTGGTTGACATGATGGCTTAGACTTAGGATGACACGGTTGTAAATTCGTTTTGAAGCTTTCATCTTCTTCTATAGTAGTTGAAACAATTTGATATTAATAATAATTTCGTTTGAAGAAATCTTCAAATGACCTTCAAACGTCCTTTATTTGGACATGATTTAGTCAAAATTAAGGAAGATTGTGGCATATGCGAGGGGTATTATGCAATTTCAAGAGATATTGACAAAATTCAAAGCGGTAAAGGATTTTAACCCACAAGGTTTAGAGCAACTTAAAGAAGATACCGATGAAAAAGTGGCTTTAAAAATTTTGGCGCGCTTTTTTATTACCCTTGAAGAATCTTTGGCTCATGTGGCCACAAGTTTAAATTCAGGAGAACTTGTCGAAGTGTCTAAAGGTTCACACAAAATCGCAGGATCGGCAGATCTTGTAGGTTTTAGCACTTTTGCGCAACGCTCACGTAAGATTTCACGCGATGTTAAAGGAACTCCTGAAATGTCGTCAGCAGATCTTCATCATGAAGTCGTTGATTATTTGAATGACGGAAAAACCATGTTGGGCCAAATGAAACAGGCCTTTTCAGATTACCAAAATTACATTTAGGTATTCGTTTACTTTCTGAAACGCTCTGCGTTTCGAAAAGTAAACGAATACTCTTATTTACGCAGGTTTTACTTCGATTTTATAACCGGCGCCAAGCACAGTTTCTACTTTAGCTGTGCTTGAAGAAATCTTTTTACGAAGATGCGAAATATGCGCATCCACCGTACGCTCGGTAATATGTTTTGAAATTCCCCAGACGTGGTCGATCAAATAATCACGTGAATAAACTTGGCCTGGGCGGGTAGAAAGAATTTTTAAAAGTTTAAATTCAGACGGCGTTAAATCGACATTTTCTGATTTGTCAGCGAGCTGAATTTGCACACTCATTTTATCAGAGTCGATAATGAGATTTCCTAATTTAATAAATTGTGTGTCTTTGGCTTGCGCTTGCGCCGTACGCAGGCGAGCCTCAATGCGTGCTTTAAGTTCCGCTGAGTGAGGTGGTTTTACGATGTAATCATCAGCACCAACACCGAAAGCGGCCACTTTGCTTAGAATATCGTTATCAGCACTTAAAATAATAATGGGAATATCTTTAGCACTAAACGCATCTTTGAATTGTGATAACGCTTTAATGCCGTTTCCATCAGGAAGTGACACATCAAGTAATATTAAATCAAAACTTTCGCGTCCGTTTTGCACGTATTTAAAAGCGTCATTTAAAGTGGGGGCAAAAGACAACGTGTGGTCTTTTAAAACAGAAGTAAGATAGATTACAAAATCTTGGTTATCTTCGATGCACAGTATTTTCGCCATAAAATCTACCCTATTACAAATAAAACAGCATTTACTACTTAGATCCTGATTCGTTGCTTCACTCTCTAAAATTACTGTGATTTTGCGTAATCTTCAAATGATTTTAATTAGAATCCCAAATTTACCCCACACACTTATTATACGGCATAGCTCAAGGAGGAATTTATGACCATTAACTTGCATTTCTCACACGTCGAGGTTCCAGATTACTTACGTTACAATATCGAAGGTTACATTACCGAGATGTTTGGCGGATTATCGCAAAAACACAATTTATTTGTGGATCTGTATTGCAAAAAAGAAGTCACCTCCAAAAATCACGGAGAAAAATTTAAATGCCATATTGAGGCACATGCACCGTGGTTACATCGAAAAGTCTACGTGCAATCTGCAGGTGACGAATGTTGGGAAACCATTACAAATGCAAGTGGCAAAATGAAACGTAAATTATTTAGTCAAAAAAAATCAGATCACAGAAAACGAGGGCGCACAGATTGGAGTTTAGCAGAGAATGATTATGTCAATGAACAAGAACTAGCGATTTAGATGATGTACAGCATGTACAGCTCTTGTTGAAAGAGAGTGTGTTATGATCTACAGAGTATTAATTATCGAAGACGATTTGGCTTATAAGCCTTTATGGGCCGATATCTTGCGCCGAAATTTAGGCGGAAATATCGCAGAAATCCATTGGGCGGTTAGTGCTGAAGAAGCGAAAGTAGAATATGAAAAAGCAATTGCGACAGGGCAGTTCTTTGACTTCATTATTACTGACGTATTCTTGGCGGGATCAGACACAGGTCTTGATTTTGTTGAAAATATTTTTGCCGATGATCAGGAAGCCCCTCCCATTATTCTGATCTCCTCAGTGGATAAAGACGAGGTCGAAGAAATTGTCGACACCGAATCTCGTCGCATTGAAGTCTTATCAAAACCAATTAACCCTAATGTATTTAAAGAGGTCTTGCACCGTTTGACAGAAGACCGAAAGGCAATGTGAGTTTGTGAATCAAGTCGATACTACGCAAAAAGTAGTTTTGATTACAGGTTGTGCCACCGGGCTTGGAAAAGCCCTGGTGGAAACCTTAGCCCGTAATCCTACTTACAAAATCATTGCGACTGCTCGTTCGCACAGGCTCGAGCATCTTCGTGAATTATTTCAGGAATCAGATAAGCTTTTGATTCGTGAATTAGATGTCACGAATGAATCTAATGTTTTTTCATTGGTGAACGAGATTGCAAACCTATGGGGCCGGATTGATGTGTTAGTTAATAACGCCGGTATCTGTTATCGTTCCGTGGTTGAGCATATGGACCGCGAATCAGAAATGATTCAGTTAGAAACCAATTACTTAGGACCGATGTCATTGATCCGTTCAGTGCTTCCGATTATGCGTGAGCAAATGCACGGGCATATCATCAACATTTCTTCAGTGAGTGGTATGGTCTCGATGCCAACCATGGCCTCTTATTCAGCTTCTAAGCATGCGCTTGAAGGTGCTACTGAATCTTTATGGTATGAGGCAAAACCTTACGGTATCAAAGTAAGTCTTGTAGAGCCTGGGTTTATTAATTCAGATTCATTTAAAAATATATTGCTTCCGAAAAAAGCAAAACTATCAGCAAAACTTAAAGGCCCGCATTCGGAGTATTATAATTCCATGTCGCCCTTTATCGAAAGCCTGATGAAATGGGCGTTTGCCACTCCCGAATCGATCGCGCACAAGGTAGAAAAATTAATCGAAAGGAAAAATCCGCCACTTCGTTTGCGGGTCACTTTAGATGCTGTCGTTTTTTCGATCTTAAGAAAGTTGTTGCCGGAATTTATGTTCCACAAGGTGATGTTTTTACTTTTGCCTGGATCACGCTTATGGGGTCACCGCAGTTATTTCGGTAACCGTGTAAGAGCCAAAAAAATAAACACCTCAGCCCATGCTTAGAGGGTGCCAGGCCTTTTTTGCTACAGTTATATTCGAGGTGACAAGCTGTAGCAGAACCATATATAAAATCGCTCTATGTCTTTAAAACTTGGCGAATTCAAATTGCATAAAAAATCTGGTAAAGCACGTCGTGCAACGTACATGACTCATCATGGAAGTTTTGAAACACCAACGTTTATGGCTGTAGGCACAAAAGCCACTGTTAAAGCGATGACTCCAGAAGAGTTAAAAGACTGCGGAACACAAGTTGTGTTGGGTAATACCTATCACTTACATCTTCGTCCGGGGGAAAAATTAGTTAAAAAAATGGGTGGCCTGCATAAGTTTATGAACTGGCACGGACCCATTCTAACTGACTCAGGTGGGTTTCAAGTTTTCTCTCTATCGGGACTTCGAAAAATGTCTGAAGAAGGCGTTGAATTTCGTTCTCATTTAGATGGGGCAAAACACTTTTTATCACCTGAAAAATCGATGGAAATTCAAATGGATTTAGGCGCTGATATCATTATGGCGTTTGATGAATGTTTGGGTTATCCAGCGACAGATGATCAAATTAAAAAATCGATGGATTTAACGTATCGTTGGTTAGTGCGCTCGCATAAAGCCATGCAGCGCCCTGAAAGTTTATTATTCGGGATCGTGCAAGGCGGTTTATCGCTTGAACACCGTAAATATTCGCTTGAGCAAGTCACAAGCGTTGACCTTCCGGGCTACGCGTTAGGTGGTTTTTCAATCGGTGAGCCGATTCATTTAATGCACGAACTTCTTCCGCAGATCGCACCATTAATGCCTGAAAACAAACCACGTTATTTAATGGGTGTGGGTACTCCGCTGGATTTGATCATCTCGATTGATGCGGGTGTGGATATGTTTGACTGTGTTATGCCTACAAGAGTGGCAAGAAACGGTACTCTTTACACATGGCAGGGTAAAGTCAGCATCAAACGCCAAGAATACAAAGAAGATCCAGGGCCATTAGATCCTGAATGTGACTGTTATACGTGCAAAAACTATTCAAGAGCATACCTTCGCCATCTTTTCTTAAGTGGTGAAATCTTGGGTTCTCGTCTGAATACGATTCATAATCTGCATTTCTACATGTCGGTGATGGCAAAAGCTCGCCAAGCCTTAGATGAAGGCAGATGGGAAGAGTACAGAGACTTCTGCCTAACGCGATTTATAAAAACCGATAAAAACGATTAAGGTCTCTTGATCGTATCACGGTTTAAGTGTTCAATTTTACTTTGAGTTTTTAGAGAAACTAAAAGGAAAAAGGAACCTATCATGTTACTGAAATTTTTATCGATGAACTTTGGCGCTTTCGCACAAGAAGCTGCAACAACAGCTGCAGGAACTGCAGCACAACCTCCAGCATGGATGCAATTTGTACCAATGCTTGCCATCGTTGTTGTGTTTTACTTCTTCTTAATCCGTCCACAAGCTAAAAAACAAAGAGAACAAGTCAGCTTTTTACAAAGCTTAAAAGTGGGTGACCAAGTTGTTACTCAATCTGGCTTATTCGGAAAAATCACTGGATTAAACGAAAATATCGCAAACCTTGAGATTTCAAACGGAGTGACTATCAAACTTCTTCGTTCACAAATCACAATGCTTCAATCAGCGTTACAAAAACCTGAGACAGCAAAATAATTTTTTTACGAAATAAAATAACAAAAGGAAACACATCATGGAAAATCTACGACTGAGAACATGGGCAGCGATCATTTCGTTAGTGCTTGCCGCGCTATTCATCGCTCCGAACTTTATCGACACAAGCAAAATGACTTGGTGGCCAGCTAAGAAAATTAATTACGGCTTGGACATTCAAGGTGGTATCCACTTGGTAATGGGTGTTGATGTTGATAGCGTTTTAGTGACAACTGTTAACCGTCAAACAACTGTCCTTGCCGCAGACTTTGCTAAAGAGAATATTCCGGTAAAAGGTTTTAATACAGCAAACGCTAAAGTCGGTGCTCTTGATGTCTTAGTTGATAGCGCTGACAACGCAAAACGCGTTGAAGCTTTAATTAACAAAAACTACACAGGTGCTTTACAAGTTGTTTCAACAACAGCTGAAAAAGTTGAAGTTCGTTACTACGATGCTTACCTTTTAGATCAAAAACAAAATACGATTCGCCAAGCGATTGAAACTATCCGTAATCGTATCGATGAGTTCGGTGTGGCAGAGCCTTCAATCACTCAACAAGGTAATGACCGTATCTTAATCCAATTGCCAGGTTTAGCTGACGCTGAAAAAGCAAAACAACTTATCAATACAACGGCAAAACTTGATTTCATGTTAGTGTCTTACGCTAAGTCTCCGGATGAAGTTCGTAAGATGATCGACGACGCTGAAAAAGCGGGTGGCTATTCAATGGCGACATTGAAGTACACTGATTACATCAAACGTTTAAATGAAGATTTAAAATCTCAATTGCCAGCAAACACTGTTGTGTATTTTGAAAAAGGTCAAAACGCTAAAACAATGGAAGCGGGAAGCACTCCCTTCTTATTAGAAACTAACACTGATCTTGGCGGTGAATCTTTAGATAACGCTGGTGTTTCATTTGACCAATACGGATCTCCTGAAGTGACTTTACGTTTCAACCCATCAGGGGCTGGCAAATTTGCTGACTTAACAGAGAAAAACATCAACCGCCAAATGGCTGTTGTGTTAGATAAAGTTGTTAAAACAGCTCCAAACATCAATTCAAAAATTCCAAACGGACAAGCCGTTATCACGTTAGGCCGTTCTGGTGACCAACAACAAATGATGGATGAAGCTAAACTTATTTCTACAGCTTTGCGTGCCGGTGCCTTGCCTGCAACTTTAGAGCAATTAGAAGAGCGTCGTGTAGGTCCATCACTGGGAGCTGATGCTTTAAATAAAGCCCGTTTAGGAGCTATCGTTGGATCATTATTAATTATGATCTTTATGGTTGTTTACTATAAAGGTATGGGTTTAATCACTACGGTAACTTTAATCTTAAATATCATCGCGGTATTTGCGATTCTTGGATCATTAGGTGCAACTCTAACTTTACCAGGTATTGCCGGTATGGCGTTAACTGTTGGTTTTGCCGTAGATGCGAACGTGTTAATTAACGAACGTATCCGTGAAGAGTTGGCAAAAGGGGCTGGAATTAAAGCCGCTATCCAAGATGGTTATGCTCACGCTATGTCTGCGATCATCGACTCGAACGTAACAACTTCTGCAACAGCATTAGTTTTATTATACTTCGGTACAGGACCTGTAAGAGGTTTCGCGGTGACGTTATTAGCGGGTATCGCAACTACTATTTTTGCAAACGTTTTTGTTTCAAAAGTGATTGCAGACAACTTAGTTCACCGTTTCAACATCAAAAAGATTTCAGTTTAATTTAGGGGAATAAATAAAATGGCAAAAAATACTACACAACAAGAATCCTCTGGAAGATTTGATTTCGTCGGTAAAATCGGTTTATTCGGCGGGATCTCATTACTTTTAACAATCGCATCTTTAGTTTACATAGCTGTTCGCGGAATCAATTACGGTATCGACTTTAAAGGCGGTACTGAGATTCAAGTTAAGTTTGCGCAAACTGTAAATATCGACCAAGTTCGTTCATCTTTAGATGGATTAGCTTTAGGCGAAGTGGGCGTTCAAGCTTTCGGTGAAGGTAATGAATTTATCATCCGTTTCCAGGGTGAAAAGGGTGCCACTGATAAGGAAACAAATGAAAAATTAAATGCTTCAATTGCTTCTTTAAGAGAAAAAATCACAACGACATTTGCGGCGCAAGGTCCTGATATCCGCCGTGTGGATACAGTGGGCCCTCAAGTAGGTGCTGAATTGAAACGTAATGGTTTCTTAGCGGTATTCTACTGTTTATTAGTTATCTTTATTTACGTTGCACTTCGTTTCGATTATAAGTTCTCACCAGGTGCGGTGGTGTGTTTATTCCATGATGCGGTAATTACATTAGCTGTATTCATCGCGGTTGGAAAAGAAGTTAACATTCCAATCATGGCGGCCATTTTAACATTAATCGGTTTCTCTCTGAACGATACGATCGTGGTATTTGACCGTATCCGTGAAACTGAACACACGTACCGTGACCGTGGTTTTAAATTTGTGATCAATAAATCAATCAACGATATGTTAGGCCGTACTTTAATTACATCAGGTACAGTTTTCGTTTCGGCGTTATGTTTATTGATTTTCGCTGATGGCGTTGTGGCTGATATCGCGTTCGCTCTTTCGGTAGGTATCGTATTCGGTTCTTACTCTTCGATCTACGTGGCGGCTCCGTTCATCTTAATCATGGACAACGTTTTAAAACCTTCTTCTACTCCTGTTAAGGCGTAGCGCGCCTGCGCGAGGAAGCGAAGCTGGACTATGGCTATCTGGAAAGATAAAAGTAAAAATATATCTGTTACAGATAGCCAAAAACCATACCCCGAGTTGATAGGACGTCTTCTGACTTCTCGGGGCTATGATGATTCACAGATTGAATCGATCTTAAATCCCAAATTAAGCTTATTAAAAGATCCATATCTTATGCGAGGAATGGATAAAGCCGTTGAGCGCATTAAACAGGCTTACTTAAATAATCAAAAAATTTGTATCTACGCTGACTTTGACTTAGACGGAACAAGTGGTCTTGGTATTTTAAAACAGGCCTTAGAGAATCTTGGTTTTAAAGATGTCAGTTACTATCAACCAAAACGTTTAAGTGATGGCTACGGCTTTCACCCGCATGCGGTTGAAGAATTAAAAACAATCGGTATTGATTTGATTATTACGGTCGATGTAGGCATTACATCGCACGCTGCTTTTGATAAAGCTAATGAACTGAATATCGATGTGATTCTAACAGATCACCATTTACCTTCTGAAACTTTACCTAACGCTTACTGCGTGATTAACCCAAACCAAAAAGACTGCACAAGCGGTCTTGGTTATTTATGTGGGGCAGGGGTAGCGTTTTACTTAAGCCGCGCTTTAAAACGCGCGTTTGCTGAAGATCCAAAGTTACCAAATAAAGAATGGGATCTTAAAGATCTATTAGATTTATTTTGTATTGGTACTTTAACAGACATGGTTCCGCTTGTAGACGATAACCGCGTGTTAGTTAAACACGGTATGGTTGTTCTGCAAAACACACAAAAAGTGGGGCTTCAGGCTTTAATGGAAGCCTTAGAGCTAACGGGTCGTCCGTTATCATCGCAAGATGTTTCGATTAAGTTTGCGCCAAAGCTTAACGCTTTATCGCGTATGGAATCTGAAATTTTACCGATTCATATCTATTTAGAGAAAAACTTAAACCAAGCCCGTTCGATGGTTGATCAGATTTTAAAGAACAACCAAACTCGTCAAGCTTTACAATCAGATGCAGAAACAAAAGCTTTAGCTCTATTGAAAGATTGGTCTAAAGAAGACTTTATCTTCGTATCATCTGAAGAATTTCACCGCGGCATTATTGGCTTAATTGCCACTAAACTTTCGCAAGAATTTAATAAGCCAGCGTTTGTCGGTTCGCAAAATTCAGAAGGTATGATCGTGGGCTCGGGTCGTTTACCAGCAGGTCATGAATCAAGCCTTGTTGATGCTTTAGGGTTTGCACAAAGTGCACTAAACCGTTTTGGTGGGCACTCGGCCGCAGCCGGTTTTGAATTACATGCGACAAACAAAGAAGAGCTAATTGTAAACCTAGAAAAATTCTATCAACAGTTAAAGCTAGATCGTCGTGAACTTGAAATTGAATTTGATGTGGCTGCCAGATTAGATGAAGTGAATTCGCACTTTATGAAATGGTATGATCATATCGGACCTTATGGCGTAGGTTTTACGACGCCACTTTTTCGTTTTAACAAACTAAATTTAAATAAGATTACAGAGTTAAAAGGCGGACACCTAAAAGTACAATTTTGGGACGATAAAAACTCTGTAGATGCCTTACTTTTTTCTCCAAGCTCGTCTCAACGTGAGCTACTACAGGCCGGCAGAATGTATGATATCCTTGGTGAAATCCAATGGAATTATTTTAGAAATAAGCAATCTGTGCAAATCTTGATTAAAGATTTGAAGGTTTCGGAAAGTAGTACGTAAATGAGTGTAAAAATGAAAGCTATGCCCAAGAAAGATCTAAAATCTGTTGTGTGTTTGTCTGCAGGTTTAGATTCAACGGTAAATCTATATGCCGCTCGTAAGTTAACAACGGTTGTGAGTGCGGTAACTTTTAACTACGGTCAAAAAGCCGCAGTTAAAGAAATTGCCTGCGCGCAAGAACTTTGTAAAAAGTTGGATATTCAGCATAAGGTGATTGATCTGCCATGGTTTAAAGACTTAGGCGAATCGTCATTAACTTCTGATAAACAGGCTGTGCCTACGGGAAAAGACGTAGGCATTGATAATCATAAAAAGTCGATAGAAACAGCCAAAGCCGTATGGGTGCCAAATCGTAACGGAATTTTTTTAAATATCGCAGCCGGTATTGCTGAAAGTCTTAAGGCAGATCTTGTTGTTCCCGGTTTTAACTTAGAAGAGGCTTCAACATTTCCTGATAATAGTGAAGGCTTTATGCGTTCGCTAGATATGTCATTGGCTTTTTCGACAGCGAACAAGGTGCATGTGCATTGTTATACGGTAAGTCTTTCTAAGCCTGAAATTGTGCGGGCAGGCATGAGCTTAGAAGTTCCCTTTGATAAGATTTGGCCATGTTATTTTGCACGCGATAAATGGTGTGGCGAGTGTGAATCTTGCCAACGCGCTAAACGGGCGTTTAGCGTAAACCAGATGCAGGTATCGCATTTATTTGAAAGATGATAATAGATCATGAAAACGCTGTACGTTAGTTCGCCGACAAAAACTCTAAAAAAATATGACGGATCTCAACTAAGACCTTTATTTTCTTACGAACATTTCGGTTTAAAAGGCAATGCCATGCTTTCATGGGTGGCGCCAACGGATGTGACGTTAACTCACATGGTTGATTACGAAGACAAAATCGAAGAGTCAAAAATCTGCGGTGATAAAATGTTACATTTTATGATCGAATTCTTTCCGGCCAACCTTTCAACAGGGGTTATGGCGCAAAGGTTACTTGCTTCGATTATTAAAGATTTAGTTCAAGCTAAAGCGCCTAAGGCCACATTGTCGCGTAAAGGTGACGATATCTACGTGGGCCAAGGTAAGCTTTCAATTTCGATTGCCAGTGTTTCTGCGGTATCAACGTTAATTCACTTTGCGGTGAATATTACGAATAAAGGGACTCCGGTTAAAACTGCGTCTTTAGAAGATTTAAAAATTAAGCCAGATGCTTTTGCTAAAGAGGTTTTAAAAGCTTTTTCTAGTGAATTTGAAGATGTGATGTGGGCTACGCAAAAGGTAAAACCATTATGAAAAAGGTTTTTTTGTCGTTTTTCTTTTTAATCTGTTTTACGTTGCCAAGTTTTGCTTTTGATCACAACTACGCTTTATGGAAGCGTGTGGTTGTTCAGTATGTAGATTTAGAAACAGTTCCGGCAAGTGTTGATTACCTTGGTATTAAAGAAAATCGTTTAGATTTTACGGAAAACTTAAAAGAGATGGTGGCTGTTACCAAAGAAGAGTATGAAGCTTTTACGATTGATCAAAGAAAAGCATTTATTCTAAATCTGTACGGCGCTTTAGCAATTAAAGCTGTGCTTGATCAAGTTAAGGGTAAAAAACTTCCGAAATCGATCAAAGATGGCAAAGCTATGTTTACGGATATCTTTGATCAAAAGTTTTTTAAACTGTTCGGTGAAAAGCGCAGTCTTAATTATATAGAATCAGAACTAGCTAAAGAATTTAACAGCGATTTTAAATTTATGGTGTCTTTTGCTTGTGCGGCCCGTGGGTGCCCGCCACCAGGCTATTATACGGCTGAAAACTTAGGTAAAACGTTAAACGAAACTTCAAAAGTGTTTTTATCTTGGGATAAAAACGTAAACTACGCGATCACAAATAATACTTTTACAGCCAGTGATTACTTTGAACCCAAAGAAAAGTTTATCAAACAATCTAGCGAGTATTCTGATTTAAAAAATTACTTAATCCGCAATGCGCCGATTTCTGAATTATTAAAAGATAAAGCGATTAAAAACGAAAACACGCTAGATCTTGATTTTTCAAAACGCGATTGGTCACTCAACAATAAGGCTAAATAATCAAAAGTAACGGTTTACTTAAAAACGAAGTAAACCGCACCCACCATACAAAGCCCAGCCCATAGGTAATCCCATTTGAAGCTTTGGTTCATATAGAACGTCGAAAAAAAGATAAACACTAAAATCGTAATCACTTCTTGCAAGATTTTAAGTTGCGGAAGTGAGTAGTATTCAAAGCCCCAACGGTTAGCGGGCACTTGAAACACGTATTCAAAAAAAGCGATACCCCAGCTGGCTAAGATCACAATCCAAATGGGTGAATCTTTCATTGTTTTTAAATGCCCGTACCAAGCATAAGTCATAAAGATATTTGAAATAACTAATAACAGTAATGGGTACGCAGCACTTAAATTCATGATAAATCTTCTTTTTGATCGCGCTCTTTACCAACACCTTTAACTGTGCTGTAAGCGTGGTTACATAAAAGCGAAGCGATACGGCGGTATTCACTTAATAAATCTAAGTGAATCGAACTTGTGTTGATCGAATCGCGCATACCTTTATTTAAACGTGAAATATGATTTTCACGAAGGTGTAATTCGATTTTTGCCAGTTCTCTTTTTAACTGAATCGCACTTTCACACATTGATGGGTTATCGTAAGCGTTAATACCCATCGAAGCCACTTTAACTACTTGAGCGTGCATTTGTTTAATCTCGCTCCAACCTTCGTCAGAGAAATAAAGTTTTAACGCATGTTTTTTAATCGCTAAAGTTCTGATGTTGATATCAATTGAATCCGCTGCGCGCTCAAGATCTGAGATGAACATAATCATGTTCATCACGTTTTGATTAACCACAGCCGTGTTAGAGTTTGCTTGGTTTAATAAAAACATCTTTGTTTCGCGGTATAAAAAATCCACTTGGTTATCGCGATCTTTAATTGACTGAACAAGAACTGGATCTTCTTGTTCAAATAACACCACGGAATCTTTTAACATGCTCAGTACGATATCTGCTGTACGCATGATCTCACGTTGCGCGTACGATACGGCAAGCGCTGTATTTTCATAGTTATTCATGGCTAAGTATTCGGTACCAAATTCTTCTTGTAACCCTTTAGGAAACATTTTTTGAATCAGTTGTGAACCTTTACTGATAAACGGGTAGAACACAATCGCTGAACCGATATTAAAAAAGAAATGCGCATTGGCGATCAAACGAGACGTTGTGCTTTGGAACTGCGTCACAAAGTCGATAAAGTACGTTGTTAGCGGGTAGAAGATAATTACGCTTAAAGCTTTATAGAAAAAATGCGCCCAAGCGACTTGTTTACCGATGTAGTTACTTCCAGCAGCTGTATAAAGCGCTGTTGAAGTTGTTCCGATGTTGGCGCCGTAAACCCAGATAATCGCATCGTGAGTAGAGATTACTCCGGCAGAACATAAGCTCATCGCAAGACCGATGGTGATTGCAGAACTATGAACAAACGCGCAGAAAATCATTGAAGCAAAAAATGAATAAGCTGAATTTTCTTTTAGCGTTCTGAAGAACTCGGCTAAAATTTCAAGTTGCGCAAAATAATGCGAACTAATCGAGATCATTTTTAAACCTAAGAAAATCATGGCAAAGCCCATGATCACCGTGCTTAGATTTTTAAATCCAGGTTTTGAGGTAAAGAAAAATCCACCGAAACCTAAAATAAATAATGGTAACGCATAGGTTGATAAATCAAACGAGATTAATTGAACCGTTAACGTTGAACCAATCGCTGTTCCGATGATGACACCCATCACTTGCGGAAGTTGAATCACACGTGCTGATCCAAGGCCTACAAGCATGGTTGTGACCGCACCAGAACTTTGAAGGATCGTTGTAAGTCCGACACCCACACCGATAGACAGTAAGCTTGATTTAGAAAGTTTATTCATTAACAGCGTAATTCTTTGCGCCATTAATTTTTCAAGAGATTGAGAGGCCATCGAGCTTCCGTAAAGAAAGAACGCGATACCTGCTAAGAAAATTATAATGTGACTATTTTGAAGATCGATCATACCATCTCATAATACAAGGAAGTTTGGCTTAATGGCAAATACAGATGTCTTGCAAGTTGTGGCTTTAGCGCTTTTTCACCCCGTGAGAAAACGCTACCTCATAGTGCGAAGAAATGCCAAGCAGAACTCAGGTGCCGGCCACTGGGAATTTCCGGGTGGTAAGATTGAACCGGGCGAAAGCCACACCCAAGCTTTAGTGCGTGAAATCTTAGAAGAGCTAGGCTTTACGGTGAAAGAATCAGCGCTTAGTTTTATTCACAGCAACAAATACCAGTACCCCCAAAGAATGGTTGAAATTCATCTTTACCGCTATGAACGGGCCATCGACGAATTTTTGTTGGTCGATCACGACCAGCATGCTTGGGTTGATGAAAGTGAAATATCAACCTTTGATTTAGCTCCGGCGGATATTCCGTTTATTAAATATCTTTATAATCAGCATTGACTTATGTGTAAATTATATGTAAATAAGAGTGAAAATTCAAACTTGAAAAGTAAGGTAAAATACCTTATAATCACTGGAGATTTACGTGCGAAAAACAAGAGTTGTTGTAACTCGTTTTGCGGAAAAACAAATTAGCAAAGTTCCAAATTATATTAGTGAAGCTTTGTACATCTGGGCTGAAACGGTGGAACTTTCAGGTATAGCTGAAGCGCGAAAACTTAAAGGCTATCATGATGAGCCTTTAAAGGGGCATCGTAAAGGGTAAAGATCTGTGCGATTGAACAGAAGTTATCGTGCGATATATGTTGAAGATGAAAACGCAGAGTTGATTTTGGTGACTGTGATTGAGGTTAATAAACATGAGTACTAAAAAAAGATTATCATCAGTTCTTAAGAAAAAACATGGAGTAATTTCTTTTGCCATATTTATGCGTACAGCGCGAGAATCTTTAGATCTTACTCAAACGGAAATGGCCAAAGTTTTATCTGTCTCTAAGGGAACTTTATGTGACATTGAAAAAGGCCGACAGTTAGTATCAGTCACATTAGCTAAAAAAATTGCTCAAAAGGCCAATTTATCTCAAGCTTTAGCAATCAGGGCGTGTATTCAAGATCAGCTGAATAAAGCAAATGTTGATCTGGTATTTAAATTAGTTTCGTAATAGTTGTGTTGCTAATCTAAGAAATATTTTTTCTCTTTAGGTGTGGGAATGCGGCACACTTCGTCTTTACCAAACAGGCGATAGCGAAATTTCGCCACCAGCTCATAAAAGAAATCCGAAATAAAGCCAGGCAAGATGTGTAACATAATGCTTGGTAATTTATAAAAGCCACCGATGTCTTGCAGTAAATAGGCAATGGCTTTTGATCTTCGGTAAAGAACTCCATCGCGAAAATACACCACATAATCAAGACTAAGGTCTTGAGGCGGTAACATCTTTTCTGCAGTTGGTCCTTGCAGTGGAGCAAAATAGATTTCTCCTGGTTGAAATTTCGGTAACGTAAAATCCACCAAGCCATTGCAAAGGTGGCAAACGCCGTCGAAAAAAAGGATTCTTTTGCTAGTTTGTTCCATCTTTTTCATGATACACTTTTTTTAAGCAGATGAAATGTTTTGTTTTTCCGCTCACGCACGCAAACTTGTTTCCGCTCACGACAAAGCCTTTAAATATCTTTGAACCGCGTTATTTGCAGATGGTCGAAGATTCACTAGAGACCAAAACTCCCATTGCTTTAGCTTATGTCCCCGAAAACGGCGACACCTACCGTTCAATTTCGGGATTTGGTCTGCCGCAAGTGATTGATCAAAGACCCAACGACACACTTTTAATTTTCTTACCTGGCCAAGGCAAAATCAGAATCTTGCAAGAAGATACCTCTGATACAAAGCCTTACATCATCGCTGAATGTGAAATCGTGACTGAAGATTTGGCCTTGGATGAAACGTTAAAGGCAAAGTACATGACCTTATCAAAGCTTCTAGTTCAATGGGTGCAAAAACATATTCCAGACCCCGAACAGCGCGAAATTTTTATCCGCTCACTCAAAGGCCCGCAAGAAATCGTTTCAGCTTTTGCGGCGTATTTGATTCGTGATTACGATTTGCAATACGAAATGATGGAGATCTTTAATATCAATGATCAGATCCGTTATTTGCACCGTTTGTATGAGTCGAATGAGCTTACGATTTGATTTCAAAAAGAAATAACACAGTTTTAATGCTTTGATGACTTACTTGCTGAAGTGAAAAGTTATCAATTTAATTTTTTAAAGCATCTCAGTTCATTACGTTTTTCTTAGTAAATAAAAATATTTTTATAAATCTCATTTTGCGACTAAAGGTAATAATATTTATAGCCGTTAAATATCGGGTCGCCAGTTGTTAGTAATTCAGGGGGATTCGTTGCACATTACAGTATGGAATAGGTGGGGTATTGGGTGGATCAACCTTCGATAGCACAGGTCAATTAGCTGAGGTATTTGGCCAATGGGCTTCCGGGTCTTTAACGAAAATTGCAGTAGAGGCACCTCTGCAAAAATGGGTTAAAGATGAAGGAATTAATTCTGACCAGGGTAATGGGCTTAGATTGTTGCTAGGACTTGGATTTGCCGGTATCCAAACCGGCTGGTTAAATGATTTGTCTTATAAGAAAAACTTTTTAAACCTTTTAACAAACGGTGGATATTCGCCATCTGTTTCGCCAAGTCCATCTCCATCGAGTCAATATGTTCCAGAAACATCTACACAAGATCGGATTATCCTGTGAATACTATGCAATTATTATTGAGACATTTAATTTGTCTTGTTTGTTTTCTTTGCCTGTCATGCGTCTCTATAAGTTCTGATATTAAGCACTCAGAATGGATGAGATTAAAAGAAGAAAGAGATGGGAAACAACTGGGCTTATTCATTGACGAAGTCACGGTAGATTGCGAATATGTTAAGTCAGAGCCAAACATCAAATCAATTGAGAGCTTTGATATTTATTGTAATTACATAAAACAAAGCATTCGGTTAGTTAAAAATCACTTCTTGGCAAACCATATAAATAATTTAACCGTCAAAGTTGAAGTTCTACCTTTCAAAAATCCGAGTAGATTTCGAACGACGCCCTACTCGTTCTTTATATTTCCAGTTATTGATGATGATGCCTCAATCGTAGTATCTTGGTTCGGAGCGAAAGATAGCATTGCAGAAAAAAAATTAATTCATTCAAAAAAACTAGAATTCGATCGATTTTTTTTCTTTTGGTCATTTGTTGTGTTTGGACAAGTTGATCTTATCAAAAGAGGCTATGAAGGCCGTTGGTATGATGGTGAAAGATTCGATTTTAATTTAACAGGAAGATATTACCCAGGTGAATTAGCACTTCCAGTTAACAGGCGGATGATTCAAGATGTGCTTGATGGTAAGGTTTTTTTTGCGGGCAAGAATAAGCAAGAATAGCAAAGTATTTCTGCATATTGCACGCTTTAAACTTTATTGTCAGATGGTTCTAAATTCGGGTCTCAGGTCGGTGATATTTGCAAAGCTCTAAATTAGAATATAAGTTTTATAGTTCTTTTTCTTATTGTTTTATTTGAAGTTAGTTGCTCCAGTTTGGCGAGTAATCCGAATGCTTGTCGTGAAGCTCCGGCGTTGTTTCCACTTCCTCATTCAGTAGCGGGACCAATTTTGCAATTTAGTCCATGTACATCAATAGAAGCATTGCGAATTGAAAGATAAAATATATACGCGACAGGGTTATAGGTGAGATAGATAATAATGCACCTGGTGACGGAGTAAAGCGCTTCGCTAAACGTATGGGATGTGCTTTTGAAGTGGAGCAAGAATTTTTTAATGAATTAATAAAAAATAGATATGATATCTTTGGAAAAGAGATCGCCTAAACAGATCGTCAGGTAGTTGCAGTGGTGCGCAAACTTACTATATCAAATCCTATCTTAAAAGAAGCCTGTTGGAGAAGATAATATATTTGCTGCGATTGTTTATAATGAGGATACGCGCAAAATAAGGCAAACAATGAAAATTAAAATTCTCTTAATATTAACATTATCCTGCTTTAGCTGCGTAACTGTAAGAACTCCATCTGTGAGCGAAGCCGTACTGCCAAACACAGAAATTTGCGTAAATTTAACATTTAGGAGAGCTGACATGGGGCCCAATTTAGGTGGACGTGAGACGTACCCAATTGGGCATGCTTTGGTCCTCAAGTCTAATTTAAAGTTTTTAAAAGTGAACACCGAGTGTTCAAGACATACAGAACATTTAACGTTGTTAATTGAAGAAGAAAATAGCTTAGGTATTTTATCAACCACCTGGGCCGTTGCTAGTTTTCTAACTTTGGGGATTATTCCTTTTTATCATAACGAAAATATTCGAGTCGATGTCATTAAAAATGAAAAGGTTATTCGAAGCGAGTATTATACCGCGGAAAAGAAATTTGCGATTTATTATTTGTTTAGAATGCTAAGAGAAAATTGGGAAACACAAGAAAAGGTTCCTGCTTTTAGCAGAGGAGACGCTGAATTTTCATTCTTTCTTTCAACGTTAGTTCGTAGCTCTATGGAGCAAAGATTGAATTAATTTTCATAGAGCATACTGAAGTCGACTATAATGCTTAACGGGGCGATCTAAACTGTCATGATTTTTGACATTCGAAAGCTACAGGAAATTGGCTTTTAAGCCGATATATTAGGATGGAATTAATTCAGTTTTACTCTGGGATTATTTTTCTTGGGCTTGGTGCTTTTCTATTTTTTGAAGAAAGAAATTTTAAAAAGAATCTAATTAAAGTTAAAGGTCGGGTCGTCGGCTATTCAAAAGGCAAATCTAAAGCGAATAAAAGACATATGTACTCAGTCATTGAATTTACACATCCTAATGGCGAGCGCGGGTGGGTAGAATCGCATACAGTTCGTCAGAATGTTACGCAACAATTAGGAGCTGAAGTTACTCTGATGACTGATAAAGATGATTTTCATATCACGCGGACATCCGGTAGCTTGGGATATTTATGGTCCTGTGTTTTTCTTGTTTTGGCCATAGCGAACTTACTTGCGTTTGTATTTACTTCTCAGGCAGGTTGGATGATTGGTTCATTAACGATTTTATTTTTGGGGGTGCTTTTATTTCTTTCAAAAGAAAGTCTGGATGAACAAGAACAGAATTTTAAAATCGTTTCAGCTTGGCGCGCCTGGCGATTGCAGGTTATTAAAAGTAGAGTTTATAACGAAGCTGAAGTTGAAAATATTCATTTTTGGGATAAAGAATATTGTTTAAAAGCTTTTAAACGAGCTAATTTTTTTAGAGTGGTTCATTTGATTTATGGTTCTCTTTTGGCGAGTATTTTTATTTTCATAGGTTTAATAGCTTATGAAAAAGAAAAACGATTTAACACAACATCTTATAAGTCTACCGCAACTATTGTTAATATTATTTCGAATGAAATTCCAGTGTTTGAGTATTACGACATTGAAGGCGTGGCCCATAGAGCGCTGATGCGAGGTGGAATAAGCGCTAAGAATGTTAAATTAGGTAACAAATTTAATGTTTTGTATACTTCAAACAATCTTCGAGAAATCAGACCTGATTTTGCCACCATTAAATATGTAGAGTCGGCTGTATGGTTCTTTTTTGGAGTATATATATGCGGTATTTTTGTCTACAATCACAGGCGCATACCAAAGTACGATTTGAAATCGTCTCCGATCGCTACTGCAGAAGAATTAATCGTAAAAAAAGCGAGTTAATATGCGGATCAGACAATTCTTTAGAGAAAAATTTAAAGTCTGTTTCTACGGGTATATTATCATACCCTCTTTGGGCGGCGGTGGTCCCGTTCCCGCGCCGACCCAATGGATTACTTATCAAGGGGCAGTTAATTGTGAGCCTAATCCGTGGATAAATTTTCAGGCTTTTGAGGTTCATCTTTATGTTGGTAAGATCATTGATTCGTCAGTCGAGATTGACGATTACGGAACCTTCAGAAAAGAAAAATTTAAAACAAGGGTAGGGCCTAAGATTTTTAAATTAGTTGTTAAATCGACAGGGCAAGTTGTCGATGAAGTCAAATTTGAAGCTAATAATAAAGAAAGCTACATGGTAGTCTTAAACGCATGCCGCGATTTAAAGAACTAGCTAACTTTCTTCCAATCCAAACTCAAAAACCTAGCCCACAACACATGAGCAATCCCCAGATGCGCAATCTTAAGCCCCACAGGGCTTAACGTTACAAGTGTAATCACACCAATAAACATCGCAAACAAAATCTCGAGCGCAAAACGGGTTTGGTTTTTCATAAATAGCCAAATCAGAAAACCAGACATAATCGTTACTGCTAAGAACGGGTGTACGACTCTAAGTTTAATAAAGATATGTGAATCATGGCTGAAATCATCAATAATACCTTGAAGTAACGAAATACTCGGAAATAACGTAACCGATAAAGCAGCAATCGCACCAGTCACAGATACCACTAAGAACAGCACTAACTTCTTCGAAGGTTTAAAGTTAAACTCAGGGTTGATCGCTTTAAATAAAAGATACGTCACACCTGTTAGCATAAAACTATTTAACTGATGTAAAATCATAAACAGTAAACGCATATAAGAATCATTCACAGTCACAAGATTTAATTTTACCAATAAAGCGCCAATTAAAGCTTCCGTGATCATCAAAACTAATAACCAAAAGTTTAACTTTCTAACAAGTTCACGTGCATGATTTCTTAATTTAAAGAAGATAAATAAAACAATAATACCGTAAGCACCGGTCATTAAACGGTGAAAGTATTCAACGAAAGTTTTCTTCTGCGTAAGGTCAGGAATAAGTTCGGCCTGACATAATGGCCAGTGATCGCCGCAACCATCACCTGAATGAGAAATACGAACCCACGCACCCCAGAAAATCACAATCAGTGTGTAAACCCAGAAGGCCAATAAAAGTTTTTGTGTTTTCTTTGTCTGCGGAGTCATGAAGCTAATCTTTCGTTAAACGGTGATTATTAAAAATGTCTAAAGCTTTGCGGTAATTTGATCTGCTGTATTTTAAAATATCAGGAATATAGTTAAAATAAAAACGAAGCGAAGTAAGGTTATTCTTTGTCATGCAACGGCCACGGTTACGCTGAAACAGTTCATACGTATAAAAGCGGTCTTTATGGCAAGTCTTACCGATTTTATGGCGAAACACCGTCGTTTCGTCATAAGAAACCGGAATCTTTTGCTGATGCGCACGTAAACTGAAATCAACGTCTTCCCAGTAAGTGTGAAAACGTTCGTCAAAACCTTGAAGCGCTTTAAATGTATCGGCGTTAATCCAAAATGCCGTACCCGGAATATAAGTAATATCGCGCGCATTTTGATCGGCCAGGTTTTTTAAGTGCTTAAGTTTACCAGTACGGGGATTTAATGCACCCATCACCGAATCGATTTCTAAAGAGTTACGACGAAGAAGTTTAACCGAGCTGAAATTTTTCGGCGCTATCGCGGGTAAGGCTACAGCTTCAGTGTCGTTAGTTAAGAACAAAACCGATTCGAAGTGTTTTAAGGTTTCAGCGATAGCGACATTAGCTCCGCCAGAATAACCTTTATTTTGCGCTACAAGGATATGATTAATTTGGGGAAACTGGGTTTTAAGTTCGGCAACGTGTTTTTCTAAACTTCCGTTGTGAGTCAAAAAAATATTTTCAGCTGGGGCAAACTGCAAAACGCTTCTGAGGCATTTTGCGGTTAGCTCAGGGTGGTTAAAAGATAAGACCGAGATCCCATAGGGTTTTGTCATGCACTTTTTTTAGACCGAAAGTAAAAAAGGATCAAATAGAAGTTTTTAACATGTTAGGCTATTGCTGATGAATAAGACATACACCTTGTTTTGGTTTAGACGTGACCTTCGATTATTCGATAATGCTGGGCTTTTTTATAGCTTAAAGCATGAAACAAACGTTTTGCCTGTATTTATCTTCGATACAGACATTTTAAAAAAACTACCAGCCAATGATCTGCGCGTACAGTTTATTCATGAAACTGTAGCAGAACTAAAAAAACAGCTGCAAAAAAGAAAAAGTGACCTGTTGGTTGAATACGGATCGCCAGTTGAAGTGTACAAAAATCTTTTAGAAAAATATCCAATTAAGGCCATTTATACTAATCACGATTACGAGCCTTATGCGCGCGCTCGCGATGAAAAGATCGCAAAACTATGCGCTAAGAAAAACGTAGAATTTAAAACTTTTAAAGACCAGGCCATTTTCGAAAAGTCTGAAATTGTCACTGATCAGGAGAATCCGTACACAGTTTTTACGCCGTATAAGAAAAAATGGCTTAAAGCTCTTTCGCCATTTTATTTAAAATCTTACCCCGTAGAATTGTATGAAGCAAATTTTGCAAAAATAAAACCTTCAGCAATGCCAAGCTTAAAAAGTCTTGGTTTTGAAGCGCAAGATTTTACTTTTCCAGAATCTGCAGTATCGGCAAGTCTATTAAAGAATTATGCAAAGAACAGAGACTTACCGGCGCTTGATCACGGCACTAGCCATTTAGGTTTACATTTACGTTTTGGCACAGTTTCAATTCGTGAACTTGCTCGCGAAGCTAAAAAGTTTTCTGATGTTTGGCTGAGTGAGCTTGCGTGGCGGGATTTCTTTATGCAGATTCTTTGGCATTATCCGCATGTTGAAAAACAAAGTTTTAGACCGCAGTATGAAAAAATCGCGTGGCGAGAAAGTAAGTCTGAACTTGAGCGTTGGAAAAACGGTCAAACGGGTTACCCCTTAGTCGATGCAGGTATGCGCGAACTCAATGCCACAGGTTACATGCATAACCGGGTCAGAATGGTGACCGCTTCATTTTTAGCAAAACATCTTCTTCATTATTGGTATGAAGGGGAGCGCTACTTCGCTGAAAAATTATTAGATTACGATTTGGCAGCGAATAACGGTAACTGGCAATGGGCTGCAAGCACAGGCTGCGATGCGGCTCCATATTTTAGAATTTTTAATCCAGAATCACAGATTGAACGCTTTGATCCGGATTATGAGTACGTTAAAAAGTGGGTTCCTGAATATAATACCGCAAAATATGTAAAACCAATGGTTGAACATAAATTTGCCCGCGAGCGAGCGCTCGCAGCTTTTAAAAAAGGACTTGAAAAATGAAAATCTTAATCACCGGGGCTACCGGACATGTCGGAAATTACGTAGGCAGAAGATTAGTGCAATTAGGTCATGAGTTAGTCGTCGTGACCCGCTCAAAAGAAAAAGCGTTAAGTTATTTAGAATTTCCGGCAGAAATTCTTGAGCACGATTTGGTGAATCACCCCTTACCTGAAGCTAAGCTAAAAAATGTTGAAGCTATTATTCATTTAATGGGAGAAACAGTCGATGGCCGTTGGACAAAAGAGAAAAAAGAAAAGATCTTAGCCTCACGCAAACATAGCAGTGAAAATTTAATTAAAGATTTACCAGAAAGCGTAAAAGTTATTCTTTCAGCCTCTGCGCAGGGTATTTACGGTGATCATAAAAACCACATTGTGACTGAAAAATCAAAATTGGGTCACGATTTCTTAGCCGAGGTTTGTAAACAATGGGAAGAACCGTTTAAACATTTGAAAAAATCAATTCGAACGGCGCAATTACGTTTTTCTTTGGTGTTAGATCCGCAATCGGGTGTGCTTCGCCGCATGATTCCGCTTTTTCAGCGGGGGCTTGGTGGTACACTTGGATCTGGCAAACAATACATGAGTTGGATTGCGATTGAAGATTTGACAGAAATTATCGTCGAAGCTTTAACAAATGAAGAA
>JAMPXC010000050.1 GCA_023701385.1 Pseudobdellovibrio sp.
CTATTATTCATTTAATGGGAGAAACAGTCGATGGCCGTTGGACAAAAGAGAAAAAAGAAAAGATCTTAGCCTCACGCAAACATAGCAGTGAAAATTTAATTAAAGATTTGCCAGAAAGCGTAAAAGTTATTCTTTCAGCCTCTGCGCAGGGTATTTACGGTGATCATAAAAATCACATTGTGACTGAAAAATCAAAATTGGGTCACGATTTCTTAGCCGAAGTTTGTAAACAATGGGAAGAACCGTTTAAACATTTGAAAAAATCAATTCGAACGGCGCAATTACGTTTTTCTTTGGTGTTAGATCCGCAATCGGGTGTACTTCGCCGCATGATTCCGCTTTTTCAGCGGGGGCTTGGTGGTACACTTGGATCTGGCAAACAATACATGAGTTGGATTGCGATTGAAGATTTGACAGAAATTATCGTCGAAGCTTTAACAAATGAAGAATATCATGGAGCAATTAACTGTGCGACGGATAACCCAGTGACCAATACCGAATGGACTAAACTATTAGCTAAACAGTTAAATGCTTTAAAATCACCACCAGTACCTTCATTTGCATTACGAATTGCCTTAGGTGAAATGGCTTCAGCAGTTTTAGCTTCTATTCAGCTAGCGCCTGAAAAATTAGTTGAATGTAAATTTAAATTTAAATACCCCAGACTTAAAGACTACTTTGCGCACGCACTAGAACCTTATAAAAACGGAAAGTATTTTTTCAGTGTGAAACAGTATATTCCCAAAGATGTTGATTCGGTTTTTTCGTTTTTTTCAGAGGCGAAAAATTTAGAACATATCACGCCACCCATGTTAAGTTTTCAGGTCGCCCACATGTCGACAAAAACCATTCATAAAGGCACGTTGATTGATTACAAATTAAAGCTAAAAGGTATTCCGCTTAAATGGCGCACGCTCATTTCTGAATGGAATCCGCCCCATGATTTTATCGACACTCAAGTTACAGGGCCATACCGTATTTGGAATCACACACACCGCTTTGAAAAGCTAGGAAACGGAACTTTGATTAGCGATGAAGTTCAGTATAAACTGCCACTTGGTTTTTTAGGTCAGGTGATGGCCTCATCGTTAGTCCAGAATGACGTTGAAAAAATCTTTAAATTTCGTCGCGAAGTGATACATAAGCTAAATATTTGATTCAGTCTTGTTAAGATTTGTCCGAAAATATAAGTATGGTATTTGCGGAAATTCCTTATAAAGCTCGTATCGAGCTTAAAGATAAACAGGTCACAGTAAGAGGTTCAAAGCTTCTACTGGATAAAGTGGCTGCGTTAAAAGCGCAGTACGGCAATGATCCGCATAAATGGCCACAACAACGTGTAGGTAGCGGCGAAGATATCTTAATTAACGAATTTATTATGAAGGCTAACTTCGAATTTAAATTTTGTTATAACCATGAAGAACTATGCCACTGCAGAAACGTGCCGACTGAAAAAGTTTTTACATCGATCAAAAACGAATGTTTTAAAGTAGAAGATGTATCACGTACAACACTTGCAGGAACAGGTTGTGGCTCCTGCAAAAAAGATATCACTGATCTAATCGAGCAATTTAAGAAGTCTTAATTCGTTATTAATTCTATCTTCAATCGAAGAAATATTATCAGCATTTAGCCATGTGCCCGCAGAACTTTTGTGTCCGCCGCCATCTAAGCGCGTAGCTACTGTATATGCATAATCATTTAAAGCTGAACGAAAGCTTACTTTGTATTCATTAGCTTCAGCCTGACGAATAAAGTAAGCAAACTTAACCGTTGGAATCAGCGTAAACATATCAACGATATCATTTACATCATCACCATGAAGTTTATATTTTTCTAATTGTTTTAAAGTTACTGAAAGACCTACAACTTTGTTGTTTGCTGAATACTTAGCCGAATGAATAAGTTCCGCTAAAAACTTCATTTTTTCAGGTGTCCAGTGGGCGAAAAGGGCGCGCTGAATTTTTTCGGTGTTAATTTGATGCCCAGCTAGTTCGGCGGCGATTGAGTGTGAACGGGCTGAATTGCGCACAAGTTTGAAAGCTTGCGTATCAAATGTTAGGCTTGAATAAAGCGCTGAGGCGATAAAATCATTAATCGGTACGTTTAACGTTTTAATGATATCAAAAACGATTTCGCCCGTTGAAGCTGCATCTAAATTCATAATGCGAAAAATAAGCGGGTGGGGCTTAGAATTTTCTACGTGGTGATCAATAAATAAAACTTTACGGTTTTTATTAATGCTATTTTGAAATAGGGGATTGCAAAGTTCACCGTGGTTCGTATCTAAAATAATTAATAAATCAGCATTAATCTCGTCAGGGTTTGCACAAACATCGACATTTTCAAGCATATAAGAATAACGTTTAGGCACTTCATCAACGGGAACAAACCACACTTGCTTATTTAAATTCTTGAGAGCCCCATACAAAGCGGCGAGGGATCCGATACCATCTCCATCTGAGTTTCTATGTGTTGTAAGTAAAATACGTTGTGCTTGCAGGATGACATCGATTTGGGACTCTATAGACATAGGGAATATGATAATATGACGCAATGTAGCCTGTCCCCTGTAGTTTGTTAAAGTTAAACATTTTTGGTATAAAATAAGACTTTTGAATAGGGACCCTTAAGTAGCAGGTATAATATGGCAGATTCAGTATTACCAATGACAGTTCGTGGAAAACAATTACTTGAAGCAGAGCTTAAAAAACTTATGTTTGAAGAGCGTCCAACTGTAATTAAAGCTATTGAAGAAGCCAGAGCTCAAGGTGATATCTCTGAAAATGCTGAATATGAATCAGCTAAAGAGCGTCAAGGTATGATCGAAGGTCGTATTGGCGAAATCCAAGGTAAACTTGCTGGGGCTGAATTTATTGATCCTGCTCAAATTAAATCAGACCGTATTGTATTTGGTGCTACAGTTGTCATCATGGATCAAGAAACTGAAGAAGAATCAACTTATCAAATCGTTGGCGTTGATGAATCTGATGTAAAAAATGGCATGATTTCTATTTTATCTCCGATTGCCCGCGCCATGATCGGCAAAAAAGCCGGTGATGCATTTACAGTGCAATCTCCTAAAGGCGATAAAGATTACGAAGTTGTTTCCTTTAAATTCGTATAATTCCGTTCTACAATTTAACCCATGAAACGTGCGGTAGTTGATCAGGCGGGATTAAGAGTCGTGATGATAGGAATTATCCTATCGCTATTTTTCGGCCTTATTTTTAAATCGCAGATCAGATCATCGGTTGTCAAAGCACGTCTTCAACAAGCCATCGTAAGACTGCAAAAAGACGTCAATATCGATTTTGAATCAGTCGAAGTTCGTTTAAGCGAATGGGGGTTGCCGCGTCCGGTGATTGAAATCAGAGGCATTCGCATTAGTCCGCTTAAAGCGACCTGCCAAGAAAACCAGGTTTACATTGATAATCTTTCTTTTCCGTTAAGTTTGAATTTACTTTTTTCTAAAGAGAAAGTGATTTCAACAGTGCGTGTTTCGCTTTTAGAAGTACGCACTAAAAACACACGTCTTTGTTTTTCAAGAAATCCGTCAACTGAAGGTGCTGTTGAAAACCGCGTAGCTCTTTCAGCCAATGGATCTGGTCCTTCGCAGACCGCAAAAGTACAGCCTTTAAAAACAGAGCAAGTTGAAGCCGTCGCTACAGCAAAAAACGAAACCTTAGAAAAACTTAAAAATTTTAAATCACATTTAAATGAAATTAAAATCGACCGTCTGCGTGTGATTGCCGTTGATAAGATGAATACGGCGGTTGATTTTAATGCGGTTCAAGTTTCGTTTAAATATGAAAATCAAAAATTAAACGAACTAGGGCTTACAGGTCAGTTGTTGGCTTTTAAAGAAGCTGACAAAAGTTATTATCTTTTAAAATCGGATATTAAATTTGCTGTTAAATTAGAAGATAAAATGACGGTGAGTGCAGATCTTAAGGGTCTGGTCATGGATCGTCCATTTCTATTAAAAATCAGAAATGACGAACAAAAAAATAGCGTTCAATTCTTAGGTGAAATTGAAGGTATTTCACTAAAAGCGATTAATTATATCTTTAAAGCAGAACGCCCGCAGACTGAGGTTTTTGATTTTTTAAGTGGCTCATCAATGACGGGTTATATGACCGGAGAATACTTTTTAACTGACCGTCACTATGAAATTGATATTAAAGATATTAAAATTTTAGTGGGCGGGGGCGTGGCCGAAATCAACGATATTTTTGTCGTTGGTAAAATGGATGAAAAGGCCCAGGTAAAACCATTCGACGTACAGTTATCACATATTGAACTCACAAAAATTCTTTCGCACAAAGCTTTTGATAATATCAGGCCAAGTATTCAAAATGCCGGATACATGTCAGGCCTTGTTCAGTTTACCGGCGTCGATCAGTTTAAAGTTAAATCATTGATTGAGAAAACAAGTTTTGTTTTCTCAAATAAAGGTGAGCGCGTTTCACAGGTGTTTGATAGCTTTAACTTTCATGCAACGATTGATCCGCAAAAAATCGGTTTAAATGTGAATGAATTCATTCTAGATTCACAAAAAATCAAAGGTGCTTTAAAGTACACTCATAACTACGAATCAGACAATAAGGCTTTATCGGTAGATTTAGAAGGTCACTTACTAAAACCTGATACGGTTAAACTTTTCACCGGAACACCAAGTGATCCTGAAATTAAATTGTTATTTACGACAGATTTAAAAAATAATCTTAAAGGTACGGCAAGCATTGATAAACTAAGTATTCATGAGTTTGAATTTACAAAGTTCAATCTTGATTACGAAAAAAATCTTCTGCTTAAAAGCGAAATTTATAATTTAAAAACAGCAGGTCTTACACTTAAAGAGTCAAACAAAGCGCAAACAAGTCATTTAAATGTTTTATTTGATCAGATTTTTCCGAAACCGGCAGTTAGCTTTACGCAAAGTAAAATCAATCTGCAAAAAGATGGCTTAGGAAAAATTATTTTTTCAATTAAAGCTGATCAAAAGAATAAGCCAGAACTTAATATCACTGGTGATTACAATCCGGTGGGTATGCAACTTTCAGCCCGTGGAACCTATAAAGGTTTAGGTTTTACCCTTTCAGGGCCAGCGGATAAGCTTCAGGCTACGCCACTTAAATAGCTATGACGTTTTTAAACTTATTTTACTCTTTAAAACCAAAAACTTTCGCTCCACCAAGACTTCAATGTCACCGCGGTTTTTGGGTTGATGGTTTGCAACAAAATAGCTTAGCTTCGCTTAAAAAAGCCTATGAACTTGGCTATAAAATTTCTGAATTTGATATTCGTATTACCAAAGATCACCAAGTGATTCTATTTCATGACGATAAAATCGGGTCGCAGAAAGTTTCTGAAATGACTTTGGCTGAAGTTGAAAAACATCAAAAGGTCGACAGCTTTGAGTCTGTGATGCAATGGTTTTCACAAACGCCGGTGGGTGAGTATCATTTAAATATCGAAATTAAATCAAAGTTAATCAGCGAACCGATTTTAGAGAAAAAAATTTTAGATCTTATTCTAAAATACAAAGTCGAAAGACGTGTTTTAATTTCTAGTTTTAATCCGTTTAGACTTTTTTATTTCAGAAGGCATTGTCCGCAGATTATTCGTGCACTTTTATTGACGTATGAAAATGATCCTGGCAATAACCTTGTCTTAAAAAGCCAGGTTTTAAATCTTTTAGCAAAGCCTGACTTCTTACACCTTAATGAAAAGTACTGGTCACCAGAGCGCTATAAAACGCTTTTAAAACAGGGGGTACCTGTTGTTTTATGGACTTGCAATGATCCGGAGCAAGTAAAAAAATATTTTCAGCAAGGGGTGTATGGTGTCATCAGTGATGCTCTGAAACCAGATGACGTAAAGAACTTTGAAAAAACGTCTCATGTTGAAACAATCTCATAAGCTGACTTATGAGACTTGGGTCTTAATAATTCTTTGTTTTTGCCGATAAGTTCATGGGGGAACCTAGTGGGCAGCAATGAACCATCGTATTTTAATTTTCTTAAATCAAATAAGGGATTTACCCTTGTTGAGACAATGGTTTCGGTCGGCATTATGTCGATCGTGTTGGCTGGCCTTGCCACAGCGGTTGTCAACACCGTGCGCGACGGCGAAATTCAAGCAAAAGATTCAATGAACGTGATGGAAGATCTGATGGTGCAAACAGCCCAGCAAGATTACCTGACGCGCGCAGCTCCTTCATATTATTTTTTACATGTGCCTATTCGCTCGTTCTGCAGCGGTTCTGAAAAAGTTCCGTGTCTTCGCCAAATTGATCCAACAACGGGTGCGCTCGTGCAGGTGAGCGGCGGTTCAGGTATTCCAAATACAATTGATTTTTATAAAGACTTAAGTGGCGATCTAAAGAAAACAAAGTTGTCAGGTATGTCTGCAGCCGGTGCTATTAATGATTCAGTAAATATGATGCTGGGTGAAACTATTGATGTAAGTCGTCTTACAGCTCAAAGAAACAATTCTTATGTGTATGCAAGCTGGCCGCTATTTGATGATAATTCAGAAGCGTTACCAGTGTTAGTTCGTAAGAAAAATGCGGCTATTCTAACTCACATTAAGCAGTTTGGTGCTTCTTATGAAAATTCAGCACCTGCGGGTATTTCACTATTTAATGTGACATTAACGCCAGATAAAGTTGATATGTTGGTTAAAGACTTAAAAGATTCTTTAGCTGTGGTGTACAACATCAGTCGCCCAACGCAGTTTGTAGTTCAAAGAATTACAAATGCTTTGAATTGCCCGAAAGATGCCACCTCAAAAAACTTTTGTAAAACCACAGGAAATAGTATTTCTACATTTTCGACAGCTCCTTTAGAGGCTGCTGGTTTTCCGAATACAGTGGCCTTGAAATTAGACCCTGTCCAAATCTCTGGAAGCTACACAGCCAATGGAACAGTCGGGACAAGAACACATTTAGCTTCAGGCCATATTCCAACTTCAACATCAATTAGTCTTTCGGGTAATTGGTTTGCTGCTAATGGCAGCCAAGATTATTTATTTCCGCGTAATTCGTTTTCTCTATACGATGACCGTTCAGACTTTCAGGGCGACTTAAGCTATGCGCCGGTCGATGTGAAACGTATTCAGCATTATTTCGATATGAACAGTGCCGATGCTTCGTTAGTGGTGCTGCCTGTTGATCTTGGCTATATTAAACTTCGTCAAAGTACACAGTATCAGAATAAATATGACTTGGTCGTAACTTCGGCAAGTCATGAAGAAATTATTTTAGTTCCGTCAATTAAAGAAAAAGGTGATCCCAATGCTTATGTCTACGTTAACCGCAGATTAGGTACCGGGATGATTGAAGTATTTATTAAATAAAGAGGTGGCTCATGAAAAACAAACTGATCAATATTTTCATGTTCGTAAGCTTTATGCCTTTGGCCCTGTTTGCTGCAGGGACAGGCTCAATGAAAAAAAACTCAAAAGTAATTTTGAGCGGTAACATTTTAGCTAATTCGCAGGTTGTGCCTGTGGGTGGTCAGGCTAAGACCGTAATGGCTTCTGGCTCTGGTAAAATCCGCTTCTCAAGCACACGCTTTTGCGGTGACGGAGACGTAGCTGATTACCATGACCGCCATCCAGCGACTGAATTTTATGAAAATAGTAACCCACACACAAATATTGTCGTTGGTTATTGGATATCGCCACAAGGCGCACCATTAGATATTTCGCCCAATAAGTTTTTCTCTGTGGGCTATGTTAAAGATTCAAAAGTTGATTCAGATGTCACTGAAAAGTTGATTCCGACAAATTTTTCAACGATGCCGGCAAAGCAAACTTTCGAGTTAATCAAAGATGCTGTAAAAGATATTGCCTACATTGCAGAGACAACTAAAGCGGCCAGCGTTCAAGGGTTAACGAACACAAAATTTAATATGAAGTTTGTGGCCATGGCCTGCCCGGTGATTAAAAATACAAACGGTGTTGATAGCAACACGGGTATGAATAACTTAAAAATCACGCGTCAATTTCTTACAGGTAATAACTTAGTAGGTACGACTAACCTTAAAGATTATATGCAAGACAGTATCTTAGACGGGAATGCTTCGATCAGTAAGACCCGTGTAAGAGTTGACGGCGCGGGAAGTGCTAGTTTTGCCAAATCCATCGATTTAAGTTTTAGCGGTGGTGGTGGTGACAGCTTAGCCAGCGAGTTAACAAATTTGGTGAATGATTTAGCTTATGCGGCTAAACCTTCGGTGCACTCTTCGCCGATCACATTAGGTGCTTTAAGTTGTTCATGTGATAAATTAGATTACAGCAATGACTTATCATCTTTAAAAGCCCGGTTTAATTCTATCAAAGCAAGATTAAACGCAGCCAAAACTGATAAAAGCATTTGTGATGTAAGCTCTTCGATTCGCTTTGATAGCGCTGATTATCCGTGGGAATCTTTTCGCACGAATGCCGCTTGTCAGGTTTACCATAAGTTAATCAATGATGAATTAACGAATTATGAAAACGCTATTGATGCTTTATTTAATGCGAATGATGTGAATAGAAATACATGTACTTCAATTGATACGTCGATCGCGTATACCACTTGTCCGGTGGGAGCGCTAAATTTGTCTAACATCAGTGATAGTGAATTTCGCCAGCGTAAGATGGAGTTAAATAAAAAATTAATGAAGATCGTAGGAACACCAAATGCGATTCAAGTGGCACAAGGTCAGCTTAAATCACGTGTGCAATCAAATGCGCCAGGCTATGCCTTAAATACGGCTTCATGTTTTCCGCTAACGGCAGGTTCAGGTCAATTTATTCAATACGTTTCTTCATCAGTGGGTATTCAGATCGCACCAGATCCAGCGGTCGCGGGTACAAATGTAGTAAGTATTGATCCAGGCCGAGTTAGTCATCCTGAAGGTAATTTTGCCATCGGTGGTGATGCGCCTTACTTAACCGGCGATGGAAATGCGCGAATCATGTTTAACAACGGTGGTCTTGGTGACCCGAAACTTGATACCGCATTTAAAGTTGAAATCGGGATGAGTAGCACAGTAACATTAACAACAGGTACAGCGAATGCGCAATTTCACATTCGTTCGATAGGTTGCTCGCAGAATATTTATTGCTTAAATGACAGATAACTTAAACTTTAACCATAGACTTAACAATAACAGCGGCTCTATCGTCGTCATGGTGATGATGGGTGTCGTTGTTATGGGTGTCGTTGTCGGAATGATGTTCTATGTAAAAAATGCGACTGATGCGCTTTCGTTTATCATATCAAAGGGTTCAACCCGTGCTATGACTGAAGACGTGATCGGAAGCATTTTGAATGTGTATTCACAGCCTTTAGAAGGTACAAGCTGCGATACGGAGTTAGTGGCCGCAGCTTTAACTTTTCGTGATCTAACAAATACAAATCCTACAACATTTACGTGGGAAACTAATCCTTCAAACTCTCCGACTCCACCCACTGTTAATCCAAGAAATTGTATTTTATCGCCACAAATTGCAGGGCAGCTTGAACGAGTCACTATTATAGTGACTCCGCTTCCGACGTCAGAAGATTTAATGGGTACGCGTCGTGAACTGCGTATTGAAATACGTTTACAGAAAAAACGATCGGTGGCTTCGCAATCGGTGATCAGACACTATTCTTTAAGTTTGTTAAGTTTAGACCGTTATGGTGTTATTTTTAATTCAAGCCAACCCGCAGCTTTTGATATAGATGCTGCAAGTAAAGTTTATTTTGATAGTTTGGTGTTACATTCAAACAAATCAACACCATTTACGATTTCAGCTTTAGTCGGTTATCCAGGGGCTTCGCCGAAAGCTGTTTTTAAACAGCAGGTTTACACATTAGCTGATCGGGTAACAGCTGCGAGCGCTTTTCAGTTAGCAAAGTTCAACACGGTTTTTGAAAAAGGAATTATCGACAAACATTTATCAAATGTTCGTCATTTTCCAACAACGTATCCGGCGTATTCTTGGAGTGAGCCTGTTGATTATCACTATGTGTACGCAAACTCACTCGGTATTCAGGATTTAAGCCCATTGCCACGTGTATCTGGCAAGACCTCAACTAATGGTGATGGTAACCGTTATAACGGTGCTTTAGCTGGTGTGGTCGACTTTCCTAATTCATCGATTTTACAAAAATTAGCTCACACATGTGATGTGGGTATTTCAGGAAGTGCGATCAGTAAGATTATGGTTTTGTACCGTGCTGATAGTGAAGTGACTTTGGATTTTAACAGCGATTCTGATCCGCTTAAGTTCTGTGGATTATTAACAGTTAAAAAATTAACAGTTAAACTTCGCGCGGGTAAAACACATTATTTGTTTGGTAAATTTTATTTTGACCAGATTAAAGTGACCGGCGGCGGAGAACTTTTTATCGTTGACCCAGAACTTGATACTGTTCTTAGCCAAAACTACGATGCCGTTATCAGTATGACCGAGCTTCGCCGCGAAATGAAAACCTTAGAAGTTTATATCGGTAATCCGTATTACCAACCTATCAATAGTGATTTAACAAAACTGCATGCAAATTACGGTCATAAAATGCCATCAGACTGGTTTTCTGGACAGCCACAAAAAGATCTGGCCGGAAACACTATTGCTCCGGGCAGTGAAGTTTGTGATGGTTCTGATTGGTGCTGGCCAAACTACATGCGTAGTTACCGTCGTCATTTAGAAGCGAATGGTATGCCGAATATCAGTGTTTTATTTAACACTTCGAACAGTTTTAACCGTACGCTGATTTTTAATGTGACGAGGACCTTATGATTCTTAAAAATAATAAAGGCTTCACATTAATGGAATCAATGATGATGGGGGCCTTAGGGTTTATCATCATCGGGGCTGCTGTGTCGGGTATTACTTGGGTAAAAAGCAGTTTTAACCGTTTATCTAAACGTACGGTGGCGATTGAGATCGTCTCGGCATTTACGCAGAATCTGCAAGAGCAGTTTATCCGCTATCCGAACATTACATTAAGCGGAACACCTGCGACTTATGTTTTATGTTTTGATATGTCGATTCGTCCGGCGAAGAATTCAACGGGTGGTATGGACCCTATTGTTAAAACTTTCAGTAATACCGCGATCAAAAAAAATAGCGGTGATTGTGTACTTAATGGTTATGAAATTCATCTGACCTGGACAAATACACCAAATCAGTACAGACTAATTGTACTTGGTGTAAATAACGATTTGGGGCCAGTCTATGACGAAACGGTTACAGTTTTTAAACAGTGATGGTTTAGCTCATATTCTTTTATTCGGATTATTCTCAATAATTCTTCTTGGATCACTTTACTTTTTTAATGCGGCAAATTTCGGTTATCATATTAAATCTTCAGAAAAAGATGTCTTTTGGCTTATGATTTTGTTTTCTTATCCTCACTTTTTAGCGAGTTATTTCTGGTTTTATAAAAATCAAACCTTACGCTCAGAAAACCGTTTTGTTGGAAAATACTTACCTGTAATGATTGTTGGTTTACTAGCGTTAGTTTATAGTCTTCAAGTTGATTTTTTGCTGCAAGGTATGTTGATTGCTGCCTGGATTTTACTGTTCTGGCATTTTGCCAAACAAAGTTATGGCTGTTCTGTCTTTTTAGGTAAGCAGGGGGTTCCAGCCGAGAGTAAGTCGTTACTTTTATATAGTTACTTATGTTTAGCAGGTTTTGGTTTTTTAAATATTCAAAGACAAGAGTCACAGGTTTTACTTTTTAAAAGTTACGTGCGTGTATTTAATGTTCCAGAGATGTTTGCAACAGCACTTTTAGCTTTTGCATGGATTTTATTTTTTGCCTTTGCCGTGACATTCATAAAACAGGCACAAAGTTTAAATAAATCAGAAAGTTTGAAGAAGATTGCTGTCATCGGTGTTCCGTGGGTTGCAAATCTTATGTGGTTTTCGTGGTGGACGGTAGAAAGCTTTTTTGTACTGATTCCGGTGTTTCACGCGATTCAATACACACCGTTTGTTTTACAAGGAATCTCGCGCTTACAAAATAATACAAAAGCTTTTGCTAAAACAATCGTAAGTATTTTTGGGGTATCGTTCTTATTTTTTGTGGGTTTACCATATATGGTAAATTCATGGTGGCCAGAGACGGCGCAAGGCTTAGTAACATCAGTTTTTATCTTCTTTAACTTACATCACTTTTTCATCGACTCAGTTGGCTGGCGGTTAAGCCAAGAATCTCTTCGTAAGATTCTTTTTTCGTAGAAATAAAAAAAGGCGAGTGATAACTCGCCCTTTAGAATAAGGTCTGCCGGAGGCAGATCAAAATCAGAAGCAACCCTTATGAGTTATTTTGCTTTTGGTTCTGGTTTTGTGCTTGATTCACACCTTGTTGATTTTGATTAAGCTGTTGCTGAGGTGATACATCTTTAGCATCAGTATCGATCTCGTTTAAACCTTGTTTGAAACCTTTAATCGCTTTACCTAATGATTGGCCTAAAGCTGGTAAACGGCTTGGACCGAAGAAAATTAATAAGATTAAAGATAAAATCAGAATATGTGAAAGGCTAAACTCACCCACGATAGGCTCCTTGTTTTAGAAATTTTATTTCTATCTAGGAGTCTAGGTTACTCCTGTTCAGCGGGTATTTCAACAATTTCAATAGATGATGTATCCGTATTGTTACTCAAATCAGACTTTGACTGGTCTTTAGGTGTATCTTTAGGCATCGAATCGCTATTCATTGGAAGCTCGCGGGCACCTGATGATCGTTTAATATAACCCTCGTTAGAAGGTTTATTGTTTTGTTTAGCGATATTATCATCAGAGCTCGCTGCCGCCGCCGTCGTAGTGGTCTTAGCTATTTCTCCTTTTGAGATCTTTTTTAGCTTGGCATCCATACGTTTTTTTAGGGCTGCTAATTCAGCTTCGTATTCGCTGCGCACTTCTTTAATTTGTGACTGTTTGTTTTCAGTCACACAGTTATTGTAGGTTTCAGCGGCTATTTCTTTAGCTTTGTTACGGCACATTAATTCGAATGATGTGCCGGTCGCAGCCATTGATGACTGTGAAATGCTTAAGATTCCTAACAAGAAAACTGTTTGTAAAGCTGTGCTTTTCATAGACTTACCCCATTAAATTATTTCAATAACGGAGTATTACAATCCACAGGCCAAGCGAGGAAGAATTAAAAGGGAGCTAATAAGGGGAGGGCAAGAAATACTTACAGGATTGTAACAGAGAAAGACATCCTGTCTGAAGGCAGAGCCTTCAGTAGCCAGGATGGCTCCTACGAATAGCTACAAACTAGCGACGAACCGTTTTAGGATCGATCGCGTCCTGAAGACCATCGCCTAAGAAGTTAAAGCTCACAACAACCAAGAAGATCAGCACACCAGGTAAGATCGCTAAGAATGGCGCTTGGTAAATCAACTCTTGAGCGTTGAATAACATATTACCCCAAGAAGGCATTGGTGGCTGAATACCTAAACCTAAATAAGATAACGCCGCTTCGAATAAAATAGAATCGCCCACGCCTAAAGTTACTGAAACTAATAACGGCGCAATAACGTTCGGGAACATGTGACGTACGATAATTGTGAAATCAGTCGCACCTAATGTTTTAGAAGCTAAGATAAATTCACGCTCACGTAACGATAAAATAGCGCCGCGAATTAGACGGGCTACAGTCATCCACGAGAATAAACATAAGATAAAAACTAACTTGTAGATTGATTCTTTACCGCCAGAAAAAATGCTGTTCACGATTTCTTGCGTGAAGTTTCCAGCCGTAGCACCGAACCAGCTATTTGCAAATTCGACGAGTCCGCCTAAAACTTTTTTAAGATCAATCGCTGCGATAACAACTAAAACCGGCAAAGTCGGTAACGATAATAATGAGTCAGTTAAACGCATTAAGATCGTGTCAATCACACCACCGTAGTAACCAGCCAGGGATCCGATAATTAAACCGATCACAGCCGAAGCTAACGCGACTAAGATACCTACACCAATAGAAACACGAGTTCCGTAAACAAGACGCATTAATACGTCACGGCCTAACTCGTCGGTTCCGAATAAGTGAAAGCTTTGAAAGTTGTTAACCATTTTTACTAACTGGTCTTTTTTAGAAGTATCTAAAGACTGAATCACTGAAATAGCTTTAGATTTTTCTAAGTTAACCCAGTCATAAAGGGCATCTTCAGGGCGAATTGGCTGCACCAAGTTTTTTTCTAAAAGCTGTTGTTGGATTGCTGCTGCGTCTGTTGGATTAGCTTGAATAAACGTTTGAATCTGATTTTCACGCACATCTTGAGAGGCTACGATTTTAGAAAACGGTGGTTTGTATCTGTTAAATACGTTTTGCGAATCAGAATCAGTGCCAGTCGCCCATTCAATAGCCGGGGCGAAAACAGCCACTAAAACGAAAAATAAAATTAAGTAAGCGCCAACAACAGCCGCTTTATGTTCTTTAAATTGTGAGTAAACAATTTGAAAAAACGTTTGCGACGTTTCGATACTTTTTAAGTCTGCTGTGGCTTGAGGAGTAGTTGTCAGTGTTTCTGCTTGGCTCATGTATTAATCCTCTTATTTGTACGAGATTCTCGGGTCGGCGGCGCCGTACAATAAGTCAGCGACTAAGTTCATAACTAATACCATGGCAATCGAGATGATGAATGAAATCATCGCCACGTTAAAGTCATTACCAATGATAGATGTATAAATTAAACGGCCAACGCCAGGGTAGGCGAATAGCGATTCAGTGATTAAGGCTCCAGAGAAAACTGAAGAAAAGCTGATCGCAACGATTGTGATTAATGGAATTAAAGCGTTTCTAAAACCATGTTTCCAGATAACTACTTTTTCTGACATACCCTTAGCGCGCGCTGTGCGGATAAAATCATTTCTCATAGCTTCAACCATCGCAGATCTTGCAAAACGCGAGAAACGACCGATTGATTGAACTGATAAAGATAAAATTGGTAAAATTAAATATTTAGCTTTATCCAACATTTCTGCGAACCAGCTATCATAGTGCATACCTGTTGTTTGATAACCACCGGCAGGTAACCAGCCAAGGCCAACAGAGAAAATAATAATTAAAACGATACCTAAGAAGAATGAAGGAAGTGAAATTCCCCCGAAGTTAAACATATTAACAACATAATCCATTTTTGAATTAGGTTTTAAAGCACAGTAAATACCAAGTGGTACACCGATTAAAATAGAAAAAATTAGCGATCCCATTGAAAGAACAAAAGTCGCTTTTAAAGATGGTCCCATCATCTCGGTCACGGGAATACGGTAAGTACGTGAGTAACCTAAATCACCTTTAGCGATTTCGCCGACCCAGTTAAAGTAACGAACATAAGTTGGTTGATCTAAACCATAGAAAGCTCTTAAACGAACAACGTCTTCTTGAGTGATTTTCGGATTAGCCGAAATCATCAACTCAACTGGATCACCAGGCATTAAAGTCATCAGGCTGAAGCAAACGTAAGATAAAATTACGATTACCATCAAAGTCTGAACTAAACGGCGTAGAATATATGTAGTCATCGTTCAAAAGTTCCTTAAAAAATAACAAATAACAATAAATCTCGAAAATACTAAAGAGCGCTTGCGCGCTCTTTATAAATAAAACTCCTTATTAGCACTAAGGAGCGCGGAAAGCGCTCCCTTCAGAATAAGGTCAGCCGGAGGCTGATCAAATAAAGAAGCTTAAAGGCTTCGTTTATTCTAAGTTCCAGTTCTCAACAACGTTCGTCTCAGGGAATTGGTGTCCTGTAAGACGGTAGCCTTTAAGCTGCGTTGGAATTACGGCAACGTCAGAACGGTAGTATAATGGTAATACCGGAACTTCGTCAGTGTACGCTTTTAGAACTTCGTGAACCATTTCAATGCGCTTTTCATGTTTCATTTCAGTGTCTAAAGCATCTAAAGTTTTATCTACAGCAGCGTTTGACCAGCCCATGTAGTTTTGGCCTGACCAACCGTTTTTAGCTGTTGGGATGTTTTTAGATGAGAAAGTTGATTTAGGTGTATTTTCTGGAGAAGAAACCCAAGCAAATAACGCCATAGAATCAAACGCACGTTTCTTAGTTGTTTCACCGAAGAATACGCGAGCTGGTTCGTTTTTAGCATTTACTTCGATACCAACTTGTTTCCATTGGTTTTGTAAATAAACTTGCACTAATTCACGAGTTTTGTTTCCAGCAGTCGTCATTACAGTGAAAGATAAACGTTTACCGTCTTTAACGCGGATGCCATCAGCACCTGGTTTCCAGCCAGCTTCGTCTAATAAACGTTCTGCTTCACGTTTGTTGTATTTGTATACAGTCACTTTAGCTGGGTCAGCAGTAAACCATGGGTCACGTGGAGTAACCGAGTGGATTGCCGGTTGTTGTTTGCCTTCGAATAAAGCGTTAACTAGGTCTTCTTTGTTGATCGCGAAGTTTAATGCTTTACGAACGCGAACGTCTTTTAAGAACGGGTTATCTAAGTTTAGATCGATGTGTTCATACACAGTCGATGGTTGGAATAAAACTTGGTAACCTAAATTTTCAGATTTAATTTTTTTCTCGAAAGCTAAAGCTTGGTCTAAAGCTAAACCTAAAGTCGAGATTAAATCGATTGTGCCAGAACGTAAGTTCGCTTCAAGCGTACCAGTGTTCGGGATTAATTTTACGATAATTTTTTTGATGTGTGGTTGTGTGCCGTAGAACTTAGGGTTCGGTACGAACGTTACGTGGTCACCTAATTGAAGCTCAGAGATCACGTAAGGACCATTGAAAAGACCAACATTTGTTGGTTCTTTAGAGTAGATAGAATTCTTCTCGTAGCCTTCTTTTTGTGAACCATACTTTTTGAATACAGCTTCTTCCAGTTGTTTAGGAACTGGATAGAACGTACCTAACATGTAGAAATCCCATTTTGCTTTTTCGTATGTGAATAAGCATTTTTTAGGGTTTTTATCTACTAATTCGATTTTTTCAACTTGAGTGTAAACTTCTTTTTCACCAACACCAACATTCGGAGAAGAAGCAATTTTAACTGCTAAAGAAAAATCGTCACAAGTGATAGGAGTGCCGTCACCCCAAACTGCGTTGTCTAATAATTCCCAAGTAGCTTGGATTTTTTCTTTACCGCCAACTTTGATAACTTTAGCTGTGCCAGCTTCGATAGAAGGGATAGCTTTTGCTAATTGTGGTACCCATTTACCGTCAGCATCAATAGTTACTAAAGTTCTGTTAACCATACGTTGCATGTATGTTGTTGCTAACATAGATGAAATTAATGGATTAAAGTTTTCGAACTCTTGCGAGATACCGATTTTTAATTCGTTGTTTGTTAACTTAGCACCGCCTTGAGCTTGTACGTCCGCTGTTTGACCAGCGTCTTTTTTAGTACAAGCAGCAACTAGCATTGCTACTACTAAAAGACCCGTTAAATTTTTCATGACAACTCCTTTTGTGTCGTTGAATTTAATTTATAATGGCATGCAGCTTGGTGGCCTACGTCGCCCGTAAGCTCAGGACGTTCAGTCACGCACTTGTCTTGTTTGTAAGGACAACGTGGGTGGAACGTACAACCCGATGGCGGATTAATCGGAGACGGAATTTCTCCAGTTAAGATTTTCGCCATTTTCTTTTTACCAGTCCCGATTGAAGGAATTGATCCTAATAACGCGTGTGTGTACGGGTGGTGTGGGTTTTTGTATAATTCTTCGCGTGTTGTGATTTCAACGATACGGCCTAAGTACATAACCGCGACTCTGTCACACACGTGCTCGATCACTGATAAATCGTGCGAAATAAAAATATAAGTTAACTGTAAACGCTCTTGTAAATCTTTAAGAAGATTTAAAATCTGCGCTTGAATAGAAACGTCTAAGGCAGAAACCGGCTCGTCACAGATGATTAATTTTGGATCTAAAGCAATCGCGCGCGCAATTGAAATACGTTGGCGTTGACCACCAGAGAATTCATGCGGGTAGCGGTTGATATGTGACGGACGTAAGCCAACTAGTTCTAATAATTGTTTTACGCGGGCTTCACGCTCTTTAGGACCTAAGATGTTGTGAATCACAAACGGTTGTTCGATGATTTGACCCACAGTCATACGTGGATCTAAAGACGCGTACGGATCTTGGAAAATCATTTGAATATCTTTACGGGCTGCACGTAATTCTTTACCTGAAGCATCTAAGAAATTCTTGTGTTCAAATTCGATTTCACCTGAAGTTGGCTCGTAGAGACGGATTAACGTACGGCCCAGTGTTGATTTACCACAACCAGATTCGCCCACGAGTCCTAAAGTTTCACCTTTACGAACTGTTAAGCTTACGTCATCAACGGCTTTTACATCACCGACGTGACGTAAGAAAAATCCCTTTTTAATAGGAAAATATTTTTTAATATTTTTTGCGACTAAAATGTTTTCTGAGACAGTTTGTTCACTCATCTTAGTCTCCTATTGTGGAACCGGGTTAAAGCAAGCCACTGATTGCTCACGGCCTGAAGAATTAGTAAATGGAGTCATCGGTGGTTTATTAGACCAGCACTCTGTTTTTACGCGTGTGCAACGAGTTGCAAACGGGCAACCAGCAGGTAATTCATGCGGAGCAGGAACTGAACCTTCGATTGTTTTTAAACGATTTGAATGAACACCGATTTTTGGGCGTGATTCAATTAATGCGGCTGTGTACGGGTGGCGTGGCGAAGTTAATACATCTTGTGTATTGCCTTTTTCGCACATTTGTCCGCCGTACATCACTAACACGTTGTCAGATACTTCAGAGATCACACCTAAATCATGCGTGATGAACTGAACTGACATATTGAATTTCTCTTGAAGAGATTGGAATAACTCTAAAATTTGCGCTTGGATTGTTACGTCTAACGCTGTTGTTGGCTCATCGGCGATGAGAAAAGTTGGATTGCATGATAAAGCCATGGCAATCATTGCACGTTGGCGCATACCGCCTGATAAATGATGAGGGTAAGCTGTGTAACGTTCAGCTGCTGACGGAATACCCACTAATTGAAGCATTTCAATGGCGCGATCACGAGAGTCTTTAGCATTTAATTTTAAGTGCTTTTGGATTTGCTCATCCATTTGGTAACCGATAGTTAATACCGGATTTAAAGCTGTCATTGGTTCTTGGAAAATCATCGCCATTTTTCCACCACGAATGTTTTCCATTTGTGCTGGAGTTTGTTTCACAAGATCAACGCTCCCTAAATTTGGAGCAGTTAAAATTGCTGAACCATGAGTGATTTTTCCAGGTGTAGCTACTAATTGCATTAAAGAAAATGAAGTCACAGATTTACCGCAACCAGATTCACCAACGATACCTAAAGTTTCGCCACGGCCGATATCATAAGAGATACGATTAACCGCGCGGAACGGCCCAGTTTTTAAATAAAATGTAGTTTCTAAATCGCGAACTTTTAAAACGGGTTCCAATGCTTCATTCCCTCATTGTTAAGCAAGCTGAAAAAATCGGCATCCCCATAGGGGGACTTTTTCATATGTAACTGAGCTGCCTTCGGCAGCATGCATTTAAGTACCTGAACTCTAGTTATAAATAAAGCTGGCATCGTGTTGATGCGCAGCAATATTGGTTGTTTCCCGAATTAGACTCGCGTCTCAAGGCTCTGTTTTTTAGCCATGAGTTTGTCGATTGTTAAAGAAACACTTTTACTTAAAGCATCTGATAGCTTGTCTGAAAGGGTTGGTTTTTTCTCGCAAGATACTTTTAAAACTTTGTGAGTTTTAGTTTTGTTTAAGATGTAATCATCGCTCGTTTGAATTTTATCGATTAAATTCAACTCTAGAGCCGTTTGGCCGTACCAGTATTCGCCTGTGGCGACTTTATCCATGTTTAGCTGCGGACGGAATTTACCCACAAAGCCTTTAAACAACAGGTGAGTGATCTCAAGTTGTTCGCGGAATTTAGCTTCGCCTTTTTCTGTGATTTCGCCAAAAAGACTTACCGTGCGTTTATAATCGCCCGCTGTGTATTCTTTGTATTCAACATCATGTTTTTTAAGCAAACGGTTAAAGTTAGGCACTTGCGCCACAACACCGATTGAACCAATGATCGCAAACGGGGACGCGATAATTTGGTGAGCCACACATGACATCAGGTAACCACCGCTGGCGGCCACTTTATCTACACAAACCGTCACTTGTAGGTCGGCTTCGCGAAGGCGTAAAATTTGAGCTGCGGCTAAGCCGTAACCATGAACCACACCGCCTGGGCTTTCGATACGTAAAATAACTTCGTCACCTTTTTTAGCAACAGCAAGAACGGCATTAATTTCTTCTTTTAAGTGATCCACTGAAGAAGCTTCAACGTCACCCTTAAGGAAGTCTAATAAGTAACTGAATTTTTTTGGATTTTTATCTTCTTCTTTGGCTTCTTTTTTAAGACGTTTTTTTTCTTTTTTGAAATCGTCTTCGCTTAAGATGATTGAGTTTAAAGCCTCTTTTTGATCTTCGATTTTGTCGTTGATGATTTCGACTTCAAAAGTTTTTGAAGCTTTGCTTTTTACCGCGGCCGCTGTGATCGTTAAAATCACTGCTGCGATCGCTAATACGATAATCAGTGTTTGTCCGAAGAATAAACCTAATTGTTGAAGAATCTCCATAACATGCCTTTCTCTTTTTTAAAGGTGCCAAAAACTTACTGTAAAACCGGCTCAAGATAAAGACAAAAGTCGGGAATAGGGCTGATTTTCATGTTCAAATGACGCCAAGGTTGATGATTTGTGAGATAAAAGAGGTGTGAGATATTTACTCTTACTTCTTAGCTGTATAGTTTTTAGTATTAAATGCTTCGCATACGATCAAGATTTAGCTGATCGTTTAAAAGAAGATCTGCAACACGAAGCGAATCGTCGTAAAGCTTTTAAAGAATTCGAAGACGAAAAAAAGAAATC
>JAMPXC010000091.1 GCA_023701385.1 Pseudobdellovibrio sp.
AAAAAATTGGGGCGACCGACGGGGCTTGAACCCGCGACACTCGGAATCACAATCCGATGCTCTACCAACTGAGCTACGGCCGCCACTGACTTGAACGAATCAGAATGAGTCCAAATTTATAATGAACTTTTCGCCCATTGGCAAGAAGTTGAACCTTAAAACTATTAAAAGCGCACATCATGGGTAATTTTGGCTAATTTTTCAGCCATTTTATGGGGTAATACACCCGTTTGACCGTCTCCTGGGAAGTGGTAGGCTTTTTAGATATGAAAACTTTATTCTTTCTATCTTTAACGACCCTAGTTTTATCGACAGCTCAAGCCCAAACAAAATCGGCTTCAGCTACACCAACAACTGCCAAGACGGAGACCAAAAAAGTGGAAAAATATAACCCAGAAACCTGCGCTTTTCCGAAAGATGATGATGCTTTAAAAAAACTTTTAACTCCCGAGCAGTACGCGATCACCAAAAAAAATGGAACTGAGCGCCCGTTTGATAATGCTTACTGGAACAATCACCATCCAGGCATTTACGTTGATGTGATTTCTAAAGAACCACTTTTTTCTTCAAAAGATAAATTTGAATCAGGTTCTGGCTGGCCAAGTTTTACAAAACCGATCGCTAAAGATGTTGTCGTTGAAAAAACTGATGATAGCCACGGTATGGATCGCACCGAGATTCGCTCTAAACGTGCCGATTCGCACTTAGGCCATGTGTTTCCGGATGGTCCTAAAGATAAAGGCGGACTTCGTTACTGCATGAATTCGGCGTCTTTAAGATTCATTCCGTTAGAAAAACTAAAAGAAGAAGGCTATGAAGATTATTTAAAATTATTTTCAGCTAAAGAAATTTCTGACGCACAAAAAAATCCGTACAAGAAATAACTATTCCCAATCTAGAAGAACTAAACGACCGTCAGGAGTTAAAGCGACCTGACGGGCTTCTTGCACTAAAGCCATATCGCGCACATCAGCGCGAGTACTTTGCAATGAACTTACGCGGGCTGAATCATTTGAACGTTTAGCAATCTCTGGCGCCATTTTTGTGAACTTATCCCACACCGCTTGAAGTTCATTAAACTCTTTCTCTTCGGCATCTGATAATTTTTTTCCTAATTTAAGCACGTATAGACGATCTTCAACTTGGTTTAAGGTCATACGAATTGAAACGCGCTCATTCACGATATATTCGTAGTTTTTACCATGATCATAAACTTTAACCACTTCTAAACCAGGAATACCTTCGTACTTATCGCGCGTTTTAACGTAAGTTTCTAAAAACTCTTTACCCGTTTTTTTACCAGATACACCACTTGTTAAATACGGCAGACGTAAAACCTTACCCGGCTCTTTTAGAGCATATAAGTTTGAAGTATTACCTGCACCGATGTATTCGCCTAATTCAAAGTTTTCTACTTTACCGCTGTTAGCTGATAGCGCTTGCACGACATCACCTTTTTTAAGACTTGAAACGACATTGTCATACTGCGAGCGTTTAAAATTAATTTGTCTTTCAGTCTGCCAAGCATTTAATCGTGATGGCTCTTGCAAATGGCTATCTGCTAAATTCACAGTAACGTGATCTTCAATCGCCGTTGGCTTACGGTCTAAACCACGGTATTCGCTTAAAAGTTTTTGTGCGTTACCTTTGACATCGTAGTGAACGGCATTAGGAACTTCTTTAGTTTTAAGCCAGGTCGCAAAACCTGGATCATTTTTATAAGCTTTTAAAAATTCAACAACTTCGGGCGCATCTGCTTTTTCGTTATCTGAACGTTTTGCGATGTTAACGATTAAATAATCTAGTGATGCTTGCGCATGACGTTGATCAAGCTTACCCGCCTCTTTACTTGCCAGAGATAACGCTGGTTTTGGCTCTGTGATTTTAAAATTTTTAAACGGTTCACCATGTAAACGTTCTTCGTGTAAAAGCATACGTTCCATGCCTTTAGCCACATCAGCCGCTGGTGAATCGTTAGTAAAAACTAATTTTTTATCATTACCCAGTTCATCAGTGAATTTTAAAGTCATGCGCTCAACTAGACCGTTCGCATCACGGGCCAATTCAACATGATCTTTAATGTATTCATTTTGTTTTTCTAAACGGTGAATCGCGCCACCTACAAACTGGCTAAGTTCGTTCTGTTGAACCTTGTTCAGCTGTTTTGCAGTGGCAGCGTGCTTTTGTAAAGCTTCTAACTGGCGCACTGTTTTTTCCGGGTTACCGATCAACATTTCATTGGGTAATTGTAACCCTTTATTCGGAGGAACCCCGATTTCACGAATCGCCGCTTTTGGATTAGCAGCAAGTGGTGCCCCACCTAATTCATAAAATATTTTATCAACGCCACCACGAGTGCCTTGGCTTAAACGATCAAAAGTCGAATGAACAATGGCAGCAGGAGTTTGTGGCATTGGGTATTTAGGTTTAACCACACCTGATGGTATTTTTTCGCCATGATCAAAAATTGAATTGGCAAAAAACACTTTAGCTTTAGGATGTTTAGCATTCGCTAATGATGTGGGAACAACGTTTCCTGATAAAAATCCCCAGAACCCATCGTCTGGACCATTATGACCAAGATTAGCTAAAAATCTTTCACGAAACTGTTGAGAGGTGATATTTCCCGCATTTAAATCGCGAATCGCTAACTGCATTCCCGGTAATTCGTGTAAATAGCCACGAAGCACCGGCACTTCAGCAATGATGTCTCTGATTTCCTGGTTTGAAATTTCTGGATTTAGTAAACTCGGATGCGCAAAACCTAAATCCGCTAAAATAGACTTAACTTCTTTCGTTGCCGGAGTCTGGGCCGTGCCACGAATTGTATCGAATAATTCTTCTGACTCTTTTGTGTTTTTTAAAAGTAAATTTTCTTGGAACTTCGCAATTTTACCTACATCAGAATCAAGCATACCGAATTTTAAACCTTGAAAGTCGACTTCGGCTTTACTCATAACTTGTGCGACCACTGGATTACGAGTCGCCGTGATTAAGTCTTGTTGGTGCAAAATAGATTTAACTTCTTTGGGCCATAAATCAGCGCCCTTTAAAGACTCTACATATTTATCCACCTGAGCTTCTAACTCTGGAGAAGACTTAGAAACCTTACCTTCTACTTTTTGTTCTGCCGGAAGCCGCGAGCTTGGTGGAGCTGGCGCTTCAGCGGCCGGAGTACTTGCCGGCACACGCTGAGTCTTTTTAAATTTGTCTGGATCAATAATTTGCGTTGGATTTGAAAGTAGATCTTCAACTGTCAGATCCGCTTGCTCTTCCATCTTCAGCCAAGCGTCTTTACCACCCGCAGCTTCAATATCGCTTTTAAGTTTATACTTTTGCGATAAGAACTGTTGCTGCTTACGAATCACTAATAAATCAACTTCTTTATTTTTATTACCGTAACGTTTTACTCCGTATAATATACGGTCGTATTCGTAACCTAAGTTGTAATACTGATCTAACGCTACTTTCTTTATCTCGCTCTGATCCACTGATTTAGCTTTGGCTAAAACCAATTTCTCAGTGGCCATACGAGCCACATCGTTATTATCAGAAATAAATCCCGCACGAATCGCCGCTTTGGCGTTAGCTTCGTTAGACCAAAATGATTTAGCTGATGAGCCTAAACTTTCATACACAATATCAGCTGAGGCCCGATAATAAGGAATCGCTAAATCCATATCACCGTTTTTTGCAAAATCATTGGCAATATTTGAAGTCATGCGGCTGAAATTTTCAGGCTGCAACTGGCGATCAATGCGATTTAAACGACTCATGATCTGACGTTGCTTTTCAACTGTTGGTGTTAACGGATGTCCTGATGTTAATTCATTCACATCACGTAAACCATAATTACGTCCACGCACCGCTAAAACTGAATCAAGTTCATTCACAAGCTCTTTCATTTGTGGATTAGCATCAGCCGCCTGAGCTTTAACTTTATCAGAAGCTGGGGTACGTGAATTAACGCGTGTATCAGCCAAGAAACTTCCACCTTTTAATGGTTCTGGACGTTTCGGCACTCCTACTTTTGCACGAAGTTCTGTTAAGTACGCTTTATCGTAATCAAGACGGCTCTGTGCATTTAGCATGTTAATACGTTCTTGGCGTGAAAATTCACGAAGCTGGCCCATAGCTTCACTGCGTGACATATTCACCGGGGTCGAGAAATTGACTTTCACCGGACCTGTTTTTCCAGGAACATCATTTAATGTAACTTGCCAGATCGTGAAGTTGGCATTACCTGAACGGCCTACATCTTTAGCGACTAATGAACCTAGTGAATCATCAATCTGATCTAATGATTCACGCGTATCATTA
>JAMPXC010000051.1 GCA_023701385.1 Pseudobdellovibrio sp.
CGGTTTTTAATTTCACTCTGTAAAATCTCAAGCGTTGTGTCTAGCGATTGGTGAATATCTATTTCTTTTAACTGCGCTTCTTCTAAACGTGAAAAATTTCTTAAACCTAAAACGATATCACGCGTACGCTGAGCGCCGTCTTGGCAAGATTTAATTAGACGTGGAAGATCAGACTTCACATAATCGTAATCCATATCAGCAATTTTTTTGCGAACATTCTCGTCTTGATCTTTCACGGAATCAATCACACTAAAAAGATTGTCGGTGTATTCTTTTAAATGCGTCATGTTGCTGTAAATAAATCCGATCGGATTATTTAATTCATGCGCAACACCCGCCACCAGCTGACCTAAGCTTGTCATTTTTGCGGAGTGAACCAGTTTTGTCTGGGCTTCGACAAGTTCTGAGTTGGTTTTTTCAAGCTCTTTGATTTTTTTGCGTAAATCCATACGCGCTTGGAAAACTTTGTAGCTCATTTCATTAAAGGCTTCAGTTAAAAGACCAATTTCTGTTTTGTTATTCACCGGTAACTGATGCAGCTGCTCACTGCGATCAAACATTTTAAAGCCGTTAATTAACCGTTCTACCGGTTTTAAGAACCAATTTGTGGTAATTAAAATCGTTAAAATTAGAAACACCGATACGACTGAAACGACAGTGATAAAGGCGATATTTACGTTTTTAAGAATGGCTTGCGAGTCTTTTTTTAAAGTTCCTAAGCCAATAAAAAATTTTGATCTATCCCAACTTAACGGATACAGGATAAAACCGTAATTCTGCCCGTAGAGATTATAGTCCACCAATTTATCATCGGCGATTTTTGAGCCCGCTAATTTAATATTACGAAATTCATTGCGGGAAGCAGCGATCATATTTTTTTGATCCGTCACTAAAAACGATTCAATTTTTAAACGCGAACGAATACGGCTTAAGAACAACTCTTTAAGTTCAATAATTTGCTCAAAATAGCCGGCGTGTTTACCATTCGCATTTAAAACTTTTGAAAATAGAATCAAAGATACTTTGTTTTTGGCTTCATCAACAAAGCCGATATCAGTTTTATCTTTTAAATTTTGCAGATACTTTTCATTTAATAGAATTTTTTCGGCAGTTAATTCAAAATGGCGAATCTGATTTTTATCATCGCGGTAAGATGTCGTAATTAAGCGCCCGTCGCGATCATAAAAAGATAAAGCCGTGATCGGGCTTCGGCTAATCCACTCAACAGAAATATTATTTAAAGAGCCTCGGTCAGACATCTGTAAAGATGCCGCCACACGCGGATCTATCGCGTACTGTTCTTTTTGCGTTGTGACTGAACGGTAATAATCAGAAATAATCGATTCAATTTCACGGCCGTTACCTTGCAGGCGCTGTGAGACTTCCTGATCAAAAGCTTTTTCAAATTTAAAAACCGAATACCAACCCACAAATAGCAGAGGAATAATTGAAAATAGTGTAAACCATACAATTAAGATAGATCTTAACGAGCGATAATTCTTACCTAAGGATAATGGTTTTTTCTTACTCACCTTTATGAACCTCGATAATAAAACGGCTTTGGCCTATCGGAAGCACACGCGGGTGCGGTTCAAACTTATAACTTAATTTTCCGTATTGCTGAATAAAGGCGACTAACTCTTCACGTTTTTCAGCTGGAAAAATAAAGTGAAAGTAACTGATGTTTTTATTTTTAATCCAGCCGAGTTCCACTTCACCGGCTTTTTTTCCACCGATGGCAATAACACGGTCACGGATAATCGCAGCCACCTGTTCAAAGTCAGTCACCGTAATTTGACCACGATAAACTCCCGTAGCTTGCGCTAACTTAATCGGAGCGGATGCGGTTGGTGTAATTTTAGCTGTAACAACTGGTGGTTTTTCTTTCACCACAACTGGGGCTGAAACAACAGCTACGACTTTATTACTAACCACGACGGGAACGGGAACTGTTGCCGTTGCACTGGTTGCAGCGATAGGCTGTCTGATTTCTTGGCCTTCGGGGGCCTCTTTTTTTGAAATCGCAATTTCTTCTAAGACCACTTTTTTATCGCTCGCTTCGCTGACCGGTGTTTTTAAGAATGTCGGGCGTAAAATTAACCCCAATACGATAACGATTAAAACCAGAAGACCTGCGAAAATCTTTTTCTGTTGTTTAAGTTCAAGTTTTTTTAAATTTTGCAGTTGCGCTGTATTGCCAAACGCTTTCATCACTTCATCGAAATGATGGCTGACCTGCAAATCTGCAAGTTCAGCTTTAAATTTTACAATTTCATTACGGTAATCATTGTAGCGATTATTATCTTTAAGCTTAACTTCCATCTTTTCTGAAACGGCTGGAGTTGCTAAACCAAGCACATGCTCAATTAAATTTTCGCTGACAAAAAGGGTTGTTACATCCTGACTATTATACTCTTTGAATTTGATGTCTTTTTTTTGTTCAAAACGTAGTGAAGGTGACGCAATAATTTTTCGAACGCTTTGGTTAAACAGATACTTCACTTTGTTTGGCGGTATTTTTGTAATGCGCGAAATATCTTTGAACGATGCCAGCTCTAATAGCGCCACCATCACGATAAAAGTTTCATCTTTATTACACTTTTGTAAAACACGCTTCCAATAATTTAAAGGCGTAGAAGTAAATTCAAAATTTGTCGAACCTGATTTCACAGCATCGCGGCGACGATAAAGACGGTATAATTTATTTAAGCCTTGATAATTTTGCCCGTAAGCAGACGAAGAATGATCTATGCCGGTATCAACAATCAAACCGAAAATGTCGCGCGCCTGCGATGGATTCGGATAAAGTAAGTGGCAACTTACCCAAAGTTTTTTGAATGATTCAATCGGCATTCTTCAATATTAATCAATAGTTAGCTGGCTGAGTAGATCAATTTGGTCTAGGACCTTACCCGACCCCATTACAACGCAAGTTAATGGGTCTTCAGCAATAGAAACTGGTAGTCCAGTTCTTTCTCTGATTAAGATGTCTAGGTTAGCTAATAAAGCCCCGCCGCCTGTTAGAACGATACCGTTATCAACGATATCAGATGCTAATTCCGGTGGAGTCTTTTCTAAAGCCGTACGAACAGCATCAACAACTTCAGCTAATGGATCCATAAGCGCATCATTGATTTGTGTACTTGTGATTTCAATAGTTTTTGGGGCACCAGCAACTAAGTCACGGCCTTTAACTTCCATTGTTTTTTCTTGTTCAAATGGAAACGCATTACCGATTTTTAATTTGATCGCTTCTGCCGTTCTTTCACCGATAAGTAAGTTAAATTGACGGCGCACGTAGTTTACGATCGCTTCGTCAAATTTATCTCCGGCTACTTTGATTGATTTACAGTAAACAATACCGCCTAAAGAAATAACGGCCACACCAGTAGTACCACCACCCATGTCGACAACCATATTTCCAGATGGTTCAGTGATCGGAAGACCCGCGCCGATAGCGGCTGCCATTGGTTCTTCGATTAAGTGAACTTCACGCGCACCAGCTGATTGAGCCGCTTCTTTTACCGCACGTTTTTCAACTTGGGTAATGCCGTAAGGAACACAGATAATAATTCTTGGACGAACTAAAGATTTTTTCTCGCCGATAGATTTTTTGATGAAGTAACCTAACATGGCAGATGTCACTTCAAAGTCAGCGATAACCCCGTCTTTGATAGGACGGATAGCAACGATCGAGCCTGGAGTACGACCTAACATTTCTTTCGCTTCTTTACCTACCGCTAAAACACGGTTTTGCATTCCACGATAATTTTTTTGTACAGCAACTACTGAAGGTTCATCTAAAATAATACCGCGACCTTTTACATAAACCAGCGTGTTCGCTGTTCCTAAATCAATCGCGATGTCGTTCGAAAAGTAGTCTGCAAATTTATCAAATAATCCCATTAAGTATTCCCAGGCGTAGCGTTCAAATTATAGCTATCTTTTAAGTCTAGGAATTTAAAAAATGATGGTCAATCCAGATATTTAACGCGTTAAGACGACAAAAGGGTCTTGGTTATACAAGACCCTTCGTTTTGAAGTTTATTTTTTAAGGCGAAAGACCAGTCGTCAGACCGAAGGTCTGCTCATCGTCTAACTACTGAACCGGCTTACACTCAACATCTAAGCTGTAGTTTGCACGGCGAACTTTGATCGCTGAAGCTGTTGTGATGTTAGCTTGTGTGCGTACTGATGAATCAATTCCGTAACGAGCGATTTGTTCGTAAGTCGCAGTTCCTGCATTCGTAGCTAAACTGCCATCAGTATGTAATTTCACTGATTTGCTTAAGTCATATGACTGATTCATGATGTCTTCGTTGTATGCGCTAGCATAATCAATGATTGTCTCAGTTTTGCCGTCTTTTTCTTTACCCTTACAACGGTAAGCTTTGTAAGACACAGCATTGCCCGTCGTAGCACCTTGATTCTGACATGAGATCGTTAAAGATGTTGCATCGCTGTATTCGTCTTGCGGAGCAATCGTAAGTTGAGTTTCTGAACCAGCAAAGCCAGTTACTGACGCGCTTAATTCTCCGTCAACACCTGTAGCTTCAAGTTTAATCATGTCTGCTTTACCTGCTTCTTTAGTGTAGTACATTTTAACTTTAGCTAATTTTTCAGAGTTCGAGTATTTAGTACCTGTCACGTTAAAGATGCCTAAAAACTTTTTGCTATACGTAGCGTTAGTAAATGCGAAAATATTTACGCCTGTTGAGTTGTTTTGCTCAACCAGAACGTTCATTAAACCTGTGTCGCCGATCGCGTTACCTTTTTTTACTGATAACTGACATTGAACAGACTTCATATTTGGGTTGTTCATACCTGGGTTAGTTGGAAGCGTCGGATTTGTAGGGTATTGTCCGTTTGGATAAACGCACATACCATTTTGCATAACCAAACCAACAGCGCAGCCACTATTGTTACCTACTACGTTACCATTAAGTACCGCTTGGCAATTATTATCATTATACATCTGCTGACGAGTCATCATCGCGATGTTATTATTCGTATATTCATCTGAAATACTACGGCAAAAACTAAGAGCGCTATCATAACGGATTACATTTGTAGTGCCGCGACCCGTTTCCGTACAAGAATAAGTATTATCTCCATTGATCGTACAGCTTTGATTTCCATTATTATAACTTCTAGCGATGACACCCGGAACACCAACGACTTGATTGTTGTTACCGCCACCGCCACCTTTATCGCAGGCAGAAAAAGCTAATAATGATAAGGCGAGCACAGCTTTAATGTTTAAATTTTTCATAAAGTATACCTCAATTTGTTTTAAATAAACTTCAACAGAAAAAGACAAAGCACGTCTTGAGCCAAAAACATGTCTCATTATAAGAGGGTTTGAGGACCAAAAGCCTGTCAAACTTATCGTCACTGTACAAAAATTGTTTCAAAATGAAGAGCTAACTTGTTAAAGAATCTTGATTAAATATTCACCGCAAAGACACCGATGAATTGAGTGTGGAAGGCATTTTATCACTCCTAGGATTAATCATAAAAATCACGATCATGGGCTTCGGAACCTTTATCGTTTTACATGTTTTACGAAGCATGAAAAGACGTACATTACGTGATGACATTTCAAAAGTAGAAGCCAAAATGGCTGCCTACCGAATCAATTTAAAAAATCGTGTGAAGAAAAAAGCGAAACACTTTAAAGCTTCGTATCCTGCAGGCATTACAACGGGCGAACCGATTGATGTGAGCTTGTCGCAACTATCTGACCTAACGTTTGAAAAGAACTCAGACTTTCAGGACTACATTGACCTTTGCAGGAAAATTAATAACTTTATTGAGTTAGCAAAGGTCGACAAAGGCGTTGAAGCGACTCCAGCTCAGGATACTCATCAATCTGATTTCATGGGTACAGACTTTAAAAATGAAATCAATATTGTACGCTTAATCAATGATATGGTGATAGTCAGCAAAACACTGAACAAACAAGTGATCCGTTATAACCATTTCGACCGTCGTGCAAAGATGATTGCGCCAGAACCAATCAACTTTACCTCTTTATTTGAATTACAAAAAGTTTTTAAAAATCAAAACGTTAACGATGAACTTATTGAACGACTTCCCGAAGACGCGAAGTCTGCCGCTTAAAAGGAATAAAGGAATATATATGAAAAAAACCGTACAACCTTCGCACTTACTATTAGCTACTGTAACTTTCGCCGTATTCGGCTTAACAGCCTGTGAAAAAGAAAGCGAAATGGATACAATTAAAGATGCACAAATGTGTTTGAACTCGGCCGCCCCTTCTGGCGCGCAAGCTTGCGTGAGTAAATTAGCTTCAAACAATTCACCACAAGCGAATCAATTAAAATGTGCCGCTTATTTTATTCAGGAAAATTTAGGTACTCCGACCGCACTCATTGAAGCTCTTGACCAATCTAATCCTAGTTGTTCCGGTTGTTCGTCAGGCTCTATGGCTGTCATCTCTGCACTGAGTTTTCCCTCAGGGACAGCAGTTTCCGATGCTGCATTTGAAGTTTGTAGCAGCTCTGGAGTTCCAGTCTATACACAAATAAGTTCTTTAGTGCAGATTGCAACTTTAGCTAAAAGCATCAATGCATCCGCAACGACTCCGGATCAATATGCTACTGCCGTGAATTCGATTCCAGCATCTGTTCTTGGCGAGCTTGTACAAACTACCTATGCCAGCAGTTGTAACTCAAGCAATACCTCTAGCAATCAAGGTAGCGCTTTAACTGAATTCTGCGGTGAACTTGGTTCCGCACTTTCAAGTGCAACGACTACTGATGTTGGAGAATGTCTTAAATATAAAATGGGTGCCCGAGCAACAAACCCGGGCAATGGATGCCCGAATAACTAAAAATTCATTCCGAATTTAGCAGCGTACACGCGGTTTTCTACTTTATTTGAAGCGGTACCCACTTCTTCGCCGTAAGTCGCTGCTTCGATATTAAAAACACCTAACAATAATGTTGTACCTGCTGTGTAGTAACCTTGGTTCATACCACCGCGGAATTGGGCTTTAAACCAACCGCTTGGTGAATAATCAAACTCAAGACCAGCGTGAGTTGTTTTGGCCATCGTTGATGCTTGTTCGTGATTTAAGTTTTTAAAATCTAGCATCGCACGTAAAGTTAAACTTCCGAACGTTGCAAATTCATATTGTGAACCGATATCAAATACGCGCTGTAATTTTTCTGGAGCCATCGTTGCGTCTTTATTAATTAGTTTTTGCTTTGTAAAGCTTGAAGCCAAAACGTTGCGGGCAACGAATGAAAAAGTTAATGGGTAAGTTTCTTCTTGAACTTCAACAACCTTAGATTCTTCTTTTTTAGGTTCTTCAGCTTTGACTTCAGCCGTACCTGAAGCAGTCTCAACTGTTCCCGAAGCGGCTGCTACTTTAGCCGCTTCTGAACTGCCAGAATCAACTGTTAAACTTAAAGCGTCAGCCGGAGTGTCTTCTTTTTTAGCTGCAGCTGTTTCTGTGGCACGGGCTTTTTTAACCTTTACCGTTGCAGAAGCTTGCGCAGGAATACGTTTAGTCACTGTTTTACTAAACCAAGATGGAGAATAAAGTAAACCGATATCACCATCCACAGCAAAACCTTCTGAAGCACGGTCGGCATCTACAAGATCTGGCTCAGTGGCTAATTGCACGGCGATTAATTTTTCTGAAACTTGTAAACGGTGTGTGCCTTTAATAGTTACACCCCAAGATAATTCTTTATTCACTTCAGCTCCACCACCGATGGCTAAAGTTGAATCTTTTATAACGTTAAGATCGACCGTCGGGCCAAGCTGTTTATCAACTGTTACATCTAAAGATAAATCAACAGGTACTAAACCAAAACCCCAGTGTTTTCTGATCCAAAACATTTCAGCAGCTTGTACGCGGCCACCCATAGTTTTACCAGCGTATTTATCTAGAACCGCTGAGATCGCATTGGCTTTATCTGTGTCAGAGCCTTGTGTATCTGAAGCATCTTTTACATCTTTAGCAAAAGGCATTGTGTCTTTAGCTGCGCCTGCACCTACGATCGAAAATTGGATTTCATTATTTTTCTTTTTTGCAAAACCTGCTGGGTTATAAAACAGCAAAGTGTAATCATCAGCTACCGCAGTATAAGCATTACCCATACCCATAGCTCTTAATGAGATATATTGGTTGTGAATTTTTGTACTTAAAGAATTTCCGGCAAATGCAACTTGAGTAGCCGAAAGTAACGCCAACGTCAGTAATGATTTCATATCAAATTCTCCGCTATAATAAATCTTTTTTAAATCTATAGTGAGTAGGAATGACTATCAAAATGATATGTCTTAAACCGAATTGATCTAGATATTTAGCGTAAGACCTTAGTCGATGAAGTTGGTTTTTTGTCGAGGAAAATCGAGGCTAAAATTGACGTAGTTAAAATCAAAACAATAATTAATAGCGAAAGCCAGATCGGAAAATGACCTTTATACAAATCATTTAAAAACGTCATTTTAAGCCCCACAAACATGAGCACACCAGCCAGACCGAACTTGATATATTTAAATTTATCGATAACCCCTGAAAGAAAAAAGTACATCGAACGTAAACCTAAAATCGCAAACACATTGCTGGTAAAAACAATCAGCGGCTCTTTAGTGATTGCAAAAATCGCAGGTACTGAATCTATCGCAAAAAGAATATCTGACAGTTCGATAAAAATAAGGGCCACAAAGAGCGGAGTCAGATAGGTTTTTTTATCTTTTTTGATAAAAAAATGATCACCTTTAATTTCATGTTCAATGCGAAATAAGCGGTTCATCTGGCGCAGGAAAAAATTCTTGCTTAAATCCGGTTCTTTTTCGCGCGTAAGGATAATGCGAACACCCGTGGCGAAAAGTAACACACCAAAGAAAATAACTACCGCTTGAATTTTCATAAGCTCAGCGCCAATGGCGATAAAGATACCGCGAAAAATTAAAGCGCCGAAAATTCCCCAGAATAAAACGCGGTGTTGATACAGGCGCGGAATTCCAAAATACGAAAACACCACGGCAAAAATAAAAATATTATCTATCGCTAATGCTTTTTCGATCAAAAAGCCCGTTGTAAATTCCATCGCCAAATGTTTTGCAGCAAGCTCGGGATCAAACCCTGGAAGCTGCATCAACGAAGCGCGCTCTGATAAAACATAAACAGCGTAATAATAAAAAAGGATGTTAAAAATAAGGGCGCAGCTCACCCATACAGTGGTCCAAATGGCGGCTTCACCGACAGAAACCACATGCGCTTTTTTATGAAAAACTCCCAGATCTAGAGAAAGAACGAACGCGACAAAGGCCACAAAGCCTAAATAAAACCACCAATAATCGTAGATCGTAAAATAAACCATCAGGCTTTTATTCCTTCTGGTCTATCTCTGCAATTATTCAGCCTCTAAGCTTCCGCAGCATTTTTTATACTTACGGCCGCTGCCGCAAGTGCATGGGTCATTTCGCCCGATTTTCGCGGATTCGCGCACAACCTGCTGTGGCTTGTGATGGTGATGAGGGTCTTCACCTTCGCGGTGAGTGTGAGCATCGCCATCGATAAAAAACCATTCGCCAGATTCAGATTTGCGAAATTGTGAAACTTCGTGGTGATCTAAACCTTCACCCTCTTGTTCGTAAGTTGCGATAAATTCGACAGTGCCTTTGTTATCGTTTTCTGTGCCTTTAATCGTTGAAACGATTTTTAAACCTTTCCATTTTGCGCTTTGAGCCCATTTTTTTGTAGTGGCTGTATCAAAATCATGGCGTGATTCTGGAGCTAAAGTTTTTTTCAAGTAATCGATATTTGCTGTCGCGTACGCTGAATAGCGTGAACGCATTAGTTTTTCTGCCGTTGGTGCTTGTTTTTGACCTGTTAAAAAAGGTTCGCAGCACTGACTAAAGCTGATATTTGATTGGCAGTAACAATTCATAAATTCTCCGTTGCTAAATTGGTGTTTTAATCTTAGAAAGAAACACAGAATGATTCAAATTATTTCTCGGGCGCAAGCCAAAGATCTATTGATCGATGCTCAACGTCTTAACGTGGCAAATCCTTTTGGCCAAGGCCCACAAGCCGTGGTGAAAGCTATTTCTCATTTAGGCTACGTACAAATTGATACCATTAATGTGATCGAACGTTGTCATCACCACATTCTCTACACACGTATTCCAAAATATAAACTAGCCGATCTTCACCAAGCACAGACGACAGATAAATCAGTTTTTGAATACTGGACTCACGCTTTAGCTTATGTTCCGACAGCCGATTATCGTTTTTTTATGCACGATATGAAACGCCGTGAAAATGATCCGGGAACCTGGTTCGAATCTGTTGATCCCAAAGACATGAAAAAAGTTTTTTCAACAATTAAACGCGAAGGTGCTATTTCAATTCGCGACATCAACGATGATGTCCTGGTTGAAAAAAACCATGCCTGGGCCAGTAAAAAACCCTCAAAACGCGCCCTGCAATTAGGTTTTCACACCGGAAAACTAACAATCAGCGAACGGGTCGGTATGTTAAAAAAATATGAGCTAGCCGACAGACACTTTGACTGGAAAGAAAAACCCAGAGCAGCCGCGCCTGAAGACGTTTGCAATTACATGATCGATCGCGCGCTACGTTCACAGGCCTTAGCGAATGTTGAAAGCATTTGCCATTTAGAAAAAGCACAAAGAAAAACAATGGTGAAAAAATTTTTAGCTGAACGTTTGAAAAATAACGAACTTATCGAAGTAGCTCTTAAAGACCAGAAAAAGAATGTGTTTTATGCTCGCTCCGAAGTGTTGGAGCAAAAGATAAAACCCTCGGAGTTAGTTCACATTCTTTCGCCTTTTGACCCCCTGGCGATTCAACGCAAACGTTTAGAATTTTTCTTTAATTATAATCACCGTTTCGAAGCTTATATTCCCAAGAACAAACGGGTTTTTGGCTACTTTGCGCTACCCGTACTTGTTGATAACGAAATCAAAGCGGTTATCGATTTAAAAACTGACCGTGAAAAACAAGAATTGTTGATCCAACAATGGACTTGGGTCGGTAAACACAAAAGTGTGGCGACAAAACAACGTATTGAAGACGAGCTTAATCGTTTTGAGAAGTTTCAACTAGCTTCAGTAAAATAATTTAAGCTAAACTTTAAATTATGAAAAAAGCAGCCAAAATTACCGGTATCGGTGGTTACGTTCCTTCGCGAGTTATTAAAAATACTGATTTAGAAAAAATATTGGATACAACTGATGAATGGATCCAACAACGCACAGGAATCGTTGAGCGTCACTGGGCAACAGATGACCAATCCACTTCTGATTTGGCCGTTGAAGCCGCGAAAATTGCCATTCAAAATGCAAAAATTGATGTTAAACAAATTGATCTTATCGTCGTGGCCACTTCAAGCCCCGATGTGGATCTTCCGGGTTGCGCTTCGTTTGTACAGGCAAAATTAGGATTACCAGGAGTGCCGTACTTTGATATTCGCCAAGCTTGTTCTGGATTTATTTACGGCATTTCTTTAGCTAACCAATATTTATCAAGTGGTGTTTACAAATGTGCGCTTGTAATTGGTGCTGAAATTCAGTCAAAAGCTTTAGATAAAACACCGAATGGCAAAGGTATTTCGATTATTTTTGCCGATGGCGCTGGAGCTGTTATTTTACAAGCTACAGAGGTTAAAGATGAAAAGAAAGATCCACACATTTTAACAACTAAACTTCACGCCGATGGCGTGGGAGCCTCTGAACTTTGGCTACAAGCTCCGGGAACGGGCTTAGGCGCGGAACGCATGAGTAAAGAAATGATTGATGCCGGAAAAATCTACCCGCAGATGAACGGACGTTTAGTTTTCACTCACGCGGTAACAAAAATGCCTGAAGTTTTAGGTGAAGCACTCACGGAAGCTAAACTGAATTTAAACGAAGTGGATATGCACTTTTTCCACCAAGCTAATGTGCGAATTAATCAAAAAATTTGCGAAGACATGGGGATTCCGCTTGAGCGTGCCCATACGACAATTCAAAAATTTGGTAATACCACAGCAGCTACAATTCCTTTAGGAATGTACGATGCCTTTCAAGAAGGTAAACTGAAAAACGGAATGACTATTTCTATGGTCGCTTTCGGTGCCGGTTTTACGTGGGCTTCAGCGTTAGTACGCTATTAAAAATTAACACTGATATTAAAGATTAAACCTGATCTGCCTTTGAAACGATTGTCTTTGGCAAAATTAAAAAAGGGCTGCAATTGAAAATCTAAGATATTGCGGTAAATATTTTGATGCCATGTCACTGAAACAATGTGCTCATGCAGATGGTATTTTTCACGGTTATGAGAATTAAAAATCCAGCTGTAAATAAATGTCGTTTTTTCTGAATAGCCCTGCCCCAGAGCTAAACCGTTTGTCACAAACAGCTTATGAATCTTTTCCTGGTATTCGCCTTCGTTGATAAGCGTAATATCCCAAACTGGAGTAAATTCGTAATTAAAGTTTAGCGCTTGGAATGTGCCCGTGCCTTTATCAGCATCGGCGAAAAACTCAAACTTTGGATTCATTTGAAAATCTTTAACTTCAGCCACACTTTCAAACGCCAACGAGTGTGAAACTTTTAATGGGTCTTGCAACTCAATGCGCGGCTGAAAAGTAGTTCGCACCTTTCCTAATTTACGAAAGAAACCCAATGTCGCCCCGTAATTCTTACGGCGCTGTGTTTTACGTAAATAACCACTTTCAACCCCACGGCCATCTTGTTTTTCGTCGTATGATGTGAATTTTAACTGCATGAATTCTTCTAAATTCTGCAGACGTGGGCGGATTGAAATACTCGATGTGTTGTTAAAGTTTTCGCTTTCAGTGATTGTCGTTGTGTTATCGATGCGAAAACTGGATTTATTTCTTTCTTTGGTGACTCTTTTGCCGGTTAAGAACAGATCGATACCTTCAGTCACACCGTCAAACCAAGCCGAAATATCGCGGTTACTTTGAATAAGTTTTTGCTCCCACTCAGGGGGATCTTTTTCAACCACAGGTTTTTTCTGGGCGTAAACCGGCAACCCGATCATGATGCAGCTGAATAGACAAAATAATTTACGCAAAAATTTTCTCCGCAAGTTTTTGGTTGTACTTTTATTATCATCAACCGTAATCTTGCCTTATGACAAACGTAAAAGTTTTATTTTTGCTGTTTTTTTGCTTAAGCTTGAAAGTTTTTGCTTATGAACCAAAAGAAGGAAACGTCACAGCTACTGTAGGCCCGTTTGTTTCACGCACCGATTACCCCGGATCTGACAGCGGTGCCAAAGCTCCTTGGTTTGGAGACGTAGGTCTTATTGTACAAGGTGATCTTAACCAATATGGCGCTTTAGAAATCGCGATATTTCATATGCAGAAGGCTTACTTTCGCAAAGACAGCGCTTCTGTGGTCGCCGAGAAAACAGAATTAATGCATGTAACAATGGGTTATCGTTATTTTATCAGCCCGTTATGGTCAGCCTCTTTAGCTTTTTCATCGTCTTATCCTATGGGAGAACCCCGTATCATTCACGATGACTTTGCACCTGCCATACCGATAAATACTTCAGCCTCAGATGCTGTGGATTATGGTTTTGATTTTTCAATTGCCACTGAGTTATGGAACAACGACCGCTTCTCTGTTGTCAGCGATATTCGTTACAGCCTATCAATTACCGATAAAGAAGATGAAACAGGCAGTCACTACGGCATCATGCTTGGATTAAAATATTTAATCCAAGAAAAATACCCAAACTTAACTAAAGAAAAAAATTAATTTAAAGTTTTGCGGCTGGATACAACCAGTAAGTCCGCGAGTTCGTTCGCGTGTTCTTCTTCATCCGCCAGAATTTTTTCTAAAAGACGGCGAGTTGTCGGATCATTATGACCGAACCATGCAATCATTTGGCGATAAACTTCAATCACGGTACGTTCAGCTACTAAATCTTCACGAATCATATCCGTTAAATCAGTCGCAGCACCGTATTCGGTGGCCGTTCTGGTTTTAATGGTCTCCGGATTAAAATCTGGGTTTCCACCCAACTGATCAATACGCACAGCTAAAGCCCAAACATGTTCATCTTCATTCGCGGCATGTTCTTTAAATTCTTCGGCGACATAAGGCGCATTAATACCTTTAGCGATCACCGCGTGATGGCGGTAACGAAGTACACACAGAATTTCTGTGGCCAAAGCTTCGTTTAACAATTGGCAGGCTTTCTCAATATCCAGTGGATAATCACCAGTGACAGCGCCTTGATTCATTGAAGTCATGGCATGGCGTCTGATTTCTTCTAAGTTAAATAATGCTTCTACTTCTGTTGATTTTTTTTCCATAAATCTCCCTATAGATTTGGATCGACAATAAGATTGTTGACCACTTGTTTTACGCCAGGAACTTTGTTCGCTGTTTTGATAATGTCGTTAACTTCGGCCTGGGTTTTTACCCGTCCTTCAATGGTGACTCGGCCAGTTTGCGTATAAATCGTAAAACTATCGGTGCTATAATTACGAACGTTGGTTTTTAAACGGTCATGCACCCGTACAGTGGTTTTTAAATCTTCAAGCCCCTGGTAAGGAACTGTGATTTTACCATCACGATCATTGATCGCCGCTGCCACAGGCAATACAGGTACTACAAACAAACTCAGAATTAGATATTTAAAAATCATAAACTCCCCGTTGTGCATTTTGTTATTACCATCACAAATCAGACTGCAATTTGTTCACCACTTAACCCTAGGGCAAAGCTCCTCAAACTAACGCGGGTCTTAAGTTTGCAATAAAGATAATGCTTACAGCAAAAAGCCAAGGAGGGTTTATGGACAACAAACAAAACATTCACCCACACATGGAACCGGATGAAAGATATATCAAACCGGATAATCCCGATTCGCTGTTTTCACGATTCTTACAACGTCAATCGCATAAGCCGACAGAGTTGCAATTAGAAAAATGGGAAGACGAAGGCGGAGTTGTTCCGGAATACAATGCTGAGTACGGTTGGTATGAAAATGACCCGTTCACTAAAAAAGTAAAATTATTTTTTAAACGAATGCTGGAAAAATTCAGTCAAAACGTAGCTCCTAAAAACCTACAAACAAAAGCTTCTCAACATCACTACTAGTTTTAAGGCAAAATCCGCGAAGGTTTAAGCGAAGCTTTGTAATGAGATGCTACAGCTTCAAATTGGCGTGTAAACTCGCGCCCCAGAAGCTGTAGGTTTTCTGAAGGAATCAAATCTTGAACCAGTTTAAGATAACTTTCTTCTTCAGTCTGTAAATGGCGATCCATCACTTCGGCTAAAGCCTTCGCCTTTAATTCGATATTTTTATTCCAGGTCAGGCGAAAGTTTAAACCTTCAAGCTCTTCAATCATGATTTGTAAGATAGCGTGTTCTTCAAAAGCCTCATCAAGCTGGAGCTGCACCTCTTTAGAAAAAAAAATTTCGTCATATAAAGCATTTTCTTCAGCTTGTGCATGCGGTACCCATAAGCCCACTAAATCAAATAAAGCTTTTTGTTTTTCTTCTTCATTGGAGTTTGCATCTTTTAGAATTTTTGTAAATTCATACAACATGCGATGCTGCTCAAGAAGCAGTGAAACAATAGATTCCGGCTGTTTGGTATCAATCATCACCAAAGGGTGATATGGCAAATCGCCCGATTCGTCCTGAGGGCGGTACGTTAAATTTTTATCCCGGTCGAAATCGCGACCCAGCGTCGGTTTATTTGTCATATAAAAAGCTTAAAGCAAGAAGCTCTCCAAGCCTATGCGTGGCTTTCATTTTGCAATTTACAAAATTTTTCAAGTAAGGAGGGAATTATGACTAAAACTCAAAAAAAACATCACCGCCAAGGGCCACGCAGCGAAAGAAAACACGCCACTGAACGCAGCGTTACTCCTTCAACTATTTCGCGTATTAAAGACTATTCTAAAGAACTCTCTAAAAGATTGATTCATAATTACGTTTTGCCGATGACACGTGTTATTGAGCATCGTTTACAACGCCTGGAGCAATCTTTGTAATTTCTTGGCAAGTTTCTTTGATTTTAATCATCAAATAATTGTCAAAGCCCCCTAAATAGGGTGTGTTATTAGGCACTTTGTTGATATTTGCCCCGTTAAGAAAAAAATAAAAACTTTTTTTTGATCCCCCCTTTAACCGTATGTAAAAACAGTCCGACCTTATGGGGAAATCATTTTTAAAAAACACATTTTCAGTATTCTTCGACAAAGAGATTTTTACAGCTATTATCGCTGGGCTGACGATCATTGGTTTTATCTCGTGGGCCCACGTTCATAAATCGATTCAAAAAGATGTGAACCATCGCCTTGAATATGAAGCTGAAACCGTGACTTCGGCCTTAGCGAACAGTTTAAATAATTATGGGTCGTCGCTGGCCTATACCCGCCTTTATCTTGATGCCCATGCAGGCTATCAACCCGATAAAAAACGCTTTCGCGCTTTTGTTGAAAACTTACAGGCGCAGTCAACGACCTACAATTTATTGGACTTAAACTTTTCAACCCGTGCTGAACTACGAAAGCTGGTGTCCCGTCTTCCGAATTCGCACAAAAATGATATTCTTCAATCACTGACAGCCGCCTCAATCACTTTAACTTATCCACTCACTCAAAAAGCGAGGCTGAATGCGGATGATTTTTCACTCGTCTTAACTATGCCGTTCTTTGGCCAAAAACAAACCCCAGCAACAGAAAAAGAACGTGCTGCCAAAGCGCAGGGTCTTATTTATATTCCCGTTTCTTTTAAGGATTTATTTACCCATGTTTTAGGTGAAGCCAACGAAGCCAAAGAGCACGTGAATTTCTCTTTAATCTTTATTGATCCCGCATCAAATAAAGAAACGCTAGCTTACACCCGTTTTCCGGGCCGTGAAGGTGATTCGTCACTGCAGAAAGTTCATGAAGTTGAAATGTACGGAAAGCGCTGGAAAATTTCAGTTATTGCCTTGCCAGATTTTCTATCTTTAAGTGACCGTTATTTAGGTCACGTTGTAGCCCTGGCTACCGCTTTAGTGGTCGGGCTTCTTTTAAGCTTCTTTAAACAATTTGAAAACGCCATTCTGCATGAAACAAAAGAGAAAGCGTTACTTGAAGAGTCACATCGTATGAAGTCGGCCTTCTTAGCAAATATGAGCCATGAAATCAGAACGCCGCTCAATGCTATTACCGGATACTCTGAAATTTTAAGCCGTACCGATAACCCGCTTGAACGCCAGATATTGATTGAAAATATTCAAAAGAACAGTTCGCACTTAACAGGTATCATTGACAATATTTTAGATATTTCAAATATCGAGTTCGGTAAAATATTTATCAGCACCCACCGTATTTCGGTTCGTTCATTATTTGAAGATGTTTTGCTGACCATGAGTAACCGAGCCGTCACTAAAGGCATTGAATTTAAAATCAAAACTGAAGGTTTAATGCCTGAGTACGTTCAAACAGCTGAATCACGCGTAAAACAAATTATGACAAACTTGTTAGGCAATGCCGTGAAATTTACCGAAGAAGGTTCTGTCAGTTTAACTTTTTCAGCGCAAAATACAGCTAACGGGCAGAAATTTTTAATCGTGAGTGTCATTGATACCGGTATCGGTATTTCTAAACATGACCAGGCTGATCTATTTCAGTCTTTTTCACAGGCCGATGCTTCAAGTACACGCCGTTTTGGCGGGGTTGGCTTAGGTTTAGTTGTTTCTAAGCGTATGGCGCAGCAATTTGGCGGTGATGTGACGCTGATTGACAGCCGCTTAGGCCGAGGTTCAACTTTTGAATTAAAAATTCCGTGTGGTGATATCGCCGGTGTTGAATGGGTGACTGGTTTAATGGATGACGTTATCCAGCCAAAAACTCTGGCGCAATTACAGGATTACAATCAACTGACAGGAAAGAAAATTTTAATTGTGGAAGATTCTGAGGACAACCAGGATATCTTTCAATTTTTTCTTAAGTCAGTGGGAGCCATCACAGATGTGGTTGATAACGGTGTATCCGCTATTCGCAAAGTGCGTGAAAACGATTACGATCTGATTTTAATGGATATTCAACTTCCACAAATGGATGGTTTAGAAGCCACCCGCCGTCTGCGTGTGGAAGGGTTTACGAATCCAATTATTGCTTTAACGGCCCATTCTTCAAGCGAAGAAAAAGCCAGTAGCCTTGAATCAGGCTGTATCGGATTGATCACCAAACCGGTTAGCCAAGACACATTAGTTCAACAAATTTTAGCTCTTATGAATGACTCAACCAAGGACATCACCACTCGAAATGTTGCTTTAAAGCCGAAGGAAAATTATGATAGAGACTATGCAAGTTCCCGTCGAAGCCCGCCAAAAATATCTTGAGCGCCGTAAGCAAGATATCACCGCCAGTAAAGAAGCTTTATTAAAGCTGGATTATCATTTTTTAGAACGCCTAGGACATCAAGTTAAAGGCAACGCGATTACCTTTGGTTTTGATGAATTAACGAATATTGCGGTAGCCATTGAACAGGCCGCTAAAGCCAAAAATATCACACAGCTGCAAACGCTTGTTGAGCAATTGGAAACAGCTGTAAATAACGCTCACCTATAATTTTGTAATTAAAAAATTTAACCATAGAAAAAGGCCCTTAAGTTTTAAGCTTAAGGGCCTTTGTATTTAACGATTGTATCAGAACCCTATCAGTGTTCGACCTGTTGCCTTTCGATCTCACGTAGGCGACGGTAAAGCGTTTTACGGTCGATTTGCAAATCACGCGCTGTCTTTTCTTTAGCCCCGTTGTTAAGGTCTAAAACATGTTGCACATATTTGTTCACTAACTGCTCAACAGTCATCACATTATTGCTGCCAAACACCGGAAAGCGAACACCCGCTTCTTCTTTAGGTTCGCCGCTTGAGCGGTTATCAGCCGTGCAAACGTCTTCAAAACGGATGATATTTGAGTTTGATAACACGATCGCACGTTCAATGGTGTTTTCTAATTCACGCACATTGCCCGGCCAAGCGTGGTTCATTAAATAATCGTGAGCTTCTTTACCGAACTGTTTTACTTTTGTGTTATTGAGAGCCGAATACTTACGTAAAAAGAACTCTGATAACGGTAAAATATCTTCTTTACGTTCCCGTAAAGGCGGAATCCAGATAGGAATCACGTTTAAACGAAAGAATAAGTCTTCACGAAAGTTTTTGTTGGCAATTTCTTGGCGTAGATTTTTATGAGTCGCCGACAAGATGCGAACATTCACTGCACGATATTGGTTTTCACCGATACGTTTGATTTTCTTTTCTTGAAGTACACGTAAAATTTTAGCCTGAAGTGGCAATGTTAAATCACCGATCTCATCCAAGAATAATGTTCCCCCTTCAGCTTCTTCAAAAAGACCCACTTTTTTATCAACGGCACCTGTGAAGGCCCCTTTTGAATGACCGAATAATTCAGATTCTAAAAGATTTTCTGGAATCGCCGAGCAGTTGATCGCTACAAATGGCGCTTTTTTACGTGAACCCATACTGTGAATCGCTTTAGCGATCACTTCTTTACCGGTTCCGCTTTCTCCAGTGATGAGGATATTGGCGTTCGATTGAGAAACACGGCGGGCTAGCTCAAGGGCGTTTTTAATACCGGCACTTTTACCGATAATGCCTTCGATACTGTTGTGGCCTTCTTGCAGTTGCACTACAGATTTAAGTGTTGAGTTCTCTTCCTCAACACGTGTGAGATAAAGCGCACGCTCTACAGAAACTAAAAGCTGCGGAAAGTGCAGAGGTTTAACCACAAAGTCGTAGGCACCGGCGGCAATCGCTTCAACGGCAGTCTCTACTTTCTTATTTGCAGTAATTAGAATAATCGGAATCTCATTACCTAAAACTTTTAGGCGCTGGGTGAATTCAATCCCCGATAACCCTGGTAACATCAGGTCGGTGATAATCACATCCGCTTTGACTTTGACACTGCTGATATCTTCAAGAGCCGATTGGGCGTCGTCATAGCAGACAACATCGTAATTACGCACTCGGAAGAAACTCGAGATAAGTTCTTGAATATCCTTATCATCATCAATCATTAAGATCTTTGCTTTTTTCATTCGTACTAAATCCCCTCTTATTTACGGGGTGATCTAGCATA
>JAMPXC010000009.1 GCA_023701385.1 Pseudobdellovibrio sp.
CTAGCTAGTATTAAATTACTAATTATATATTTATAGGAATTAACTCATGTTAAATATTAAAAAAAGAAACTCTTCATTTGTTCTTCTGGGTGCTTTCTTGACCAGCCTTTTACTTGCTGCCTGTTCTCACCAATATCCAAAAACAAAAAAGGAGTCAGTGACAAAAACTGAAAAACAGAATTACCTCTTTGTTCAATCTATTTACGCTGGAAAATTTAACGGCAAAGAACTTTCACTCGATAAAATTTCAGCTCAAACACTCTACTTCTCCGATCGTCCCGCGCGCAAAGTAGGACACATCCCGACGGCTCACTTTATGAAATTATGGAGCGAAGGAAGTGATAGCTTTAAAGGCGATCCACCAAACGCAACTCTTAGCATTACGACTAAAGATAAAATTGCAAATGCTGTTATTGAACTAATGAACCCAAGATTAAAGGGAACGAAGTTTGTTTACGACGTCAAAGTTATTGAAGGGGTAATTCCTAAGAAATTTGAATCAGCCAGCTTATTTATTGATGCAGCTTCAGCTGATATCGTAATGACTGGCGGTGGACCTGGACAATCTTCGACGCCCTTTGATTTTGGCCTTGGTAATTAAAATGCTCACCGTTTTGCCTCAAAACAGTTCAAAATAGCTTTACACTGACTTTACATTGGGTTGACATAACCTTAGCGCAGTTGCGGTATAGTTTATCCCATGGAGAAAGTTTGAAAACTTCGTTTATTAAAAATCACTTCGGATTATTAAGCCTATTTGCAGGCCTGATGTTGATTTATATCTATTGGGCGCAGTCAGCGACTCAACGAGGTTTATTTTTTTCAAACGAAAATCTGAGTTCTGAAATTCACGAGACGATCACCCAGTTTCGTTTAACTTCGAAACCCGTGGCCGAAATTAATTTTTCTGAAATTTATGGTAATAGCGGTCAGTTTCAAATTTTACATCCGCTGTTAAGTATTAAAAGACCCCATTTAGCCAACTGCAAAAACTGCAGCGAAAAACAAACCGAGAGCGAAGAAACAAAAGAGGCCTTTACTTTTGCTAAAGATAAAAGAAGACAGCTTGAATTCTTTTTATCGGGTTCAGCACCTCTACCAAATGATTTCTTTTTAAAGCCACCTTTTGCTGACCAGCAAGGGTCAAGCTACGCCTATCTGATTTCAATGTACCCGACTCTTTTAGAAGATGAAAAAGCCTGGGTCGAACAGCATCTGTCTTATTTTAAAATTTCTGAATTAAAAGAAGTTTTACAAAAATACCAAATCAACGATTTAAAGTTTTTGATTTTATCGCGCTTTAGCGAACTTGAGGTTGAGTCAGTTATTCGTGGTGAAGAAGTTATTCTAACTTCAGATTATGTTTTATTTAAAGACCAAGACCGCCTGGGGTTTTCTCCGTTAAGTTATTTGGTTTATTCAGCTACTGAGTTTAACCAAGCTGTAAAAAACGGAAAATTTGAAGTCAGTCCTGAAATAGAAAACAGAACTTGTATACTAAAAATTGGCAACAGCTGCTGGACTTATAATTCACGCCAGACGCAAGCTTATTTTTACCGTTATTCTTTTACGATTATTCTTTTAATCGGGCTTTTTCTTTTAAGTGTTCTTGGATTTTACATCAAAAGTCTTTATGAAAAAAATAAAGCACAGCTTAAACATCGTTTGTCGTTACAGGTGTTAAGTCATGAATTTAGAACTCCGGTTAGCGCCATGTTATTGCTGATCGAACAAATGACAGCGAAACAGAACAAATTAGATCCTGAAACGCAGGATCTAATCGTTCGTTTGTCAGCTGAAGTCTTTCGTATGCAAAGAATTATTGAGGTGAGTAAAACCTATCTGCAAACCGAAAGTCATCGCATTCAGTTTAATAATGTCGAAATTCCATCTGTTAACAGTTGGATCAGTGATTTTATCTTAGATTCAAACAAAGACATTTCATCTGAGTTATTACCTGAAGATCATAGTTTAATTGTGGACCCTTTTTGGCTTAAGTTTATTTTATCAAACTTAGTGCAAAACGCTTTTATACATGGAAAGTCGCCGGTTGTGATTAAGCTTCAAAAAAACAAAAATCAGCTAAAAATTTTAGTGCAAGATCAGGGTAAAAACGAATTTGAATCCCTTGAACAAATGACCGAAGCCTTTGTTAAAAGCCCGCGCAGCCAAGGTATGGGGTTGGGCCTTAATATGATCTTATTCATTGTTGATCAATGGGGAGCTCGTTTGTTGTTTTCTAAAAATCCGACGGTATTTACTTTGATCTTACCTTTACGAGGTAAAAACTAATGGCACATGTCTTAATTATTGAAGATCACCAGAATATCAGTCTTTCACTCAAAGATCTGATTGCTAAAGAAGGACATCAAGTGGTGATCTGTGAAAATCTAACGCAAGCTCGGGAACAATTTAAACCCACAGCTTCTATAAAGCCCGATCTTATCATTTTAGATTGGATGTTACCTGACGGCCAAGGCTTAGATTTTTTAATTGAACTGCGAAAGCAAGGTTTTGCGACACCTGTGATTTTTCTAACCGCTCGCGCCGAAGTAGTCGATAAAGTGCTTGGCTTAGAAATGGGCGCGAATGATTATTTAACAAAGCCTTTTGAACCACGTGAACTGATTGCGCGTGTTCGCGTACAACTACGAGTAAAAACGCAAGAACCCAGTGGATTACTTACAGTAGGATCGCTGGCGATTGATCGTATTCGCCATAAGGTGAGCTTTAAGGGCACAGCCATTGAACTGGTGAAAAAAGAATTTGATCTATTAGTGCTGTTGGCTGAAGACCCTGAAAAAGTTTTTTCTCGAGATGAGATATTAAACAAAGTCTGGGGTTATGAGGTCTACCCGACAACGCGTACCGTAGATACGCATATTATGCTTTTAAGACAGAAAATCGATGACCAGCTGATCGAAACAGTACGTTCGGTGGGGTATCGCCTAAAAGTTTTGTAAAGTTTAATTTACAAAACTTTCACACAAGCGTGACACGCTAAAAACTCAAATTGCTATCCTGGAATCCAACATCTTAATGGAGGATTCAATGAATCAACTCATTCGTATTTCACAATTTGCAGTTATCGCGCTTTTATTGGCGTCTTGTGCGCCGACGTCACAACAAATCAAAGAGGCTGTTGAAAAAGACCCTTCAATTGTTTTTTCGGCGATTGAAAAAGCTCCTGATCAATTTATTGAAGTTGTTATGAAAGCCCAGCAAAACGCACAAAAGGTTGCGGCTGAGCGTGCCCAACAAGAAGAGCAAAAACAACGTGAAGAAGAATTTAAAAATCCATTAAAACCCGAAATCGAAACTTCGCGTGTGATCTTTGGTAATAAATCAGCCCCGATCACTATTGTTGAGTACTCAGATTTTCAATGCCCTTACTGTTCACGTGGTTACCAAACGATGAAAGAACTTAAAAAAGCTTACGGTGATAAGGTTAGATTTGTTTTTAAACACTTACCTTTAGACTTTCACCCACTAGCTGTGCCAGCCGCTCGTTATTTTGAAGCCATTGCGATGCAAGACCATGCGAAAGCTGAAAAATTTCATGACTTAGTTTTTGAAAATCAGTCACAAATGCAAGGTAAAGGCGAAGCTCTTTTTAAAGAATTAGCTAAAAAATCTGGTGCTGATATGAAAAAAGTAGAAGCATCGCTTAAGAGCGAAAAAATCACAGAGCGTATTAATGCTGACTCTGAAGAAGCTAGAAAGTTTAATATGTCGGGTACGCCAGGCTATTTAATTAACGGGATCTCATTAAGAGGCGCGTACCCACTGGCGGCATTTAAAGAAATTATTGATCGCCAGCTTTCAGCTAAAAACTAATTTTTTCCAAGACTGTTCGCCATTTTATCCCCCTCTGGCGAGCAGTCGTTCTTTGGTTAGCGAGGATTAATTCCCTTTACGTGGCCCCCAGGCTGGGCCGACATTTGAATTGTTCGTATTACGTGGCTTTTTGTAACTGAAGCGGCCAAAACCTTCTGTCGTATTTGCTTGGTTAGCTTCGATTTTACGTTTTGTTAACTCTAATAAAAGATTTGTTTTTTTAGTTTCTGTCTTTTTCATAATCGTTTCCTATTTTTTCTTATTTTTAAAACCTTTTTTAGGCTTACCCATAACTGATTCTTCATGAGCGATTAACTCGGCAAAGTTCATATCTTCGCTAGGTGGAGTTAAAACCATTTCGTAAGCTTTTTTACTGACTTTAAGAACGTCAATCTTCTTGCCAATAAGCTCTTCAATATCTAGTAACAATTCTTTTTCTTCAGGAGCGCAGAATGAAATCGCCAGGCCCTTATTAAAGCCACGACCTGTACGACCGATACGATGAACGTAGTTTTCTGCTTTTTCTGGAATATCGTAGTTAATCACATGAGTGACATCGGGAATATCAATTCCACGCGCTGTGATGTCGGTTGCGATTAACACTTTACATTCGCCGTTTCTAAAGGTCTGCATCACTTGCAGACGGTCAGTTTGATCTTTTTCGCCGTGTAAGGTCAGTGTTTGAACTTCCATGCGCTCCATAGCTTTAGCTACGCGCTCGGCACGGATACGAGTTCTTACGAACACCACAAACTTACCTTCAGAATTTTGTTTTATGTAATCAGCCAAGAAGAAACGTTTATCATCCATCGGAATATTGATCACAGCGTGGGAAATATTTTTTGAAACTGGATCTTCTGGAGAAATCTGAATACGAATCGCATTGTGGCGAACTTGGTTGTACGCTAAACGTTTAATTTTTGTATTGATCGTGGCTGAGAAAAATAACGTTTGATGACCACGAATTAATTTACGTTTGATCGATTCGATGTCTTCGATAAAACCAAGATCTAACATTTGATCGGCTTCATCTAACACTAGAATTTCAATACCACTTAAATCAATGTGGCCCTGGCTAATTAAATCAAACATACGGCCTGGAGTTGCGATTAATACATCAAGACCATCTTGAAGCTTCTTGATTTGGCGATCTTGCTCAACTCCACCATAAAGAGCGAATGACTTACAACGCATATGACGGCTTAAGTTATTAAACACTTCACCAATCTGTTGTGCTAATTCACGTGTCGGAACCATCACTAAACAGCGAATACCGCCAGAACGTTTACTTGATTTACTGCTATGAATGATATCGATAATGGGAATTGCAAAAGCTGCAGTTTTTCCGGTACCTGTTTGAGCAATCGCTAATACGTCTTCACCGCGTAAAACCGCAGGAATAGTTTTGTACTGGATATCTGTCGTACGAAAGTACTTCATATCCAATAGATTGCGTAATAGGTCTTCACTGAGCTGTAACTTATCGAATTTCATGGGGCGGACATTACCACTATCTACGCGGTTTCACTAAGTCTTTTAATTGTGATTGAAAATGCTCTACGGCTTTTTGCGGAGCCCGTATCTTTAAAGTCACTCCCAGCTCGTTATAGCTCTCTGAGAGAACGCGTACCCGGGCGCGGATATCGCCTATAATCGCTCCCTGCACCAGGTAAGGGATAAACAAATCTTCATCCACCATGTCGCTCTCAAAATAGCTTAAAACCTTTTCACGTAAACGCTTAAGATCTTCAGGATTTCGTGTCGAAATAGCGATAGCTTCTGGGTATTCGGCAGCTAATGAGGCTTGTTCTTCATCACTTAAATTATCGCGCTTATTAAGCACTAATAAATGCGGCACATCGGTAGCACCGACCTCGCCTAGAACTTTTTGCGTTACTTCTAACTGTGTACGAAATGATGGGTCAGAACTGTCAACGACATACAATAAAAGTGAAGCGTGCAAAGCTTCATCTAGAGTTGATTTAAAAGAAGCTACTAAATCATGTGGTAATTTTTTAATAAATCCCACAGTGTCTGAAATTAAAATCTTAGGACGAGATTCAGGATACAGCGGGCGAATTGTTGTATCTAATGTCGCAAATAATTTATCGGCCACTAAAATATCACTGCCCGTTAGAGCGCGCATTAAAGAGGATTTTCCAGCATTCGTGTACCCGACTAACGCTACACTGATTTCTTGGCTGCGACGAGCACGGCGCACTTCGTGTTCGTTACTGATTGCACTTAATTCAGTTTTTAATTCTTTAATACGATCACGGATTTTACGTTTATCTAATTCAAGTGCTGATTCACCGACACCTTTACCACCGCCGCCTTCACGGTCGTCTCCCCCACCCGTTTCGCGCATGCGCGGAGCTACATAAGTTAAACGAGCGATTTCAACTTGCAGCCTAGCTGTTTTTGTTTTGGCGTGACGGCTGAAAATTTCAATAATTACACCGGTACGATCTAAAACTGAAACGCCCGTGGCACTTTCTAAATTGCGTAATTGTGAGGGTGATAAATCACAGTCAACAATCACGATATCTGCTTTTTCGGTGATTTCTGACGACGCAGACTCTTCGTCTTCGATGATTTCTTCTTCGACGTCACCGTCTTCTACACGTTCTTCTTCCCACTTAAGAGCTGCTTTTGATTTTTTACGATCAACAAGGCTTGCAACTTTTCCAGATCCACCCGTCCAACGAGCTAGGTCCTGCATTTTTCCATCGCCTAAGATTAAAGCTGAACGATCACTGCTGCGTTTTTGCGTGACTTGCCCGACGACACGATAACCCAGTGTCGTTACTAATCTTGTTAATTCTTGTAATGAACTTTGCAGTTCGGCCTGATCAATACCCGGTAATTGAATACCAACTAAAACCGCTTTAGGTAGATCGCCCTTTTTTTGTGTCGTCATGGGCGCAATCTAGCAACTTTTGCTTCAGAAAGCATTCTTAAAAAAGAATCTAGGCTCCAAAACTTCATAGTCTTTAGCAGGTAAACCTGCTTCAATATCATAATGAAAACAATTTTAATTCTAAATGGTAGCCCTTCGGGAGAAAAAGGCAACAGTAACCGCCTTATTAAAATCATTCAAAAAAATTTACCTACTTCTTTAAAAGCTAAAGTCATTCATTTATCCAAAGTTAAAAAGACGTCTTCTTTATATAAAGACATAGCTCAAGCTTCAGGATTTATTTTCGTAACCGGCACCTACTGGGACTCTTGGGGATCACCGCTGCAAAAATTTTTAGAAGAGGCTACTGACCTTGAAGGCACAGAAAGCTTTGTTGGGAAACCTTCGGCTGTATTTGTCTTAAATCACTCTGTAGGTGGAAAAGCGGTTCTCTCTAGGCTTCAAGGTGTGCTATCTACTTTTGGCTGTCTTATTCCTCCGATGAGTGGAATGGTTTATTCGCTTGTGACTTCACTGGCTCTGAAAAATTCTCTGTCAAAAAAGTATAAAGATGATTTTTGGTCTTTGGATGATATCTCGATGATCTTAGAAAACTTTGAATTAGCTTTAAATATAAAGACAAAATGGAAATCTTGGCTCGTTGATCGCAAAAACTTTCGCAAGAACTGGGTCTGATTTTTTTGAAATTAGTTCATAAATTTTATTTAGCTTAAGCTTAAAAATTCCTGTGTCACCACACACGCTCGAACCTTATCGAGCGCGCCTAAAACCAAAAAGCACCGGGCAAATTCTTCAGATCATTTTTAACTTGCTCTCGAGCGAAATTTGACCATTATTCGTATAAAAACTTCCTAGTGTCATAATAACGCGAATTTACGGCACGTCAGTTGCTCTAATGGAAACCGAACAACAAAACCAAACCATTAGGGGAAAAAACCATGAAAAAGCTATTATTACCAATCGTATCAAGCGCATTATTACTATTAGTATCATGTAAGCAGGAGTTATCTGGAACCATTAACATCCTTTCTCAAATCTCTTTAAGATCAACTAAGGGTGAAAATGTTCTGTTAGCTCCGCAATACAAAGCCATGAAAGTTAAATTCACTGGTAAAAAAACTTTTGAATTACAGTTCAACGACAAAAAATTTGAATTCAAAACTCAACAAAATCTTAAAAAAATTAATGCTGGTGACAGATTAAATTTACCAGCTGGCCAAAACGGACAATCTTATAATTTAGATGCCCAATACACTGTAGATACATCAAGCTCTGGCTTAATTCGTTCAGTTGAAAGCTGTACCTACACAGTAACTGAACACCGTTGTGAAAACATCACGCAACCTAAATCTTGCCAACAAGTGACTGAGTGTGATCCTTCAGGCACAAAATGTAAAACACGTGAAGTATGTACTAATGGCCAAACTGTAACTAAATGTGGCCCCGTATCAGTTAACCGCTACGGTAACCAAGAAGTTGAATACTACAACAGAACTACGACAGATCGTTTAGAAGGCGTATTAGTTCACCCAGCTAACGGTGCGGTTGTTGCGAACATCAGCGCTGCCGATAGCGAATCTGAAAAAATCTACCAATACCGCGCAACTTGCAGATAATTGGTCATTTCAAATTTGAACTTTCCTTTGGGGGCGCTTGACCGAGCGTCCTTTTTTTATAGGCCTGCTCCTAATCACCGCAGAATTTTACTTCACTAAACGCTTAAATTGCTGGGCTGTCATTAGTGTCGCAGATCCTGCCTCAAAATCAAAGACGATTTTAATATCTTTTTTTAGAAGCTGCTTTTCGACCTGCTCTTTTTTCTTCTCTAAGCTGATCTCGACCGCCCCGTAATCAGTGCCCTCGCGTAAGACAAATTCTTCAATTAAAGCATCGATGATTTCTGGCGATAGCTTTTCTCTGGGAACTTCAATAGGCGGAAGGATTTCAGGGGATGTGTCTTGATTCATAAAAACGATGTTAGCTTAAAAAAAGAGGGGCAGTCAAACCGCCCCCGATGTTTAAAATTAACGAAAATGCTTACAATTTAGTGATGTAGCACGTTTTTTCTTTTAATTTTTGCAGATTTTTTATCTTCATCTTTTGTCCGTTTTATTTCAATTAACGTTGGAGCGAACTCTTCGAAGGCAGAAAATCTCTCTGTAAGAGAATGTTTTTCTGTGTCTTTCATAACTTCTATCAGTTGTTTTAACGGTTTATGATCTTCTAAAATGAATTCAACAATGTCTATGTTTTCCTCGGAAGCTTTTCTAGGTGCGTTCCTGTTTAAGACAAGTTGGCTTCGGGCTTATTGCCCCATAGATTTTTGCTTAAATTTACATTACGATAGTGACCGTATGAGCTTAGAAAATTATTTTCGCAAGTTAATCGAGCGGGTTGAAAATTCAGATGAAATAGACAACGCCGGAAAAGATCAAAATGGTTTTTATAAACCACGAAAAACTATTATCTTAAGAAATTTACAACTGATGCTTGATCTTCACCAAAAGCCATTGGCAAAAGAAATGGTTAAAACTGCCTGGAAAGCTGTAACCCAAGAGCTTCCACCTGAGTGGCTGATCTTAACTGCCGAAGAAAAAATCGAGTTAAAAAAGATTATTAGCTAGTTTAACTGGCTGGAAAACAAGACAACCTCACGTGAAATTCTTATGTAACGCACAATAAATTAAATTTGCGGCAAAAATAGTGCACAGCCTTAATAATTTTAGCTAAATTAGACTCTTTAGAGGTTTAATTATGTCTCAAGCTCAAAAGCCGCAATTTGGTCCACCCACTGATGTGAAATCCGTTCTAGCGATGCATAAGCGTCCGAAAAAAGCTGTGATCACAGCCGGTATGCCGTACGCAAACGGCCCGCTACATTTAGGCCACTTAGCTGGAGCGCATGTTCCGGCTGATATCTATGCCCGCTGGATGAGAATGCTGATCGGTGCTGAAAATGTTTTATTCGTTAACGGTAATGACGATCACGGTTCTACTTCTGAAGTAGCAGCGAACAAAGCTGGTAAAACGATTCGTGAATTTATTGATACAATTCATGAACAACAAAAATTAACTTTAAAAAATTATTCTATTCAAACGGATGTGTTCACAGGAACTTCTCGTCCTGAGACCTACCCGCTTCACGAAAAGTATTCGCAAGATTTCTTACGCCGTTTATATAAAAACGACATGTTAGAAAAACGTGTGACAAAACAATGGTTCGATCCAAAAGCGAATCGTTTCTTACAAGATCGTTTTGTGCGCGGCACTTGCCCGAACTGTGCAAGCACTGAAGCTTATTCTGATGAATGCGACGCTTGCGGCGCTAAGTTTGACCCGAGCGAATTAAAAGATCCACGCAGCCAGTTAACCGATGCCACACCTGAACTTAAAGACACAGCTCACTGGTGGCTTAACATGTGGAAAGTGGCTGATCCGTTAAAAACTTGGATTGATACCAAACAAAAAGCTTGGCGCACAGGAGTCATTCAAGAAGTAACAAACACAGTATTAATCGGTTGTCGTTTTGAAAACACACACGAACCAAAATACAAAGAAATTAAAGACACTTTACCAAAACACAAATCTCGTTATGTACCTGGTAAAAAAGTGGAATGTTTATTTGATAACAAAGCTGATCTTGCGACAGCGCAATCAGTTTTAGAATCTAATGGTATTCCGTCTGTGATCACTGATCACTGGGGTTACCGCCCGATCACGCGTGACGTATCTAACGGTATTCCTGTACCACCTGAGATTGATCCGGAAATGAAAGGCAAAACACTTTACGTGTGGCCTGATTCATTGATTGCTCCGGTTGTGTTTTCACAAGTGGCTTTAAAACAAAGTGGCCGCGATCCTGAATCTTACAAAGATTTCTGGTGTGACCCTGAAGCAACTGTTGTTCAGTTCTTAGGACAAGATAACGTTTTCTTCTATGTGATCATGCAAGGTTCGATGTGGTTAGGCCAACAAGGTAATCCGCAAGCGCAACCAGTTAAGGGCGATTTACAAATGACAGAAATCTTAAGCGTTTACCACTTGATGGTGAATGGTGAAAAGATGAGTAAATCAACGGGCAACTTCTACTCTGGTGACCAGCTTTTAGAAATGGGTTATTCATCTGAACAAATTCGTTATTACTTAGCGATGTTATCACTTCCAGTAAAAGCTTCGAACTTTGATTTTGCCCACTTTGCTGAACGTAATAAGTTTTTAGCAGGCCCGTTAAATGCGGCTTTAGAAAAACCTATTTCAGCTTGTCATTCAAAATTCGGCGGCGTTGTTCCTGAAGGAAAACTGATCGGTAAAGCCGAAGCTGAAACTGTAAAGCTTGTACAAATGTACTTACGCTCAATGCAAAAAGGTGATTATTCAACTTTACTGGGCCAAGTCGAAAACTACGCGCGCCAAATTAATTCATTATTTACGCAGTACAAACCCCACGATGACCGTGGTGTTGAAGCTGATCGTAAAGATGCGCTTTACACATGTTTCTATGTCTTAAAGAACTTAATGATCATGCTTGCGCCATTTGCACCGGCTACGATGAATGAAGTTCGTAAAACATTAAACTTACCAGAAAGTGTTATACGCGCTGATGAGCTAGGAACTGGTTTACCTGCGGGGCATAAGATTAATCAGAAATCTGTGTACTTCCCGGCTGTGGCTGATGCAGCTCCTGCAGAAGAATAACAAATCTTAACAAAACGCTGACCTAAGCTTTGAAATCTTGTGTTATCTACTCCCTATCAAACCAAATAGGGAGTTTTATGAAAGCTTTAATTGCTACAATCGTTCTATTTACTACGTTTAATGTATCCGCAGAAACGTGCTACAGACTAAATCAAAAGCAAGTAGCCCTTGCGAATAACAATATTCCACAACAAATTTGCTTAGAAACCTTAACTGTTAATACTGATGGCACAGAGATCAGCGCTTATAGCTATTTCACACCTAATTTATTTAACAACTTAAAAGTAACTTACCATGCAAGAAGAAATGAAAACGGTTTTTCTTTCAGATCAGAAAATATCTTAGTTGACCAATGGGAATCAGGCTGTGGCGATGGTGAACGCGTAGTTCTATCAATCAAAGGCCAAACTGACAATGATGGCGTTGCTGGCGTTGAATACTTGGACGTTAAAGTTACGCAAGAACTTACAAATGACACTTGTCATTCTCAGCCGCAAGAAACTGTTTTCACTTACGATATCTACTAATTCACGAGTCAATAATCCCGCGAAGTGCGCTTTACCTAATATTCCTGAAGAAGATGTTGCTGTAATTAAAACTTTTCTTGAGTTTGATAGCAAAGACTTAAAAACAACTGGCGCTTAAATTATCGTTGATAAAACTGAAAACGGCTTTGGCTGGGTATTTAAGATTACTCACTTACCGCTGAACTAAGTTATTAACTATTCCAGTATTTTTTTAGATTTTTATGGCGATGATTAAAGAAAAATTTAATCGTCGCAGTAGATAATGTTTTTAAAAAGCGGGGCTCAAAAGTTAACTCGTCGATGACAAGTGTATAACCCATTTCTGTGGGCACAACTTTTCTTTCGTGGCGCCAGTATTTCATGGAGCCCATATTCGATTCTTCAACAAAGCCTTTACCTGGATCAAGACTTTTAAGGCGCAAGTCCGTGAAGTCGATCGGCAAAATTCCGCCGAGCAAAATCCAGCTGCGAAATAAAATTTTATCAGCCTTAACATAAATATCATCTAAATTTTTAATATCTTTCGGCGCAGTCATTGTAAAAATCGGCTTCATTTCTGAAGTTAGCCCATCAACTGAAGTAATACGCTGCCACACTTGTTCTGGCGTTGCTTTAAGCTTTGATTCAAACTTTAACAAAATCATATCTACTCATTGTTACCTTTGTGCTAGTGAAAGTCTAATCCTTACCTAGCGGCCCAGGCCCCTTTTGATATACTTAAAACATCAAACAGGGGGAATTTATGGACAACACTGTATTAACTGTATTTGCTGGTGGAGTTATTGTGTTCTGCGCCGCAACTCTTGTGTACTTAGCGCTACTTTTCTTTTTTCCAGAATGGGTTGGCGTGACCGGCCAAGTTGCGCGCGAAGCTGAAAAAGCTCATACTAAAGGATCTAGCTCAGAAGAAACTGGCTTCGGTAAACACTTAAGTTAACGCTTTAACCTTGTCGCGAAAATTTGATGGTGAAATTTTCGCGGCTTTCGTAAAAAAGCGAGTAAAGTAGTTCGCATCATCAAAGCCAAGCTCATAGCCCACTTCTGCCACACTCATATCTGAATACGATAACAACCTTTTAGCCTCTAACATGAAGCGCTCTTGAATCACGGCACGCGGAGATTTTTTAAGACTACGGCTCACCTGCATAGTTAATGCTTTTGGAGTCATATTCATTTTTTTCGCGTAGAAACCAACCTCGTGTTCGGTCTGATAATACTCATCCACTAAATGCCGAAACTTCTCAATGAGGGTTGAAGTATTATGTTGCGCAACGTTTTCTGAAGCACGCAGCAATGGAACAAGCAGACTTTGCAACAACCCTTCAAGGCTTACTTCGAAGTGTTCAGATTTATTCGCAAATTCAGCGATCATTAATTCACAAGTGGTTTCAAAATCTTTCCAGAATGATTCTTTTTTAAAAACCAAAGCATCTTGAATTAAGGGAATTTGTTTTAATAAAAATAATGATTTCGCAGAAACCGATGGGAGAGATTCGCGGGTAAACTCAATCACGTAGCCTTGAGCACCCTTTTCAAATACCCAGGCGTGCACTTGCCCTGGCTTCATAAAGAAAATTTGGCGGCCGTTGATTTTGTGTTTTGTGAAATCAATCTCATGCCAGCCTTTGCCTTTTGTCACAAAGGTTAGCTGATAAAAATCATGACGGTGCGGAAAATCAACTTTAGGTTTTAAACGGTCAGACAAAGTTTCAACACGAATTTCACCGGCTAAGGCTTTTTCAACGCCTAGGGCTTCGATAGGATAAAGAATTTTTAAGTTTTTTTCTTTTTTTGAAACTGATTTCATCAATAACTAAAATACAGTTATTTTAAGTTATTTGTCATATTTAAAAACATATCGACGCTAGACATAGTCTCAGGAGAACTAAACGCAGAGCCTGGGTGGCTTCCCGACCAGCGGTGCGACATATTTTCAATGCGCACAAATTCAAGCGCAGTGCCATCTGGAAACTTGACTGCTATATTAAGCTTTTCTTGGTCTAGTGACTGTTTGAATTCAAAGGAATGATTAGCTTCGGTGTCGTCATTTAAATCGAAATAATGCACAGCTTGTACAAAGCCACTCAAACCCGACCTCCAAGGCAAGATGTGATCTTTCTTACCGTGAAAATACAGAATATTTTTTAATCTTCTTTGATTTAAATGTGTCGAAGCACAAGCTAAAGCCTCTTTAGCTCCCGTAACTACACCTTCTTTAGAGTTCATAGCCTTCCTGTAGTCAAACGGCCCGCCTGAATGAAGTAACGCTGCTTTAAACAGTTCTGGAAAACATAAAACTAAATGTTGCGCAAAGATTGCCCCTGAAGAAAATCCACCGACAAAAATTCTTTCAGGATCTGCTTCACCTGAATCAATATGCTTTTGAACTTCTTTGATGACAGCCATAAATTCACCATCACGTTTTTGCATTTCATCTGAAAAAAAGTTCCAACATTTTAAGACATTTAATTTTGAATCTTGATAAGGGGCGATGATGATCGGATTGAGTGATTTTGTTTTCTCTATGATATCTGTAACTGCGACAAAGGTATCTGCTTTTTGACGACAGCCGTGAATCCACAAGATGAGTGGGCGTTTAACTGAAGTGTCTCGTTCCGAGACGCTCGTGTTTTGATTGTAATACTCATATAAAATATCGGCTTGCGCGGCTTTTGAAGTCAGAAGCATTAATGAATGAGTCAGTAGTAAAATTAAAGCCCAAAAGTATGTTTTCATCCTAAGAAGTATTTCAAGCAAAACCTAATCCCGCCATCTCGAACTAATTATTTTTTAGAATGACTACGTGTTAACTGTTAGACCCAGAGACAATTATTGCGGTAGACTGTTCAGCATGGCAGAAACCTGTACGGTCGAAATTGTAATTTGCTCCGGATGTATGGGAGCAGTGGCTCTTACCCCTGAAGCGCACGATCAGTTTTTAGCTGACGTGAAAGCCGGGCTTGAAGCCAAACGCCCCGACCGTATTTGGAATATCTCGACTTATTCTTGTTTTAGATTCTGTCCCGATAAGCGCATTACGGTAAGTGTTGCCCAGCAGATGACTATGACTCGCGCGGCCAGCGTTGAGAGCGTAATTGCCGAGATTTTAAGCTTTAAAAATATCTAAAAACGAACTACAGTAGATGCCATGAAAAAGACGATTTTAAGTGGAAGTACAGTAACTGGCGATTTAACTCTTGGTAACTATATCGGAGCCATCAACACTTGGACACAGTTACAAGATGAGTACGACTGCTTATATTTCTTAGCGGATCTTCACGCTTTAACAGTGCACCAAGACCCTGAAGTTCTTCGGCAACGTACACACAGCTTTTTTGCGCAGTACTTGGCACTTGGTCTTGATCCTAAGAAAAACATTATCTTTGCTCAATCACAAGTTCCTCAACACACAGAGCTTTCTTGGATTTTAACTTGCTTAACACCAATGGGTTATCTAAACCGCATGACTCAGTTTAAAGAAAAAGCAGAAAAGCATGTGAAAAACATCAATGCGGGTTTATTCACTTATCCGGTGTTAATGGCGGCCGATATTCTTTTATACCAAGCTGACTTAGTTCCGGTGGGAGAAGACCAAAAGCAGCACTTAGAACTATGCCGCGATCTTGTGGGCTATTTTGAAAATCGTTATGGTAAAGGTATTTTTAAAATGCCAGAACCGATGATCGGTAAAACTGGCGCTCGTATTATGTCGTTACAAGACCCGACTAAAAAAATGTCGAAGTCTGATGAAAACGACAAAAACCGTATTTCAATTATCGACGACGCTAAAGCGATCGAGAAAAAATTTAAATCAGCAGCCACTGATTCTGGTTCTGAAATTAAATACGATGTTGAAAATAAAGGCGGTGTTTCAAACTTACTGACAATCTACTCAGTCTTAAGCGGAAAAACGATCGAACAACTTGAAAACGAATACGTTGGAAAAATGTACGGTCATTTAAAAGTTGATTTAGCGAATGTTGTGATTCAAAAACTTGGCCCGGTAAAAGCTAAGTATGATGATTTAATGAAAAACCGTGATTACTTAGATCAATTATTAGTTGAAGGTGCTGAACGTGCCGAAGCTCGCGCTGAAGATACGATTAAAAAAGTTTACGAAACTGTTGGTCTTGTAAGACGCAGATAAGGTTTTTATGGCTACTGATAAATATTTAGATATTCACGGTGGCCAAGTCTTTGTTCGCATTTGGAAAAAAAATAATAATTTAATTCCGGTGATCATGCTTCACGACTCTTTGGGTTGTGTGGAGACTTGGCGTGATTTTCCGGAGAAACTTTCGCAACATCTCAATCGCACCGTGATTGTTTATGACCGCTTAGGTTTCGGGAAATCTTCAGAGCGCATAGCGCCGCCGAGTTACGGTTTTATCGAAGAAGAATCTAAGATCATCGCGAAGATTTCACAAGCTTTAGAACTTAACGAATATATTCTGTTTGGTTATAGCGTGGGCGGAGCTATGAGCTTAATCGCCGCTAAAAACAATCCGCAATGCAAAGCTGTGATCAGCGAATCAGCGCAAGTCTTTGTTGAAGAACAAACTAAAGCTGGAATTTTAAACGCCATAGCTTTTTATCAAGACCCCGCAAAATTTGATAAATTAAAAAAATATCACGACGGAAAAACCACTTGGGTTTTTAAAGCCTGGACTGAAACTTGGTTAGCCCCGGAATTTGCTAACTGGAGTTTACTTCCGTACTTACCTGATGTTCTTTGTCCGGTCTTGGTTATTCATGGTGATAAAGACGAATACGGTTCATTAGCTTTTGCTGACGGAATTGCCACAACTGTTGCCGGAAACTCTAAAAAAGTTATTTTACACAACTGTGGTCATGTTCCGCATCGCGAGCAGGAAACAGAAGTTTTATCTGAAGTTAAGTTATTTTTAGATCACACATGCCCGTAACAATTTCGCGTATTCTTCATGCTGGTTACGAATTTAAAACTGACAAGGCTCAGATTTTTTTCGATCCGATTTTTGAAAACCCATTTAGCCACAACTGTTATGCTTTCCCGGAAATTCAGTTTGATCTTGATCAAATTAAAAACCTAAAGCCTGATGCCGTTTTTATTTCCCACCATCACGATGATCATTGTTCGTTTGAAAGTTTAAATTTATTAAATCGCGATATTCCGATTTACATGTACTGCGTGCATGACAAGATGTTTACGCTTATTCGTGACTTAGGGTTTAAAAATGTTCACCCGCTTGAACTAGATAAATCTGTCAGGGTGGCAGGTTTGGAAGTTATACCCCGCCGGGCGCTTGACCGTGATGTTGATTGTCTTTTTCAGATTAAGTCGCAGGGTCTAAATATTTTAAATGTCGTTGATTCGTGGATTGATGAAGAGACTATGGATTTATTAATCCAGCAAAAGCCGTGGGATTTAATCTGCTGGCCGTTTCAAACCATGCGTGAGGTTGAAGTCCTATCGCCAAAGCGGTATAAGGCTGCGCCGCAAACATTGCCCTCGGAGTGGCTTACGCAATTAAAACTACTCAATCCTAAAATCGTTATTCCAAGTTCTTGCCAATTTCAGATGGAATCATGGTCTTGGTATAACGAAGCTTTTTTTCCGATCACATACAAACAATTTTCTCGCGAAGTGACTGCAGTTTTGCCTGAAGTACAGATTCAACGTTTAAACCCCGGCAAATCAATTCTCTTAAGCAAAGAAAGTTTAACTGAAACCATGCCGCTTAAGTGGATAACACCCATTGGTGATCAAGATAGTGATTACAAATATGATTTAAATGTTACTCCGCAAAAAACCGAAGTCATTGCTCAACACTTTCCAGCATTAACTTTAACTGAACAAAAAAGAGTTGAAGAGTTTTGTAAATCAGAAATTTTAGCTAAACACCAAGAACTTGGCCCGTCGGCTGATCCTCACTTTATTAAACCACGTATTTGGGAGCTTTCGTTATTCAATAACCAAGGCCAAAAGAAAACTTATTATTACCGTTTAGAAGAAGATAATTTACAGCTTCTCACTCAGATTCCAGCGCAAGTTGACTGGTTTACAGAAGTTTCCGAGCAAAAGTTATTTGCAGCTTTAGAGTTAGGCGAATCATTAACTTCGATGTATTTGCGTATTACGTGCGAAAACGATGATGTGGATATTATCGAAGATCCGTTGATTCGTTCATTATTTAGCGAAGGCTTTGCGAGCTATCAGAAAGCTCAATTGAAAAAAATTAAATCTTAGTAATGAGGTGGCTTTTCATGGCCGCGAATTTCATTATCACCGCTTTGAAAAGACTGAATTTGAATTTTTAATAATTCTAAGTTTTTTTCAAGCGCAATGATTAACTTATCTTGCTTATAAACAACATCGCTTAGATCTTCGATAGTTTTATCTTGATAAGCAATTTTAGTTTCTAATTCGATCAGGCGCTGTTCGATATCCATAGCCTTATAAAACAAGAATGCGGCTAAAGATCAATCTTTAATCTTTAGCCGCATCAAAATTACCGTATTTTAACAGTGCTAATAGGTTGAATTAGGCACTGTTTGCGGAGCTGTTGTATCTGGCGCTACTGTTCCTGAGGCCGGTGCACGAGCACGGCGGTTACGCATATCTCCTCGTTCAGCTTCTCTTGCATCACGGGCTGGGTCCATCGGATCCATGGTTGTAACTTCACTAGGAGCTGTTTCATCTACGCCGGCCGTGCCACCGCCCGTAGTCGCTGTTGGGGTTGTGTTAGTTGTTGTGCGTGTTGCACTGACAGCCTCTGTTGCAGAACCAAGAGCTGCACCGTTGGCTTGTGGTTGAGCCTGAGCTAAAACCCAGGCACTGTAGGTACTTGTTAATAGAACTACAATATATTTTATATTACGTTTTAACTGCATTATTCACCTCTTTTTCAGTTGTTTACTTAACCATAGCTTGCACTTCTTTGGCGTGAGCGAGATGTACCGTGATCGCATCACGCGTTTTTTCTAAGTGGGCTTTATAAGCCATGTTTTGTGCACTTTCGATTAAAGACTCGACCGTATTTAAAGCTTTTTCATGCATAGCCACTTGTTGATCCATATAAGCGCGGTCGAAATCATCTTTAGCTGTTTTTTTAAGAGTCATTTCAGCATCTTCGGCTTGTGCTTCTAAAGACTTACTCATGTCTGTTTTTTTAAAGTCGAAATCTTGTTTTCGCGCCACACGCTTTGTGTCTTTTTCATTTTGTTTGTGTTGATCGACCATCATTTTTGCGTAATCTTTCACTTGTTTATTTGTAGCTTTGCGTTTTGCTAACTGACCGATATCGATTTCACCTTCATTTAAAGTCACCATCACCTCTGCACTTTCACCATCAGAATAAGCCACGGGCATGGTACTCGAAGTTTTAGCCATCATATCTGTTGTTGTATCATCAGCGCTGACTGGCTTTACATAGCCGAATGTAAGCATTAACAGCGTCAGCATGGATAATAATAGTTTTTTCATTTGAACTTCCTCCTTGAGATTTTGTTTTGTCGCACAAACTCAAAAAAAGGTTGCAAGGTTTTAGCCAAAAGATGTGGGGTTTATTACCTCGAAAATGAAAATTTAATTTGGTTTACGACACATAACAGTGCTAGTCTTTGACCCATGAATTCATGGGTCAGTTTTCTTCCAGCACTTTTAGGCGTAGTCGTTGTTTTACAAGCAGGACTGAATAAAAAAATTTCTGCCGTATGGGGAATCAGCGGCGCTGTTTTATTGAATGCTTTAGTGTTTTTAGTGATCGCCATGGTTGCTTACTTTTTTGTGCCTAATATGAAAGGCAACATTGAACTTAAAAATTTTAACTGGTGGTATTTAGTTCCTGGAACACTAGGTTGTATTCTTGTGTTTGGTGGTCCCATGGCCATTATGCGCTGGGGAGCGGTTCACACTTTTATTTTAATTATTTCAGCACAACTTTTAGCTAGCTTAGTTTGGGATTCGCAAATTGAAGGTATGCCTGTATCAACAATGCGTATCGCAGGTATTGCCCTAGCTTGGATCGGTGCAGTTCTGGTATGCAAGGCCTAGTCAGCTACTACGCCACTATTCAATCGTTAGTTGAAGTAGGCCTCGGAAGTTTTTTACACGCCTTTCATATTCCTTTTTCTGGCCACGCGCTTTCGTTAAATCAAGGGTTGATCTTAACCCAAGCTTGTCAAAAAACTGAAAGCCGCAAAGAAGCCGTAACAGCTACAAATGGCATTTCAATTATCACAGCGATTCTAAAATCACTTTCTCCCATTGGAAAACGTTTAACCCCGATGCTTGCAATCAGCATGCAGGGTTTTTTATTTTCTTTTGGTATTTTACTTCTAGGAAACAACATCTTAGGAATGATTTTAGGAATAAGCCTACTATCACTTTGGGGATTTGCGCAGCCGTTACTATTTGCTTATTTATTTTTTGGTGAGAAATTATTTTTAGCTGTTGAAAAACTTTGGCTTGATATCGCAGAAAAACTTTCGCTATCACCTGAGTACGGCTTACGCATTTTAATTGGCTTTGTGCTACTTAAAGTGCTTTTATCGTGGGTCGTGGCTTTTATCGGTTGGAAGTATCCAACTTGGATTACAGAGAAGTACTTTACAAAAATCATGAAGTACAAAGACTTAACGACAAAAAGTTTAAAGAATAAAAAATCATTAAGTGCCACACGGGGCGCTTTAAAAGATCTTTTAAATCCATGGATGATTTTATCGATGGCCTTAACCATCGCCTTTATGCTGTTAACTGAAAAATCAGATTACTTTCAGGTCTTTATTTACTCGCTACGAGTTATCGCCATCGCTTATTTAGTATTTTTCGTCCTGCGTGCGTTTCCACAAAGCTGGATCAAAAAAGTGCTTACGTCTTTTCCCACTTTATCAAAGACTGTTGACCGTTTACTTGATCGCGAACCTGAATCAACTGACCAGCAATACTAATTGCAATCTCGTAAGGGTCGTTTTGCCCAAGCGGAATCCCTATCGGACAATGAAAGTCTTTAAGCGCATCCGCACTAATACCGAATTCTTGTAATTCTTTGCGTAGTCGCATGCCTTTAACTTTACTACCCATGTTTCCGATATACGGCGCCTCTGGGTGAACCGTGAAAAGCTTTTTTAAAATCGGTAGATCCATCGCATGACCTTGAGTCATGATCACAAAAAATGAATTCTTATCCAGCGTTTCAACAACACTTGGTGGATCTTCAGAATGAATTTTCTTTAAGTTAAAAGATTCAGGTAATTTATCAAGCCACTCAGTGCGGTTATCTACACAGGTGATTTGGCAATTCAGATTTAATAAAACACGAATCAACGCTTGCGCTACATGCCCAGCCCCGAAAACTACAATAGGCCAGGTGGTATAACGGTGAACTTCAAAAAGATAAGTGATTTCCCCACCGCAGCTCATGCTGATATCTTTTTGTAAATTCCACGTGATCAGCTCAGGGCCTGTTTTGTTTTCTTTTAATAAACTTTGTGAATGCACGATGGCTTTAGCTTCAACGCGGCCACCGCCTACAGTGCCCCAATGAAGGCCATTTTCTAAAATAATAGCTTTAGCCCCGGCATCTTGCGGAGCTGATCCCCGAGATCCGATAACAGTTACAACCACAAATGATTGCGCTGCATTTTTTAATTCAAAAGCAACATCGAAATAAGTTTTCATTATTTCTTAGTCCACTTTTTGAAAAGCTCTGGGTGCATTGCTTTTAAAATTTCTTCATTTGTCGCTGGCAATTCCATGTGCGGGTATTTCAATTTATACGGCGATAGACGCTTCATCGCATCGTGAATCGCTGTCCACACGCTTAAGCATAATAGTAACGGCGGCTCACCGGCAGCTTTTGTTCCGCGAACGTTTGGTTTATTTTCGTTATTGTTTAATAAACGCACGTTAAAAATTCTTGGCGTATCTTGAATATTCGGAATTTTATACGTACTTGGCGCATGTGATAATAAAAAACCATTTTTATAGAATAACTTTTCAGTTGTTACCCACCCCATACCTTGAATAAAAGCACCCGTAACTTGGCCTAAATCAAGACCTTCGTTAATCGGTCGTCCTAAATCCATAATGATATCGGCACGAGTGACTTTAGCTTCGCCTGTATCGCGATCAATACTTACTTCAGAACAAGCTGCACCTTGAGTAAAATATAAAAACGCTGTGCCTTTACCCGTGAGTTTATTAAACGATAACCCAGGAAACTTATAGTGAGCGTATTCGCTTAAAGCAATACGGTTATGGTAAGCTTCAACAATTAACGAATGAAATGTCATGCGTTTTTCTGGATGCTTCGCTGAAAAAACTTGGCCATCTTTAAAACTGATACCGTGGTATTCAGCAATACCTGAATTCCACTCTGCCCCTTCATTCGGATCATTCGTTAAATGCGCATTTTTAACTTCAACTTCTTCTTGTGTTCCAAGGCCTGCTGTATGACGCGCCCACTGACTTTCTGGAATATCAAAAAGTTTAAGCGCTAATTCACTTAAACGCATTTTAATACGGCGAACCGCTAAGATTGCAGCGGCGCCGTTTAAATCTGTTCCTGATGAAGCGGCTGTTGGTGAGGTGTTCGCATTTTTATCTGTTGATGTCGGCATCATACGAACTGCACTACGCTTTAATCCTAGCTCTGAAGCGATTAATTCAGAAATACGGGCATTCACACCCTGACCCATTTCAGTCGCGCCTGTCGTGGCTTGTAATGTGCCATCACGGTGAATGATTACTAAAGCATTGGCCTGATTTAAAAAACGTGTGGTGAATGAAATACCAAACTTAACAGGCGTTAACGATAAGCCTTTAAGCGGAAGCGAGCGATCTGTTAAAGCTTTAATATTATGCGCTTCAATTTCTTTACGGCGTGCTACGTAGTTACTTTCTTTTTCTAAATCACTTAAAAGTCTTGGCAGACAGTTATTTTCGACAACTTGATCGTAGTGTGTGATGTTTCTTCCGCCTTCGTCAGTGTAGCAATTTAGTTTTCTGATTTCTAAAGGATCTTTTCCTAAGTAGTGGGCGACTTCTTCAACGATTTTTTCAATCATCGCCACACCTTTTGGCCCACCAAAACCACGAAACGCTGTGTGCGGGTGATAATTCGTACGGCACACTTGCCCCGTTACGCGAAGATGCGGAATATAGTACGCGTTATCTGAATGAAGCATCGCACGCTCCATAATCGATGTCGAAAGATCGGCGTAAGCTCCGCCATCAGAATAAAGTTTCGCATCAAGAGCTGTGATACAGCCATTGTCATCAAAACCTACGTTATAAAAAACTTCAAAGGGATTACGTTTACCCGTCATCACCATGTCGTCGTCTTTTGTCAGTACAATACGAGCCGGGGCATTTAACTTTTGTGCCACCAAGGCCGCATAAGCCGCAATCGGAGCCGCTTGTGATTCTTTACCACCGAAGCCTCCGCCCATACGTTTTACGATAACAGTAACATCTTTAGAACCAAGACCAAGACCGTGCGAAACCACGTGCTGGCATTCGGTAGGATGTTGTGAAGAAGAATGAACTTCAATCTGTCCGTCTTCTTTTGGATAAGCGATAGCTACATTGCTTTCTAAATAGAAATGATCCGCTCCGCGAATAACCAATGAGTTTTCAAGTTTATTCGGCGCAGACGCTAAAGCTTTTTCAACTTCACCGCGCTCAATTTTACGAGAGCCTGCGATAAACGATTCAAGTGAGATCGCATCTTGCACTGATAACACCGCTGGTTTTACTTCGTAGGTAACTTCAATTAACGCTTTAGCTACAGCTGCTGTATCTGGATGAGTTGCCGCAATTAAAGCGATGGCTTCACCAGCAAAGTTCACTTCAGTTTCAGCTAACAGTGGTTGGTCTTGAAAAATCGTACCCCATATATTGTGGTGAAAGTCTTTACCTAAAAAGATGCCTTTAACACCAGGTGATTTTAACGCTTTATCAATATTGATTTTTTTAATCTTAGCCTTGGCGTGGGGGCTGTAAAGCACATCGACAAAAAGCTCATTTGATAACTTAGCACGGTCATCAACGAATTCACTGCGACCCGTAACATGCGTGTGAGCTGAATCATGAGGAAGATTACTCATGACCTACTCCGTGCTCGCGAAAGAATTTATGAAATAGATTTTCGGCAACTACATGACGAAATGCACTTGTCGCACGCAAATCACTTAATGGGGTAATCTCTGTGTGTAATAATTCAAGGGCTTGCGCAAGCTTTTCGGCACTTACTTTTTCATTGGTTAAGCTTTTTTCAGTTTTATACAAACGAACTGTCGTTGCAGCTACGCCGCCGAAGGCTAATTTAATATCTTTAATTTTTGTTTTTTCTTTATCGGCCCAAGCCACACGACCTGCAAAGTTCACCGCTGAAATATCTAAATCTTTACGCTGAGAAATTTTATAAAGCGCTAAAGATTCATTCTTCTGTGGAATATCAAAATGCAAGGCTACAATAAGCTCTTTAGGCGTAAGATTGATCTTACGATAATCTAAGAAAAACGATTCTAGTTTTACAAAGCGTTTACCTTTAGGTCCGTGAATTTCAACTTCGGTATTCATCGTAAGTAAAAATGGAGGCGTGTCGGCAATTGGTGAAGCATTCGCTACATTTCCGACTAAAGTCGCCACATTCTTAATTTGTGGCGAAGCAAAGAGATCTAAGAACTTTGCAAACTCTGGAATAAGCTCTTTAACGTACAGGCGTAAATCACTTAACGTTACACGAGCACCTACGGATAAACGTGTCTTACCGTCTTTTTCAATGTCATACAGTTCAGGAATTAAATGCAAGCTTAACACTTGAGTTAAACGTAATTTACGTTTGTTGTGAACAACACCTAAGTCAGTTGAAGCTCCGACGATACGCACAGATTTATTTTTACCCAGATAAGCCAAAGCTTCTTTTAACCTGGTTGGTGCGAAAAACGAAAAACTTTCGTTCGAAATGTTTACCGGAATTTTTAAATGCTGTTCGATTTCTTTTTGTGAAGCTGATGAGTAAAAACGCTTCATCACTGATTCACTTTCACGAACTGAAATATTTTTCGCCGCATCAATGATCGGCTGATATCCCGTGCAACGGCATAGATTTCCTGTGGTCGCATTTTTAGCATCGGCTGAAGTGATTTCTGTTTTTTTCTGACAAATCTTTTTTTCAACTAAACCAGTTAAAGCCATCACAAATCCAGGTGTGCAAAAACCACACTGACTGCCGTGGCAATTCATCATCGCTTTTTGCACCGGTGTATGATCTGGTTGAGCTGCTTGAGATGGCTTAGCCAGTGCATCAACTGTAACTAAATGTGATCCGTCCATTTGCGCCACAATTGTGATACACGAATTAATTGGAAGAAAAATGTTTTTCTTTTTTCCTGAGTAATAAGGAAAAAATCTAAGCACTGAACAGGCTCCACAATCGCCCTCGGCACAGACAATCTTAGTGCCTGTCAAATTTTTATGATAACGAAGATAATCTGAAAGCATCACGCCGGCTTGATCGCCTGAAATTTGATGTCTTTCACCATTGAGATAGAATAAAATATAATTGCGTGTTTTCATCCAAATTTCATTGTTCAATAGAAGACCCTTGATCTGTAGGTATTTCTTTTGTAACGTAGTTCGTCATGAGCAACCAGTATATGAAAAGAGCCATTGAGCTCTCAAAAAAGAATATCGAACACGGTGGCGGCCCCTTTGGTGCAGTCATTGTTAAAGATGGAAAAATCATCGGTGAAGGATTCAACAAAGTCACTGCAAACAACGACCCTACAGCCCACGCTGAAGTAGAAGCGATCCGCGAAGCCTGCAAAAACATCAGCAACTTCGACCTAAACGGTGCCGAAATTTACACCAGCTGCGAACCTTGCCCGATGTGCTTATCAGCTATCTATTGGGCTCGTCTTTCAAAAATCTATTATGCTAACACGAAAAAAGATGCGGCTGAGATCGAATTTGATGACGATTTCATCTACACGGAAATTCCAAAACCAATTTCTGAACGTAAAATCTCTATGGTTCAGATGATGCGTCCAGAAGCTTTAGAAGTTTTTAAAGCTTGGCAAGTTTCTACCGTAAAAATTAAATACTAACATTATCGTTTCAAGGCATAAAATTTGAACCTTCGTGATTAATTCACTTAACACGGAGGTACAAGTGTCAAATCGCCGCACATTTCTACAAAATATTTTTCATTTCTCACTTTTATTTTCTGCTGCCGGAATAAGCCTTTTAACGGCGGCTTGCTCAGATGGCGACAACAACGAATCCAACGGTATCTTAGATGTAGATGGCGACTGCACTGATAACGGAACCAACGTTGATATTCAAGTAACACATACACCAAATCATACACTTATGGTTTCACGCGATGATGTTAATGCTGGCTCAGTCAAAACATACACACTTGAAAATAATGGCTCAGGTCATACGCACACCCTTACTTTAACAGGTGAGGATTTTACCATGCTTAGAAATAATGTAGGGTTTCGTAAAACTAGCACAACTGACGATGGTCACAACCATCTGGTCACTATCAGTTGTGCGTAACACTTAAAACCGTGGCCAAACCTTTGCACCAATTACCTCGTCATTGTTTTTTAACAGTTTAAGTCCAATTATTCCCCGCTTAAGGAGGTTTTATGGAACAATCGAACACTAACAATAAAGACGGCTCAACAGCTGTCGATGCTGCAGCAGAACGCGCCCGTGCTGCGGTTACTAATATCGGAAAAACAACCCCGGTGACCGTGACAGGAGCGACCAAAGAAGCTTCTGAAGGCGAGATTCGCCAATTATTAGAAGAATTTGCTGATGCTATTCGAAGTGGAAAAATTGAAGATATTATGTCGTTTTATGATCCAAGCTTAATTGCATTTGATGTCGCCCCTCCCTTACGCTTCACTAATGCCAATGAGTACAGAAAAAACTGGGAAACAATGTTTACCACAAAAATGCAATTTCCGGTAAGCTATGAATTTAGCGAAGAAAAACTTCATGTCGATGGAGATCTTGGAGTATTTCACACATTAATTCACACAGCAGGTACAATTAAAGAACCACAACAAGGCGAACCTAAAGAGATGGATTGTTGGGGACGTTATACCTGTGTGTTGAAAAAAACGAATAATCGCTGGCGTATTTTTCACGAACACTTTTCAGTGCCCGTGGCAGAAGATGGAAAAGCTTTAATGAATTTAAGGCCGGGATACGAAGTAAGCCACTAGTTACATTGCATTTTTCTGAACTGATCCATTTTTGAATAAATAAGATCGGCCCAAAGTTCATTAACTTTCATATTTAAGGCATCGCCTTTTAGACCTGTCTGTTTAGCTACAGAATTTTTAAAAGGCATGTCAACATCTTGAAAGTTTGCAACCGTCAAGATCGTCATTAAATCTTGGCGAGTCACTAAATCTAAACGGGCCACGAAATCACGACGGGCTTTTTCAGTCACAGTTGTCAAACCTGGAAGATCTTTTTTAGGGCCTTTTCCCGGTTGAGTTGCAAGAGTACATTTGTTATCTAAGAACATATTTAACGCTCTATAAGCGGCATAATCACCCCGCGGATGATTTTTATTTTTTACAAATTTAAGATCACGGTTACCAAACGCTGATCCTAAATCATGAGTTCCCGCAATCGGCGCCGTACAAACTTTTTTCTCGCCTGTTTTAATAACGTTTTGATTCTCGCAAAGCATAACATGCTGGCTTCCGCGCTCTTCAACAGTGTGAACCAAGTTAATAAATAACGCTAAAACTTGAATTTCGTGTTGCTGCTGAGCTGTAAGCTTTGAGAAGTTAGAAATGTATTCGTCCCATCTCCAAGGTGTATTTACGAATTGTTTTCCAAGTTTTGGGTTAGAGGTAAATGCTTTCATAATACGTTTACCTTCAAATTTTCTTTCGATGGCAGCACCCGGAAACACATTGGTCTTTGCGACGGGTACTAACTGTGGCTCTAAACCATTTTTCCACGGATCAGTGTCACAACCAAAACAAACCACTTCTTTAGCTGGGTAATAATTTTCTGAAGGAAAACCCATCATCCACGCTAAACGTGTTGCGACGGTACTTGTGTACGCTTCACGGTGACGCCACTCGTTTAATTCAGTTTGGCTTTTTATACCTTCAAGTGAAACTTTAAAACGAACTTTTAACACATCAGCAGAAACTGGTTTTACTTCGCCTTTTTTATTTGTTTGCGTGATCACACTGCCATCAGCGCGAACTAAAACATCTTCTTCTAATTTTCCGGCGTACATAGCGTCTTTGACCGCAACCGCTTCAGGAACAGGTACGCCTTTTTCAGATACCAGCACATTGCTTTCATTAGTTCTGGCGCAACGAAATTTATTACTTGAACCATTTTGGTAACGGTAAAAATAACGACAATAAGTACGGCCTTGGGGATCAATCGCAGCCTCATCAGATTCGGCGCCGCGGATAATTTCTTCTTGTGTTTTTTTAGCCGGAACCGGCATTAAAAAATGAGCTTCACGAAGACAGGCAATACGGTTTGAATCTTTATCGCTAATGGGCTTTTCTAAATCGGCAAAAATCTCACAGGTTGCAAAGCTTGCTTGAGCTAAAAATGTGGTGAAAAGCAAAGAAGTCAGGGTGCGAGAAAGTTTCATAAAGATCCTCCAACGAGAAGTACCAAAGCAACGAAAGTGCCACCTGAGCGGGCGTTAAATTGTCTTAAAATGCTTAAAAAGTGCAGATAGGCTCCATAGAGTGACTCTCTGTCGAAAACCTTAACAGACCTAAATCTTAAAATCGCTTTAATTCTTATGCCTTTGGCACCCCGTCTGCAGTCTTAAAATCACTTTTACGGGAGTTAAATACATGCCGAAGTTCAAATTCTCATTTCTCGTTCTGCCCTGCCTAATTTCTTCAAGCGTTTTTGCCTATATGGATTTAAAAACTTCACGTGGAGAAAAAGTTTTAAGTTTTGCAAAAAACGAGATCTGTGTAATTCCCAGAAAGTTTCCGAATATTGATCCGAAAAAACAAGGCCAATCAAACTATTCAGCAAAAGATTTAGAGAGCGAATTAGAACTTTGCCACATGGATTTTCACGCCCAAACCCCAACTACGAAAAACACGGCGCAAAACTATGCTGTTGCCATCTGCCCTAAACTTCATAACACAAACCCGGGCTTAGAAATTTACGAAATCGGTGCTGGATTTACCAAACAATCACTTGAAACAAAAATTTGCGATATGCCTTCAGACCTTCGCGATGGAACAAAACTAGCAAAATATAAACTCAGCACAAGCTGTAGCTATACGCCTTCAATTCTTGCTTACTATCACGTATCCCGTATTATGGGTGATATTTTAAAAGTCCCGCCCGTGGTTTTAAGAACGATGGATGCCGAGGCTTACAAAGCTGTGCCGGCTAAAGGTAAAAAAACACTTTCTAAAGGCGGCGTTATCGCCGCCACATGGAAAGCTGTGATTAACCAACTAAATAACCCAACAACTGATAAACGTGGACCTTACTTATTCACGAATGACTACATGCAAACTTTTGGTGGCCTTATGAAAAACGCCAAAGGCGAAGCTGACTGGTTAGAAATTTCTAACGATGCCGGCGGCGAACAAATGGCGCGCGGTAAAGCCTTTATGCAAGAGCAAGTTTACCTTGATTTAATTAACCCTAATATGGCCACAAAGATTGTTGGCCAGCAATGGACACAAGATAACGTTCAGCGTTTGCGTGTAATGGGTGATGCTGCTGATATGTTAGTGATGGATTATATCCTTCGCCAAGAAGATCGTTTTAATAATATCGCCTACAAACTTGAAGTCACTGGCTTAGTTAAAGGTGCTGATGGCAAAATCGATATTAAATCCTTAGACGTAAAAAAAGCTGATTCAGCTGAAGAGTTAAATTCAGCTCTGCAAGAGTTTATGGCTAAGTATGGAACTACAGCTTTTCCCGTTCGCCGTATAATGCTTAAAGATAACGACTGCGGCGTTGCCGTAGAATCAGCCGTAGCCCGCACAGGCATCGCTGAAAAATTAAATATGCTCACAAGCATTCGTCATATGAAAAAATCAACCTATGACCAATTACAACGCTTTCACTCGTACCTATCTGGAGCAAGCACAGGAAGTTATGCGAAAGACTTTTTTATGCGGGAAACTATGATGACTGAAAAAGACTATGCGCAGTTTGCCTTAAATATCAAACGCTTAGCCGAAGGCACAAAATCATTATGTAACGCAGGCCAATTGCATTTAGATTTACAATTAGAAGCACATTTTTCTAACAGCTATAAAACCGGAAGTCAGAATTGTATTGCGCAATAAGCACATCAGCTAACTAGCCGACTAAGCCGACTTTTTATTTCTTAAGAGATCAAGATTAAGTCTACGGCCTGAGCCTTCGCCAGGGTATTTTTTATGATTGGCTCCCGGATAAGAGTAACCATTAATTAAAACTCGCCTTGGAGTTGAAGACATATTTTTAGTGCTTGCGTGAATTACATACGGGTGAAATAAAACGATATCACCTGGTTGCATTAATAATTCTTCAGCTTTAGAAATATCACACACTGCAGTGACATCAGAAATATGATTTAGCCCCACGTGACCTAGTTTATTGCTACCAGGAACAAAACTTACCGGGCCTTTATCTGCTGTGACTTCATCAATGGCGATCAGTGTTTGCACATAACTACCCGTGCCATTAACGTCTGTCCAATCAGCGGTGCCATAGCCACGGTGCTGACTGTCTTGATGCCATTCAAATTCGATATCATCACCTGGCATTTTAAAATGAATTTGATTAATTAACTGATCCATTTCGTTTGAACGCAACAACTGGCTCACCGGTTCTAAAATTCTAAGGTCAGCGCCGAAATTTAACAGATCGTTTTCATGGGCGCCTGCCCAAACTACGCGGTGTAAAGCCTGGTTTTCAAAAACAAAACTTGAACCGTTATGCAGTTGAGTTGTTAAGTTAAGTTTACGGCTTGATTTAAGCAGTTTTTCTGTCGACTGAGTCATTAAGTTTAAATCGTGTTGATTAAACACTTTTGGAAGAACAATAAATCCACGTTCAAAAAATTCCGCGATCTGCTTATCAGTAAGTACTGCTGTCATGACTTTATTTTCACATCGTTCACAGAATTCCATAAAGTCTTGATCAGCAAAACCTAGACAAAAGATAGTAAATCTTAACATATCCTCAAAAGTTGGCCCACGTCCATGTTAGCCAACACGTCTTTTGAGTACTAAGTATCATTGAAAATTACGTCCGGCATGTGAAGCTGGTGTACTTTTTGAGATACGACTTACTGCGGCCTCAAACTGATCTGCAGCAAGTTCTGATTGAGCAATATCACCTAACGACAATACACCCACTAAACGTTTATCGCGGTTTAACACCGGTAAACGACGAACTTGGTTATCACCTAAGTTACGTGTGACTTCTTCTAGCGATTGATCTTCAAAACAATACAAAACTTTTTGCGACATCACCTCTCGTACTTTAGCCGTTTCAGGATTTAATCCGGCGGCCACCCCACGAATTGCGATATCACGATCAGTGACAGTTCCGACTAAACGGTCATTTTCTTGAATGGGTAAAAAACCAAAATCTCCATCACGCATAAGACAGGCTACGTCTTTTAAAGACATATCCGGACGACCTAGCTCTACATAATTTGACATACATTCTTTGACGATCATAAATTTCTCCTTGTGTTTCTTGAACACGACTTCTTAAGTTGTTACTCGGCTTGTTACTCGGTGACCAATTTCAATTTTTTCTTGCTCTGGAGTTAAATCCACACCGACGTGATTTTTAGCAACGAGCGTATGACCGTGATAGGCAGCCACTACTGTTAGACCAAAACCGATTCCTGTAATCACAGCATTGATGGAATTCGGAGTAACCGTCATATTAAATGTTCCCCAGATCAAATAAAGATTGATGGCAAATAAAACGAGTGAAACAACATTTAAAGCAGCATGTAAATAACCGCGTTTTCTAGCTTCAGTTTCTTTCGGCACGCCGAAAAATAAATCGATTGCTCCAGGCAGTGCCGCAAGCACTGCGGTCGCAACACCTGCGAAATTTGCGATAAATGCCACGCGATACCAAAAAGGATTTGCCGTATTTTGGAATAAACAAAAACTGGCGAAAGCTGCGGTGTAGAATACGATGGGAAAACTGACCAACATCGGATGAACAGCCTGCCCCAATATTTTAACTTTGCTATACATAATTATGTCCTTTCGTTTAAAGTTAGATGCAGCATAGATAGAGCAAGGTTTAGGCCCGCATCAATTTGAGACGCGCAATTACAATTGCTTAAAGATCGCAAGCCCAAGGTCCGATACCTAGACTATATGCCTGATCAATACCTACACCGAATACTACCCCACATTAGAGATGTCTTCTCAGATGCGGAAATTTCTATTCAGGCTAACTGCGCTGTCGTTGAAAAATTAAATCACAATTTTACTTTGGTGCTTGAAGATAACAAACTTCATCCGGATGATGCTTTTGGTTTTGTAAAATTAAAAGCTCCGATCGATAGCCAAGGATTAAGCTACGAACGTTTGATAGAGTTTGTAGCGCAAATGAATCATTGCCACCGCGGTTGCCACTGGGGCATCGATACGATGTCATCTGATGATGTTCAGCTCTACATCTATGCCACGATGATTACTGAACTTGGCCGCAGAGTGGATGACAAAGACCAAGTGGTCATGGAAATTTTAAATTTACAAAAAATGAAATTCTATACAGATCAGTATTTAACTGAAATGAAGAACAATCATTTATGGCTAAAAAGTTTTTCTCTCACCTACGGAAAAAACATTATTCCGTGCTTAGCACCTGAAAATTTTTTAAATCTTGAAGACCGCTCGATTTATTCAAGAACGCTAAAGCACATGATACAGTTGAATTATAAAATAGAACAAATCAACGCCTCCTGTTTTAAAATTACGACTGAAAAAAACACCATAGCTGTACTTACCTTCTTAGGCCCGGAGCTGATGAGTCTTTATTCAGTGGTCACTGAAGATAATAAAAGCATTGTGAATCTTAAAAAACTTTTAAATGAGCGAAACCAAGACTTAATCATGGGGCACTACGAGATTTCACCAATTCAGCAAATCGTGGGCTACACAAACTACTTACGCTTAGCTGATGGTATTCGCGATATTAAAATACGTTTATTTTTAGATTCGCCTGATATTGCAAAAATGATCTATTTTGACAACGAATCAGTGGCCGCCTAAAATACTTCATTCATGAAAAAATCTTCAAAATATTTTAAGCATTATAAAAACAAACCTTATCGCTACGTTGGCGAAGCTAAACATTCTGAAGAATTAAAAGACTACGTGATTTACGAATGTCTTTACCCAAATGAGCTTGCAATGTTATGGATTCGCCCTAAAGATATGTTTTTTGAAGTCAGTGACTTTCAGGGAAAACAAACTCCCCGTTTTACGCAGGTGCCTTTTGAAATTAAAAACTTCACAACGATTACTGACGAAGTCAGACAAGATATTTTAAAACTTTGTAAAGAAGTCTTTACTGAATTTGACGAAGACAAATTTTATAAACGTTTTACGACACAAAAAAACGCGACGGTTTTTGGTTTTTACTACGAACAAGAACTGGTCGGCTTCAAAGCGGGCTATGAACTTGATGAAACCAAATATTACAGCTGGCTGGGCGCTGTTTCGACAAAACACCGTAAACTAGGTGTGGCTTTGGCGTTAATGCAAGAGCAACATGCCTGGGCTAAAGCGCAAGGCTATGCCTTAATGCAAACCAAATCAGATAACCGCCATAAAGCGATGATGTCTTTAAACTTAAAAGTCGGATTTGATATTGTGGGCACAGAGCAAACGACTCTGAGCCCAGTTTTAAAAATTCTTTTTGAAAAGAAACTATAATCTAATTTTGTACGCAGCGATCTAAAGAGATTGCTTTTGATTTTGGCGAACCATTTTCTGTGTAGTTTAATGTAGCCAGTCCACAGCTAGTGATAGCCATTGAAATATTACCTAAAGATGAACAAGAACCAACCCAGCTACCTGAAGTTGCACAGTTGCAGTTGGTTGCTCCGTAGGTAATTCCGCTCGCCATAAATGTGCAGCTTTCGCCAGACGTGTTGTTCACAATCTCTAATGCACCAGCCGCACTTGATAAGCTACGACTGCCACGATTTACGTTAGTCACAGTAATCGGCGAATTCGTACGAGTCGTAATACTTAGTAAAGCCGTACCGTTATAACTGAGAGTACGATTGATACCATCATTTGTGTAATTCATTACTCGAGTATCTCCAGCTCCCGAAATCCAAGTTAAACTAGCACCGTATGTTCCTGTCTTTGTCGCGGCCAATGTCATGTTGTTTCCAGCCACTGAATAGTTCGGCGCAATACGAATCGACTGGCTTGTTCCTGAAAGCGTACAGTTTGTGCCACCGGACCAAGTCGCAGTGACTGATCCAGTAAGAACATAATTTCCGATCGAACAGCTGCTAAAACTTCGTGTCTTTGAATTTGCTGAGCATGCCGTAAATGTAGCTCCGCATGTTGCAGCCGTTGCTTCCGGTAATAAAATTTTAAAAACGTTTTCATAAGCCACTTGTTTTGGCGATGACATATTGTAACGGTCAAGAGATGGAACGTACTGTGCAATCGTCGTATTACCACCGCCAGCGTCATCAATTGAAGCCATCACATCACCAAGTTGATTACCAAGTTCTGTTGGTAGATCAGCTTCACCTAACTGAACAGTTTCTGCAGCCCCGCAGCCAGCTAAAATCGCAGCCACTAAAATTAGCACCAGTGCCTTAAACTTGATCTTAGAAATGTGATTCATGTTTACCTCTACAAGCCAATTATTGGGCAAAAAACCCCATTGTCATCAAGATTGTGTTATTACGCATACGCAGCATCAATTTTGTTTTGCAAGTTAACCTTTTTCATAGGGAAATAACCGCACGTTTGAAGATATGTGAGAGGGGTCCACATCATGATGTTACGTTTATTTTTAACAATTACTTTATTAATCTCTACAGCAAACGCTTATTCACCAAAAGTTCCATGGCTTAAGCAATTAAACTCAATTAACGATTTGGAATTGGTAGTAACACCAGAACAAGATCATACGCCTTTATATAATGCCTTTGCCAAAGCACAGAAAACCATTCGTATTGGTATTTTCGGCATTTCATCAAAAGACATGGCCGATCAAATTGAAAAACAAATCAAACGCGGAATCAATGTCACTATTATCTGCGATAAATACTGCACGAATAATGAAAAGCGTAAAGCCATCTTTGACCAGTTAAAGGCGGCTGGTGCAAATATTATGGTGGCGACAAAAGGTTTTTCAATCTCGCACTGGAAAATGTTTGTGATCGACGACACATTAGCCTTTGTTTCAACGATGAATTTTATCAGCCGTGCTAACCAAATGCGTGATCTTGGTGTGTTTACCGCTGATAAAAATGTAATTGATGAAATCATCGCGGTCTTTGACCAAGATGTGAAAAATGCGCAAAAACAGACAGCTAATACCCCTGAATTAAAAGTCACAAACTTAGTGTGGAGCCCGAATAATTCTGAAGGCAAACTTGTTGATTTAATTAATTCAGCCGACAGTTCAATTGAAATCTGGATTGAAAATATGGGTAACCCTAAAATTCACGAAGCCTTAGCCGCTGCGGTAAAACGTAAAGTTCAAGTTCGTGTGTTAACTTCCGTGTGTGGTTTAGGAATGGCGGCTGATGCCGCTTATAGAAACTTAAAAGACTTAAGCAAAAAAGGAGTTGTGGTTAAAGGCACTCCTTATCCGGCTAACGAAGAAATACCTTACATTCATGCTAAAACGATCAATGTGGACCACAAAGCTGTCTTCTTAGGGTCTGAGAATTTCTCAGTGAACTCTTTAACAAAAGCACGTGAGTTAGGAATTGTCTTTAACGATCAGGCCACTGAAGCGAAAATGGCGGCTTTATTTGAAAAAGACTGGTCAAAAGCGGTCGAAATTCCTGAAGAAGCTCCAGAAAAATGTAGCCCATTGACGTCAAATACGGAAGAATAGTCATGTGACTATTCTTCATTTATTGTCTCAAAACCATCTGACTGGCGCTGAAGTTTATGCGTGCCAGCTTACAGACGTCCAAGTGGCCTCAGGCCATAAGGTTTTACAAGTTTCTAATGGATTCTACTACCCGACTAAAGCTGAAAAAATAGAACTTAAAGTCGAGACTAAATCACGCGCTGAATTTAATGCAAGCGTTAAAATTTTAAAAGACTTAATCACAAAACATAAAGTTCAAGTAATTCATGCGCACTCACGGGCTGCTTCAAAGTTAGCTTACAGCGCTACCCGCGGAACTCAAATTGGGTATATCAGCACCATCCATGGTCGCCAGCATGTTTCGTTTTCTAAAAAGTTTAAAAACATTTACGGTTCTCACCAAATTGCCATTTGTGAAAATGTGCAAGATCAATTGGTCAATGAGTTCGGTTATAAACCAGAAAATATCAAAGTTATTCGTAACGGGATTAGTACCGATCTGTTCTTTCCAAAAAAAATTAGTTCCGCAAAGAGTAGAACTGAAGTTTTAAAAATCGCGATTATCGGCCGCGCGACAGGTCCAAAAAAAGACCGCACTGAAAATGCTGTGCATAGTCTGACTAAAATTTTAACGGCTAAGAATATTAACTTTGAAATTCATTTAGTTGGCGCTTCTGAAAACGAGATCGATAAATCGTTGCACACCAAAAATGTATTTTTTCACACACCACCTACTTTGCACCAAGGCATCTATACACAGTTTGATCTTGTCATCGGTTCAGGCCGCGTGTGTATGGAAAGCTTAATGAGTGGCGTTGCCACAATTGCTTTTGGTGAAGCGAAGTATTTAGGCCTTTGCCAAAAAGAAAACTTCAATGAACAGATCAAATCAAACTTCGGTGATATTGAAACTGCAACATTCGGAAAACCGGAAGTGTGCCCTGCACAAATGGACACAGATATTGAAAATTACTACAAAATTAATGTTTCGCAGTTAATGGATTTAGCAAAAATCGCTAAAAGCCAATTTGGAATTAAAACAGTTTGTGATCAAATTCAAAAAATCTACGAAGCCAGCTACTTCGAAGCTCACTACCCTGGTTGGATTCCGGTTTTGATGTACCACAAAATTCCAACGCAAGAATTAGATTCACCACATAAGATTTATGTTACACAAGACAACTTTGTAAAACACTTAGCGTTTTACAAAAATGCTGGCTTTGAAACTGTTACTTTTTCGGAATTAAAACAATTTAAAAACGGCACACGTTCATTTGATCAGTTTCCGAAAAAACCCTTAGTTTTAACTTTTGATGATGGCTACTGGGATAATTTAAATAACGCTGACCCGCTACTTAAAAAGTATAACTTTAAAGCACAGATCTTTTTATTAGCTAATAACGAAATCAGCCACAACCAGTGGGATGAAGCCAGCGCGGCAAAAGGCGATAAGATTATCTCAGGTCAAGATCGTAAACTTTGGCTTAACTCAAATTTTGAAATAGGTTCACACGGTTTTAGCCATAAGCGCATTACTGAGATGACACCTGACCAAGCATTTGCCGAACTTATTGATTCAAAACGTGCGCTAGAGAAAGAATTTGAACGCGAAGTGTGTGTCTACGCTTACACTTACGGCGATACCAACGCCGCTTGTGCAAAGCTAGCTGAAGCTGCTGGGTATGATTTTGCAGTAAATACCGATACTGGCGGACTTAAAATGTTCGATGACCCGTTTCAGATTTTCAGAGTAAATATTTTTCCCGACGAAACGAAATTTTCATTATGGAAAAAAACGGCGTCTTGGTACCGCGCGTACTATTTTAGAAAACGTAAGAAATAGTTATCTAAACACGACCTAAAGCATCTTCTAGATCACCGATCAGATCATCAATGCTCTCTAAACCAACGCTTAAACGAATAAGCTTTGGATCAATACCGCAGTTATCTAATTTATCTTTCGGGTACGCCGAATGAGTCATATACCCAGGCACTTCGATTAAAGTTTTATTTAAACCAAGACTTACCGCTAATGTGATGCTGTAAGAATTTTTCGCGATATCATCGACGAACTTCGCTGTTTTTTTCATATCACCTTTTAAAGTAAAGGCGATCATTAAACCTGGAGCGAATTTTCCTTCAGGAGTTTTTAAATATTTTTTAGCTAATTTTTTCTCTGGAAAGCTTCCTAGACCTGGGTAGAAAATCTTTTCTACTTTTTTACTTTTTGCTAAAAACTTTGCGATAGCCATAGCGTTTTCTTGCTGTTTTTCAAAACGTAATGACTGTGTGGATAAACCGTAAACCATAATGTGCCATGCAGAAAACGGATTAATAATCGCACCGAAATCTTTACGACCCAGTTTAAGAGTGGCTTCGTATTTTTTAGCCGTCATAACAGCTCCGCCCATATCAGTTCCAAAACCTGACATATTCTTTGTCAAACTTTGAATCACGATATCAACTCCCCACTCAATCGGACGTAAGCCCCACGGTGTAGCGAAGGTATTATCAACGGCGAATAAGATTTTATTATCGTCTTTACGAGTTTTGTTGGCTTTAGCGATCGCTTTAACAACACGTTCAAGATCAATGATTTCTAAATTAGGGTTACAAACAGATTCACAGTAAACTAAACGAACTGATTTATCTCTAAAGGCCTCATCGAGATCTGTTTCATTTAAATTACACAACTCAGTTTCAACACCAAACTTTGGCATCCAGCTTGTTAATAAACTATACGTACAACCGTATAAAGTTTTATGCGAAATTACTTTTTGCCCTTGTTTTACAAACGACAACACCGTTGTTGAAATGGCTCCCATACCGCTTCCAAAACTTACGGCGCATTCGGCTGACTCCATCGTTTTTAACTGCTCTTCAAGCATTAAGGTCGTTGGCTCGTCTAAACGATCGTAAATTAAAATAGGTGTTTCATTTTTTGGATTACCGAATTGGTTAAAACCTTCGGCACCACGCTGTAAGCTTTCAAGACGAAATGTTGTTGAGGCTGTTAACGGCGGAATAATGTGATGTGAATAATCCCAGGCTGACGTTGTGTGTTCGCCGTGAATGGACTGAGTTCTTTTCGAAACTTTTTTAGATAAAAGAGATCTTTTGTTCGCCATATATTCCTCGCGTGTGTCAAAATACTAGAGTTTGAACACTAGAACGAGCAAGGAATGTCTCTGTGTATTAATGCATGGTCAGGCAATTTACCCCAACCATGCTAATGAAACGATCTAATTATGAGCAAATGCTTGCAGCATTATAACCCAAATGCTTTAAGAGATTGCACAACGATTACAGCCAATAAGTAAGCAAAGGCATTACTTCCCACTAGCTGTAAACCTGTCCATAACCAGCTGCCATTTTCTTTCTTTAAGACGCCCACAGTTGTTAAACACTGCATAGCGATCATAAAGAAAATAAAAATACCGACTACAGAGGCCACAGTAAAAATTGGGGTGCCATCAGCAAATTTTGCTTCAGCCATCTTTTCTAAAATTGGTGTCGTGTTTTCTTCGTCTTCAACTTCTGCATTCAGTGATAAAGCTAAGCTTGATACGAAAACTTCGCGCGCCGCAAATGAAGCGACGTACGCAAAACCTACACGGCCATCTAAACCAAGTGGTTTAAAGATTGGCTCAATCGCTGTTGATACTTGCATCGCATATGATGGTGGTGCCTGATCTTCAGGAGTACCTTCAGCTGCTTTCGGAAATGTCGTCGCAAACCAAAGAATAATTGTAAGACCAACGATCACTGGTCCCGCTTTTTTCACGAATGAAACTGATTTATCCCAAGACTGGCGAAGAATCGTTTTTAAACGTGGTCTGCGGTAAAACGGTAAATCCATCATTAAACGTGAAGACTGCTGGCTTTCGATCATTTTTGATAAAATCGCGGAAGCTACCGCACCAATGACCATCGAACCAAAGTATAACGACGCCATAATGAAGCCACCCATTAAGACGCTTGTAGCGCCACTAGCCACTAAAAATCCGATCAATAAACCATACACTGGTAAACGAGCCGAACACGTCATAAACGGAATCGTAAATTGTGCGATCATTCTTTCTTTGCGAGACGTAATATTACGAGTCGCCATGATTGCTGGAATTGCGCAAGCAAAGCCAGATAACATCGGAACGAATGAACGACCACCAAGACCTACTTTTTTTAACGGTCCATCGATTAACGCCGCCACACGAGATAAATATCCTGTGTTTTCAAATAAACCGATACCGATAAATAGAATAAAAATTTGTGGAACGAAAATAATCACACCGTTAACAGCCGCTAAGAGACCATCACCGATAAATTCGCCTAGTAACCCTGGAATATGCGCTTTTGTGTAATCAATCGATGCCGCCATCGCTCCGTCGATTAAATCCATAAGAGGAGCTGCCCACCAGTAAACTGACGCAAAGAAAATCGTCATAAGAGCAAAGAAAAACACATAACCAAAAATAGGATGCAGTAACCATTTATCCATTTTCAATGTGAACTCTAATTGCGACTGAGCTTGAATCACCGCCTGAGCTGCTTCCACTTTTTCTTGCATGAAAGCTTTTTCTTTTAAAAATTGAGAGATCACTTTTAAATCTTCAACTTTTTGCGTTTCAGTGTATTTAACTTCATTATAGCGAGAGATTTTTTGTGGTGTGTTTTTTAATAACGCCACAACTTCAAATAAACCTTTACCTAAAACACCATCAAAAGCCACAACGTGCTCTACACCTAAGAATTTTTTAATTTCTAAGATATTAACTTGTTGTTTTTCTTTAGCGACCAGATCTGACATTGTTAAAACAACAATCACGTGTGAATTCGGTTGAATTAAATGTTTTGCTAATAATAACTGACGATTCATTTGTGTCGCATCAACAACTAAAATAACCGAGTTGTATTTTACGCGATGAGAATCTTTTAAAATATTAACTGTTACTTTTTCGTCGTCTGATTGCGGGTCTAATGAATAAACGCCCGGCGTATCAACGATACCAATCGGCTTCATATCAGCTTTAGTTGCTAATTCAGTTTGAAGAGCACCTAATGAGTATTCAACTGTAGCACCAGGGTAGTTCACAGTTTTAAATTTTGAACCTGTTAACCAGTTATAAAGAGTTGTTTTACCTGAGTTCGGCGAACCGACTAATAAAACATTTCTTTCATCTAACGGGGTTACTGTTTCTTCTACATGGCAAGACATTTGAACTCCTGTTCATTTAACGCCAACAACGTTTGATGAAATCGAATCACAGTCACATTTGAGAAAGATAATTTTTTGACGATTTCAAATTCAACGCCCGGGTATAATCCGAAGTCGATTAAACGTTCGATCAGAACTTGGTTGGCTTGTGGGTTTGCTTCAACTTGATTAAACCCTTTTAACTTTAATTGTGTGCTATTTTCGCTCATGCAGGTTTTGTAACTAACCTTGAACTAAATGAATAACATTTTCATTTAGCCCGATCTAATTGAAAACGAACTGACACATTACTCTCAAAATCTTCACAAAACAGCCCTTCAAAAGTCCAGAAAAACCCTTCTCTGGTCAAGTCGGTATCCCTTAAGTCCGATCCAGTCTATATGAACTACCGTCTAGCCACTGGCTTAAAGTTGACCCTAATTATGCTTACGCAATTAGCAACACTGAGTGCTGCAGCGGATGTTTTTCGCTGGCCCAAACTGTGTGTTAACCAAACTCTAACGGTAGAAAATAAATCAAATAAAGATCAAACTGTGTGGCTTCAAGAGTGGGAAAAATACCTCGTTGATGAAATTGATCACACTGTTCCTGCTAAAGGCAAAATCTACCTGCAACTTTCACACGACCCCTCGATTGCAACACAAGACTATTCATTGTTAGCTTTAGATAATCCAAAAGATTTGAGTGTTGATACAAACTGTAACTTACGCGACATCGTTTCAGCCGATACTTTAGAAGGCGGCGTTGTTTATTATAAAATTAATCCACGTGCCACGAATGAAGTTCAGCTTAAAAATTTATTTCCCGGACGCAATACTTTCTACCTCGAAGATTTAAGCTTAGTTAAAAAATCTGAACCTATTGAAATTGATGTTGAAGGCAGAGCGCTATTTACTTTCACATTAAAACCAGAGCCTACTTCAACATGGGTAAAAATCACAGCCAAAGAAAGATTTCGTACAGCGATTCACACTTCATCTGAAGTTTTAAAACCAAGCTTCATTGAACCACAGCGTTCGATTGCCTCAAGTGACGAAAAGTATTTCGTGGTTGGTCCAAGCGATAATCATGGCGACCAGTTCGTGGTGAAAATCAAAGATCCGGTGATGGTGCAAAAAGCGCGCGATCAAATCGCCAATCCTAAATTACAAAAAATCGTTTTCGCGAAGATTCAATTAGGAAACCAAGGTTACAACCGCAATATGACTAAAAAAGACAAAAGCTTTTGGTCTTGGTCTGTGACTGAGGTAACAAACATTTCTGATTTCGGTTCAACGGCGTGTAACGGTTTTCCGCAAATGTTAGAAGACCAAGCTGAACAGTGGGTCAAAGGCTTAGGTAAAATTTGTTTTTGGTCTTACCGAATCAAAAAAGAACTTACATTAGACGAAGTTCAAAATCCGAAATAATTATTCAATCGTTGTTGCAGCCGACTGCCCGCGTGTTTCTTCAACCGCCACAGTTAGCTTTGCGATACCGTATTTGTTGAATTCTTTGAAAAACTCTTCAGCTAAAATTGATGATAATTGCTCAACACTGGTATTTGAACAATTAAGCCAGATCACTTCTTCTTTAGGAAAAGAGTAAAAGCGATCACGAAATGTGACTTCGTAGTTTTTATTATTTGATGATGAAATGCATTTCATGTCAGGGTGATTTTTAGGAAGTAATACGTGTTCATCCCAAACATCTAAACGGGCTTTGATGAACTTTTTAAGAACGTTAAAATCCACCATATATCCCATTTTACCATCGTCATCAGAATCGTTACCCACATCTGGGGCTAAGATAGAAACCACTACCTGGTAATTATGCCCGTGAAGCATTTCCGCGGATTTCTGGTCAAAAATCAGAAAATGCGCCGATGAGAACTTAAAATTTTGCTTAGCTAGGCGTAATGACGTGGTTTTCATGCTGACAGTATAGACGGTTTAGGGCTATATAACAACCCATGGCACCAGCTTTTGAACTTAAGTCACATTTTCAGATTGAATCAGCGCGCTTTTTACCTTTGTTGCCTGAAGGGCACCCTTGTAAGCGCATGCATGGCCATAGCTTTAAAATCATTTTAATTTTACGCGGCCCCCTAGATCCTAAAGTGGGCTGGGTTCAAGATTACCATGAAATTAACGAGGTTATGCACCCGTTACTTTCTGAAATTGATCATCGTGTTTTAAACGAAGTTAAGGGTCTTGAAAATCCAACTTCAGAATTATTAGCCGTATGGATTTATGATCGCGCTAAAGTAAAACTTCCGTTACTTAAGTCGGTAACGATTATGGAAACCCCTACTACCGAGTGCACTTATCCCGTAAACTAAACGGGTGCGTGAATGTAAAAGCTGCGGAACAATTTTAACTCCTAAAGATAAAAATCTAACTTCGAAAAGCACTCAGAAGTGTATGTTTTGCAAACGACAACTTGCTCTTCATTTTGTCGGTAAAGAGGCTCAGGTTGAAAGTTGTTACCCTTGCCAAAAAGTATGGTTTGATGCTGAAGATCTTCAAAAATTTCAGCACTACACGCAATTACGTAACGAAGGCAAAACGATTCGTTTTGAAGATGGGTTCAATGAAGCCCCACTCACAACTCTGCTTTTTGACAGCACTTATAATCACTCAAGTATTTTAACAAGACCGTCTTCAGGTCTTTTGATGAATGCCTTACAGACAGAACTTGTAACGAACTATGTCGGCAATAAAATTACCGACACGCAGTTTTTTAAGAAATACCCTGTTTTAACTTTTTTCTTAGTTGTGGCCGTAGTCGTGCTTTACTTCATGATCACTCGCGACTAGTTCGCAAAATCTGAATTTACTTTAACTGGCTTATTGTGAAATTGCTCTAACTGAGAGTTTTGTAAACCTAAGACGTCTTTTTGATAAAGCATAACGATTGTTGAACCCATACGAAACATGCCAAGTTCATCGCCTTTTTTAACAGAAATATTTTTGTATTCTTTAACTAAGGGTTTAAAAACTTTAAACTGATTGCCACGAATTTCAGGGTCAAAACTTAAAGCAATATCACCCACATTAGTTGCTGCTACAAACACCACCCCAACTAACCCACGATCAGTTTTAATTTCAACATACACGCGCTCATTGATAGAAAATAACTCGTGAATATTTGATGTCGACCAATTGTTCACAGGCCATAAAGCACCCGGTATATGAATCACACGCTCAATTGTTCCATCGACTGGTGAATGCACGCGGTGATAGTCCGTTGGGCAAAGATAGTAAGTTAAAAATGGACCACCGCTGTAGATATCATAAGCTTTGTCAAAGCCTGCAAAATCCTTCACGTTGTAGGTTTTACCCTTAGCTTGGATCAGTTTACCTTGATCCATGATAGCGGCTTGAGTGATTACAGAATCAGCTGGGTGTAAAGCCCAAGTACGCCCTACCGGACGACGGCCTGATTTAAGTTTTCGGATAAAAAAATCACCCAGTGACGGGTATTGTTCGACCGGAAATTCAGCTTCTTCAAGGTTAATTTTGTAAGCTTTTGCAAAAATTCTAATGATCGGAGTCCAAATAAAGCGCGGTAAATGCAAATGAACCAATTTACCCACGATATAGCTTAAATGATTTTTCGGTAGAAACTGTGTGATTGCTGCCATGGGGTGATTCTGCTACATTAGAGCACCAATGTCGAAGATTTTTAAAGATATTAAACTTAAAATTGATGATGACTTAGAGTCACATCTGGAATGGCTCATGCCTAAGCATGGGGAATACCGCATCCTAAGAAAATCTGTCGATGCCCGTCAAAAACATTCGCCGCACTTTGTTTACACCATTGAAGTGGCTGAAGAAGGCGAAACATTATCTTTAGAAAAATTTGAATTAGAAAAAATCAATCCTGATAAAAAAATTGATCGCCCTATCGTTGTCGGCACAGGTCCTGCGGGCTTATTTGCTGCGATTCGTTTAGTTGAGCGCGGAATTCCTTGTTTATTATTTGAACGTGGTTCTGAATCCGCTGAACGCATTAAGGGCATCAACCGTTTTTGGCGTTATGGTGAATTAGATCCAAAAAACAACGTGTGCTACGGTGAAGGTGGTGCAGGTTTATACTCTGACGGAAAATTAATTACCCGTATTAAATCTCCGCATATTCCTTATGTGTTAAACCGCTTAGTGCAATTCGGTGCCCCTGCTGAAATTCAGTGGTTATCAAATCCACATGTGGGTTCTGATAAAATTCGCCGTGTGATTCCGAAAGTTCGTGATTTTTTACGCGCCAATGGTTGTGAAATTCATTTTGATTCTAAAGTTGAAAAATTACTTTATGGTAAAGACTCGATCAACGGTGTCGTGATCAAAGATGATTCTGGAAAATTAACAGAATACAAATCTGATAACGTGATCTTAGCAACGGGCCACTCGGCCGAAGATATGCTAAATCACCTGCTTGAATCAGGTGTGCATATCGAAGGTAAATCTTTTGCGATGGGTTTACGTATCGAACATCCGCAAAAGTTAATTAACAATATTCAATACCGTCAGTTTTCTGAACACGACAAATTAGGTTCGGCAAATTACAAACTTGTTCACCATGACGATAAATCAGGAATCGGCGTTTACAGTTTCTGTATGTGCCCGGGTGGTTACGTGTTATCAAGCGGTACTGAAAAAGATGGTATCGTTTGTAATGGTATGAGTAACTTTAACCGTAACTCTGAATTCGCCAATGCCGCAATCGTAGTCAGTATCCAGCACGAAAAATTATTCGGCAAAGACTTACTGGGTGGAATGAAACTTCGCCGCGAACTTGAAACAAATGCTTTTAAAGCCATTCGTGAAAACAAAGGCACTAAAGAATTACCGGCGCAAAACTTAGTTTCGTTCTTAAATCGTTCAAATAAAAACGTGTTACGTAAAACATCTTCGCCGTCAGGCGTGCTTCCGATTCGTTTAGATGAATTACTGCCAAAGTTTATGTATCAAAAGCTGGCTGAAGGCTTAAATAACTTCAACACCAGCATGAAGGGTTTTATCACTGAAGATTCTCAGCTTTACGGTGTTGAATCGCGAACGTCTTGTCCTTTACGTGTGACCCGTGACGATGAAACTTTAGAAAGCCTTTCGCATAAAGGTTTGTACCCTTGTGGCGAAGGTGCTGGCTACGCTGGTGGAATTACTTCAGCAGCGGTTGATGGTATCCGCTGCGCTGAAAAAATCTTTGAAAAATTAAAATAATTTATCTACTGAAAACAAGAAAACGTAGCTTGCGCTCTAACTTCGCACTGACCTGCGTTTTCAATTTTCTTTACTTTCCATTTAGACGTCAGAAAAAAATTGTAAGCACAAGATCTATAAGCGTAGCTTTCACCATTTTTTAAAGCTTCGTTTTCTGCAGCTTCTGGATTTTCTAAATTACAAGCGGCAACTCCATAAGCTGTCTTTGTCGTACAGCCATCCATACACCCATTATGCACATTGCAAGAGTCTGGTGGACATAATGCCGCAGCACCAGCTGATATCGAAGCTAACGAAAAACTCAACGCAAAAACAAAACTCATTAAAACTTTCATAAAACAGTTCTCCTTAAAAATTTGATATTTAGGAGCTAACTATGGTTGACCTGATTAGTACAAAGTTATATCAGAAAGGTCACAGATTGACCTTAAAACAAGGAAAATGGCCATGGATTACGAATGTAAAAAAATTCAGAAAACTTTAAAGACTTTGATGAAGTCCAAAAAAGCCACCTATGAAACTATGGCTAAAGCCTTAAAAACTTCACCGGCCACGATCAAGCGTCGCTTGAATGGGGGCGATTTAACGCTACAACAACTTCGCGAACTGGCAAGTGCACTCGATGTTTCGTTTTATGAGATCATTGAGTTGTCAAAATATGTAAAACGCGAACCGCATCTTTTTACCCCAGAGCAAGAAAAGTTATTAGCTTCAGATTTTGAAATCAAAATGCTTTTTCGCCACATCTTAACGGGAGCCAGTTTTTCGCAGATCAAAACCCAATTAAAAATTTCTGAAAAAGATTTACGTAAATACGCGCGTGATTTTGAGTCGGTAGGTTTAGCCCAGCTTTTACCAGGTGATCGTTTTGTTTCTCTTATCCACTACCCGGTTCGCTGGCAACCCAACGGGGCACTTCATAAGGCCTATAGTAAAATGGTCTTAGAGAATATTTTTTCGCGTATTGAAAAAGACCAAGAACAAGCCGGATACAATAAAAAATTTGAACTTATCTTAAATGAAGAAGCCTACAAAAAATTTTGCGACGAAATTCAGAGCGTTTATTCCCGCTATTTAAATCTTTCTGAAATTCATATGGAAACGCAGCCAGATCTTAACCGCATTGTTTCTGGATTACTATTTATAGACCGTTTTTCTGTCTGGGAAAATCAAAAGCGTATCTTCTAAATTTAAGACAGCAACACTGGCTTACTTATGAACAATGCCTACAACTACAACAACTGCAGGCATTGTTAAATTAGATCAATATCTTAGAGCATTTATAGCAAAAATTTCGCATACCCCATAGACAGTTACACTTATCAGTCTGAGACAAAACTAGGTTTGTAAAGCTATATATCGCCACCCAAGTTTGTTACTTTTTAAGGTACTCTTCTTGCTTATTAGTATTGTGCGCAAGGGGGGACTCATGCAACAACGTCTATTCGTTATTGTCACACTAATGTACTTATTCGCTTCTCCACTATTAGCTAAAGAGAGCCTCTCTACTGAGAGTTTTAATACAATTTTAGAAGAAGGACTATCGTCAGAAAAAAACATCAAGAAAAATATTGTGCGCAATATCGGATCTGAAAGAGTTACGTTCGCAGGAGAAGTTATCACTGCTGGTCTAAGTAGACGCAACCCACTAAAATTTAATGTTTTTTTACGAGAAGATGAAATTAAGTCAGCCTCCGACGAGAAAAAATCGGAGGACTAACATAACATTTACTGACACTTAAATTTCATTTCAACAGTGTAACCATTGCCAAGAACAGAGTCTGTTGTTTGACCGGCTAATACGCCGATACCGCCAGCATTACTTTCTTTTTGGCCACCGAACACGTAAGCGCCACTACCCACAGTTTTTAAAATTTTAGAAGCTGCTTTTCCGTTGTTATAAGTTTTTTCATCAACTTTGCCTGTGTAAGTTTGTTTTTCTTCAACAAAAGCTGCGTATTTATTTTGTTCTTTGCAAAAATGATTAGCTTGATTGATGGCATCGCGTTTTTGACTTTCATCGCCTTCAGTTTGAATAACTACGCGGTGAATGCCGTCAGCTCCCGGGCGAACATCACGGTGATGCGCACAACCAGAAACAAAAGCTAAAGCCAACATTGATAATAAAAACTTATTCATAAAAAGACCTCCTTAAGATCTCATTTGATTACAGATTACGACGGTACTGGCCGCCGACCTCGTATAACGCTTGTGACATTTGATATAACGTACAATATCTAGCTGCACTCATAAGGGCTTGGAAAATATTCGCACCACTTAAGCAAGCTTCTTTAAGTTTTTTAATCTCAAGATCAGCCTGGGCTTTATTCGCTTTCTGCACGTCTTCGATTTGTTTTAGCTGATGGTTCTTTTCTTCAGTCGAAGCACGAGCAAGCTCGATTTTCGGCGGAATGTAACCAGCCTCTAAAGTTTTTGGATCGATAAATGTATTCACACCAATAATCGGTAATTCGCCAGAGTGTTTAAGATGTTCGTAGTACATCGACTCTTCTTGAATTTTTGAACGTTGGTACTGAGTTTCCATGGCACCTAATACCCCACCACGCTCAGAGATACGTTTAAATTCAGCTAAGACCGCTTCTTCAACTAAATCAGTTAATTCTTCAACGAAGTAAGAACCTTGATTGATGTTTTCATTTTTCATTGCGCCGTATTCACGGTTGATGATCATCTGAATCGCCATCGCACGACGAACCGATTCTTGTGTAGGTGTTGTGATCGCTTCGTCATAGGCATTTGTATGTAACGAGTTACAGTTATCGTTTAAAGCAACTAAGGCCTGTAACGTTGTACGAATATCATTGAAGTCGATCTCTTGCGCATGCAAAGAACGGCCAGATGTCTGAATATGGTACTTAAGTTTTTGTGAACGTTCGTTACCTTTATAAAGGTCACGCATCGCCACAGCCCAGATACGACGAGCTACACGGCCTAACACCGTGTACTCAGGGTCCAGTCCATTTGAGAAGAAGAAACTTAAATTCGGCGCGAAATCATCGATCTTCATACCACGCGATAAGTAGTATTCAGCAAATGTAAAACCATTCGATAAAGTAAACGCCAATTGTGAAATCGGATTCGCACCGGCTTCAGCAATATGGTAGCCAGAAATCGAAACTGAGTAGAAGTTACGAATATTTTTATCGATAAAGAATTGCTGGATATCACCCATCATCTTCAACGCGAAGTTGATCGAGAAGATACAAGTGTTTTGGCCCTGGTCTTCTTTTAAGATATCAGCTTGAACGGTACCGCGCACAGCTGACATCGTCGCAGTCGCTAATTCGCGCCATTCAGTATCAGTTAATTTACGACCTAATTCTTTTTCTTTTTTATCAACCTGTTGGTCAATCGCCGTATTAAAGTAGAAAGCTAAGATCATAGGTGCTGGACCATTGATCGTCATAGAAACTGAAGTGTTCGGATTAACTAAATCAAATCCCGAATAAAGTTTCTTCATATCATCAAGGCAACAAATGCTTACGCCCGACTCGCCCACTTTACCGTAAATATCCGGACGCAAATCAGGATCTTGACCGTATAAAGTTACTGAATCAAATGCTGTTGATAAACGGTGAGCTTTTTCGCCTTTGCATAGGTAGTGGAAACGACGGTTTGTTCTTTCAGGTGTACCTTCGCCCGCGAACATACGTTTTGGATCTTCATCGGCACGGCGTAATTGGAATACGCCCGCTGTGTAAGGAAATTCTCCGGCCACATTTTCCATTTTCAGAAAAGTAAAACGATCGCCCCAGTCTTTATAGCTTGGTAAAACGATTTTACGGATTTTTGTGCCGCTTAATGATTTTGTGATCAGTGATTGGCGAATTTCTTTATCACGCACTTTGAAAATTAATTCATCTTGAGAATAGATGCGTTTTAATTCATCCCATTTTTCTAAAGACTGTAATTCTTCTGTTGTGAAACCTTCTGAAAATTCAGCGCGTTTTTTGGCTACTTGGTCTGCTGTTAGACCTAGATCAGTTTTTAGGTTTTCAAGTGATCCAAGTTTTGAAGCTTTATCAGATAAAGTTTTTACGCGGTCTTTGTACTTATGAACCGTTGAAACGATTTCAGCTAAGTAGTTTTGACGATCCGGTGGAATCACTGTGTGTTCATCAGCCGATAAAACTGTTTCACGGTAAGCTTTTGGAACTTCCGGTAACGATTTTAATTCATGAAGTTTATCGGCCACCGAGAAGAATAAATTATTAACGCCGCCATCATTGAACTGGCTAGCTTGTGTTAAAAATACCGGAACTTGAACTTTATCATCCCAGATTTTGCGTGAACGTTTGTATTGTTTAGTCACATCACGTACCGCATCGAGTGCACCACGACGGTCAGCTTTATTCACGGCTACGAAATCAGCGAAATCGATCATGTCGATTTTTTCTAATTGGGATTGCGCCCCGAAGTCAGATGTCATGACGTACATTGATAAATCAGAGACGTCAGTGATCGCCATATTACCTTGGCCGATACCTGATGTTTCAGCGATAATAAAATCAAAATCACATTTTTTTAAGAAATTTAAAATATCTGGTAACGAACTTGCGATCTCTTTACCTGAACCACGTGAAGCCACAGAGCGCATATAAATGTGGGGACGTGATAACGAGTTCATACGAATACGGTCACCTAAAAGTGAACCACCCGTTTTACGTTTTGATGGATCAACGCACACGATAGCAATTTTTTGCTCTGGGTAAGCATTTAAAAAACGTTGCGATAATTCATCGATCAAAGATGACTTACCAGCACCGCCCGTACCTGTGATACCTAAAATTTTAGGAGCCCCATTTTTACGGATAAAATTATTTAAGCCAAAATTTTCTGGCTTTACATCTTTTTGTCCGTTTTCAATCGCAGTTAAAGCAATACCTAATTGTGTTGAAGGAATATTATCGCCAGCAAAAACATTTTTAATATCGTTTGATAAATTTGTCGGCATTGGAAAGTCACAACCTTCCACGATCATTTTGATCATGCCTTCTAAACCAAGTCTGCGGCCATCATCAGGATGGAAAATCTGTGCGATACCGTAAGCTTCAAGCTCACGTTTTTCATCATGCACGATCACGCCACCGCCACCGCCGTAAATTTTTACATGCGAAGCACCAGCTTGATTTAATAAATCGCGAAGGTATTTGAAGTATTCCATGTGGCCGCCCTGATACGAGCTGATACACACACCCTGTGCGCCTTCTTGTAAAACGGCTTTCACAACATCGTTCACCGAACGGTTGTGGCCTAAATGGATAACTTCGGCTCCGAATTCTTGAAGCATACGACGAATGATGTTGATCGAAGCATCATGGCCGTCGAAAAGTGAAGCCGCAGTAACAATACGCACAGGATTCTTTGTCATAACAATCTAAATACCTTTAAAGTTTGGTTTTCTTTTTTCTGTGAAAGCTTTTGTGCCTTCAGCCGTGTCGAATGAGCCGAACAATCCCCCAAAGATTTCGGCTTCATTTTCTAAAGCTTTTTCTGTTTCTAAATCAAAAGCTTGGTTAATTGAAAGTTTCGCCTTACCAACCGCTAATGGAGATTTTGCCATAATCATTTCTAATTTTTTATTTACCGCCATCATAAGTTCTGATTGCGGAACAACTTGAGAAACGATTCCTAAACGTAATGCTTCATCAGCTTTGATCATTTCGCCGGTGAACGTTAACTCACGGGCTTTTCTGATACCCACAGCACGAGTTAAACGAACTGTGCCGCCAAACCCTGGAATCAAACCTAATGAAACTTCTGGTAAACCAAATTTTGCGTTGTCAGAAGCGATCATAAAATCACAACCTAGAGCTAATTCTAAACCACCACCTAAAGCAAAACCGTTAACGGCTGCAATAACTGGAATCTTTAATAAATTTAATTCGTGAAACACACTTTGGCCTTTTTGTGCAAAAGCCACCGCTTGCTCGTTTGACATATCAAGCATTTCTTTAATGTCAGCACCAGCTACGAAAGCTTTTTCGCCGGCGCCCGTAATCACTAAAGCTTTTGCTGTTTCAAAATCAACTTCTGAAATCTGGCGAAGAGCATCGGCCATGTCGTTTAAAACTTGCATGTTTAATGCATTTAAACTTTCAGGGCGATTGATAGTTAAAACCCAAACGCCATTTTCTTTCGATTCAAGTTTAATTGTTTGATAATCCAAATTCATAACCTGTTCCTTTTCCTTGACTGCGCCAAGAGTTCCTTATTTCGCGTAGTTGTAGAAACCACGGCCTGATTTACGACCCATCCAACCAGCTTCTACGTATTTAACTAAAAGTGGACATGGACGGTATTTAGAATCGCCTAAACCCTCATGAAGAACGTTCATGATCGCTAAACAAGTATCTAAACCGATAAAGTCAGCTAAAGTTAATGGACCCATTGGTTGGTTAGTTCCAAGTTTCATGGCGTTATCGATAGATTCAACTGACGCAATACCTTCATGAAGCGTGTAAACAGCTTCGTTAATCATCGGCATTAAAATGCGGTTTACGATAAAGCCCGGCATATCTTTAACTGACTCAACAAAGATCTTTCCTAATTTCTCTGAAAGAGCTTTAGTTGTAGCAAAAGTCTCAGTTGAAGTTTGTAAACCTTTGATACCTTCAACTAATTGCATAAGTGGAACTGGGTTCATAAAGTGCATACCCACAATTTTGTCTGGACGCGAAGTTACCGCTGCAATTTTAGTAATTGAAATTGAAGATGTGTTAGAAGCCAAGATAGATCCGGCTTTCACAGTTTGATCTAACTCTTTGAAAATTTTAAGTTTTAAGTCAATATTCTCAGTCGCCGCTTCGACAACGAAATCGCAGTCTTTAAGATCTGCCATTGCTGTTGTAGGTTTAACTTTACCAAGCAAGGCTTTTTTAGCATCTTCAGTCATCGTGCCTTTTTTGATTAAACGATCACAGCTGCCGGCAATTGTGGTTAGACCTTTGTCTAAGGCTGCATTATTGATATCGAACATCACCACATCATAACCGCAAGAGGCCGCTACTTGTGTGATACCGTTACCCATTTGACCTGCGCCAACAACGCCAATTTTTTTGATCGATTCAACCATCATTTTCTCCTTGGTAAATGCTTAAAAAAACAATGCTTTGTTATAGCAAAGAACTGGTCTTGAATGAAACGACTTTACTCTGTCAGAATGAAAAGATGCTGTTTGTCATGGCCTATCTGTGCGCGATTTTGACTAGTTTTCCTGCTTTTTCCGCAGTCGATGCCGCTCCTGTAAAGCAAGCTCCTATTTTAAGCGAACTTTTTGCCGGTCGTAAGGTCAAAGAGATCCCTTTTTACAAGTCAAAAATGAGTATTTTTCCATCAGGTTTTGCAAGCTTTGATCGCTTAAACGAACAAATGGTTTCTAGCGAAACAACCGATGCTTTTTACTTAGCCAAAGATGATAAGAAAATCTCACCAACACTTGTTCCAAACATTACAGCCTTTCACTTATCCCGAGTGTGGATTGAGAAATACACGAAACGCCGAGTTAAGCCTAATAACGAAATGGATTTAGCAACAATTCTTTTAAACTACGACACCGACCCTTACGATCGTGGCCTAGTGCTTACCTTAGGCGAAACTAAACTTCGCGAAGGTGCTGATATGAAATCAGCGGCGCTTAAAACAATTCCAAAATTAAATTATTTTATTCCGATCAGTTTTGAAAAAGGTTTTATTAAAATTTTATTTCAAGGAAAATTCGGTTTTATCGACATCAACGACTGTATTTCAAAATACGATTTCGCAAAATTTGCCTTCTCATTTAAATCAAAAACCAACACATGGGAAGTTGTTCTTCGCCGTGAATTTGATCACTTAGCTACTGATAAAAATGAATCGCTTCACTTAGCCGAAATCAAAGGTTTAATCGTCGATCAAAAACTAGCTTACGCTTACAAAGAAAACGAACACTACCCTAAATGGACAAGTTTTAAGTTAGTGAAAGAAAAATCGAAACCTTGGATGCAAAGTAGTATCAAAGGCCACGGACTTATCTGGTGGCAGCGCCCTGAAGTTGAAATCTTAGCGAAGAACACGATTTCAATTGATGAGCTGATCAAAAAAGATATCTACTCAGTTTCTTTTCAAGCCGACAATCCTAAAAAAGGTTTAGCATCAGCCGACGGCGTTTACATCACTGAAGACGGCCAAAACTGGAGCGAAGTAGCGCAGTTTAAAGACTACTCAGGCCCTGTTTACTATTACTCTGATTTACTGATATTCGTCGGAAATTACCGCAGCGTTGATGGCGGAAAAACTTTTGAAAACTACATTCAAGTCGACAAAGTATCTTCAGCAATTGCCAAATCAACAGGTGTGGTACCTAAGAAAATCCAAATCACAAAAATCAAAGTACAAAAACCCTACAACGTAGTGATCGATGTACACACAGGCGCCAGAAAAGTACGCCTCAAATCCCCAATCTTCTCTCAAGAATGGACTCAAGTAAAATTCTAAACGGATTCTTCGGTTTCCAATTTTAAATTTCCCCCTTCAAGCGCGAGTTCTGAAAATTTTAAATTAAATCCTCTAAAGCCTCAGACAAGCGGGGGTGTCACGAGCTTGCATTCGCAACCTCGCGCCACCTCCGAACTACGTTTTAGAGGATTTAATTTAAAATTTTTAGCATGTCTGAGTGGTTGAAGGGGGAAATTTAAAATTGGAATCGACAGGCAACGTTTTTACGAATTTTGCTTTACCGCATATACGTCGTTCATCATTTTGTAGATTTTCTCTTGGAGCGGGCCGCGTGTTTCTGTTGTGAATCCTTTTGTTTCTACTGGTGGCAATACGTGCAATTCGATGGTGCGTTTCCAGCGGTCGCTGTTGGCTAGGATTTTTCCTTTTGGCCATACTTCGTAGGCGCCTTTGATCACGACGGGAATAAGCGGTACTTGCGCGTTGATCGCAAATACGAAAGGGCCTGCTTTAAATGGCAGCAATTGATCTGAGCGGAATCTTCCGCCTTCTGGTGATAGACAGAAACGTTCGCCTCTGGCGAAACGCACTTTGGCTTCTTCGTAGACTCTGAAAACTTCTTCGCGGTTGCCTCTGGCGATTGGTAATGTGCCGAATCGGCGCATGCAGGCACCTAGAACTGGGATTTTGAATAATTCGATTTTTGCGCCGAAGCGGATATTGTGAAGACCTTTGCAGATTGTGAAAATATCCATAAAACTTGCGTGGTTAAATAGAATGACCGCGCCTTTGACTTTGTCCATATTTTCTAAGCCGTAAACTTTTAATTCTACGTTAAATAGAAGAAACGCTAACTTGCCCCAGATTTCGACGATGAAGTTATCGAACTTACGGCGATTAAAGATAATATTTGAAATTACGCCTGTAGCCGAAAGAATAGTTGTACCTACCGCAAACAAAAACGTTGCGATCATCGCGCGAATATAAATAACTAATTTCATGTAGAGAGGATCCTTTTTTTAGCCGCTTGGATCTGACGATTCTTATAGGCTTCGTGATCTGTGTCGCCGGTTTGCATTTTTTCATAGGCATGTTGATCCATGATCTGTACTTCAAACGGATAGAAGAATGAAAATTCTTTCGTATTCTGCCCGCCAGTTGAATTTAAACCCGGTGCAATTTTAATTAACTTACGGCAAATAAATTTAATATATCTAAAATCAATCGCTGAATAGGGATTATCTTTTCTGAAAAGCTTAATTAGCGGATTTGTTGTTACTTTTAATTGCTGGCGAAGCAATCTATCTACTTTTTCAGAATCCATCATAAATTCTTTACCATGCTTACGTTCTAAGTGCTCACACACTTGTAAGAACTCATCCACCGGGTACATGTTGTTTGAAGACTGGTCAGGCATGATATGCGGGTACGAAATTAAGTTTGCATCAACTAACTGGCGAATCACTTGGAAAGAATCAAAAATGGTAGGTGTAACAAAGCGTACACCGATTTTATCATACACCTTAACTGCTAAAGCATCGGGCTTAGCTAAAAGCTTAATGACCGTAGAAGTAGAAGTTTTAAAAGGCTTTGTTTGAAACTTGTGAAGTTCAACTTTTGAAACTTCGTCGTTCGCTCTTGGTTTTAAATACAATTTATCTTGATGAACAATCGCATTTTCAAACGGGATTAAAATCTGGCGCTGAATTTCTTCGGCAAAATGTGAAAACAGATCGGTCTCTGAGTGCACAAACACGTGAATACAACGAAGCATCGCACACGCCCAGCGTTGAATATTGTGATCATCGTGCTGCGTGGCCCACACTAAAAGGTTGCGTAAATCTTTTAAGTGTTCTGGGTTATGAATTTCTTTTGGAATTTCATCGATTTTAAATTTTAACTTTTCAGTAATCAAAACAACAGAACGTCTGTGAAAGTACCAAAGGCGTTTTAAATCATCTTCGTTAGCGTAATCAAAACCGTAGCTTTTTACAAAAGCGTCGGCTTGTTCAAGATTTTGAATATAAAGTTTTGATTGATCTAATGTCGAAGCCCCACCTGCGATAACAGATAGAGCTGTAGGATCGAACTTAAAATGCGAGTGGCTAAACTTGCCTTTGTCTTGGTGCATTCACCCGTTAGACTATTTAATAATTCCACAGCGAGCAATATAGAATTGACCTAATACGCCTTGTGCTGCTGCTCCGCCAGTCACATTTGTTGTATTTATGAAGCTAACTTGGCCTGTTAAATAATCACCGCTTAAATTTCCGTCAAATCTAACCTCGCCGTACTCATCACGGAACACCACATAGCCTGAACCCGTTTGCATATTAAATTGGCCAGCAGCAGCAGATGAGAACTCGATCGGGATCGGTTGGTATTGATTAGAACCGTCTGTCGCAGATTGTACTACGTAGCTATCGTAAACTTTAATTAAGATTTTAGTTTGTTGTAAATTAACAGTTCCGTTGGATTCAATTTTAAATGTTCCTTGAAAGCGAACACCTGTTTGGTCGTTAGCACCGGCACTGATCGTTCCAACTTCAGAAGGATCAATCGTTGCTGATAATAAACCTTTAACGCGAGCTTCAAAATTGTATGAAGAGCTTTGATCGTAGATTGTACCTACAGAAGATAAGTTATTTCCGCAGTAGCTTTGCGTGAAAGCTCCGTTTGTTGTTCCAGAGATAGTAGCTACACGACCACCATTTCCTGAAGTACGTTTTGATGACTCCTTATTAGGGTTACATCCGACAAAAGATAATGCGATTAATGTTAATAGTACGACTTTTTTCATAAAAGACTCCTACAAACCATTAATTCAAGACAAATGCCAAAAACCCCGTCTCACTTTGAGAAACGAGGTTTTTGAGTGTGTTCTATATTTGATTTGAGAGTCGCAGGACAATTTCTGACTAGAATCTTAGACAGCTGTCAGGTTTATAACAGCTTTTATCGACACGTATCTTTAACGTATTCGCTATAATCCGGCAACGAAGGGTGTGATTTTGTCGACCATACCCAGCGAAAGTCTTTACATTTTTTAAACGACGGAAAACTAATTGATGTTAAAACATCGAAGAAGTTATTACGCACGCTTAAAATATGCGGAATCACCTTTTCATACATCCACGTCATTTGTGCTTCAGCCATAAGGCCTTTTTGATGTAAATCTAAAGCGATTTCAACAGATGTGGCGTACCCGATCTGCTCAGTATGAAGTATTTTACCGACTTCGTCTTTATCGCGACTCGAATAGAGTTGGTGGATGTAAGTAACGCTTTTAATTCCCTGCTCTTCAAGTTCTTGACGGGCTTGTTCGTAGACATCAACGTCTTTTTCACCATTATCACCAACCATCATCACAAGGGTTGGGTTATGTTCAGCGACAAGTTTTCTGATGGTTTTATTTTTATGGTCTGAATCAAAAATCACATCACGTAAAATCAACTGACCCTGTGGAAAGCTATTATTTTTTAAGAAAGCTTCGTGTGAGTTTTGAAGGTACTCTACACCTGTGTCTTTTGAAGGGGCATTACTTAAATACGCCACTTTGTTTACACCAGGATTTTCATTTAAAACTAATTGGTATAACGAAGCCATACCTGCAAACGGAGTATTTGAATCCCAGGTTCTAAATAAGACTGACGGGCTCCAGGATTTGTAGCTGATCACATGACTTACTTTAATTGTATCGTCGATATCGCTGATTAAAAGAATTCTTTCTTTAGCCTGCGCTAAGAGATTCAGCGAAAAAAACAAAGTTAAGATAAAGAGCTTTTTCATTACGAACGCTTTTTGCGAATATCAGACCATGCCTTTCGCAAATATAAAGACTTTAAGCGAATTAAACCGTCACAGTTTTAAACACTGTGTCCGCAAAACGCCCACACCAGACTTTAGCAGTGTTTACCATTAATTTAAAAAATCACCTGTGATTTAAATTAACAACACCTTAACTATTTGATATTACATTGTTATATCACTATGATACGTTCACCTAAAATTTTTATACTTATCCTTGGAAAGGCCGGATACTAAATACATCGGGAAGCAATACTTCCAAGGAGGAAAGAATGAAAAAGAATAACTTAAAAGTTATCGCAGGATTAACGGCAGCTATGATGATGTTAACAACCGGATGCGCTAAAGATAACGCAGCAAAAAGCCATCAGATAGCCATTCAGTTTGGCTCTTACACATCAGTAAAACACAAGATTTTACGCTTGTTTTTACCTGAAGCTAAGGCCGCAGTCAGTTCGTTAAATCTATGCTTCAAACGCTTAAGATTTAAAACAGCTGACGATCCCGCCACAACGACCGACCCTGTTGCTGACGGTGATAATATTGATTTTAACTTGGGCGCCGTAGATATTTCTTCAGGAGCTACAGCTCTTGGTACTATTAGCTTACCTGAAGGTAACTATACAAGAATCGAATTCGATTTAGAAAATGACTGTGCCTCAGGAAAAAGTATTAGCATAGTTAATAGCAACGGAAGCTATTCATCAACTGATCGAATCACCATTAAATTTGAAGGTCAATTTACTGCAAATGCCGATGGTGTTTTAACTCTTGGAGTCCAGCAGATTATTGACGGCCTTAACAGTTACAACGGTGGCAGCACCTTAAAAGCAACAACAGAATCAATTAGCGGAGTTTTAAGTAACTAATGAAAAAAACAAAGATCAGCACCTATAGATATCACGATTATAGAAAGTATCTTCATGATTGGATGCAGGCTAACAGCGTTAGCCTGCGCCAACTTTCTATTTTAATCGACCTTTCGCCTTCGTACTTATCACAAATTCTTAACAACAAAAAAGAACTTGGAGCTGATCCACAAACATTAAGTAATGTAAAAAAGGTTTTCAGACTCGACAAAGACGAACTTAAACACTTTAAAGATCTAATTAATTTATCTAAATCGGAGTCGCACCCAAAGAAAATAGAAGTTTACAACAAGATCATTAAAGACTCGAAATACAAAAATATAAACACCAACGAAGCAGAAACTTATTCTTACCTTAATCATTGGTTTTATGTGGCCCTTAAAGAGTATTTTTCAGTAGAAAAGAAAAAGCTGGATTTTAAAAAGATCAAAGATGATTTTATCTTTAACTTAAAATATTCTGACATCAAAAAAGCAGTGAGTTTCTTATCTAAATCAGGGTTTGTCGAAATCGAAAAGGACACAGATAACATTTTAGCTAAACCCATTCATGTTCAATGTTACTCTGATGTCTATAGGCTGTCTTTGGGCGCTTTTCATTCTCAGATGTTTAAATTAGCTATTGAAGCGATTGAAAAAGTCGAACGCAACGAAAGACTTATTTTAGGAAACACCGTTTGCCTTTCAGATGAATCATTTGAAAAGGTCAAACTAATGATTGAAAATTTGCAGACCGAAATTCAAAAACTAGAAGAAGCCGACACTAAAAAATCGAAAGTTTATCACATCGGCCAGGCGGCTTTTCCACTTACGAAGAGGATTGTAAAATGATTTTAAGAGTTCTTTTAAGTTTATTTTTTGTTTTTACTTTCGGCTGCGCCGAAACCAAAGGAACATCCACCGGTAATCCGTTTGTTACACTGAAGTACCAAAGTTTTAATGCCGCCTTATCAGTGTTAATGGTGAACCAACTTAATTTTTGTTTTAAAAGAGTACGCTTTAAAAAACTAGGCGAACCTTCAAATCCCGACCCAACAGTTGATAGCGATAATATTGATTTTGCGATTGGCGAAAAAACGATAACTTCGATAGGCGACACGCTCGGCGAAGTTCGGGTTCCCCCTGGAGTATACGCGCGCGTTGAACTTGACTTAGATAATGACTGCGGTAACGGATATTCTGCCTACATCAATAACTCAAATGGCACGTTCTCAACAAACGACCGCATAACTATCAAATTCGAGGGCACTTTTACGCTAGAGACCAATACTGAACTCGATCTGGTCATCCAGCCAATTATTAATGCCGTAGATACTGTGAATAATAGTGCTAATATTAAATCAACACTCGAGGCTATTTCAGGCGGATTTTAATTAACACTTAACCATTCAGCGACGACCGCAGACTCATTGATCACACGTTGGCTGATCGCTAAATCCACGCCGAAGTATCCTACGCCACGTAATTGGTGCGTATTAAACACTTGGGCACTTTTATTTTCTAAGTTGTAGTTTGAATTCGCGTATTTAAACGCTGAAAATAGATTTTGATCAACTGAAGCAGAAAGCTTTTCAGTTAAGTATTCTCGGGCTGCTTGAGCGATATGGCAGTTTACACAGTCCATGCTCTCTGGATTAAATAAATGTGGATTTTCAATCGCGAAAGCTGATTGCAGGCTTGAAACCACTTCAGCTTCAGTAAAGCTAGCTGTTGTTGTTGCACGCTCAACAAAAGACGCTAAGTTAGCCTCTTGAGTTTTTGGCGGCTGAGCAATACCTGCGCCTGTGTAGCCTTTGCTGTCTTTTAATTGGTTAAAAAACATTTGCGAAGTTAAACCCTCTAAACGAGGAATTGGACCAGCCACTAATTTACCATCAACCACTTCAGCGCCTAAGAATCCCCATACATCGTTCATACGACGCAACACCATCACCGTCACGCGGCTTAGATTTTTTTCGCCAGCGTATTTTGTGATTAACGTATTAAATTCTTTTAACGAAGGGCTTTGATCGCGGTCTTTTTTCCAGAATGGATGAATATCTAAAGCTGTTTTGGCGTTGTCGATTTCAACTGTTTGAAATTTCTTTTTCCATGCCATTAATTCTGTTGTTAAGTTTTTAAATTCTTCGTCAGTTAAAACATAGAAACTGTGAAAAGCCGCATCTATTGTTGTAACATCGGTGCTTGTCGCTTTAACCGGTTGCCAGACCATGCGCACTTGCTTTTGACAAGCCATCGGCGTTGGCAGAGGAAAGCAATTATCAATACGAACCGCCATAAGTCTAGTCATCGCGTTGATTTCATTTTTTTCATGCTGCATATCCATAAATGGAAGCTGCATCACCATTGCTTCAGGAACTAAAGCTCCTTTATCGCCGGCTGATTGTAATTTTAATAAATTATTTTCTGAAGCGTTCATCGGAAGCGGCATGATGTAAGTCACATCATTTAAACCCCATGATAATTCAGTCGCTTGAGCTAAAAACGGAAACACGAAAACTAATGATAAAATTAATAATTTCATACCCCGAAGTTTTCATTAAACTTAAGTCGAATCAATCAAGAAATTTGGGGGTGCAACAAAACGATTACAAGTTGAGAATAAAAGTGCTTAAAACCTAGCCTACGCTATGCTGGTGCATATTTATGCGTTCGCGCACCATGCCGTAGATAGCGATGAAAAAACCAAGCACGATGGCCACATCGGCCACATTAAACACGCCTGTTCTGGTAAATGGAGCTATTTGAAAATCCATGAACATAAAATCAATCACATGCCCGTTATCGTGGGTTAAACGATCGATCACGTTACCGATACCGCCAGCTAAAATAAATGAATACGCCAGAAGGTCTGTTAAAGACATTTTGTTTTTAACTAGTGACCAAAGCATCACGACTAAGCCAAGCAATACAAATAAACCGAACACCACAAAGCGAATCCAGCGCGGCAGATCCCCGCCCATTCCTAAAAAAGCCCCCGGATTTTCAGCATAAAGCAGCTGAAATACACCGCCCAAATAAATGATTGGGGCTTTTCCTGAAAGATGTTCAACGGCCAAAACTTTAGTCCATTGATCAATGGCCACAACACTGATTAAAATTACAAATAATATGAAAAGTCTATGGCCTGTTGCTAATTTGTTCATGCTCTCATTCTGCTTAATTGCTAAAGCTTCCGCAACTGAAAAAGTCTCGCCTTACTTTGGCGTAGGCACAGATATGTTTATATTTTCGATAGATAGCTTTAACGCTGTCCAAAAAGAATTGCAGTACGAGCCCAATACACCGGGGCTTTCACGTTTTGGCCTAAGTGCTTTTGGCTTAGGAGCCTCGATTTCTACTCGTGGCCCCAATGAAGAGCTGGATAAAGACAAAGGCGAAAGCAAATTTTTAGACTTTCAATTAAGTTATAACAGCACCAAATGGGGCGCTGACCTGTACGTGCAACAGTATGAAGGTTTCTATTTAAAAAATTCATCTGAAGTGGGTGGTACAACAACATACCACTTATTCCCCGATTTAAAATTTCAACACTACGGTTTAATGGGCCGCTACGCGATGGATAATAACGGTGGCTTTTCAATTTCTGGTTTATTAAATCAAGCTGACGAAATTAAAAAAACAGCGGGAAGTTATTTTCTCGTCGGCGGCTTTCGCCAATACACTTTAGAAACTGAAAATTCGATGATCCCGACCCCACTTCAAGGAATTAACACTGAAATGGATAACTTAAGAAAACTTTCAGTAAATACTTTAAATCTTGGCGTAGGCGCTGGAAAATACTGGGTTTCAAGTTCAAGCTTTTTTATCGGCGCGGTTTTTGATTTAACGGGAACATATGGCTTATACAAATACACTTTAACAAATGGCGAACAAAACACCGATTATTCAACGATCAGTTATTCGTTAAAAGTGGGCACTGGGTATGCAGGCAAAAAATGGCGCACAGGAGTCAGTGCTTATGCTGATGCTACCACCCTGCAAGGCCTTGATCGCACCTATATTAAACCGCAAGCTACAGCCTTTTTTCTTTATGTACGTTACGTGTTTGATTAATCTGCAATCTTAATGATGATTTTTCCGCGAGTACGACCCGATTCAGAATGTTCTAAAGCTTTTTGCACATCTGACAACGGAAACACACTATCAATAATAGGGCGAATTTTACCTTGCTCAACAAGGTTTTTAATTTCAGCTAACTGCGCGCCATTCGGCTTCATGAATAAAAATTTATAATGGTTTTTCTTTAGCGCAGCCGAAAGATTGGCTTTAAAACCCACTAACTTCAAAACAAATCTTTTAAATAAGCCTAAATCCATCTCTTTAGCTGTTTCTCCGTCAGGAAGCCCCGAAATTGAAACCACCCATCCACCGGGCTTTACCACGTTAAAAATTTTAAAGAGATCATCGCCTCCTAAAGTATCAAATACAAAATTCATATTATTTAAAACTTCCCACGGGTGAAATTTTCGGTAATTTACGACGTGATCAGCTCCAAGAGATTTAACTAAGGCTTCATTTTTTTCACTGGTCGTTGTCCAAACTTCAGCACCACGAATTTTTGCTAATTGAATAGCGAATGTTCCCACCCCGCCGGCACCGGCTTGAATGAGAATTTTATCGCCTTTTTTAACATTGGCCGCATCAAACGCTTGCCATGTAGTTAGCGCCACCAGCGGAAGACTGGCGGCCTCTTCAAAAGAAATGTTTGCAGGCTTAAGAGCCACTTCGTCTTCATTGACGGCAATATATTCAGCAAAAGAACCGATACAATCATTGTTCGGACGAGAAAAAACTAAATCACCTTTTTTAAATTTTGTAACTTGAGATCCAACTTCAATAACTTCGCCGGATAAATCATGACCCAAAATTAAAGGAAACGGATATTTACGAACAAACTTAAGCATTCCGGCTTTAATTTTAAAATCAATCGGGTTAATGCTGGCCGCTTTGATTTTGATGAGAACTTGGTTGTCTTTAGCTACCGGCTTTGCAACTTCACCGATTTGCAATTTTTCATCTTTGCCGTACTTTGTTATAAACGCTGCTTTCATCCCAATCCCCTTAAATGGCAAAAGCCCATACCTTAATATAAAGATATGGGCTCTTGTTTTTAAATTCCATTAATTTTTAATTATAGAACTTGTTACCTGAGCTTGCGCGCTCAGCCAGTTTTGAACTTGGCGATAAACGAGCTTTCGCGTTTCTAGCTTGTGCGTAATGAGTTAAACGCTCAGCGATGTATTTACAACCAACGCTGTCAGCATACTTTAACAATCCACCACGGAACGGTGGAAAACCTGTACCCATAATCATCGCAAGATCTACTTCGTGCGGAGTTTCAACGATTTTGTCAGCATCAAGTGCTAAACAGCATTCGTTAACCATGGCAAATACACCACGTTCAACACACTCTTTGGCATCGTATGGATTTGTGCGCGCCGCTAAGCCAAGCTCAGTGTAAACCGCTTGATCCACTTCAGTTTTACGACCGTTAGAATCGTATTTGTAGAAACCTAAATTTGTTTTTTGACCAAGACGTGATTTATTAGCCGCTAGTTTTTCCATAATCGGAGAAACTTCAACGCGATCTGGATAAGCTGCCGCGAAAATTTTTAAAACTTTAGCACCGACATCAAGACCCACTGAATCCATTAATTCAAACGGACCCATTGGCATTCCGAATTTTAAGTAAGCTTTATCAACTTCTTCAATCGACATACCTTCTGTTAATAAGAAAGCCGCCTCTGCCATATACGGAAGTAATAAGCGGTTTACTAAAAAGCCCGGGCCATCTTTAACAACCACTGGCATTTTACCCATTTTTTTCGATAATTCGAAAACTGTAGAAATTGTTTCATCCGAAGATTTAGGCCCACGGATAACTTCTACTAGAGGCATTTTATGAACCGGCGAGAAAAAGTGCATCCCCGCAAAATACTCAGGACGTGGATGGCCTTCAGCCATGTCAGTCACTGATAACGAAGATGTATTTGTCACGATGATCGCATCGTCACGCATATTTTTCGCTGTTTCGCCAATCACTTTCTTTTTGATATTCATATCTTCAACGATCGCTTCAACAACCACATCTAAAGTTTTAAAACCTGAGAAATCTAAAGTCGTAGAAACAAGAGAAGTTTTTTGTGAGAATTGGTAATTATCAATGACTTTTTTCTTAACTAACTTCTTCCAGAGATCGTAAGCATGTTTTAAAGCTTTGGCATTTGCTTCATTAGAAATATCTTTTACACGAACGCCGATACCTTTATCAGCGGCTACGTAAGCGATACCGCCACCCATAGTTCCGGCACCTAAAACACCGATATTTTTAACGGGTTTTGCTTTTACATTTTTATCAGCCACACCAGTAGATTTTTTAACCATTTCAGTTAAATAAAATACGTGAATTAAGTTTTTAGAAATGTCAGTCAGCGCACAACGCACAAAGTGATCTTTTTCGATCTCTAAAGCTTTTGCACGATTAGACATGCCGTAAGATTTTTTAACCACTTCTAAAGCTTCAATCGGAGCCGGATAGTGACCTTTAGTTGCCCTAAGCGTTGCTTTTTTCGCTTGCGAAAACACAACACCTTTTAATGGTCCTTCTAAAAGTTTACCCATCATGCCGCGCGCTTGAAACGTTTTACGACGTTTACCTTTTCCAGAAGATAAAATCTTTTCGATTTCTTTTTCTGCAAAAGTTTCTAGTAAGTTAGGATGAACCACATAATCCACTAAACCGATTTTTAAAGCTTTTTTAGCATTTAATAATTTACCTGCTAAAATCACATCAAGCGCTGCTTGAATACCAACTACACGTGGTAAACGCACACAGCCACCAAAACCTGGTAAAATTCCTAATTGCGTCTCAGGAAGACCGATACGTGTTGATGAATCATCAGAAGCGATACGGTAATCACAGCTCAAGATAAATTCACAACCACCACCAGCGCACGCGCCGTTGATTAAAGCCATCGTTGGCATCGGAAGATCTTCAACCATATTCATGATCTCTTGACCACCGCCAACCGCTTCGCGAACCGCTGCTTCTGTTGTCAGGGCTTTGATTTCTTCAATGTCAGCCCCAGCAATAAAAATTTTTGGTTTGGCTGATTTAAAAACAATAAATTTGTAACTTGAAGTTTTTAATTTTTCGATAAGAGCTTTAAACTCCATCATCACCGGAGTTGAAAACTTATTAACTTTTTCGCCTGGTAAATCAAATGTAACGTGAGCTACGCCATTTTTTTCTGTCACAGAAAAGGCTTTTCCAGATGTTTGAGATACTTGTGTGGTTTTTTCTAAATCCATGTTGCGTATTACCCTTCGTTTTCAATAACCATGGAGCCGCCTTGGCCACCACCGATACATAAAGTTGCTAATCCGAATTGTTTATTCGAGCGTTTTAACTCTTTCGCTAAAGTTAAGACTAAACGAGTTCCTGTAGCGCCGACTGGATGTCCAAGCGCAATCGCTCCGCCATTGACGTTTAAGATGTCGTCATTCACTGTTCCCACTTTTGCTGATAAGCCTAATTTTTCTTGCGCGAATTTGTCTGAATCCATCGCTTTTTGACATGCCATTACTTGGGCTGCGAAAGCTTCGTTAAGTTCAACGCGGCCCATGTCTTTCATTGTAAGACCAGCACGCTTAAGAGCGATCGGTGTTGAGTACACAGGACCTAATCCCATTCTTTCCGGCTCACAACCTGCAAACGCATAACCGCGAATTTTTGCGATTGGTTTATAACCAAGAGCCGTGGCTTTTTCACGCGACATAATTAACATCATCGCAGCCCCATCAGTGATCGGACACGCGTTACCCGCAGTGATTGTTCCCGTCACTTTATCGATCATTGGTTTTAATTTACCTAAAGCTTGCATTGTTTGCTCAGCACGTGGACCGATATCTTCAGTCACCACGTCTTTGAAATCTGGTTCAACATAAAGCGGCGTCATTTCTTCTGCAAATTTGGCTTTGGCTCCAGCTGCTTTTAAGTGTGATGCTAATGCGAAAGCATCTTGTGCTTCACGAGTTAACCCCCACTCTTTTGCTAAAATTTCAGCTGTACCCATCATGTTGATTCCGACAAAAGGATCCGTCAGACCTTCAACGATTGAAATAATTGGTTTGTATTTTGTTTTTGCCATCGGAGCTGTTGTTACCATCTCTTTGATCTGCGAAAGATCGGCTTTAAACCAATCCCAAAGAGCTGCTAAACGTTGACCGCCCGTTTTTGCCGATCCTAATCTTTCGATAATTGATGTGATCGACGGAGGCATAATCAATGGCATTTGCGACATGTTTTCAGTACCACCGACAAGCACTGCATCCATCGTTCCTGATTTAATTTTTTCGTAACCTGCAGAAATAGCTTCTAAAGCTGAAGCACAGTTACGGTGCACAGTGACTGCAGAAGTTTTTTGTGGGATTCCGGCATTTAACGCCACCACACGCGAAATATTTACGGCATCAGATGGCGAACCTGTGTTACCGATGATGACTTCATCAACAACGCTCACATCTAAATTTGTACGCGCCAACAAATCTTTCATAGCCACTTGGCCAAGTTTTGCTGCATGCACGCTTTTTAATTTTGTTCCTGCTTTTGCAAATGGAGTACGCACTCCTTCGACAATCACTACATCCCTGTTTGACATCATTTACCTCACTGTAACTTTAAAATAGACCTATTAAGCGTACGCCCAAATTTAGGCTAAAGCAAATGACGCCTATCAATATAGGACACAGGTGTTGTTGACCCTTTTAAGGGGTAAAACTTAGAATGAAAACTCTAGGAGTTTATTTTGCAAAAATCGTCTACTCACAACAAAACTACTCAATCTGATAAATCAACTGACCGTTCAAATTTTGATAAACAAGCCCTTGAATTCCACCAAATGGGAAGGCCAGGCAAGATCGAAGTTGTCTCAACAAAACCGTGTAACACCGAGAAAGCATTAGCTTTAGCGTATTCGCCAGGTGTTGCTGTACCTTGTAAAGTTATCGCGAAAAACCCGGATGCGGTTTACGACTACACTACAAAAGGTAATTTAGTGGCGGTGATCTCTGATGGTACTGCGGTCCTAGGCTTAGGTAATATTGGACCTCTGGCTTCAAAACCAGTGATGGAAGGTAAAGGAATTTTATTTAAGAACTTTGCCGGCATTGATGTTTTTGATATCGAAGTTAAATCTTCTTCAGCGGCAGAATTTATCGCAGCCGTTAGAACATTAGAACCCACATTCGGCGGAATTAACTTAGAAGATATCAAAGCCCCTGAATGTTTTGAAATTGAAGAAACATTAAAAAAAGAAATGAACATTCCGGTATTTCATGATGACCAACATGGAACAGCGATTGTTTCTGGTGCAGCGCTAATTAATGCTTGTCAAATCGTTGGCAAAAAACTTTCGGAAGTTAAATTAGTTGTTAACGGTGCTGGTGCTTCTGCCATTGCTTGTACAAAACTTATTGTTAGCCTTGGTGTTAAAAAAGAAAACGTGATTATGTGTGACACTACCGGTGTGATTTTTAAAGGTCGCACAAATGGTATGAACAAATACAAAGAAGAATTTGCCAACAACACGACAAAACGCACTCTTTCTGAAGCCTTAGAAGGGGCTGATGTGTTTTTAGGACTTTCCGCAGCTGGTGCAGTCACTGGTGATATGGTTAAAACCATGGCGAAAGATCCAATCATTTTCGCGATGGCAAATCCTGATCCAGAAATTACTCCAGATGCCGCTCGTGCCGCGCGCGCTGACGCGATCGTTGCCACTGGCCGTTCTGACTATCCTAACCAAGTAAATAACGTTTTAGGTTTCCCGTCGATTTTCCGTGGCGCACTCGATACGCGCGCGACTCAAATCAACGAAGAAATGAAATTAGCTGCGGTTCATGCCTTAGCAAAATTAGCCAGAGAAGAAGTTCCTGATACGGTTTCTGCAAGCTACGGCGGGCAAAAATTTAAATTCGGCCGCGACTATTTAATTCCAAAACCATTTGATACACGCGTCTTAATGTGGGTTGCTCCTGCTGTGGCTAAAGCTGCGATGGATACAGGTGTAGCCCGTGTTAAAATCGATGACTGGAACAAATACCATGAGCGCTTAGAAGCCATTCAAGGCCCACAAAAAGTATTTATTCGCTCTGTGATTAACCAAGTTCATGCGAACAGCGAACGTCAGGGAGCACTTCCACGCGTTGTGTTTCCAGAAGGCGCAAGCTCTAAAATTTTAAAATCAATCCGCGCTTTAATCGATGAAAAAATCTGTAGTCCTATCGTGATCGGCAATCCAGATACAATTCGCGAAAAAGCTAAAAAACATAACGTCGATATGGATGGCATCGAGATTTTAAATATCCAAGGTCACGCTAAATTTCACCAATACGCTGAAGAGCTTTACAAACGCCGCCAACGTAAAGGCGTAAATATTAAAGAAGCTGAACGTTTAATGAATGACCCAAGCTACTTTGCTTCGATGATGATCGACCAAGGTGATGCTGATGGTATGGTGAACGGCGCTACTACTAATTACGCTGATGCGGTAAAACCAATTCTTCACACCATTGGTTTAGCAAAAGATCACGTACCTGCTGGTTTAAATATTTTAATTTCTGATAACAGATTTTTATTCTTATCAGATACAACGGTGAATTTTAACCCGACAGCTGAACAGTTAGCACAAATCGCGATCCAAACGGCGATCGTGGCTGAACACTTCGGTCAAAAACCAAGAATTGCTATGCTTAGTTTTTCAAACTTCAGCGGTGAAAACGGAACTCCGGCAAAAATGAGAAAAGCGGCAGAAATCGTGCGCCAAATCCGCCCTGACCTAGTGGTTGAAGGCGATATGCAAGCTGACACGGCCGTTAATTCTGAAATTCAAAACCGCATCTTCCCGTTCTCGCAATTAGGTGGCGAAGCGAATGTGTTGATTTTCCCGAATTTAGAATCTGCAAATATTTCTTACAAACTTTTACAACAATTAGGTAAAGTAGAAGTTATCGGGCCATTCTTAATGGGCGTACGTCGTGCAGCTAACGTGTTACAACGTACTACTACAGAAGAAACAATTTTTAGCTCGGTTGTATTAACAGCACTTGAAGCACAGATCATTAAAGATCGCAGACAGGTAAAACACTAATGGTGAAAAACTAGTGAACGAACTACGAATCAGAGACAAAGATAAGGTTATTGTTGTCGGCGTAGGTTTAAAAACTGAACCCTTAACTGAAATTAAAGAAAATCTTTGCGAACTTGAGGAATTAGTTTCTGCAGCCGGTGGCGAAGTCATCGGCTCTACCGTTCAAGTTTTACCTCAATGGAATCCCAGCACCCTGATCGGTTCTGGAAAAGTAACTGACATTAAAGAAATGGTACAAGAATCCGGCGCGCAAGTCGTTGTGATAGACCACCAGTTGTCAGGCATTCAATCTCGTAACTTACAAACTGAAATCGGCGTGCGCATCATCGATCGTACGCAATTAATTTTAGATATTTTCGCCCAACGTGCCCGCACCTACGAAGGTAAACTTCAAGTTGAACTGGCACAGCTATTAGATCAAATGCCCCGCATGATCGGTGCATGGAATGAATCGTTATCACGTTTAGGTGGTGGTATCGGTACGCGCGGCCCTGGCGAAACAGCTCTAGAAAACGACCGTCGTCGCGCCAAAGAAAAAATCGCGCTGATCAAAAAGAAACTTGAAGAGGTATCTCAGCACCGTTCGCAACATCGACAATCTCGTCGTAGAAACGAAGTGCCAAGTTTTGCGTTAATTGGTTATACCAACTCCGGAAAAAGTTCTTTATTAAATCGTTTAACCGGCGCGCAAGTTATGGCTAAGAACATGTTATTTGCGACTCTTGATCCGACAACAAGAAAAGTTTTCTTAGATGAAGGCCCACCAGCGGTTGTGACTGATACCGTGGGATTTATCAGAAAATTACCAACCCAACTTATCGAAGCCTTTAAAGCCACACTTGAAGAATCGGCCGAGGCTGACATCTTACTTCATGTGATTGATTTATCTTCGCCAAATATGGAAAGACAAATTGAAGTTGTCGATGGCTTAATTAAAGAATTTAAATGGGAAGATAAAAAAATCATTCACATTTTTAATAAAGTTGATGTGGCCTCAGTCGACCGCCAGTTCAGAGTCAAACAATTTCCCCGCGTGTTCGTAAGTGCCTTAACAGGACAGGGTTTTGAGCAGCTTAAAAAAGTGATGGCCGATTCCATCAACGAAATGCAGACCGAAGTAGAATTATACTTCTCACACACGCAGGAATTTAAGATTTATGACCTAAGTCGAGAAGCTAAGATCACCCGTAAAGAGCCTGCTACCGAGGGCACCGTGTGCTACGCACTGATGACCCCGACCTTAATCAACAAGTGGCGTGATTTCCTCGTAAAATAGTTAGTTTACTTGCTACAATCTAAGAATGATAAATCTTAAATTTATTCTTGTGAGCGCAGCTTTAACTTTAATGTATTTTCCATTAACAGCACAGGCTGCAGGCGATCAGTGTCTCTCAGGAACTCCTGGCAATAACCACCTGATTCAGCAATTAGGACGAGCTAAAAACTCAAGCCAAATCACTGCAAAGCTAACTCACAAATATAATTTAGAACATGCACCGGTTGAGCCACCTTTAGCTGGCTGCGTCGCCTGTCAACAAGGCCCAGGCAATGGACCTTTAAGTTTAAACAATCAAGCAACGGCTGAACTGCTTCGCAAAGTCGCTCCTGATGCCCGCCTACTTCTTCGTACAGATTGCCTTTCAGCTTCAGGAAAAGTTGACGCCCCAACGACAGAATTAAAATGCCCTGAAGGCAAGCTTTCTTCAAAATATAATTTCTGCTTCGATTCAAATTTAATGCGTTATCAAAATGCAGTGATCACTGATTTTTATAAATGCGTAAAAAAAATGACTAACCTTCCACTGACTCCTGCGGGTTTATTTGAAATGTATTCTTTAGAATCAGGCTTCAAACCGCACTACGCTTATAATGGTGGTGTGGGTGTAGGCCAGTTAACAGGAATTTTCGTTGATGACATCAATCAAAAACACCGTGGCTTAGGCATCTTAAAAAAAGTGGCGAACACGTCTGATGCAGATTGCGAAATCGCTAAAAAAATTGCCGAAAAAGATGTTAAAAAGCCAGTGCGTCTAAATAACAATCGCTGTAAGTTTGTTGAGTACGGTGAAGGTATGGAGCGCAACGTTCTTTATACTTTAATCGGCATGGCGAACTCTTGGGATAAAGATATTGAACCGGTCATGGAAAGCTATATCGCCAAACACAAAGGCAACCCCGTTCTTCCACGTGCAACTGAATTAGCTTTACTAAATGGCTACGGCCCCGGTGGACGTGCTGCAGCCCGCGCTGCTGTTCGCCGCTTAACGAAATTATCTCCGACTCAATTTGTTACCCAAATTCAAAAACCAATGTCAGGCAGCAAAGGTACCAACCTAACAACTTATATTGGTAAAATGCAAAAAAGACAAAAGCAATTACTTGGCGATATGTCAGCTGAGCAACGCGCAGCTTACAACAAAGAAGGAGCTCGCTCATGCGTAAACAATTAGGATTAATCACTACTCTTCTTATCTCTGTGTCAGCTTTTGCTTCGACACCGACGTCTCTTTCTCCTGAATTAAAAAAAGATTACGATGAGTTTCAAAGATCGTACGAAGACGCTGTGACGATGTCTGGCGATAAAGCTAAATTTTTAAAAGAATTTAAAAATATCGAAGCTGGGCTTCAAAAAAAGTATAATGCTTTTGATAAAAAAGAAGGCCAAAAGTTAACTGCCGAAGGTAATCAAATGGCCTTAGATATCGAAATGCTTGAGCCGTTAAAAATTATCGCTGAAGGTAACGCTTCTAAAGAAAGCTGTTCAAACGCTGAATTTATTAACGAACTTAATAATCAATCAGACGCTAAAGCTTACGAAAAGTTAAAAGAACAAATCACCAAGCTTTGCAGATAGACATCTTAGATCACGCCGGAATGTTGCACGATCAATAACCCGGCTAAAACTAAGCACAAGAAGATGTTAAGTTTTTTGAAAAAATCTACTGTCATAAATCCCCCTATTGGCACTTAACTTCAGGAATATCCTGAAAAGTATTTCTCTTAAACGACTTCGGCAACTGCCCCATGGTGTAAGTTGTCGTTGTCGGTCTTAAATCATCAGTTACATTTGTAATAAAGTAGTTATGCTGATTCCATACGGCACGTGTCGGCATCCAAGAACCTTTAACTGTCGGTCCAAACACCCTTACGCCGTTCATTTTATAAAAAGGGCTGTCTGGCATTGTATCGTAAGAGTATGAATTTTGCGCCACCACAAGATCGGCATAACCATCACCGTCAGCATCAGCCACAACCGGGTATTCACTTAAAGTCCCACTTGGATTTTTAATTTCCCAAACCGGGCGTAAATTTAAAGAACCATCTAATTCATAAATTCTAAGATACTGTTCATCGGCGTAGACGATTTCAGGTTTTTTATCACCGTTAAAATCAAACGAAGCCACACCGGTTTTACGTGACGAACAATCGCGTGTTAAGCTTCCGGCAATTTTATTTCCGTTCACATCGTAAATTGTTAACGAACGACCTGTAGCTACGGCGATCTCTAATGATTTTTCGTCGCCATCAAAATCACCGATGGTTGCTTGTCCACCACCAATGGTACCCGAACAAGTATTTTCAGTGTGTTCAGTTAAAGTTTTATCAACAAGAATTTTTCCTTGCGCCGAATACACCTGAAAAGTACCGCCCCCGATTAAAACAATTTCTGACCCGGCTTCGCCAGGATAAATATCAGCTATGGCCGGATGACCCGTTTTATTAAATTTAGCCACCGTCTTACCGTACATATCCATAATGCCCATAGCGTTGACGATATTCATTTTCGGTTTTGAACTTGGTTGCGCTAATTGCAAATTCACCGGAATGTTATAGCCCGCAACTAACTCAAGCTGAGTTTTGATATAGGGTATTTTATTTTTTTCTGAAACCACAAAACCAGGTGCTACGATATCTGCAATCCCATCACGGTCAAAATCAGTCGCTGACAGTGAATCATCGGTCACTGTGGCACTTGTTGGTTTATTAATAATCCAACGTTGAGTCCCATCGTAATTAAGCGCAACCACATTTGTGCCCGAAGCCGCTTTATTTAAATAAATGACTTCAGCCTTGCCATCACCCTCAATATCAATCAATAACGGTGCAATTGTACCATAGGCCATTAATTCTGGCTTATGAGCTGTCCATTCTTCGTGGCCGTCAGCTCCGTTAATCACACGAATGTAACCAGATGATGTGTAGGCATTACCCTTGAAAGTTGTAAACACGATTTCTGGAACACCATCACCATCAAGATCACCTACCACCGGAGTTGACATCACTTGGCTATAAAGCGGCTCAAAACTTTTTGCATAATCCCATTCAAATTTAAGTTTTGGCTCAATCTCTACAGCCGTCATCTCACGGCAGATCGGAACTTCGATCGCCAATGATGCCGGATCAACTTTAAATTCCATTTGCGACGAAGAACAATTCTGAAAAGAGAAAAGCAAAGTCGGAACAAGTACAAATGTAATTAAAAGCACACGATAGCGTGACATAGGATCTACCTCAATTTTAGTGAATGATTTCGCTTAGAAAACGCAAAGAATTAAAGTCGGCAATACGATAAGTACGAATAAAAAAACTTGCTCCTGCTTTTTGGACTGCTTGCCTGATTTAATATACATGTTTCGTTCCCCCACCCGAGAAACTATAAAGCAAAGACTTAGCCAACGGCTTTAAACGAAGGTGCGAGTTATAAATTGATTTTGAGCGAATAGCTTATATGCAGTTTTCAAAAGTGGAGCAGGCTTAAGCTCATAACTTCACTCAACCTTTTGAAAGAGTTCATCAAACATTAGACATGTCAGACTTACTGTCATGTCTTTAAATGAGACGATGATTACATTATCCCTGACGTTGAGAGATGCGGTATTCACGGCGCTTTTTAGCCGCTTCAAAACGACGTTTTTCTACGTCTGTTTCTAAGATAAGACCTGGAACTTTCGTTTTACGGCCATCAGAGCCTAAGGCTACAAATGTTAAATACGAAGAGGCAGTATGAAAAACTTCACCGGTTTTAGGATTTTCAGCATCTACACGAACGCCGACTTCCATTGAAGAATTTGAAACAAAGTTAACAGAGGCTTTAAGGTTTACCACCCAGCCTTTTCTAACAGGAGCCACGAAATCTAAACGATCAATAGAAGCGGTTACAACTTCTCTGCCCGAATGACGTTGCGCTGCGATCGCTGCACAGATATCAATCCATGACATAATCGTGCCCCCGAAAATCGTATCAATTGCATTGGTGTGTGAAGGTAAAACTAATTGGGTCATAACAACCTGAGAACGAGAAACCGATTTAGAATCTAACATGATGATTCTCCTCTTAACAAATTAGCACCGCCGAAGATAAAAAAAAGGATGATCTTTCGATCATCCTTTAAGATTTATTTAACTAAATCAACTTAGGATTAAACTCCTAAGTCACCGTTGTTACGGCCGATACCGCCACCAGGTAACGTGATAGTCGTGTTACCAGCAGGGATCGTTTGTGTAGCTTGCGTATTGAATGCAGTTGCTCCAGCAGGTTGAGTCGCTTCAACACGTGCTTCTGATTCAACAAATCCAAGGTGAGGTAAGCACCATACGATAAGTTGTGCGCGTGATTTAACATTCATTTTTTTGTAGATGTTTGTTAAGTGAAATTTAACTGTTTTTTCAGTTACGAAAAGTTGGTTTGCAACTTCCTTGTTAGAAAGTCCTTTAGAAACTAGTTCTGCAACTTCCGCTTCACGATTTGAAAGACCCTTTTGAATTAAGATATCTCTGAGCATCCTTGCTCCTCCTGCTTAATTGTTTTTTGTTTACTATAGCTACTTTTTCTTTGCGTCACTCTGAGATCAGTCTCGATTTCCTTATCTCGACTTTGTTTCAGTTTGAACAACAACAACCTGAATTTAAGTCTGACAGACTTTTGGAAGAACGCAATACCTATGTCTTTTATTTTTTTAAAAACTAGACCGCCCCCCGTCAAAACCATGAAAAAATCGTGAAATATGTAGAAATCCACACAAGAACCGCCACAGACTAACCGATGAGTCACCTTGAGGAGTCTAGTATGTTTAATCCAAATACCAAGTTTTTAGTCGTAGATGATTTTGCAACAATGCGAAAAGTAGTTAAAAAAGTACTTACCGAATTAGGTTATTCAGATATTCACGAAGCCGAAGACGGAAAAGCCGCGTTTCAATTAATCCAAGACGCAGCCAATGGCGGATCACCCTTCCAGTGTATAGTTTCCGACTGGAATATGCCGAATATGACAGGTCTTGAGCTTTTAAAAGCCTGTAAAGCAGATGCAAAATTTAAAGATACACCTTTTATGCTGGTCACGGCTGAGAGTGAAAAAGAACAGATCATCGAGGCTGCTAAAGCCGGTGTTTCTGAGTACGTAGTTAAACCTTTCAACGCTGCCACATTAAAAGAAAAATTAGGCCGCGTGTACGCAAAACATAACGGCGCAAAGGCGGCATAAGGTGTCTACGGCATTAAAACTTTCCACTCTAAAACACCCTGTTTTCGAAAAATTAGTGGTGGAAAATATCTGCGCCGGTATTCAAGGTACCCTTGCTCAACTAGGCCCTTTTAAGACAGAATTTAAACCGCACTTCTTTGCGGCCACTTGGCAAGCTCCAACACCTATTTCTGTGATTGTTAATATCAAACAAAACGAACAGCCGCTTCAAGTGCGCTTTCACTTCGACCCAAAACCAGTGGTTGAAATTCTTGAAGGTATGTTAGGTGATAAAGTTGACCCTGAATCACAAGACATTCTTGATGGTGTAGGCGAAATCAGTAACATGATTTACGGCCTTATCAAAACTAAAGCGAGTACTGCGGGTTTTCAATTCGGCATGGGCCGCCCTGAAGCTTGTTTTACAAAAAATCTTCCAACAAATGTAAATCCGAACGGTCAAAGTTTAGTGATTCCATTTACAGTAAATGGCGGCATCTGCCATTTTGAATTTATCGTTTTCAACTAGTAGCTCAATGTCTTCGACATTAGTCAGCTAGCTTACGAAATTAAATTCTGATTCTTCAAGTAGACCAGGGCTTCATCAGAAGTCCTGATTTTTTTTTCAAACTGCATACGGCGTACAAGTTGAAGCAGCGTTAAAGTCTTTGCTGGCTCACACTTTCCGACCAAGTCCCCACCCGTTAATAACGGTTTTGGATGAGTTTTTAAATACTGTTTCACATCAGCTAAATAAGTCTGAAGACAATCTCCGCTAGCTGCAAAAAACTCAAAAATATTTAAAACCATATCGCGGTCACGCTCAGTATCGACCGTTAACGCCATATCTAGCGCAGCTTTGCCTTTAGCAACCTCAACGTGATAGTCGATCGCTTTCTTTGCAAACTGCGCTTCTTCTTTTGAACATTTAAGACGGGCTTTTAAAAACTCAACCGTTTCTGGAGCGTATTTCCAAAGAACCACAACACTCATCACCAGTTGTTGATTCACGGAAAAAGCCGTCTGTTTAAGTAAAGGAATCTTTGCTAGCTGATCAGGATTAATTTCAGCCCCTAACGAAAACCAAAGTTTCTGGGTTAACTCCTGCGACCAAAAATCAACTTCGCTATGGCTATTGACGATTTTTAAAACTTCTTCGTAAATGCGTTCACCGCTCACCGTACGGATTAAATCTGAAAGGTTTATAGCAGCCTGTAAATCCGCTGCAGGCACTGAAAAGCCAAACTGCGCTTTAAACCGCGCTAAGCGTAATAAACGTAAATGATCTTCGTTAAGCCTTCGGTTGGCATCGCCCACACATTTAAGAACCTTGTTTTGCAGATCTTCAACACCACCGACATAGTCGATCACTTCAAAGTTTTCTAAGTCATAAAATAAAGCATTAATGGTAAAATCACGGCGTTTAGCATCTTCTAGCGGCGTCGCACGTTTAATGGTTTGCGGTCTACGTCCATCGACATAATTGTCTTCATCGCGAAATACCGTTAAATCAATTATTATGTTTCGGCCCTCGTGATGAAACGGCAACTTATAAACACCGAATTTTTGGCCAACCAAAACCGCTTTAGGAAAAAGTTCTAAGATTTCGGCATCTTCTGCGTCAGTGACCAGGTCAATATCTTTAGGTGTGCGTCCTAACCAAAAATCACGAACGGCCCCGCCTGCGACCCAGCAGGCGCGCTTTTTCTCACTTAAACGATGAGCAATCTTGTAAATAAAACTCGCCGAATCTAACAAATTCAGCTGATTGGTAAAATCGATTTCATAAACAGAGTGACTCATATACACTATCATTCATGGTTTCAGAGCCACACTCAATAAAAAATTTGTTCAAAGATCCGTTGGATCTTATGCGCGACACAGAACTTAAAGCGCATCTTAAAGCTATTAAGCTTGAACAAAGTTTTGATTTAGTGAGCGCTACCGCCTTGACTAAGCCTATGACCATTGAGTTTTACAAAAACTGGATCGCTGGCGGTCAGCATGGCGATATGAACTATCTTGAAACTCATCTTCCCACCAAAGAAGATCCGACAATTCTTCACGAAAGTTTACGTTCGGCCATTACGGTGGGCTTTCATTATTTTCCGGCGATTCGCCCCTATGAAACTAAAATTCCAGCGCGCGCAGCCCTTTACGCCCAGAACGAAGACTATCATTTCTGGCTTAAAGAAAAATTAACGGCGGCCATTGTTTATTTCAAAGAAAAATATCCGAATGAACACTTTCTTCAATATGTGGATTCAGGCCCGGTGTTAGAGCGCGATCTGGCGTACCAAGCGGGTCTTGGCTGGTTTGGTAAAAACACCTGTATTATTCATTCACAAAAAGGCAGTCTATTTTTCTTAGCCGAAATTTTAACTTCACTTGAAGTAACTGAAAAACTTCCGCTGCATGAAGACCTTTGCAAGAACTGCACAAAATGCATCGATATCTGTCCGACAGACGCATTATCTGGCGATAAACAGCTTAATGCTAATAAATGTATTTCGTATTTAACTATTGAATCTAAAACCGTAGCCCCGGTTGAATTACGCGCTAAAATCGGCGATTGGTTTTTTGGCTGCGATATGTGCCAAACCGTCTGCCCGTGGAATCAAAAAAGATTAAATGTGCTTCTTCCTGATGACAGTAAAAAATCGCAACAGCTTGTTACAACGCTATCTCAAGAAAAAGAGCAGGAATTAGAAAATTTCTTTCGCACGATTTTAGAATCATCGAATAAAAAAATTCAGAAGATGTTTTACGGAACGCCGATGTTACGCTCTGGCGGCTTTGGTTTAAAACGTAACGCCATGGTGGTTATCGCTAACCGCCGCATGACAAATCTTAAACCTTTGATTGAACCTTACGTGCAAGACGCCAAACTCGCTGAACTTGCACGATGGACTCTGGAACAGCTTACTTAATACCGACGGCGTGTTTCCACTCATCAGTGGCCGTAATGATTTTACGAGCCTTTAAATCAAACAGCGCAAAAACCACGATCAGCTCAGCACACACTTCGCCTTTATCGTTGATCATCTCTTGTTTTAATTTACCAACTTTACCGTTGTACTCAGTGCATTCCACCGAAATTTTGATTTTCGCGCGGGCATACAGCTCTTTCAAAAAGCGCAAGTGCGCTTCTAAAATCACCGGCCCCTGACCCGATTCTTTGATCTTGGCTAAACCGAAGCCATTTTGGGTAATGATATCCCAGCGGGCCTGTTCAAAAAGCTCTAAATAACGAGCATTATTCATGTGACCGAAAACATCGAGATGCGTTTCTTGCACCGTCGTTTCATAAAAAAACATAGTTACCTATCTTACGCGAGCCTGCGTGCTCGACTTGTGCTTAGTTAGACGCAAATTTAATCACGTTAACTATTCCTTGTTTTTTATTGTGAAAAATTTATAAAAAATGATCAATAACGCATTCTTAACGCCGGGCATAATATTTTTCTGAACAGTTTTTTAATGACTTCAAATTCACGGCGTGTTTTTTGACTTGTATGCGAA
>JAMPXC010000010.1 GCA_023701385.1 Pseudobdellovibrio sp.
AGCATGCATTCAACGTTATTTGAAAAATTCTCGCAAACTGACTCATCAAATACCCGTAAATACGGCGGAACAGGTCTTGGCCTTTCTATTTGCAAAAGCTTAGCTCATATGATGGGCGGAATTATCGGCGTTAGCAGCGAACTAGGAAAAGGTTCGACATTCTGGTTTACCGTAAAACTAAATCCTGCAAAATCAAATGTAGCCCTGACTCACAATCAACAAATTCCTAAGTATACGAGCGAAAAAATTTCTGGCCGTATTTTGATTGCCGAAGATAACCCGATCAATCAAAAAATCGCCATTAAGCTTGCCGAAAAAATGGGTTGCCGGGCTGATGCTGTAGCTAACGGTCAAGAAGTCATTACCGCTCTAAGTAAAGTGCCTTACGATTTAATTTTAATGGATTGCCAGATGCCTGAAATGGATGGTTTTGAAGCTACTAAAAAAATTCGTGAAAATGAAAAAGCTTCTGGGCAAAAAAGAATCCCCATTATCGCTCTCACCGCTTCTGCTATGGGTGCTGACCAACAGAAGTGTTTTGATGTGGGTATGGATGATTATTTAACTAAACCTGTCGATTTTCAAAAAGTTTGGCAAGCTTTAGAAAAATGGCTTCGCTAACGCGAATTCATTTTCATGGCACTCCACTGCACAAAAATTTTACTTGCCCAGGGGTCATCACCGTAGACATCATCAAAATCTGATGGAAGAAAGTTTTTTGTAGCAGCAAAACCCAACCCTAATTCTTGCTCGTTCACTTTCCATTTATGAGTGTACCCTAAGGTCAAAGCTGTTACATATTGCGGATCAAGCGGATCTGTCGTTATAAAACCTAACTGCGCCGGCGCCCGCTCTAAAACCTCAAGGCGGCCCCAATAATTATGCGGGCTATCGGCGGCATGAATTAAAAATTCATCTACGAACGATCTTAAAGCTGAAATATGTTCTAAGCCATTCACCAAACCAAAAATAAAAGTGTTATTAAATTTAATTTCAGAAAAAACATCAGACTCACTGTAATACGAAGCTGAATACCGGTTGATATGATCTAAATCAGAATCATGTTCTTCAGGATCTTTAACGTAACTGGCTGAAATCATGGCTGAAGATTCTTCATCAAATTCATAAATAAGTCTTCCGGCGTAAGAGTTTAATTCTCCCATGGGGATATCTGTCTCAGTCGGAGAAGGTTCTCTGCCGTGAAAAGCTGAAGCTTCGTAGGTTACACGATCTAATTTTAACGAGGCGCCTAAAACCGTACTCGTGATGTGAGCTACATCTTGACCTACGTGATGTCCCAGCGGAGGCTCAGAATTAATTTGCCCCGTTATTCTATGCATGAAAGCTTGTGGACCTTCGGTCGCTTCGCCTCGCGGGGCAAAAAATATTTTTAAAAAATTTTTATCAAAATTGATCGTATCACTGAAGGTTAGCCCCATAATGGGCGAGGAATGTGGATGCTGATGGTCGATATAAGGTTCATCATCTTCATTAAGCTCACCAACCTGTAAAAGTTGCGGCGCGCCTTCGTCAGGGTATGTCCAGCGTTCAGCTGTTAACATCATATTGACGTTAACAAATTGATTTTCAGTCGCGTTTGTGCCGAAATCTCCCATAAACATATTGGGGGCGAAAAACTCGTTGTCACCGCGCGGACCTTCTTGAAAGCTTTGTACTAAAAACGCATTTACATGCAGCATCCAACGAAACTCACTACGACTTAAGGTCTCCTGAGCTTTGTGACTTTCATGCTGCGACCAAGTTTTAAAACTGAATAAAACAACGAAAATAAAAATTATTCTTCTCATAAATCTATTTTCTTTGCAAAAGCTGAACACGGGTCCACGTTGCAAAATGCCCGGCTTTTTCTGCCCGATTTTTATCTGGAGTGAAGTTTGCAATCCTTCTGTAGTTTTTCGTTTCTGAGAAAAAAACAAAGGAGAAATCGACATGAAGTCATTATTAAAAGTTTTATTTCCGTTACTTTTCGCATCTGTGATAGCGCAAGGTTTTGCCTCACGTGAGGTATTACAACCCATAGCGCGACCATTAGAACGCGGCCCTGCTATTGATGAATGCCAATTACGCACAGACTTAAGAAAACTCTGGGAAGACCATATCACATGGACACGCGTTTACATGATCAGCGCACTCGCCAATCTTCCGGATCAATCAGCAGCGGCGAGCCGCTTATTGCAGAACCAAAAAGATATCGGTGATGCCTTCAAACCTTTTTATGGGAATGCAGCCGGTAATCAATTAAGTAAACTTTTAACAGAACATATTTTAATTGCGGTTAAAATAATTCTAGCGGCAAAATCCGGAAATAATACTGATTTTATGAATGCCTTAGCTGACTGGTACGCTAATGCTGATGAAATTGCAGCTTTTCTTCACGCGGCTAACCCAGATAACTGGGGTTTAGCTGAAATGAAACAGATGATGAAGTTACATTTAGATTACACAGCCGAAGAATTAACGGCCCGCTTAAATGGTAATTGGTCTGCCGATGTTATGGCTTATGACAAAATTCATAACGAAATTCTTATGATGGCTGATGAATTAGCATCAGGCCTGGCTAATCAATTTAATTAAATTTCTGTTTTTACAACATTTCCACTTGTAATATACCCCCCTATCCTATATTTAAGAGGCCTCGGGGGTATTTCATGGCTCACACGATTCGTGAAAAAAAGAAGATCTTAGCTCGCGTGAACCGCCTAAAAGGCCAACTCGAAGCTTTTAGCCAAGCGATCGAACAAGAAAAAGACTGTTATCAAGTTATGCAGCTTTTATCATCTTGTCGTGGTGCCTTGAATGGCTTGATGGGCGATTTGGTTGAAGACCATATCCGTGAACATATTGTTAAAGCTGAAACTAAAAAAGAAGCTTCAACCGGTGGCGAAGAAGTTATTGAAATCATGAGGAGCTTTTGGAAATGAGTACTTTGCACCACTGCAATCAAGCTAAAGAGCTTGAAGTCGAATTTGACGAAATTGAAAAAAATGAAACACGCACTTTATGGGTTGTTTTATTAACAGCTCTCATGATGGTTATTGAAATTGCCGCCGGCTACTACACAGGATCAATGGCATTACTAGCTGATGGTTATCACATGTTTTCACACGCTGGTGCGTTAAGCATTTCGTTTCTAGTTTACCGTTTAGCTAAATCGGGAACGTTAAAGAAAAAGTTAACATTTGGTACTGGCAAAATACTTCCACTGGGTGGTTACACGAGTGCTCTTGGACTTGCAGCCATTGCTCTTTGGATGGCTTATGAATCAGCGCAGAGATTTTTTAATCCCGTAGCCATTGAATTTAATGAAGCGATTTTAGTAGCTATTGTAGGCTTACTCGTGAATTTAGCCAGCTTTGCGCTATTAGGTTCACATGGTCATGATCACCATGATCACGAGCACAACCATGATCACGACCACCATCATCATGTGCATGACCACAATCATCAAAGCGCTGTACTGCACGTTCTTGCAGATGCTTTAACTTCAGCTGCTGCGATTGTAGCTTTACTGGCCGGAAAATATTTTGGTTTAATTTGGCTTGACCCGGTGATCGGTATTGCCGGTTCTTTAGTGATTTTAAAATGGGCGTATTCACTTTGCAAAGTCACGGCAAAAGAACTTCTTGATTATCACCCCAGCGAAATTAATACCGCCACTGTTCACGCTAAATTAAAAGATGCAGGTATTAAGCTGATTGATCTTCACGCCTGGAGATCTGGACCAAGTAATCTGATCTGCCAAATTATTGTTGAAACTCAAGTCTCAAAAGACACGGCCTTTTACAAAAATTTGCTGGGAACTTCGGCTAAAGGATTACACTTGGTTGTTGAACAGCGCTCTGTTCAACAAGTTTAATTTTTTTAATTACTTTTCCTAAACCGTAGGCTCACGGGTCAAGAATACGGGCAATGCCACCTAAACCATTTTGCAGAATCGGAAAGATAATGGCACTTTGCGCAGGATTCCAAGCCATAGAATAACCATCACATGTGATCGTAGCACTCGGCCAGAATAAAGCCGTTTCTGTTGATGTGTTCATATTGTATTTATAAATTCTTCCGCCCGAACAGTAATACACAAAAGGCACGCCACTGCGGACGATGTAATGAAACGATTGAGCGCCGCGCGGAAGGCTGACTAAATCGCCGATGTTTCCGCCCTCAACGGCTGTGCGGATTAAACTGCTGCCGATATGATTGATTAACCAACGGCTATTGGCCGAATCCCACTGCGCTTTTGTAAATGGATTAAAATTTGCTGGCGCTTTACAGGTAGCTATTGGATTTCCCGCAGCACAGTTATTTAATGAATCAACGTTTATTCCGCTCAACCCAGCTAAGTGAGTTTGTGTACCGTCAGCTACGCTATAAAGTTTAATCATAGAATTGACTTCAGTTGTGCCGTTCCACTGATGCATTGAACGCATTAACTGTGTGCCGTTATAACCCATAGGCCCTTGCGGATAACCAGAAATTGAAATTTGATTTCCAATTGTACCATCAGCCACGGTATAATCTGTGCTACCGCCACCGGCCACATCAGACCATAAACCTGTTGAGCGCGTTAAGCGCGCAAGAATTGAACCACTTCTTATAAAGAAAATATCTCCGGTTGGTGGATCAACAACCATCGGATAAGTAGCGCCCCAATATTTTACAGTGATTGGTTGGCTGACTGCTGGATTTGTCGTGTTTGGTGCTGCATCTGTTCCATTACCAGCCACAAGACTTATGTTACCTCCGGCGGTAAACTCACGAATACGAAATTCATTGTTATCAACTATGATTATACGCCCATCATCAGCACTGTCCATCCACAGTACACGGCCTAAACGTGCTGACGTGGCTTTTGAGCCATCACCATAAGCCATTGATTGGCCAAACAGTGATTGCACTTTATTGCTAGCATCAATCACCCGAATGCGATTACGGTCCATAAAATAAATAGTACCAACAGGGCTTACATACATATCGCTGACATCGACGCTACACGATAAAGCATCAGTTCCGTCTTCACACTGCCCTTTGGTTCCGGTTCCTAAAAGACGAACCCAGGAGTTCGTTGCTGGGTTATATTTGTGAATACCCTGCCTATCAAAGTGATCGACGTTGTACATCACACCACTCATCGCAGTAATTGTGTTGTCGTCGGCCCAGTAGTTGACGAACGGAATATGAGGCGCCTCAACACCGCCGTGCACGGGATTATAACTTACGCTGCGAGGATTATGACCGCCTGAGGTCGGAATAATTGAACGTGAACGAATTTTTAAAACTGTTGATGTGTCGGGATCAAAAGTGATTCCGAAATTGTAAATAGCGTAAGTGTCTGGGTTAAAAGCACCATCTTCTAGAGAACCATTGCCTGAAGGCGTGATGATATAAACTTTTTGATCAGCGGCATTGTAATAACGGACTTTTGCACCCGAACTGCGCGAACGAATAAAATCATCGTTAATTTGAAACCAAATATTTCCATTTGGTAAAACGGTGAATAACATATATTCAAAACTTCCGCCAACAGGATTAATTTGAAAATTGCTGGCTAGTGTGCCATCAGCGTTTGAATTGCCGCCGCCGATTAATGTAGTGATTTGTCCCGTAGAAAAATTAAGTTTACGAATTAAGTCGTAATCGTAAATAAGTAAATTTTCAGAAGCATCTAAAACCATTTTGATTGGATTTTTTAAACTTGCGCTGGCCACTGGACCATTCGTTGCGGTTCCCGTAATAGGTATATAAAGTTTTAATAAACCATCATACGGGTCAATGCGCATCAATCCACGTTCATCCAAGATATAAACATTACCATCGCTTCGAACTACAAAACGTGAAGGGCCCGCATTGTTAGTACCTACGGCATTTCTTGTATTTAGGATGGCGGTGTTAGCACTGCCATTTAATCCCAAGTCTGTATTACCGGCGATAATTGAAAATGGCGTTGTGTTATTCGGCGGAGCTGAAGCGTAACTGATTAACCCTGTCGTATCAATAACCCCCACACGCACTTTAAAGTAAGTTGAATATGGCGAACCGTTGGTCCACCTGTAACAGCCGGTTGCATTACCATCAATTGTACACCCGGCCTGTACAGCATTACTTATACCGCTGACAACCGAAGTAAAACTTTGTTCATCTGAAGTAAATGAAATTGAAATCGCATCACTGGGCAATGCCAGATCATCAGAGGCATACCACTTAACATAAACTGATTGTCCCGCAGGAATAAATAGATCCGCTTCTGAAATCGGACTTGCCGGCGTATCAGAATTTAAAGCCAACACGTTGCGAATATCAGGCGCTTGCGGCGGCGTGTACGTCGTATCAAATTTATCTAAACCTATTGTACCCGCTCCGGTATTTGAAAGTGTTGAAATAGCGCCAGCTTCACTTTTTATCCAGGCGTAAACTGAATACGTGGCCTGCACATAACCAATACTAAAATTAAAATTACTAAAATTAATAACTGTCGCCGGTGAAATCGGTGGGTTAATACCATCAATGGCTTTCCAGCATGAATCATTTTTTGCCGGGTCACTTGGCGGCGGAGAACCAATTTGTGATTTTAGACAAAAACCATTAATTTTTAAATTAGTATGCGAAGCTGCGAGCTGCACTTTAACAACATTTGAATCAGTTGCGGTAACGCCCCCATCAAGCTGTAAAGTAACCATGTCAGGCTTAATCGTATTCACACGCAAGGTAATACTTGCGGTTGGCAACATTTCATTTTGCCAGGCACCGACAAAATTTTTACCGATCACGCAGACTGTGAAAAAATCATCGATCGTATTTGCTGGCGGAGTAAAGTAAAAATTTGTGGCAATAGTTGCTTCGGGCGCGGCCAAAAGATTTGCCCCCACCCCTGGGTCGTTACAGGTTCCTGAAGTAATAAGTATAGCTTTATAAGTTAAAATTCCGGGGCCGCCGACCGTGACATATCTTTGACTGGTATCATTGCTTGGTGTTGCGCCAAGACCTGCTGAATTCACTGTTGCAAAAACCGGATAGACCGATCTTTTCCAAAAGGCCATGTTCGGGTAAAAAGCATTCCCGAAGAAACCGTAAAATAAAAAAATACTAAGACAAATTATCCGAATCATTGAAAGTCGACGACTTGTGCGACAAACACAAAATTGTTAGCTCGCAAGAAAGAATACACCATCGGGTTTCCTGTCGATGAAAACTTCTGTCCTGCTGGATATTTAAATGCCGTAACTGCTGTTCCGCCTGATCCCCCGTTAGCGTTTGTTGTACCTGTAAAATCAACTAAGCAACTGCTTGGTGCAACGATCACGATAGAGTAACTGCTGCCTTCAAACATAGAATAAAGATTTACAGTTAATACGTTTCCTGGGCACGAGCTGAATGTCACATACTGGGTATTTCCTGTCGCAAAATCCACAGCGTTTCCGGCTGGATTAACTAACGGTGCTCCCATCGATGTTTTAACTTGGCCTTGCACATCTAATTTAGCTGCTGGCGCAGTAGTGCCAATACCTACATTACCGTTATTGGCAATTAACATCTTAGTATTACCCGTTGGATTACCACCTTCAGCAGTTGATACGTCGAATTCTAAACCGCCAATGGCATTGTAATTACTTACGATAGACCAATTGCGATTCATGCCGCCATTAGCCTGATCAGAATATAAATGAATAATAGGAACTTGTCCCGCTTGTACCTTTAATGTAGACCAAGCAGTCGTAGTTTTAACATGCAATGAAGAATCCGGTGCGGTTGTACCCACGCCCACGTTACCTGCAGTATAACCAATAGCTGCACCATTAGTTATCCATTGGGTAGCACTTGAAGCTTGAGCTGGAGAAAAACCTAACGCTGTTGTTACATCACTTGAAGATAAGTTTGCTCCTGCTGTTACCCGGCCTTTGCCGTCGACTGTTACTTTTGTATACTGCGTACCTGATGTGATGGCGCTTTGATTTACTAAGCGGGCATCAGAAATAATTCCTGTGGCACTTGCTGAACTTAAATCAACACTGTTTGCTGTTGCAAAACTTCCTAAGCCCAAATTTGTTCTGGCAGTTGCAATGTTCGTTAAATCAGATAAGTTATTGGCTTTTTGCACATATGTACCTGAAACAGAACTATCTGCTGGTGTGTAACCTAAGGCTGTTGTGACATCACTTGAAGATAAGTTTGCTCCTGCTGTTACCCGGCCTTTGCCATCGACAGTTACTTTTGTGTATTGCGTACCCGAAGTAATCGCGCTTTGATTTACTAAGCGGGCATCAGAAATAATTCCTGTGGCACTTGCTGAGCCTAAATCAAGACTGCTAGCTGTTGCAAAACTTCCTAAGCCCAAATTTGTTCTGGCAGTTGCAATGTTCGTTAAATCAGATAGGTTATTGGCTTTTTGCACATATGTACCTGAAACAGAACTATCTGCTGGTGTGTAACCCAGTGTTGCAATAATCGCTGCGGCCGTTGCCGTCTGTTTATTGTTAAATGTGGCCCAGTCAGTCGATGACAGATAACCATCTGTTGATGACGTCGCTTGCGTGATTGAAATCGTTGGGCTTGATCCACCACTTGAAATAAGCGGTGCTGTAGCACTTACACTCTCCACCGGAGTGTAACCCAAAGCTGTAATAACAGCCGTTGCACTTGTGGCTATTGACACACAACTAAAACTTGCGCCATTAAACCGTAAAGCTTCATCACTTTGACATCCTAAGCCTACAAGAGTTGTGTATTCAACAAAAGCAGTATCAGATTTATTATTTAAGGTTTTACTATTATTAGATTCATTGGCATACATCGCATAAGGTACAGAGTTAATTGTCATCGCCGGTAATGTTTGCCAGCCACTTCCATCATTAAACTGCATCACGATTTTTCTAATATCGTTCGGACCTGGAATATAGATGCCGGCATTTTCACAAGCAAAAGATGCCACCGAGTTATCAAAAATAGTTTGAAAGGTTTGAGAGGTACCACTTGTTGGAAATAAACGAGACCCATTACCTAAAGCAAACGAGACAAGACCTTTTGTGTCTGTCATATTAATAGCTGAATATTCTTCAACATAAAGAATACAACTGCCCACGGTATCTAAAACCGTGAATCTGAAATTCACACTGGCAGCCTCTAAAGGATAACCATTAGGCTTTGCAATCTTGGCTTGGTAAGTCGTTCTGCCATTCATCGCAAAAGCCGCGTAACACAACAGAAAACTGCTTAGAAATATTATAAATCGCACACTAGTTCCACCAAACATGTAGAACTAATCGACGTTTACAGAAGTGAACTTAATCGATTTTGTATCAGACTGATACAAGAACAACACTTTTTTATTTAAGCCAATGTGGTGATTTTTAAATGTAAATCACTGTTAAAAAATAAACGTAATTTCGTGCAAGTGACAGTTTATTTTGAATTCTGTCACTTGCACGAAGCTTCCTAAGCCGCCTTAGAGAATGATCTTAGATATTCCGAGCGACGAAGGTTTTCTTGTTCTTCAAAATTTTTCATTTCATCAAAGTAGTAAAAATCTGTGGTGTTTGTTTTAAAGAATGCCTGTTTTAAGTATGTAAGCCATTTTTTCATAACAATCTCCTGAATCTAAGTATCGTCTAGTCGTAGATTGAATTAAAGAGCAAGTTTGAAAGTATTACTTTATACACCCAATGGTACTATTTTTTAATACTTCTTATTGCCGAACGTCTCGCAATAAGGCAATGTTTACATATGGGATCAAACACGTCTTTAATTATCGAAAATTTAAAGTCACATTTAAAATTGCGCGGCCTTACGTACGTGGATTTAGCTAAGAACTGGAAGCTTTCTGTTTCAAGTACAAAAAGAATTATGGCTTCAGAAGATATCTCTCTTTCAAAAATTGAAAGTGTGTGTGAGCTGATGAATATTCCGGTAGGAGAATTCTTACAGCAGATTCCTTTTCAAAAAAATTCTGACATTTATTATTTAACACCCGATCAAGAAAACAAATTAGTTAAAGAACCTGAAGCCCTTCACTACTTCTTACTGATTGCTGAAGGTTTTAATCCCACTGAGATTGTGCGCGATTACACAATTTCAGCAGCAACAAATATTCGTATTTTAAATTTACTTGAAAAATGGGATCTGATCGAAGTTCAAACTAAAAACCGCATCAAGCGAAAATTTTCAGGCCAAATTCGCTTTAGAAAAGAAGGCCCTTTAGGAACACATCTTGAAGGTTTAATGAAAACCAAGTTTTTTGATACGAAATTTGCTCATAATGACGAGTTCTTTACGTTTTTAAATCTGACGTTTATTCCCGGTGATCCGCAGAAGTTAAAACAAAAACTACTACAGCTTGGTAAAGATCTCGTCACTGATTCAGAACTTCACCGCAACCATCCGAATGCTTTTGAATTTGGCTTAGTGATTGGTCTTCGCCCGTGGGAATCACCATTTACAAAAGCTTTTAATAAGCGTAAAAAACAAGGTTAAGTTATGGAAAATTTTGATTTATTAGTAATTATTGGCTCTCTTATGGCTGGAGGCATTGCTTCAGTTGCAGGCTTTGGAGTAGGAAGTGTTTTAACGCCGATCTTGGCATTAAATGCAGATACAAAAGTGGCTGTCGCTGCAGTTTCAATCCCGCATCTTTTTGCTACAGCTTTGCGTTTTTGGATGATTCGCCAGCATTTAGATAAAAAAGTTTTACTTCACTTTGGTATTTTAAGTGCGGTTGGTGGATTAATCGGCGCTATCTTAAATTCAATTTTTAACCCGACCGCTTTAACTTTAATTTTCGGAATCATTTTGATGTTTGCTGGCTTTACCGGAGCTTCTGGCTTAAATGAAAAATTTAAATTTGGGCACAAGACTGCTTGGTTTATGGGAACTCTTTCCGGTTTATTGGGTGGTTTAGTCGGTAATCAAGGTGGCATCAGATCCGCGGCCCTTCTTGGTTTTAATGTCAGCCGTGATACATTTATCGCGACAGCAACAGCGGTAGGTTTAATTGTGGATGGCGCGCGCATGCCCATTTATTTAGCCACGCAAGGCGCAGAAATTTTTCAACAATCCCGCTTTCTAGTTTTATCTACCCTGGGAGTGCTTGTCGGAACAGTTTTTGGAATGTTAGTTTTAAAAAGACTTTCAGAAAAAATTTTTAAACGTTCTGTTTCTGGCTTAATTTTAGTTTTAGGAATTTACATGACGATTAAAGGGCTTGGTTAAGAGACTGGAGCGGCGCTTCCTTTCATATCATGATTTACTGTGGTATCTAAATTCTGGTGAGTAAAAAGTTTCTGCAATTCTTTTTAATTTTAAGCTTTGTCATTGCGCAAGTTTTTACGCAACAGATCCATGAACTGACTCACTACTTATCTCAAACAAATTGTGAGCCCGAATTTGTTGTTCACCATACCAGTGAAGACCCAACCACAGTTGAGCTGCATGAAAATCACGAACATTGTAAGTTTTTACAGCTTTTATCGATCAGACATGCGACACCGTTTGTTTCTGGAAACACGCAACCACATTTAATCACTTTAAATTTTAATAATGTTGTTCCTTTAAAAATCCAAATCTGGATTTCAAATAGCCCTAATAACTATCACCAAGCCCGCGCACCGCCCGTTGTTTAGAATTAAATCTATTTTCTAATTTTAAAATTACTTAACTATTTAACGGAGTTTTTCATGAAACTATTTGTTTCTATTTTATTATTTACATCACAATTATTCGCCCAAGCCGCCACAGATTCTAAATTAAGGTCGCGTGGTAATTCATTTAACCCAGATATCGGTATCAACACCCTTTTTCTTTACCAGAATTCAAACCGCGGAAACGATGCTAACGTAGAAAACCCCAATGGTTTAACTGTGCAGGAAGCTGAATTACAATTTTCAGCTGACGTTGACCCTTACTGGCGCTTTATCAGCACGTTTGCTTTACATCAAGAATTTGATGATAGCGTAACCCCACCAGCGCGTGAATGGGTGTTTGAACCTGAAGAGGCTTTTGCTGAAAGTATGGATTTACCTTTTATGACAATTAAGGTCGGTAAATTTAAAACAGCTTTCGGTAAACACAACACGCTTCACACCCACGCTTTTGCATTTATCGATGCGCCACTGGCGAATCAGTATTTATTAGGCGATGAAGGTTTAAACGATGTGGGTTTATCTGCTTCAGTTCTACTTCCGACATCGTGGTTTTCTGAATTTACTTTGCAAGGTGTCTCAGGCCGCTCTGAAGGTTTAGATTATTTTGCTTCAAATTCCGCCAACAGCACAGTGATGGTTGGGCATTTAAAAAATCTTTGGGATATCAACGACACTTTAACTTTTGAGTTAGGTCTTTCTGGTGCCAGTGGTAAAAATATCGATGAAGAAAAAACAGATTTAGCCGGTGCTGATCTGACTTTTAAATGGCGCGAAAACGAATCTAAAGCTTTTATTTGGTCGACTGAATTTTTGCAACGTAAACAAAACAGAACCGCTTTTAAAGAAAATGCCGAAGGTTTTGCTTCGTGGATTCAATACCAGTTTGCACGCCGTTGGTGGTTACAAGTTCGCGGTGAAGAATTAACATTCAAAGAACAAGACCCAGCAGCCCTTGAGCCGCTTCCAGAAAAGCAGAAAAAACAATCTATCTTAGTCGGTTATATTCCTTCAGAATTTTCTGGCATTCGCCTTCAATACGATCAATTGAATGACGGTGCAACAGACGATGAGAAACGTGTACTTCTGCAATTTAATTACAGTATTGGTGCTCACCCTGCGCACGCTTACTAAAGGATAAATCATGAAATCTATTTTAATTGGCCTATTCATATTCGTGGCGGCGTCTTTCGCTCAAGCGAAGCTGAACGTGGTGGCTACGACTGCCGATATTGCCGCTTTAGTGACTGTCGTTGCTGGCGATAATATTCATCTTTCGCAAATTGCAAAGGGGTCGCAAGACCCCCACTATATCGAAGCTAAACCTTCGTTTATGGTTAAAATGCGCGATGCTGATTTAGTGATTACCAATGGCTTATCACTAGAAGTGGGTTGGCTTCCGACTTTAATAAAAGGGGCGCGTAATCCCAAGATTTCTGCCGGCTCAAAAGGTTACTTAGATCTTGGATCGCTAATCACACCGATTGAAAAACCGATGGGCTCGATCACAAGAGCTATGGGAGATGTTCATCCCGAAGGAAATCCGCATTTTACTCTGGACCCGGTTCGCCGAAGTGAGTTGGCTTTAAAAATCGCCGATAAACTATCTGACTTAGATAATACGAATAAAGAAGTTTATCAGACGAACGCTAAAAAATATCAGGAAGCTATTACAAAAAAAATGGCTGACTGGTTAGTACGAATTAAAGCTTCAGGTGTAAAAACCGTTGTAACTTACCACCCGTCTATGAATTATTTTATGGATCGTTTTGAATTAAAAGTGCCGATTCATCTAGAAGCAAAGCCCGGTATTCCGCCATCAGCCCAGCATATTCTTTCAGTAATCGATACGGTAAAAAAAGAAAACACCAAATTAATTCTGGTGGATAGTTTTTTTGACACTAAGATTGCCGATCGCATCGTTAAAGAAGCTCCGAAAACTAAAGCCGTTTCGGTTGGCATCGCGGTTAATTCTTTACCTCAATTAAAAACTTTAGAAGATGTCACAGAGCAATTAGTTAAAGCTATCGAAAGTGCAAAGTAATATGGACGCGGTACAATTTTTATTAGCTCCTTTTGTTATGTGCCTTTTGTTAGTGGTTATTCACTGCTACTTAGGCCTGCATGTTTTAGCGCGTGGAGTTGTCTTTGTCGATTTAAGCTTAGCACAGGTCGCCTCATTTGGGGCGACCGTAGCTTTACTATGGGACCCTGAACATGAATCTTCAACGGGTTATTTTGTAGCTCTTGCTGGAACGTTTATCGCAGCCGCTATTTTTGCCATGGCCCGCAGGTTTGAAAAAAAACTTCCGCAAGAAGCTTTAATTGGCATTACCTACGCTTTTGCTTCAGCTGCGGTTGTACTTGTTATCGATAAACTCGCGCATGGTGCTGAACATTTAAAAGAAGCCTTAATTGGACAAATTCTTTGGGTGACATGGAGTGATGTTTTAAAAACATTTTTAATCTACAGCGTAGTTGGTTTAATTCACTGGAAATTCAGAGATAAATTTTTACGAAACTCGTTTCAAAGTGAACACGGCCATTGGTTCTGGGATTTTTTATTTTACGCTTTATTCGGTGTAGTGATTACCTCGTCAACATCAATTGCCGGAGTTCTACTGGTATTTTCGTTCTTAATTGTGCCCGCTGTATTAAGCTCATTGTTTGCAACCAGTATTGCCAAAAGACTTCTTTTTGGTTGGCTGTTAGGAGCCGTCGTTAGTCTTTTAGGAATGATTTTAAGTTACAAATTAGATCTTCCGGTGGGAGCGGTTTTAGTCGTGTTATTAACAAGTCTTCCAATTTTGGCCGTGCCCGTTCTTTTTTTAAAGCGCAGCCGCGTTTAATTTAAGAACCAAACTGCCCCGTTTCATTTGGCTCCGTCGTTTGCAGAAAATATTATGACGCAAACAAAGGAGTCAAAATGGAAGAGCGTGGAATTATTGCGACCGTGATCATTGGCTTTATTGTGGGCCTTGTCGCCCGCTTTGTAAAACCAGGTGATGATAAATCGGGATTAATCATGACAACGATCTTAGGTATTATCGGAGCCTTTGTCGGTTCTTTTCTAGGCCAAGCTTTCGGAATTTACGGTCCTAATGAAAGAGCTGGATTTATCGGCGCTGTCGTCGGTGCCATTGTTGTTTTAGCTTTGGTGAATACGTTTAATAAAAAGCGAGCACTTCCTTAAAAGACTATTTACAGAACGGCGCTGAAGGGTCTTTAGTGCATAAATAAAATTTAACAGATTGCAGCTCTTTAGACTGGGCTGCATTTTCTTCTTTAAGCTTCACATTTTCATCTTCTAGTTTTTGATTCAACGAGGCGATCTGACGAGCTTGGTTTACTTGTTCAGTTTGGAGCCCTAAAAATTCTTTATACAAATCTTTGATGGCATTGATCATCGCCCAAAAAATCGGTGTTGTATTCAGTGATAAAAAGCCATCTTTATCTTCTTTTACCGCTTCTGGAATTTGCTTTTGCACTTCTTGGGCAATTACACCCGTGTATTCTTCTGTCGAATTAATTCCTTTAGGATTGTTTTCTTTATAACGGAATTTGATCATATTTAAATTCGTAATTTCGCGAAGTCCACGGTTGTAATCACTGGTAATATCTTTTAAGCGACGATCCGATGGCACAGTCCAACCCACATCACCACCGTTACGATACGGCGTTCCGGTAATGCGAAGATCACCACTAACATCCAGCGTGTAACCTGGAGTCGGTGTTCCTATACCGACGCGGCCTGTGTCGGTAATACGCATTCTTTCTGTTCCTGCATCTGTGTTTCCAGTTTTAGTATAAAAAGCAAAATTCGAAGTGGTGTTATTCACTGACCATAAACCAGCGGTATTAGTTCCACCATCAAAACTAAAAAATGTTCCACCGTAACTAGGTGCTGCCACACTGTGGGCCCCACCACCACGAATTAAAGCACTACCCGTAACATCAATATTATAAGCTGGAGTCGGCGTTCCAATCCCAACGTTACCATTTGATTTAACCGTAAGCCATTCAGTCCCATTTGCACCTGAGGTATCCAAACCTTGACCTATTGATATTCTGTCTAAAGTATTTCCTGTAGATCCATGGGCCGTGAGACCACCTAGTTGACTTCCATCGTTCGAGAAAAATGCAAATTGTCTTTTCCATACAGTCCATGTCGAGTCTGTACGGACACCTAAACCATAGGGATGAGATAGCGGTCGATCCGCGACTATATTTCCCGCGGTATGCAAAGTGTACGCTGGACTTGACGTTCCAATACCGACATTACCGGAAGTATCTACTCTTATCCTTTCGAGCCCTGTGGTTCCCAAAGCTAAAAAGCCTCCCGAAGTTGATCCACCTCTGTAAAACTTAAGAAAACCGTTATTTTCATCTCCCTGAAAGCTGTGCACAAGCCCGAATGTCTGAACGATAGTTGGTTGCGTGTCCCACGATTTAACGATGAGTTTATTGTTTTCATTACTTGTTGCTAAAATGGCAGCATCCGTATTTGCTCCGCTGTTAATTTCTAATCTAGCTGTTGGTGAAGATGTTCCTAAACCGACGTTTCCGCTTTCATTTCTAATTGTCATCACAGCAGTATCAGCACCAGCTGTTCTTCGTGAGATAGTCAATGGAACATTCCCACCTAAATTATCTCTTGTATCTATTTTCCAGCCATAATCATTATTCGATGAGGTTAATAAAAGATGATTGTCATTAAAGGCGCCTAGATGCAACTTCGCTCCTGGAGTCGTCGTTCCGATACCGACGTTTCCGGCATAGGTCGTTGTTAACACATCCGTTCCGGCTGTGACAGAACGAAGATGAAAATCGTTTAGTGAAGAATAAAATCCGTACTGGTTTCCGCCCGTTGTTGATCTAATCACTAATCCATCGGCAATGGTTCCACCAGAACCTTCAATGTGTAATTTAGCCGAAGGAGTCGTTGTTGCGATACCAACATTACCTCCGTAGGCTTGAAGTGTGAGGTTTCTGATATTGCTGACGCCAGTTTCTGTCGATTGCAACCACGTGACCTTGTTACCACCGGTATCGGTTCCTACACCCACATTAAGGGCCATTAAAGAACTGGAATTCGCAATTTGGAACTGACCAGTTTGGGTCGTGAAACTAGTAGAACCTTTCAAGGCCAATAAGTGTGCGGGGCTTGTCGTACCGATTCCGACGTTGCCTGAACTATCGATACGCATTTTTTCTGAATTATCGACTTCAAAAGCTATGCGTGATGATGCATTGACATTACCCTCATCAGCTTCAAGAACTAAATTACCACCAGAATCAGTATGCACTAGAGCATATTTTCCGGATGCCTCTTCCATTCGGGCACCAGCATTATTGCCATAAACATGTAACAAACTTCCAGGCGATGATGTCCCAATACCGACATTTCCGCCATTTGGTGCTAATAAAATATTTCCTTTTGTCGCGTGTGTCGTTGAATCTAATGTCAGTGATCCGCCCGACACAATGGACCCCGCAATATACGGAGAAATCATTCCCGATGTGGCGGTGACCGATACCCCTTGGATAGTTCCGCCGGCGTTGATGTTACCCGCAACACCTAAGCCACCGTTAACAATTAAAGCTCCGGTGTTTGACGAAGTTGACGCCACCGTTGATGAAACAATTACGCTATTTGCTCCGTTATTTGGAGTCATGCTAATGTTTCCTGAAGAATTAATATTCGAAGCATTATCTATTGTTCCGGCACTTGAACCAGTTGCAATTGCTCTTCGCGTATTTGTACTGTCTGTTAAATAAAAGTTTGTACCGTCATACTCCATCGTGCCTGATTGTGGTGATGAGAGTAACGTGCCTGAGGTAAATTTTAACGGCGCCACTGATGCTGTTCCAGAAACTAAATGAAGTTTCGCAGTCGGTGCTATGATACCTATACCGACGTTACCATTTTTTAAAATGATCATTGCATTTGAACGGGATCCGCTCGACATACCGTTACCGACAACAAGTAATGGGTCAGTTGCGATCCATGAATTTTTGTTTGCAGTAATTATGGTATTGTAGGTACCAAGTGTAGTAGAACGATAGGAATAAGCCAACGAACCAGCACCAATAGCCACTGCATAATCAGCATCAGTATCCGCATTTGAACCAAGCGCGATAGAATGGCTTCCTGAAGCGCTACTGCTGCCTGCTGCAAAACTATAATAGCCAGATGAATAACTACTATCAAAGGCTGTCGAGTGAGTTCCAGTGGCCTGACCCTCGTTGAAGGCGACTGCGCCATACTCGGTAGCCTGAGCGTAGTGGCCGATCGCGATGGAATGATCTGCCGTCGCATATCCACCGTGCATGGCAATTGATCCATAGCCTGAAGCGACCGGCGAATTCGCACCGTAAGCAAAACTTCCTTCACCAATACTTGCATCATCCCATTCAGTTGAGCCAGCGTAACCGCCGCGAAATGCCGCTTTCTTCGCATAGAAGAACATTCTTGTGCCCGCACCAGAAACACTGAGGTTATTTCCGACTCCCCACGCTCCGCCATTAACAAGTAAATCACCTTCGACATGAAGTTTTTGAATGGGATTACTTGTTCCGATGCCTACGTTGCCAGAGGTGTAATAAATATCACTTCCGGTTGTCGTCCACTGCGTCGGTGTTACAGATCCACTCGCTGCTGGAGTGTACCCCAACGCACCGGTCACATCACCTGCCGTGATTTGTGATCCACTAGTGACACGGCCTTTACTATCGACTGTGACCTTCGTGTAAGTGCCAGCGGTCACACCTGAGTTTGATAAAATAATTGTATTTGATGCCGCAGCAATTGTGGCGTCACCAGTAAAACTTGGTAATCGCGCAATCGCCAATGTTCCTGTCGCCGAGGCACTTCCTAAATCAATCGTTGAAGCTGTTGCTAATGTACCTAAGCCTAAGTTAGTACGTGCCGTTGCGATATTTGTTAAATCAGAAAGGTTATTTGCTTTCTGCACGTAAGTTCCACTGACCGAATTATCTGCCGGAACATAACCTAATACCTGCGCGATACTCGCCGCACTTGATGTGATTTTATTACTAAAGCTCACGTAATCTACATTAGAAATTAGTCCTGCAGTTACAGCTCCCGTTGAAGCGAGCGGAATATTTAAAGTATGCACTCCGTTTGAAGTATTAAAATTCGGGGCGGTGCCCCCCGCCCCGATAGCAAATGACTGTGTGCCGCTGGTTGAGCCGTTGAAATTTGTAATACCCGCGCCAGATACGCCGAATGCTTGCCATGAGGTTCCGTTACAGTATTCGATATTACTTGCGTTGTATCTTAAAGTTCCCGCTAGAGCTGGTGCACATGTCGTGCTTTCAGTACCGATACGCACACCGCCTGATACATCAAGCGCAGTCACCGGCGTAGTTATACCAATACCAACATTTCCTGAAGAGTAAGAAATCGCTGTTCCCGAAGTTATCCATTGCGACGAGGTCATCGCAGCAAATGAAGCCGCTACCGAATTTTGTAGACTTGTCACTGTCGACGATACTGAAAATACAGTTGAACTTACACTTGAAGCATAACTTGAAACTCCGGCCACAGTCGAAGACACTGTTGAAAGATCAGCTGTTACTGCAGAAACACTTGCTCCATCAGCCGGAGTATAACCAAGAGCGGTAATCACCGTCGATGATGTGACCGATCCCCCGCTTCCGCCAACAGCTACGCAAGAAAAACTAGAACCGTTGTAGTGAACAGCTTCACTCGCCGCACAAGTTGGAATCGCACTTATTTGCACAAAAGCAATGTCAGTTTTTCCGTTCAGTGTTAACGAATCATTGGCATACATTGCGTAAGGTACCGCATTGATATTCATCGCTGGCAACGTTTGCCAACCGCTGCCGTCATGAAATTGCATGACAATTTTTCTGATATCTGTAGACGTCGGAGAATAACTTGCAGGACCACCGGTATCGCAAGATAAGCTTGGAGTGATATTCGAAAAAACTTGTTCAAATGTTGTTGCCGATGCCGGATAAGTTTTAACTCCTGAGCCCAATGAAAAAGAAATTAATCCGCTTGTGCTGGACATATTCACTGAAGAATAAGTTTCCGAATAAAGAATACAGCTTCCCGCAGGATCTAGAATGGTAAATTTAAAATTCACACTTGAAGCTTCAAGCGGATAACCATCGGGCTTAATAATTTTAGCTTGATACGTAGTGCGTGATGGACCTGCAAAGGCTGATGTCGCGTTTACAAAAATAAACACAAAAAACAAAATGACATGAATCAGCCAGTTACGTGCGGTTTTCACAGGTAACTTATCGGTATTATTCTGTTTTTTCTCGAATGCTCCGGTGCAATTCAATGACATTGAGAGCGCAGCTGAATTGTCTTAATGTTTCAATTTAAGACAAATGAGTTCAAACACTTATAAAAATCAGCAATATGTTGCCGAATACCGCGACTGTAAACCGAAAACACGATGACGAAATGAATTACTGACAGCCAGTTGGGTTGTAGCGCGGCAGAAATAACAACTGCACTTAGTTACAAAAAGGTGCTGAAGTATTTTGGTTACACAGGTAGGCTTTGATAGTTTCGTTTTGCTGCTTAAGCTGTAAATTTTCAGATTCAAGTTTTTCTGTTTTTGTTTTTAGCGCTTGTACTTCAGCACTGTCAGCTTTTGAAGCTATCTGTCGGTCTTGTTTTTCAAAACGATTCACGACGAACGCATACAATTCTTTAACCGCCTGGATAACTGGAGCCACTAAAACAGCGTAATCTACTTTTTTGTAACCTGTATTTTTATCGTTCATCACAGCTGTCGGAAATACTTTTTCCACATCTTGCGCTATGACCCCGATATCGTGACGGCCATGGCTTAATGATTTTTCATTCCAATCAAATTCTACACCTTTTAAAGAATTAATTTTTTCTAAAGCATACGGAATTGGTTTAACATTTTCTTTTAACCGGGCATCAGATGAACAGTTCGTACCACCTGCACCATTTCCCAAAGTACAATCAGTTGAGCCTTGTACACGTAAGTTACCTACGACATGAAGTTTTTCATTCGGAGTTGTTATACCGATACCGACATAACCGGCCGAGCTAATATGTAGTGATTCAGGCACTGCTCCACTCCAAGTCACTGTTTGGTTCGCTGTTCCTATAGCTGTATTTCCTGTAAAAAACGAGATTGTTCCATCGCCTAATAAGATTCTGGACGCACCTCTTGCTCCGAGATATTTGTATCCAGTACCATCTGAAGCAATCACTGCACCACCCACCAGATTCGTTAATCCTTGCCCCTGGCCGGTGTCGATGGTCATTCCTGAACCGGTGGTTCCGTTGATTGAATTTTCTACTTTAAAGCCCGGTAGAACATTCGGATTTGCCGTCGTATTATCGATATGCAATTTTGCAGTGGCACTGACCGTTGCAATACCTACATTACCATTGTACTTAATAGATAGCGCGGTGGTTTCTGTACCGGAGTCTTTAGCAACAAAATCGTAAGAGACATTACCCCAAGCTTGATGGTTTCTTTTGAGTGCAAGATTCCAGGTATCGGGGTGAGTTGAAAATCCCCAACGCTGAAGAGTGTTCACTCCTGTATTTTCATCTGTTACACCGCAAGTTCCAGTCGTGTCGCCGGAAGGACAGTTATATTTAGCCATAACATCAAGACCTTTTTCGGCAGCTGCAAATCCATAAACTGAAACACGTGCCGAAGGATTTGTCGTTCCGACTCCGAAGTTACCATTCGCTGTCATTCTTGCTCTTTCTGTCACGACACCATTAGCATCATTGGTTTTGAACAACAGAGGTTCTGTGCCATCGTCTCCCCAGATAAGTGTGGCATATTTTTCGTTGCTGCCATTATTTTCTAAACCGATATAAAAGTTGTCGCTATCGTCTCCCATCATCACGCCCATAGTTCGACTTACCGACCAACCAGTTACCACACCTGAAAAAGGTGAACCGATCTGCAATTTGGTCACGGGAGTATTCGTTCCGATACCGACATTTCCACTCGGAGCAATTTTTAATTTAGAGATTCCCCAAGCTGTGCCATCGGTTGATTGGTAAAAATCTAAACTTCCGGGGTTCGTCGAATCGCCATTACCTTGATGAATCAGCCAGTGATTACCACCACCGATAGTTCCACTGGTTGAACTAAAACGAATTGTCGGTTTATCACCTTGTAGAGTGACTGCGCCGTAAGAGCCGTTCCAATCACCGAGCACGTTTAATTTACCATTCGGAGAAACTGTTCCAATTCCAACATTACCATTCGAGGTAATTCGCATTTGTTCAGTGAGTGTTGTTCCTGAAGCCGTTGTAAATTCGATAAAACTATTATGAACACTGGAGCTTTGATTACTTTCAGCTATAACCCTAATGTGGCCAACCTCATTAAAAGATGTGCCATCATAGGCGCCGCCGATAAGATTCAGCAACGGATCTCCGGCTTGCACCGCTGTCGGCGCGCCACTGTTACCGCGGGCCGCTCTTCCCCAAATTTGTGCCGCATTTCCACCGACTGAATAATTGTCAATGACAAGATTTCTTGGCATAGCTGTCGATTCATCAACGATGTGTAATTTTGCCGAAGGACTCTGCGTGCCGATACCGACGTTGCCTGAGCCCTTGATGATCATTTTTGTTGAAACAGCGCCAGCCCCTGCATTAAAAAATTCTAAATCACCGGAATAGGTTGCGTGATTATGATCGGTAACTCGAGTGGCTACTCCACCCGCTTCTTGAAAAGCCGAAGCGCCAACACCAGTCGTATCAGATCTCATCGAAAAAACAATCGAAGCTCCCGTAGTCTGCGCATTATAAAGGGCTGTGTTGGTGCTTCCAGAATCTTCACGCACGACAAGCCTTCTTTGAGGTGCGTTTGTGCCGATACCGACATTGCCTGTAGCCCGATTAATAGAAAAGTTAGTCGCTAAATATGCTCCCGCATCGTTGTATGAATTTAAATAAAAATTTGATCCCGCATTACTTCCTGATTCAGATGCATCGTTTACACCCATAATCCATCGTGAAACACCACTCGTCATAAAAGACACTTCTCGATGCGTTCCTGCAGCACCATCAATACCAAGAGCATTTTCATTGGCGCCACCTTTATCAAAGACCGTTAAATCAGCTGTTGGATTTGCTGTGCCTATACCGACGTTACCATTATTCTGTACTCTGAAAAGAGTATTTATTGTTGCTCCGCTATCAGGAGTTGTTCTGACCCAAAATGCTGCATTTGAAGATGGAGCACCTTCTGATGTTTGAATAATTGCACCATATGGCGTTGTAGAGTTTGCAGTAATTGCATAGCCTGTTCCAATATTACTTCCGATCGATAGAACACTATTAGGAGTATTCGTTCCGATACCCACGTATCCGCTATTCGGTGCCAATAAGATATTTCCCTTATTTGCGTGAGTTGTCGAATCAAGAACTAGTGATCCGCCTGAAACAATTGATCCTGCAATATACGGCGAAATCATTCCTGATGTCGCGGTGACCGATACCCCTTGGATATTAGCCGAAGTTGTGATTGACCCGCTGGTATTGACATTACCGGCTACTCCTAAACCACCCCTAACAATCAACGCACCGGTGTCTGATGACGTAGAAGCGGTCGTCGAAGAGACAATTACTGATCCCGTTGGTGTGATCGTCATATTTCCAGAAGAATTAATATTTGAGGCGTTATCAAGCGTTCCTGCACTTGAACCGGTGGCAATCGCTCGGCGGGTGTTCGAGCCATCTGTTAAATAGAAAAAACTTCCGTCATACTCCATTGTTCCTGATTGCGGTGATGTCAGTAATGTTCCAGACGTGAACTTGAACGAAGCCATACTGGATGTGCCTGGTGCTAAATGTAATTTCGCTGAAGGAGACGATGTGCCAATACCGACATTACCATTCGGGTTAATAGTCAGATCTATTCCCCCAGTTGTGAAAATAAGTTTATTTACTGACGGAGAATAAATAGCCGGGCCATTTGAAAAAGAGTAACCCGTTGCTTGCGCCGATCCGTTCAATTGAAACGGATAATCTGAATACACGGTATAACCGTCAATTTCGAAACCTGATCCCAAATTGATAACGCCGCTGCCATCAATCCAAAGACGGTCTGTGCCTGAGGTCGCAATCGAAATTTGGTCAGCACCTGAAGAATAAATTCCGGTATTTGTATCTCCGTTAAACGTATAAGCCGGAGCATTTGCATTGCCCGCGATAGCCTGCAGTTGTCCTGTCATTGCTACCGAGCCATCTTTTTTAAAATCACCTAATGAGGTGCCGCTTGCGGCCGGAGTATAACCCAATGCCGCAATGATCGCCGCACTTGTTGTTGATTGATTAATCCAAGATAAATTTCCTAAACCGTCAGTTGATAAAACTTGGCCTGCGGTGCCACTTGTAGTCGGTAAATTTAAAATGTAATTGGCACTTAGACTTGTGGGTGCTTGTAACCGAATATTAAAACTTGTGCTTGGTCTATAGATATCGGTGTAATTTATTTTTGCCGCGTTGGCATAAAGATCGTTAACTGTGACGTTGCCTGAAGAATTTCTTTTTACAATCGTATCAACTGTTGACGACGAAGTTGCTGCTAACGTGTCATCGACACTTGATGAAATTTGTGCAGCAGTTTTTCCGCCGACATTAACCACACTGTTTGATGAAATTGAACCGCTCACATCACCCGATAAATTCGTTGAAGAAATTTGGGCGGCCACAGCACTGGCACTGACCGGGGCATAACCTAAAGTATTTGCAATCTGCGTAGCACTTGCAGAAAGTTTGGCCTTAAATTCGGCGTAATCAAGCGAAGTTAAATACCCGTCACTTGACATCGATGCCACATTAATTGAAATCACCGGAGAACTTGCCGTTCCTGCCGTGGTCAAAACTGTTCCGCTTGTGGTTACACTGGTGATACCGCCACCGCCTCCACTAATAGCCACACAACTAAAACTTACGCCATTAAAAGTAATCGCTTGTGTTGCCGGATTACAATTTAAAGCGGCTAATGTTGCATTTTCAACAAATGCCGTATCAGGCTTACCGTTAAGTGTTTGTGCATCGTTTGATTTATTGGCGTACATTGCATACGGAACCGCATTGATCGCCATGGCGGGTAAAGTTTGCCAACCGCTGCCATCGTTAAACTGCATCACAATTTTACGCGTATCATTTGGGCCAGGATTATAAGCGCCCGGAGTTTGGCAGTTAAACAACGGCACTGAATTATCAAAAATTTGCGCAAATGTTTGCGACGTGCCACTGACCGGAAAAGAGCGAGTTCCGTTTCCTAAAGCAAAAGAAATTAAACCGCTACCACCTGACATATTAACGCCAGTGTAATCTTCAACATAAAGAACACAGCTTCCAACAGAATCTAAAACTGTGAAACGGAAATTAACACTCGCCGCTTCAAGTGGATACCCATCAGGCTTAACGATTTTGGCCTGGTAGGTCGTTCTTCCGTTCATAGCAAACACTGTGGCCGCGAAGAAAACAGTGCTCATAATAATAAGAAGAAAAAAACTACGCATAAACAACTCATCGGTTAAATATATAAATTGATCTATTCCGGAGTACGCTCCGGAGCGTAAAAAGTCTTACTTGCTATTCAGTGCTTTTTCAATTTTCTCAAGACGAGACTTTATGGCTTCATTCTCTTGTTCAAGACTTTGGATCTTTCGCTCTTTAGCTGCATTCTCAGTTTCTAGCTGCTGAACCTTAGCCTCGATACTTGCGATCTGTCTGTCTTGAGAAACATTTTGCTCTTTTTCTTTGACCACAAGGTTATACAATTCTTTAACTGCCTGGATAATCGGGGCCACTAAAATAGCATAATCCACTTTTTTATAACCCGTATTTTTATCGTTCATCACCGCTGTCGGAAAAACTTTTTCTACATCTTGCGCGATCACACCGATATCATGTCGGCCATAGCTTAATGATTTTTCATTCCAATCAAACTCAACACCTTTTAAAGAATTAATTTTTTCTAGAGCATATGGAATTGGTTTAATATTTTCTTTTAATCGCGCATCAGATGAACAGTTCGTACCACCTGCACCATTTCCCAAAGTACAATCGGTTGAACCTTGCACACGTAAATTACCCACAACATGAAGTTTCTCAGATGGTGTCACCGTTCCTAGACCCATGCTTCCGGAACTTTTGATGATCACGGTGTCGGTACCCGCAGCGTTGGTCATATAGAAATCATAAAACTGATCAATTCGTGTACGAAATTGTCCAGCAGCATCTGTTGTTCTAAACGTGTTGGTAGCATCATCACCTTTAACATCCAGTTTTGAACCAGGAGTTATCATACCAATACCGACGTTTCCAGTTGCAGTTCCGGCAATGAAGGCCCACTGCGTGTTACCTGCCGGATTCACAAACTGAATTGTTCCATAAGGAGAACCTTGTGAATTTCCTTTAATGCGAATCGCTCCGTCAGTGGCTCCGCCAGTATTGGTATCGCGCGCTTCGATAGTTCCTGCTACTTCGAATAGACGATCAGGATACTGTGTTCCAACACCGACGTTACCACCAAAAGGTTGCAACGATAAATTTCTATACGTGCCACTATCTGCCGAACTAAGCCCCCAGACATTTTCATTTGTCCAACCGATCGCTAAATAATCTCCGTCGGTTGATTGAGAATTTCTAAAATAGGTATTGGCACCGGTTCCATTTGATATCAAGGTATTTGAATTAGAAACATCAAGTTTTGCAGCGGGAGTGGTTGTTCCTATTCCAACGCCACCCGAATTTAAAACTGTCATAAGATATTTCGTGCCACCGTTAGCTCTGAAACTAAAACCTGCATTTGTGCCCGTATTAGGGTTGTCGGCATCAAAATAAAAGTTTCCATCTTGGTTATAAGTTATGGTCCCGACACTACCACTGGCATTTTCAGTGTCTTCAAAAGCGATATACGGATACGGATCTTTAATATGTAACTTACGTGCTGGACTAGCCGTTCCGATTCCGACATTACCGTCTGCACGAATGGCCATGACAGGAGCTACACCCTGAAAACCAAAATCTAATCTGTTCTGATTTGAATTGTTACCAATATAAGTAAAAGCAATGTCAGCAGCATTATAGGTTGTACTTATGTCATGCCCTAATTTTATATAATTTGATGAGTTTGTCGGTTGATTTGGCTGTACAAAAAGGCCATTGACTAAGCCTGAGCCCGTGCCGTTGTTTTGAATATGAAGAGGAACCGTTGGAGAAGTTGTTCCGATACCGACGCTTCCGCTGCTGACCAAAAGATTGTTATTAACCATGAGTTCGGCCGTAGCAACGTACACACTTGCACTCGCAGCACCAGGATCACTCACGCCAAAGTTTAATGTGCTTGTCCAGCTAGAACTAGCATCCGTATCAACAGAAAAGAAATTTCCAACACCGGTAAAAACCGGAACATACACATAAACATCAAAAGCTGTGGCTGCACATCCGGCAGCATTACTCACAATTTTAACTTGTTGGATCATTTGCGATTGTCCGTAACGGTTAAAAACCGCCGAAGCACAAAAACCATTGGCGTCAACTGACGTGGCATTGCTTGTTCGTATTCTAACTTCAGACCATCCCATCTGAGGCATTTGAGCATTAAAACCTTGCCCGCCCTCAAAGCGAATAACAATATTACGCCCTTGCTGAGGTGCCGTCCACGTACCCACTTTAATCCATTGAGCCGTTGACGACGAATCACCTAAAGTCGGATTAGCAACTCCGCCTCGAATGATCATAGACCCATTGACATCAAGCTTTGCAGCCGGAGTTGTTGTGCCGATACCGATGTTACCGGAGCCACTTTGATAAAAACCTTGGGTACCCGTGCCAGTCAGCATCGAATACGTAATATTGTTCGATGCATCGGCATTGATCGTGAAGCCGTTGGTGACACCCGTGATCCCGGCCAAGAAAATCGAAGTTGTGGTTGCCGCAGGGCCAACAACTTGCAGTTTGTAACCAGGCGCTGTCGTTCCAATACCCACGTTGCCGTTATCTTGGATACGCACTTTCTCACTCATAGTCCCGCTATATCGCGTACCAAATGAAAGATGCCCTTCGTTGGCTGTGCCCGAGTTAATAAAATCTATCTGAGCTCCGCCACCTGTGTACGAGCCGTTGTCAAAACGAATACCTGCACCGCGCGCGCCGATCACACTGCTGTTGTTGCGAAGAACTAAAGTTTGTTCGCCCGAGCTGTAAGCCGTACCGGTGTTACCACCGACAACTTCCAGCGGGCCACCGGGAGTAGCTGTTCCGATACCGACGTTACCGCCATTCGGTGCAAGAAAAATATTTCCTTTTGTCGCGTGAGTTGTTGAATCTAAAGTTAAATTTCCAGAGGCGCTCACACTGCCCGCAATATACGGAGAAATTATTCCGCTTGTAGCAGTGACCGATACCCCTTGGATAGTACCGCCAGAGTTGATACTGCCGGCAACACCTAAACCGCCTTTAACAACAAGGGCCCCGGTTGATGAGTTTGTCGATGCGGTTGTCGCCGATACAACAACGCTTCCGGCTCCGCCGTTCGGATACATCGTGATATTTTCCGACGAATTTGAAATGAGTGAAGCATTGTCGTAAGTGCCAGCACCCGCAGTTGATGTGATTGTTCGGCGAGTGCTTGTGCCGTCGGTGAAATATAAATTATTTCCATCATACTCGAGAGCTCCAGTTTGCGGAGCTGTTAGCAATGTTCCAGAAGTTAATTTGAATGAGGCTGTTGCACTTGTTCCTGATTTTAAATGTAAAACTGCAGATGGAGTTGTTAAACCGATACCAACGTTGCCGTCATTTTTTATAACCATGCGAGTTTGTTCAGTCGATGAACCGTCAGGCGAAGTTGTGAATTCAATTCGGCCAGGTATATCACTTACGCCAGTGGCGCCATCAACAACCATTTTTATACGCGCCGCTGTCTGATAGGCCGAACCATCATAGCCTCTAGCCCATAAAGTCGTGATCTCATCGTTTGACGAAACAAGCGTTGGTGCCGCTGTAGAACCACGGGATTTTTGAAAAATTTGATGAGCACCGAAACTATCACTCGAATTTCTTTCGACGGTCACAATTCCATTGCTACCGGCAATGTGAAGAGTTGTCGCCGGTGCACTTGTTCCGATCCCGACATTACCACCGGCAAGAATCGTCATTCGCGCCGCCGCATTTGTACCAAGAACAAGAGGAGCCGCAGTTGAAGTTCCCATGACTAATCCCGCACCAGAACCGTACATGGCCATAAGATTGTTGTTGGATAAACCAAAAGTTGTTCCCGCACGCGAACCACCGTAAATACCAAAATCTAAAAATTTTCCTGTCTCATTTGAAAATTGATCAAACGCGTACCCGGTCGCCGAATCAGTTTCAACTTTAGCATAAACGCCAGAACCTTTGACATGTAAAGGCTCTGAAGGACTTGTTGTTCCAATTCCCACTTTGCCGGCATCATAATAAATATCACTTGCAGTTGTCGTCCACTGCGTCGGTGTTACAGATCCACTCGCTGCTGGAGTGTAACCTAAAGCTGCTGTGACATCACCTGATACTAATTGTGCACCGCTAGTTACGCGGCCTTTGTCATCTACTGTGACTTTCGGGTAAGTACCCGCTGTTACGCCAGAGTTTGCTAAAATAATTGTATTTGACGCCGCAGCGATTGTGGCATCACCGATAAAACTTGGAAGTCGCGCGATGGCTAAGGTTCCTGTGGCCGAGGCACCGCCCAGATCAATGGTTGAAGCTGTTGCCAATGTGCCTAACCCTAAATTAGTTCTCGCTGTTGCGATATTTGTTAAATCAGAAAGGTTATTTGCTTTCTGCACGTAAGTTCCACTGACCGAATTATCTGCCGGAACATAACCTAATACCTGCGCGATACTCGCCGCACTTGATGTGATTTTATTACTAAAGCTCACGTAATCGGCGTTGGAAAGTAAACCCGCTGTCACAGTTCCTGTTGAAGCTAACGGAATATTTAAAGTATGCACTCCGTTTGAAGTATTAAAATTCGGGGCGGTGCCCCCCGCCCCAATGGCAAACGACTGTGTGCCGCTGGTTGAGCCGTTGAAATTTGTAATACCCGCGCCAGATACGCCGAATGCTTGCCATGAAGTGCCGTTACAGTATTCGATATTACTTGCGTTGTATCTTAATGTTCCCGCTAGAGCTGGTGCACATGTCGTGCTTTCAGTACCGATACGTACTCCGCCTGATACATCAAGCGCAGTCACCGGCGTTGTAGTGCCGATGCCAACGTTACCCGTGTTATAAAAAATATTGGTTCCCGATGTCGTCCACTGTGAACTTGTTATCGTCGCAAAGCTTGCTGCTACTGAATTTTGTAAACTTGTGACTGAGCCTGATAGAGAGGCCACTGTTGATGAAACAGAAAATACTGTCGAAGAAACTGAAGAAATATTCGTCGTCGCTGAACTTAACGAATTTGACAGCGTGGTAAAGCTGACCGCATCTGCTGGCGTGTAGCCTAAAGCTGTTACGACACTTCCTGAAGTGACCCCGCCACCTACGGTTAAACAGCTGAAACTTACGCCGTTAAAATGAATGGCTTCATTAGCTTGGCAGTTAAGCGCTGCCAGCGTTGAGTATTCAACAAATGATGTATCTGATTTTCCGTTAAGTTGAATTGAGTTTTCAGATTTACCCGCATACATCGAGTAAGGAACAGCATTGATCGTCATCGCCGGTAATGTTTGCCAACCGGTTCCATCGTTAAACTGCATGACAATTTTTCGACCATCATTTGACGTTGGTAAATACACACCCATTGTCTGACATGAAAATGAAGGCGTTGAATTATCAAAAATCGCAGCAAACGTAGCAGCAGTTCCACTGGTTGGAAATGATCTAACGCCGGCGCCCAATGCAAAGGCCACCACTCCGCCGCTGTCATACATATTCACGGCCGTGTAGTCTTCAATATAAACTATGCAAGAAGCTGCGGGATCTAAGATCGTAAATCTGAAATTCACTGACGAAGATTGCAAAGGTTGGCCGTCGGGCTTAATAATTTTAGCTTGATAAGTTGTGCGAAATGGCGCCGCAAAAGCCAATGCTTTTGCTAAAAAAACCATAGCAAAAATAACGATTCGAATAAACGTCCAGTTCACATATTTCTTATCGGTTCAAAGTGAAGTTTTCACCACTGCTCCGGGGCACTTAAGCAAAAAAATTGTGTTTCAAAATGAGATTAATGGCATGAAAATGGCGTTGCACCGACTTGGCCTTGCATATGCTCTAAACTCCAAACTGAACCATTCCAGTAAAGAGTGGCTTGCACCGTACCTTGATTACTAGCAGTACCTACAAGAGCATTAGCAGCATCCCGTAAATTTGTTCCCCACCCACGCCATTCAATTTCTGCAATGTAGCCTGTCGCATTTAGTTTTCCTAAAGTCATTCGGTAAGTTCCATTCCAAGTGGTATCATAACCATCAAACAAATAGCTTGCGTGTGGACCCGCTGCACAGCCCACAGTGTCTTTTAATCGCGGAGCAATTCCACGCCACGTGTAAGTTTCATCTTGATGAGCATCGATGTATGTTGAAGTTAAAAATGCCGGCATCGAAACTGTTCTGGTTGTTCCATCAAATGTCAGAACCAGTTGTCCGTAGTTTGGTTGTTTAATACCACCGTTCACTTGTAATTTTGAAGTTGGCGTTGTTACACCGATACCCACATTACCTGTTGTTGGAGCCAGCGCTACTTGATCGTACTGAACTTTCACCATATCAACATTTGATCCACCTGATTGGGCATTTGTACGTAAAACGATTTGATCATTCACATTATCAAAAATTTCAATCACTAAACGACTGACTTCAGAATTCACATCGTGTTCACCAAAAATCGAACCCGCATCGGTGCTCGCAATCCCTGCTGTTCCTGATTGCGTGCTGGCGTTAAACATCATTCTGCCTGTTGGCACATTTACATCACCACCAGCCACTTCTAACCGTGTTGTAGGGTTTGATGTGCCGATACCGACTGAACCACTGTTTGCATTTAAAATTGTATTGTTACCAACTTTATTAATGTAGAGCGGACGTGTTCCATGTGATTGAATCCACGCATATTCGGCACTGGCTGCTGTATCATCAGTACCTAATAGTAAAGCCGCCACACCTCCGCCATTAATCGCAATAGTTCCACTTGTGTAAGACGATGGGCTTCCATTCGGACCGCGCACATCTAATTTAGTGACTGGAGAAGTTGTTCCAATACCAATGTTACCTGAAGGTTTAAAAGTCATCATCGTGGTACTGCTTGTACCCAGTGTTAAATCAGCATTTAAATAATTGTAAACACCAAAACCATTTGTACTGCCACCATCACCAAAGCCAACATACCCAGTATCACTTCCGCCATGGCGAAACATCAAAAGTGGATGTGCATTTGCATTCGTTGTTTCAAGCTTCATCACGGAATTCCAACCAGCCACACCACCCGTGGCTACGTGTAACGGTGCGGTTGGAGTTGAATTACCGATACCGACATTACCATTCTGTGTAATGCGCAAGCGTTCTGTCGCATCAGCGGCAGAATCATTTGTGTAAATTCTAACATCAGCACCAAGCTGACTTACACCAGGTGCGCTGGTGACATAAGAAGAAATTCTGGCTCCGCGAATATAAGAACCATCACTGCTTAACCCACGAAATCCGATATGACCGATCGTATCGCCATTGATGACAGGTGTACTGGCTCCACGATCTTTTTGTAAGTAAATATCAGGCGATGACGGGGAAGAAACTGATCGTGTTAAAGTTAAAGCGGCCACCGAACCCTTAATTTCTAAATCTGTAGCCGGTGAAGTCGTCCCGATTCCCACTTTACCATCACCTTTAATAATCATTTTTGTTGAGATCAATGGAGACGAAGCCACAGCTTCAAATGTGCCACTTGGCGCGTCAGGCGATGCGTACGTATCGAAAACTATATTCCCCGCAGCCATACGGATGCGATCAGGCCCTGAAGTATTATCAGAATCATTGCCTTTGAAAAGCAACAACTCCGAACTTTCCGTCGGAGCATAAACACGTTCGCCGATGTAAGTGTGGTTGTAAGATCCCGCCCCATCGCCGGTAGTTCCTCTGAAGGCGATGTAATTCGAATCAGAATTACCGATGCGCATGTTACCTAAGACATCTAATTTTTCACCCGGTGTAGCTGTGCCCACACCAAGGCTTCCGCTGGTTGTCAGATTTCCGTTCGCTGTGAGGTTACCTTGCACTGACATCGGACTTGAAACAACCACTGACCCTGCCGGATTTAAAGTTAAATTACTTGTTGAATTAATTTGTGAAGTGTTATCAATCGAACCTTGTGAAGAACCCGTCGCAATAATGCGGCGTTGATTAGCGCCATCAGTAAGATAAAAATTAGAACCGTCATATTCCATTGTTCCTGATTGCGGTGAAGTCAGTAAAGTTCCTGAGGTAAATTTTAATGAGGCTGTGGCTGATGTTCCCGCAGCTAAAGATAATAGAGCTGTTGGACGAAGACCGAGACCAAACATCGCCCCGTTCATCTCTAAAGTATCGTCACCCGACAGAATAAAACGCGCATCAAAGTCGGTACTGCTGTCATTTGCAAAATCAATGTAAGGGCTACCGGCATTATCATATTCGCGCAGCTCAATGAAAGCGTTACCATCATTACCCATGGAGACAGAGCCATTATTCGCAGCCCCTGCTCGAACTGTCCCAAGCACATCAAGAGCATGGACTGGATTAGATACGCCGATACCGACATCTCCCCCACTATAAAAAATGTCTGTTCCGTTTGTTGTCCACTGTGTGGCACTTGTCGCATTTGCCGGAGTATAACCTAACGTCGCGATGATTGCCGCACTGGTAGCCTGCTGTTTATTATTAAATGTATTCCAATCACTTGCTGATAAATAACCATTTGTAGCCGACGTTGCTTGTGAAATCGAAAGTGTTGGCGTAGCGCCACCTGTTGATGACAGCGGTGCTGTCGCACTGACACTCGTCACGCTTCCCGTAGATGGACTAATCCATGATAAACTTCCAGAGCCATCTGTTGATAGGACTTGGCCAGATGTTCCACTGGTGGTTGGTAAATTTAAAGTATAATTGGCCGCCAAACTTGTTGGCGCCTGCAAACGAATATTAAAGCTTGTGCTAGGTTTATAGATATCAACATAATTCACTTTTGCGGCGTTCGCGTAAATATCATTAACCGTGATATTTCCTGAAGAGTTTCTTTTTACGATCGTGTCCACCGTCGCAGAAGTTGTTGCGGCTAATGTTTCATCAACGCTTGTTGACAATTGTGCCGCTGTTTTACCACCAACACTTTGAACAACGTTTGCCGAAACAGTTCCGCTCACATCACCTGATAGTTGCGACGCTTGAATTTGTGAATTAACCGCAGTTCCGCTGACCGGTGCATAACCTAATGTGTTTATAATCTGCGTGCTGCTCGCAGAAAGTTTTGATTTGAACTCGGCGTAATCAACTGATGTCAAATAACCATCACTCGACATTGATGCGACATTAATTGAAATCACCGGCGCACTCGCAGTTCCGGCGGTTGTAAGTACAGTTCCGCTGGTGGTCACACTTGAAATACCGCTGCTGGATACACCCACAGCGATACAACTAAAATTCGCGCCATTAAATTTAATCGCCTCGTTGGCTTGGCAATTCAATGTCGCTAAAGTTGAATATTCAACAAATGAAGTATCTGCTTTTCCATTGAGAGATTGTGAGTTTTGCGCTTTTGCAGAATACATCGCATAAGGCACAGAGTTAATAGCCATCGCTGGCAGCGTTTGCCAACCATTACCTTCGTTAAACTGCATCACGATTTTTCTATTATCAGTTGAAATTGGATTATACACACCCGGTGCTTGGCACACAAATGATGGTATCGAGTTATCAAAGACTGAAGCAAACGTCACCGGGCCACTAGCAGGATATGTTCTTGTTCCCATCCCTAAACTAAACGAAGTGAAACCACCACTTCCGATCATATTCACGGCAGCATAATCTTCTATATATAGAACGCAGGATGAAGATGGATCTAAAACCGTAAACCGAAAATTAACACTGACTGATTCAAGTGGATATCCATCGGGTTTATAGATTTTAGCTTGATAGGTTGTCCGCCCGTTGATTGCAAATGCAGATGTAGAAAGCAATAGTATGCTTCCAAGCGCGAAATAATAAACGTGCCTCAACCACTTATTCACATCATACTTATCGGCGTTAATTGCAGAAAATTTAAACCGGATCTGCTGTGGTCTTGTTTTTAAAGCAACTTTAACAGCTGTAGAGCGACTCATTGTGAGAATCTAACAACAAATTTAATTTGCGAATTAGCGCAGTAGGCGTCTTAGTGTCAAAACCCTAGACGCACTTTTTACTTGGGTGAACAGCTGAATGGCTTCAACGCTATCTCAGCTGTGGCACATTGCTCGCTAGGTAAAAGGCATGTTTAAGACAGTCCGCCTTTTACCTTTAGTTTTGTTTACTCTTATAAGTACTGCGGCTATCGCGGCACCTCTGTCGCTGTACACAGAATTAGATCAAAAGTTTAATCAAGCCGAATCGCAAAAAGTTCGCGTGATTCCTAAAGGCAATGTGGGCATGACTGAAATTCCTGAAGTAGCCCGCCTTCGTGTGTACTCACGCGCGGTTCTTAACGGCGAATGGGAAGCTTTATTAAAATCAGGACGCGAAACTGAGTTTGCGTTAACACTTGGTAAAAATAAAATTCCGAAAATTCTAGATGCTTTAAATGAACAAGGGTTAATTGCCGAATCAATCAGATTAGGTAAAGCCTTTAATATTCATCCTATGCACATTCTAGGTCCGATCATTGGCGAAAATTCTTTTAACGGAGCTATCGATCAAACTATTCAAGATAGTTTTGCGAAAATGTTTAACGAGTCAGACTTTAAAACAATGTCGGCGCGTATGAAAATGATTTCTGAAGAACCTTCGACTGTGGGCTGCATGAGTTTAAATATTTCTAACTACTGGAAGTGGCGCTGTATTCTTCATAAGTCAGGTTACTTAGCTAATGGTTCGAACCGTGATTTTATCTTCTGGTTCTATCAAATTTCAAATAAGGGCCAAGGCACATTTGGTTTAGGTCAGATTCAACCGTTCTTATTATGGAGCGTGAATGACCTTGTGGTCGAAAAAACAAAAGCTTTAGGTTACAACTACAAAAAATTTAACCTAACTGATATGAAAACGCCGTTTCAGGTTATTTTTAATAACAAAGAAATGTTAGCCTACATCGCAGCTATGGCCCATGTATCGATCAATGTTTATAAACAGATCGCGCAAGTTGATATCAGCAAAAATCCAGGTCTCACAACAACACTTTATAACTTAGGCGATGAATACCAAAGAGCTTATATGTCTACAGTTCGCGGCGGCGACCCACAGGTTAATTTTATGGGTTGGTATGTAAACCGCTTTGAAGATTCGATTAATAACTATTTAAAAAACACAGAAATAAAAAATTAATACGAGGAGTAAAATTATGAAAAAAATCGCACTTACCGTGCTATCACTTATGACAGCACAGACAGTTATGGCCAATAGTTACTTACAAGAACTTAATAAAATTGAAGAACAAGTTAAAGTGTCGGTGACTGTTCAGTATCAATGTAAAGGCGACGCTCAAGAAGCTGGGCGCATTGGTTTTGTAACTTTTGATAAAAGCCATATTTTTAACAATCAAAGCAATATGAACGATCGCACCGGCTGGTCGAAATCTGGCCGTAACGATTTATTAACGGCGAAGCTGGTTCCTGCAGCCCCTATCAACCACTCTTACACATCTTTAGATCTAAAAGTTTGGGAATACATGCCTGAAACGATCAAGGGGATCCGCGCCGTGGGGAACGACAACACTCAAGATATGATTTTAACTTTTGATAAAGCGACAACAAGTGCTTTTTCTTCAGAAGCAAAAATGTTTGCGAGCGAATTAACTGAGGAATTACAAACAACAGGTACGCTCGTAGTCGTTGATCACGTAACTGGCCAAGCGCAAAAACAAAGCTGCGATATCATCTTACAAAAATGCGCTGGTACGAACTGTGTTACTCGTGTTGTTTTACAAAACTACCACAAACCGTTCTTAATGAACTCAATCAAATAGTCTTAGATTTAAAAAAGAGTCCAGAGTGTTTCACTCTGAGACTCTTTTGTTTGCGTTAATTTAAAGATGGCCTAGACTAGCACCGACAAGAAGTTATGCGTTTTACTTTCTTGGTCAGCCTTATTTTATGGGTTAATCCTATAGCTTTTGCTTCTAGCACAGCGGCCCTGAAAATTTTAGAACAGGCTGACGAGTTAGCCGGCGATAATCCAAAAGCCAGTCTTGAACTACTCGCTTCTCTCGACAAAACAATCCCTTCCTCTGAAATCGACGCGCATTTACGTAAGAATATTCTTAAATGCGAAATTTTAGTTGATAACGATGATCCGCGTGAAGCTTTAAAAATTAGCGAAAGCCCATTGAGAGAACTTAATGTTAAATCTGAACTAGGTTTAAAAATGCGTCTTTGCCGCAGCTCTGCGTTAGAAGGCGTTGGTGAATCTGTTAAAGCTGAAACTGAATTAATAAAAATTCTTTCTGAAAGCCGTAATGAAGGTTTTCGCGAAGTTGAAGGCCAGGCTCATCTTAAACTGGGGCAGATCCAATCTTTTAAAAATCAGTTCTCTTCAAGCCTTAATCACCTAACGTCAGCTAAGCAGATTTTTTCTTTGCTGAAATTAGCTCATAAAGAAAGAATCACTTTAAACTCGATTGCCGTTCTTTACGGACGTATGGGCGAAAATGCAAAAGCCATTACGTATTTTGAAGAAGTCTTAGCGCAGAATAAAAGCTTAGGTAAAAACAGAAATATCGCAGTCGTGCTTTATAACATCGGGCGCAGATACGAAGATTTAAAAAATTACGATAAAGCCCTAGCTTATTTAAATGATTCTTTAAAAATTCATAGCGAGATGAAAAATGAAAAAAGCTTAGCTGTCGTTGAAAGAGCACTAGGTGGTGTTTACAACAGCCTCGGAAAACCAGAAGAAGCTCTAAAACATCTTACAAATGCCTTAGGTACACTGGAACGAAAAAATCTTGTTAAATCCCAGGCGCAGCTGCATTTAGAGCTTGGAAAAACTTATACCTTAATGAAGAAGCCTAAAGAAGCGCTGGCGAGTTTAGCTAAAGCCGAAGAGTTAAATGTTAAATCTTTTTCACAGCAGCTGGCTTCAGATATCTTTCAAGCTCGCAGTCAAATTTATGAAAGCACAGGGCAATGGAAACAAGCTTATGAATCTTTAAGTCAGCTAAAGAAAAGTTCTGATAGCCTATTTAAAATGAAAGCTGACGAACAATTAAGCCGTATGAATGCGCTGTTTGATGTTGAAATGTTACAAAAAGAACTTTCAAACTCACAGCGTATACAAAATTTACAGCTTTTAGCCCTAGCTTTAGCTGCTGGGTTATTAATTTTTGGCGTTTTCTTTACGATCAAGCAAATCAAGATGGCTCGCACTATGCGTGCCTTAGCTTTAACCGATGAAATGACTAAGATTCCTAATCGCCGTCATATTATTGAATACGGAAAACAGATGTTAAATACCTGCCAACGCCAGGATAAAGCGTTGTCAGTGGTTATCTTTGATATCGATCACTTTAAAAAGATTAACGATACTTTCGGTCATGCGGTTGGCGATGAAGTTATTAAAAAAGTAGCCTTTATCGGCCGCAATTCACTTCGCCAAGAAGATATGATTGGTCGTATCGGTGGCGAAGAGTTCTTAGCTATTTTACCTTTTACCGGAGCTGAAGCGGCCAAAGAAGTGGCTGAGCGTATTCGTTTACAGATTCAAAAATATAACTTTTCTAATATCTCTGATAAACTGCAAGTGACAGTCAGTGTGGGCGTAGTCACACAAGAACTACCTCGTAGCTCAGTAAGCCTTGATCAATTAATTCACGATGCCGATGAAGCTTTATACAACGTTAAACAAAATGGCCGTAATGGTGTAAGTTTACGTTTAATTTCATAGTCTCTCTACGAGCGGTAATTTTAACCGCGTATTTTCAACAACCAAACCGATATAAGTCGCAATATCTTCAGCCACCGCATAATCATACTTTTCAAATGAACGTTGATAGTTTTCAAAAATAATTTTTCCTAAATCTTTATCAAAAACAATCACTGGCGTTTCTATTTTTGCTTTAGCCTGCCCTTCACCGCTTTTAGCTATCACTTCTTTTTCACCGGTCACTTGAATTGAACAGTTATCACAGAAAAACATAATGGCAATTTCAGCAACTTTATGAAGGCGTTCATCCAAAGACACCATTTCACACAGGTGTTTGGCTGATTCAGATAAAAACTGTAGACGTTTATTTTCAGCCTCAATTTGTGAAGCCATATTGTCAAAAGTGTTAGCTAGTCTTTCAATTTCTCCAAATCCGGCTTTTAAGTTTGTACGCGCCGTTAAATCACCTTCTTTGATTTTAGTCGCGGCCTTGTCTAGTTTTTTTAATTGCCACAAAAATAAAAATCCTGCGGCCCAGGCAAAAAGAATTTGAACAAATGTGGATAAACCTTCGTGCCATAACCTTGTTTTTAGAATGGTATCAAACTTTGATAAAAGCACGAATTTAGGAACACCCACCGCAATGTAAATAGCGCCCGCTTCAGGGGCCGATGTGAGTTTTGTGGCTGCATACATTTTATCTAGTTCAAATATCTGTTCACCACCAGTTTTAAGTTTGGCTAAAATACTTGGATCTTGAATGGCGTGTCCCATCTTATCTTCCGATTCTGGATAACGAACTAAAAATTTTCCGTTTTCATCTAAAATAAAAAAACTGGCCTGCATCGGAAGCCCGGCTTTAACAGTCATTTGTTTTAATATATTTAAATCAATGGCCGCAAATAATACTCCGCGAATATTTTTTTGCGCATCTAACAGCGGATAACCAAAGTTCACTGTGGGCTTTCCGGTAATACGGCCTACTTGAAACTCGCCGATTGAAAAACGTTGAGATTCTAAAACTTTGGTAAAATAAAGACGATCACTGAGATTTGTTTTTGATTTTAATTCAACACCGCTACAAACAGCATCGCCGTTTAAAGCAATCACACCTAAATTCGCATACACCGGATACTGCAGACGAATTTTATCAAGAAACTGACTGCATTTCGGTGAAGCCGGGTTATTGAGTTCAGGCACTTCAGCTAACACCATTAAAAGCTGTTCTACTTTTTCTAAAATACGTTCGTAATCATAAGAAGCTAAATGCAAAAGATTAACGGCCTCTTGGTTGGCAAAATTTACCGCTTCTTTTTTAGTTTCGCGGGCCGTGTACCAAAACTCCCCGAGATTGGGGATCACTTCAAAAAACACCACGAGCAGGATACTGACCTTAAAACTTTTTGCGACCAGGCCCTTTGCTTTATCCCATTTAATTGAGCGTAAATTTTGTCTTAGCCACTGTAGCCATTCCACAGTGGTTTATTAAGCACGATTTGTGCCGTACGTAATAGATTACTTAATCTTAAGCCAGCCGCTTAACTGCTGGTTGATTTTATCAATAACTAACGACTGTTTAAAATCAGCATCGGCGGTAAAATCACAATATAAATTATAATCGCGGTTTTCGATCACTGAATAACGTTGAACCGCTTTATTCGGGAAATCTATTTTTTCAATTTTTGTTGTGAACTTTTTCTTTGGTTTAATTGATAACTTTTGCAGTTTAATATTTTCAATCACGCAGTACGAACCACCTGCTTCTAACTGGGTACTCGTTTCATAACCGCGTTTACCATTTCGAAAGCTCATATACTTTTGATTTTTATCAAATTTAATCGCATAAGCGATACGGCCTTGCGCAGAAGCTAAATCTTTCGGATTAAAAATCGGTAACATGTAAACCACATCATTACCCGTTACATTTTCGCGCGCCATGCTCAAAGATAACTTTTTACCTTTTTTAATATTTAAGCCGCGTGGGTAACATTCAAAGTAAGTTTTTTGGGCCACACAAAGAATTTCAACTTTTGTTCCGCCATTAGATTCAAAAAAGCCCGTCACGTATGAATAACGTACCGATGGTTTTTTAGTTTCTTTATCTAAAAGGTAAACATCAAACGACCCGTCTTTATTAGTTAAAACTTCGGAATAAAATTCGCCGACTGATTTTAACTGACCACCGTTGGGGCCAAGATCATTTTCTTGCGCAAAAGCCGCAAGCGGAGACAAAAACATCAAGATGCCAATAATCAATTTCATATTGATATTTCAAAGAAAAATCAGGATTGAGTCAACTAGCTTAATTCGTCAACAATGGCTTCCATCGTTGATTCGATCTTTTTCATCGATGCTGGAGCCACAAAAATCGTGTCATCGCCAGCAATAGTTCCTAAAATGCCGTCTGGTTTAGTTAAATCTAAGTGATGGGCCACTAAACTTGCCGATCCTGGCGGAGTTTTAATGACGATCATAGAACCATTGTTTTCGATACTTAACAAAAGACCTTTAATACCCGTCGTTAATGCCGGAACCGGAGCCGCAATCATTAACTCTTCAGGTAAACGGTAAACCACATCGCCTGATGACGAGATCGTCTTCGCCGCGCCGATTCGGCGTAAATCGCGCGAAACGGTGCTTTGAGTAACGCTAAAGTTTTTCTTTTGCAGAGCCTCGCAAAGCTCCTCTTGGGTGCTTACAGTGCCTTCTTCTAAAAGTTTGCGAAGGATTTGTAATCTTGCGCGGGCGTCAGCTTGTGATGTGGCTGCCATGTTTTCATTTCCTCAGATGTGTAAAGACCAGTCAACAAAGCTTTTTGCGCATGCATGCGATTTTCGCTTTGTTGGAATAAAACCGAGCACGGATGCTCAATCATTTCGCGAGTTATCTCCTGATTTTCATGAATTGGCATGCAGTGCATGATAACTGCTGAAGACTCAGCCAACGCATAAAGTTCAGTATTTACTTGGTAGCCGGCAAAAGCCTGTAATCTTTCAGCCGACTCTTCTTCTTGTCCCATCGAAGTCCATACATCCGTGTAAATCGCGTTAACTCCTGCGACCGCTTCTTGCGGAGTTTTAAATTCCTTAATCTTAGCGCCCCCTAAATGCGCACGTTCATGCGCACGCGCTAAGATTTCTGGATTTGGTTTGTAACCTTCTGGACAAGCAAAGTGAACATCAACACCCACATAAGGTGCTAAGAGCAATAAGCTATGTAAAACGTTGTTACCGTCACCAACATAACAAAGTTTTAAACCTTTGAGCTTACCGAATTTTTCTAAAAGCGTTTGTAAATCAGCTAACGCCTGACACGGGTGATGAAGATCTGAAAGACCATTGATCACCGGAATTTTAGCATGTTTGACCATTTCTTCTAAAATTTCGTGCTCGAAAGTTCTAATCATTAAACCATCAACATAACCCTGCATAACACGAATTGTGTCTGCCGGAGTTTCTTTTTTACGTTGTGTCGAATTGATTTCAAAAACGTTACCTGAAAGCTGCTCGATACCTACAGAAAAACTCATACGTGTACGTAATGACGATTTTTCAAAAAGCAAGGCAATCGTTTTATCTTTTAAAAAAGCTTGGCGTTTATTTTTTTTAAGTTCGATCGCGAAAAATAAAAGCTGAACAAGTTCATCTTGTGATAATTCTTCGCCCGTTAAAAAATGGGGTGTTGTTAAGTTAAACATATTGCACCTCGTTTTGACCTTTGCACATTGTGCCGACGTAATCACTCCAAAGACCGTCATAGGCTTGTGTTCCGCGTAAAATTCTTACTTGAGAAACACCGTGCACTAAAGCATCAACCACTGTTAATACTTTCGTGTACATACCACCGCTGACTGTTCCGTCATTGATAAGTTGTTGCAATTGCACATAGTCCGTATGTTCAATTAACTTTTTGTCTTGATCTAAAATTCCATTTTGATCGGTTAAGAAAATTAATTTTTTCGCTTTTAATGCTGAAGCAATTTTAGCCGCCGCCCAGTCAGCATTAATATTAAAAACTTGAGCGTCTTCACCAATACCAATTGGTGCAATCACCGGAACTACATTTTTTTCTGGAGCAATAAGGGCCTGAACAAATTCAGCATTTACTGATTCAACTAAGCCCACTTGGCCTAGTTCAGCGCTGGCTTTTTTGCACTGAAGTAAATTGTTCTTAGCACCTGATAAGCCGATAGCCGGAACGCCGCCTTCGTTTAAGGCTGCCACCAGCTCAGCATTAATCTGACCAAATAAAACATTTTCGATCACATTGATCATTTCAACGCTTGTCACACGCTGGCCGTTAATAAAACTCCAAGAAATATTTCTTTTGGTTAATTCAGCGTTAATCGCAGGTCCACCGCCGTGAACTAAAACCACGTCGTAGTCGTATCTGCGATAATCACGCACCGTCTTAACCACTTGATCACGAGTTGCCGGATCAAGTAATGAAGCGCCACCTAATTTGATAACTACTAAATCTTGTCTCATCTTCTCTAACCTAAACCCTTTATGAATAATCAGTGTTAATATCAACGTACTTCTTCGACAGATCACAGCCCCATGCGGTAGCTGTATGTGGACCGGATTTTAAATCGATCTCAATTTTTACATTGGCCGATTTTAAGAGGGTCCTGACCTCGTCTTTGTTAAACGTTGCGGGTTCACCGTTAGTGAATAATTTAATACCTTGTAAAGTCAGATCCATTTGCGCGAGTGCCGCTGCCGGAACTTTTTCTGCTCCAAGACGCGCTAAGATTCTGCCCCAATTTGGATCTTCACCATGAATGGCTGTTTTAATTAATGGCGATAGTGTTACTCCACGCGCAGCTGTTTTAGCTAATTGCTCTTCCGGAGAACCTTTGATGGCCACTTCGATAAGTTTAGTCGCGCCTTCACCGTCAGCAGCAATTGATTTAGCTAAGTAAACCATAACTTCTGTGACGGCAGTCTTGAAAGCGTTGTAATCTTGATCGTTTTTAAGTTCAACCCCTGATTCGCCGTTAGCCATTAAAAAGCAGCAGTCATTTGTTGATGAATCACCGTCAACGCTGATCATATTAAAGCTAACATCAGTCGCGGCTTTTAAAACTGTGTGCGCCACATCTTTAGAGATTTTCACATCTGTTAAAATGTAGCCCAGCATTGTCGCCATATTCGGGTGAATCATACCTGAACCTTTGCAGATTCCTGTGATACGGATTTCACCCTGGCTAAGTTTCACGGCTGTCGTTACAGTTTTTGGAACTAAGTCAGTTGTAAGAATCGCTAAAGCAAAACTTTCCGCGTGTTCTTGCGCGCGCTCAACCAAATCCGGTAACGCCGGAATAATTTTATCAGTATGCATTTGCACACCGATCACACCCGTAGAGGCAATCAACACTTGCTCTGGAGTACATTTTAAAGCTTCAGCTGTGGCATTGATCACTTCTTGGTTGCGTTTAAAACCTTCTGCACCTGTGGCCGCATTAGCTTGACCTGAATTTGTAAAAATCGCGCGCACGTTATCAGCCGGCAAAACTTTTGCGCAATGTTGCACAGGAGCCGCTTTACATTCATTTAATGTAAATACACCTGCGGCTACGGCATCAACTTCAGAAATAATCACGCCGATATCTGGACGGTACTTACGTACGCCACAGTTGGCTCCACTGGCTAAAAATCCTTTGGGAAGTGGTGTTCTGTGTAAACCTGGTCCTGGTGTCATATGAAAGCCTCCATATCTTCAAGTCCTGTCTCATGAGGCAGATCATACAGGCGGTTGAAATTTTCAATCGCTTGGCTGGCTGCCCCTTTCATCAGGTTATCAATTGTTGAAAATAGAAAAAGCTGGTCGCCTTTAAGATGATAACTAAGGTGTGTATGCGCGGTTCCCACGACTTTTTTTAGTGATAATAATTGCGGTTGTTTATCGCTCTCAGCGAAAAACACAAGCGGATTACCTGCGTATGCCAGCGCATAAGCTTCAGTGATCTGCTCGGTAGTTACGCCTGGTTTTACCTTCATGTACATGCTTGATAAAATTCCACGACGGGTTGGTAATAAGTGAGTTGTAAAAAACGGATTAATATTCACGCCAGTGAATTGTTCAACCGCTTCAATAATTTCTGGTAAATGCTGATGCTTTCCGATTTTGTACGGAAGACATTCGCCTTCAACTTCAGTGAATAATAAATTTTCGACAGCTTTTTTTCCGCCGCCAGTTGTTCCCGATTTTGCATCGATCACAATAGTTTCAGTTTGGATTAAATCCTTTTTGATTAATGGGATTAACGCCATTAATACACTCGATGCATAACAACCTGGGTTTGCAACTAAAGGATTAGAGCTAAAATTTGCAAAAGGCACCAATCCGTAGGTAGCCGATTGCAAAAGATCATTTTGTTCATGCGTAAAGCCATACCATTTCGGGTAATCGCTTTTTTTCAAACGAAAGGCACCTGATAGATCGATAACTTTTTTACCTTGCTTTAAAATTTCTGGCGCAAGTTTTAATGAAGCTTCAGCCGGCGTTGCTAAAAACACAACGTCCGTTAAATTGTTCATTAATTCTTTTTCAGGAAAACATTTAACATCTGTAATTTTTTTATTTTGAATAAATTGATTTAACGAAAAATCATTCGTTGCAAACGCATGCGCTAACTTCGCAAACGGATGACGAAGCAACTGTTTTACAGTTTCTAAACCCGTGTAACCACGCGCACCTACTACGGAAACCGTAATAGAAGTGTTCGAAATATCTGTCATCGGCTCTGCTGCCGTGCGTGAATAATTATGCACCATATATGCATAATTATGTCGTATAAGCTTATATGTCAACCATTAAATTTTATATTTCTATTGACTGCATAATTATTCGCATATAAATAAGGTTTATGCATGCATATTTCACGCATAAGAATACCGCTTATGCATTCACATTTGCATAAATGCTTAAGGAGAAAAGAATGAGCGATAAAAAAGTTCTACTGGTCTATTCAGGTGGTCTAGATACATCGATTTGTATTCCGCTTATGCGTCAAGAGTACGGTTACGAAGAAGTCATCACTGTTACTATTGATGTGGGACAAGATCCTGCTGACATCGCACAAGCACAAGAGAAAGCAAAAATTCTTGGCACAACTCACTACACTGTTGATGCTAAAGAAGAATTTATTAAAGACTATTGCTTCAAAGCTTTACAAGCTAACGGCGATTACCAAGGTTACCCCATGTCGACTTCGATCGCCCGCCCACTGATCGCAGCAAAAGCTGCCGAAGTGGCGAACAAACTTGGCGTAAAACACTTCGCGCATGGTTGTACTGGCAAAGGTAACGATCAATTCCGTATTGAGTTTGGTCTTCGTTCATTAGTTGAAGGTGCCGTTATTCACGCTCCGATCCGCGAACGCAACATGACTCGTTCATGGGAAATCGAATATGCAAAGAAAAATAATGTTCCTATTCAACAGTCTTTAGAAAAAATCTGGAGTATTGATGAAAACCTTTGGGGCCGTTCAATCGAAGGTGGTCGCTTAGAAGAACCAGATTTCGCGCCACCTGAAGAAATTTTCCAATGGACTAAATCTTTAGAAAACGCCAAAGATAAAGCTGAAGAAATCGTTCTTACATTTGAAAATGGCGTTCCAACGCATATCAATGGCACAGCTTACACGCCAGGCAACATGGTTATCGCATTAAATAAAATTGCGGGCGATCATGGTATCGGTCGTATTGATATTATGGAAGATCGTATGATGGGATTAAAAGTTCGTGAAAACTACGAATGCCCAGCTTCGACTTTACTATTAAAGGCGCATAAAGCTTTAGAAAACTTAGTTTTAACTCGTGATGAAATTCGTTTTAAATCAACGATTGATCTTGAGTGGAGCAAATTAGCTTACGAAGGTCTTTGGTGGGATCCGTTCAAAACTGATCTTGAAGCCTTTATAGCCGCTACGCAAACTCGTGTTGCCGGTACTGTAAAATTAAAACTTTACAAAGGTAATGTGGTTGTTCAAGGCCGTACTTCTCCATGGGCTTTATACTCTGAAGATTTAGCAAGCTTTGATACAACAACTTTCGTTCAATCTGAAAGCACAGGCGCGGTTAAAAACTTCGGTTTACAACCAAGAATGTTCTTTAGCTTAAAAGACAAATTAACTTTAAACCAACACTAGAGGATTCTTAGATGAAACTTTGGGGCGGATTATTTCTAGAACAAACTCACTTTGAAGTTGAAGACTTTTCGTCTTCACTTGAAGTTGATGCACGACTTTGGGAAGTAGATATTTTTGGCTCGATAGCGCATGCTAAAATGCTGGGGAATGTGGGAATTATTCCTTCAGCAGAAGCTGGCGCTATTGTAGTCGCTTTACAACAAATGCATGAAGAGTTTAAGCTTGGTAAAATTCAAATTGATCCGACCTCAGAAGATATTCATTCGGATATCGAGAAAAAACTTTATGTTAAAGTGGGTGTACTGGCTGGTAAATTACATACAGCCAGAAGCCGTAATGACCAAGTGGCCACCGATACCCGTCTTTACTTAGCTGGCGAAATTAATCATTTAGTGACGCACTTAAAAGCGTTACAAAATTATTTTATTAAAACAGCTGAAAAACATATTGAAACACTTCTTCCGGGCCTTACGCATATGCAACATGCGCAGCCCGTAAGTCTTGCGCATCATTTGATGGCGTACTTCTGGATGTTTCAACGTGATATCGAACGTTTACTTGAGACGCAAAAAAGAGTTTTACATTTACCTTTAGGTTCTGCGGCATTAGCGGGAACAGGTTTTCCGTTAAACCGCGAGCAAGTGGCTAAAGATTTAAATTTTAATTCTGTCTCTGAAAATTCGTTAGATGCGGTTTCTGACCGTGACTATATCATTGAATTTTTATCTGATTCAGCAACGATCATGATGCACCTATCACGTTTAAGTGAAGAGTTAGTTTTATGGTCAATGCCAGAATTTAAATTCGTAGAATTATCTGACAAAGTCACAACTGGCTCGAGCATCATGCCACAGAAGAAAAATCCTGACGTGGCCGAACTTATTCGCGGAAAAGTTGGCCGTGTAAATGGCGCTTTAATCGGAATTCTGACAACTCTTAAAGCTCTGCCACTGGCGTATAACCGTGATTTACAAGAAGATAAGTTTCACTTATTCACAGGTCTTGATACGGTAAAAAGTTGCGCGCGTTTAATGCTTGTGATGCTTGAAGAAGCTACGTGGAATACAGCCAATATGAAAAAATCATTAGCCGGAGATTTTTCAAACGCCACTGATCTAGCTGATGATTTAGTAAAAAAAGGTTTACCATTTCGTGAAGCGCACGAAGTGATTGGCCGTACTGTTCAGTACTGCATTAAAAATAAAATAGCTCTTGAACAGATTTCTTTAAATGAACTTAAAGCCTTGCACCCGCTATTTGATGAAGCCAGTCTTGCAATACTTCCTCACTTAGCGGTCATGCAGGCCCGTCATAGCCAAGGTGGCACATCACCTAAAGCTGTAGCTGTTCAACTTGAGCAAGCCAAAGCCCTGCTTTAACAAGCCAAGGGCCGGAGCCCGTTAGATTCAATGACTAAATAGCGCAAATTCTTCGCTTTTGTTTTCGGTTTACACTTTTTATAGATCTTATTTTTTTGTAAACCGAAAACAGGAGCAAGATATAAAGCACTTCAATACTTTAAGTAGGTCTCCTATCCAATGGTCTGGACACTACCCAAAAGTTAAAATAACTGTTAAAAAGTTAGTCGATTTTCTTTGATTTCGTTGTGCAAGTTTTCTTTTGACTCATTGCTTTCCAAAAAGTAACGGCCTACCGAAAAAAATGTGATTTTTCACTCTCAAAATGACGATAAATACCTCAGTCATGACGAAGCTTTTTTGGGCCTTTTTGAAGCGCCATTTTTATTTAATCGGACTTTGCAACTTTGCCTTTTTTATGGTGCTGGCATTAGGTTATCAATCGGGCCTAAACCAAAGTTTAAGTTCACTTTTTATCACTCAAGAAGTTTTAACGACTGACGAACAATTTCTTTTTGAAAAAGTAAATGCGTGGCAGGAAAATGTCGTTGAACTTAAAGCCTACGTTGAAAGTTCGCAATACACCGCTGATCCAAAAATGGAGCGTTCGAAAAAGTTCAATGATTTTTCAACACGCAATAATTCCTTAATGGTGCAAGCTTTAGCGTCTCCCCTTTCAAAACAAAAGGCCTCTATTTACAACACGCTAGCCAAAAGATCATTAAACTACGCTGACTACTTTGAAGCTGTTAAAAGCTTTATCGCGTCGGGAGCCACGATCAACGTTAAACTTTCAACCGAGCCGATGGATCTATTTAAGAAAAACGTCGGTGAATTTAAATTTAATCCACAGTCGCTTTTCTTAGTGATCAGTTTAATGTCTCTGACTTTAGCGGTTATGCATCTACTGGTTTTATACCGCATCACGAGAAAACAAAATATTGGTCTTGTTTCGCAAGTTGATACTTTCAAAAAAGTGATCAGCAATATGTCTGAAGGTGTAATTGTGACTGATAAGTACGGCTTTTTCACATTCAGCAATGAATCTGCTAAAAACATTATCGGTCCTGTAGTAAATGACATTTTTTATTCGAGCTCAATTGATGTGATGGGTTTTCAATCCCCTGACGGACGTAAGCTTTCTAAAGAAGAACTTCCGATGTACACAGCCCTTAAAAAAGGCTTAGTGAACGATCAGGAATATATCGTGAAAAACCAACTTCACCCCGATGGTATTTTCGTTTCAGCTTCAAACGGTTTTTTCGTGAACGACAAAGGTTTAACATCAGGCTCTGTGGTGGTTCTAAAAAATATCACCGCTAAAAAACAATTAGAGCAATTCTGGAAGTCAGAAAAAGAACGCGCTTTAGAAAATTCAAAACTAAAATCAGATTTCTTAGCATCGATGTCTCATGAAATCAGAACACCGATGAATGCGGTCTTGGGTTTAACCACTTTACTTAAAGACACTAAACTGAACGAAGATCAAAAAGATTATGTCGTAACTATCCAACGTTCAGCAAAATCACTTTTAACATTAATTAACGATATTCTGGATCATTCAAAAATCGAAGCTGGTAAACTTGAAATTACCAATGCGCCTTTTAGTTTAAAAGCCTTAGCTAACGATGTGGCCGATAACTTTAAGCCCATGGTGATGGAAAAAGGCCTTGAGCTTAAATTGGATTTTTCAGAACTTAAAAACGAACATTTTAATTCGGATTCAAACCGTATTCGCCAAGTGATGATTAACTTAATCGGTAATGCGATGAAGTTTACCAAAGTGGGCTTTGTCGAATTAAAATTCGTGACTGAAGGTCCAAATACAAAAATTATCGTGAAAGATACCGGAAGCGGTATGACTCCAGTTGAAGTCAGCCACCTTTTCCAAAAATACTTTCAAACGAAAAACGGACAGACTGTGGGCGGTACAGGTTTAGGCTTAAGTATCTGTAAACAGTTAGTTGACCTTTTAAAAGGTGAAATTGGCGTAGCGAGTGAATTAGGTAAAGGCACCCAATTCTGGTTTAGCTTACCACTTGAAGTGTGCGCGCCAACTGTTGGTAGTGAACAAACTGAACACGATGAAGAGAGTATTTTATTCAGTCATCAGTTCCAGGGTTTAATCCTGATTGCTGAAGATAGTACGGTAAATCAAAAAGTTATTACGAACTATTTATCTAAATTAGGCTTTCAGACTGTAGTCGCTAATAACGGTGAAGAAGCCGTTCAACTTTATCAAACTCACCACCCCGATTTAATTTTAATGGATTCTAACATGCCGGTGATGAGTGGCTTAGAGGCGACTAAGAAAATTATCGCGCTTCAACAAGACCAACAAATGAAAAAAACACCGATCGTTGGCCTTTCTGCCGACGTCAGACAAACTAACTTTGATGATAACAGTAAAGCTGGTATGACCGCGTTTTTAACTAAGCCGATTGAGTTAAATAAACTTGTGGCCTTATTAAAACAGTATTTTACAGCCACAATGGCATCCCCTAGCCAAATTGAAAAAATCAAACATCTTATGGTGGGCGATCAGTTATTAATTGAAATCTTACTTAAAGATTTTACGACCCAAGCTCCCACTAAACTTTCAAAATTACCTGAATTATTACAAGCGCAGAACTTTACCGAGCTTTACCAAACAGCGCACAGCTTAAAATCAGCATCAGCGGAATTAGATGCGCATGAACTTCACCAGATTTTAGCTAAAATTGAATCTTTAGCTGATGAAAATAACCCAGCCCACACTGACACTTTAAAACAAGAAATCAGTAAAGCGCAGTTATGTTATTCATTAGCGATTGCCGGTATCGAGGAGCGCATTTACGACATTAAACAAAGTCAAAGGAAGGCGTCATGAAGACCGTACTGATTGTGGATGATCAAACAAGTGTGCTTTTAACTTTAGAAGCGATTTTAAAAAAAGAAAACTTTATCGTCGTGTCTTGCACTAACTCGCTCGATGCCTTTGAACATATCCAACGTGAAAAATTTGATGTGGTGATTACCGATGCGGTAATGCCCATGGGAACAAGTGGTTTTAGCTTAATTTCAACGATTCGTTCACAGCCTAGCAACAATCAAAAAGTTCCTATTTTAATGTTAACTGGTAAACGTGATCCTGCTGACGTTGAAAAAGCGATTTCAGTGGGAGCTAACGATTACATGATTAAACCGATTGATCCCGATGTGCTTTTAACAAAGCTTAATAAACTTTTAGTAAACAAAAGTAATCAAGAAGACTTTGTGCACGCCATCGTGAATAAGCCAGCTTCAATTCCGATGAAGTTAACTCTGATCTCAAGTTCAGAAGTCAGCGCCAAATTTTCTTCAGATGTAGGACTAATCCCCGGTCAGATTTATAAGATTACGAGTGATTTTTTTAATATCTTTGAAAGAACAACGGTTTCAATTCGCGTAAACACGTCAGATTTAAAAACCGATCACTATGAAATTTCGGCAAACTATGTGGGCTTATCTGAAAAAGAGTTATCACATATCAGAACCTGGGTTCGTAATAAACTGATTCAAGATAAACCCACTGAATAATCTAGTGAGTCACTGACGCCTGACCGCCCATTTTCATAGAGTTCATTTTCTTTTTGAAATTAGAAGCTAACTGGTCAACCTCACGGCGGAATTGTTTTTCATCGGGAGCTACACCATTTAAAACGGTACTCCAATTACGAACCATCGCTGCCATAATAACGGCCTCTTTGATTTCATCGCTGCTTGCACCGTCAAATTTTGCAAACTCAGTATCAAAGTGCGTGCAGTATTCACAAGGAACTTGGGCAGATACGGCCAGACTTACTAAATCCTTCACCTTCACCGGAAGTGCCGTGTTCGGATTATTAAAAAAGTCACGTAACTCTTTCCACGCTCCCACAACAGAAGGTTTATGATACTCGGTCAAAAAAACCGGCGTTAAACCAAAAAGATTCTGCGAATCTTTTAAAACAGCGTCTGCTGTCATCATTTCGGCGGCAGGCATAGCCATCGGTGCCGGTGTATTTTTTTGTGCCATGGCCTTAGCGTTAGATATCATCTGATTGACATCTTTTTTTAATGTATCAAGACTGATCTGATTGCCATAAAGAACTGTACTCCATTTACGAGTACTGGCCGCAACTGCAATGGCTTCATTGATTTCACGTTCAGAAGCTCCTTGTGTCATCGCCATTTTTTTATGAAAGTACACACAGTATTTACACGGAATCTGCGCTGAAACAGCTAAACCGATTAGCTCTTTGTATTTTCCAGAAATGGCTGAATTAGGATTCATCTGCACACTTTTCATTTCTTCCCACGCACCAGGAAGCGCTTCTTGCGGGTAATGTTTAAACATCGTCGGCACCATACCTAACGATGATTTAATGTCATCCATCGTTGCTGTGTAAGCCACTGAAGGTTTCATCATTTCTTTTTTGGTTTTTTCTTCAGTCGCTGCTGCGGTCGTTCTTTCTACTTGCGCAAAGGCCGTACACGATAAAAAAGTAGTTAAAATAAGGATAAGTTGGGACTTGGTTTTCATTAAAATCTCCTTGGTGATTTTTGGGTTTGATGGCCCCTGATTTTGCAAATACTCAGCCACGACCCTGCTTTGATTTTGATGTGGCAAATTGGTCTAGGTTGTTTTTTATTTACATACTAACTTGCACACGACCACAGTCTAAAAAATCACTAAGTCAGTCAATTCAGCCTCATGTAATTTTATAAATATCCGATTATTTAGTATGAAAAAAATCATCTTAGTTTTTGCAATGTTACTAACTCCGCACGCTATCGCCGCTGATGCAAAATGGTCTTTTGGATTTCATGTAGGTTACAGCCCAACTTACTTTTCAATGATGAACATCACGGGCACCCAAGGAACAACTCCTTATACAGATTCATATCTTATGGAGTTTGAAGGTGCTCCAGAAATTGGGATTGATATCTTTAAAATGCCAAAAAATGATTGGGGATTTATTTTTGCTGCCGAAGGTGGCAAAGCACGCAAGCTCACTAAATTAACCGATAAAAATAATCAAACCTACACGCCACAACCCGGGCAAGAAGTGGCCACTTTTCAAACTGGATTTATCCGCATAGGTGCTGTCTATCGCTGGGATATCGCCTATATTCCGGTGGGCTTAGCTTACGGCGTAACCGCGATGACGATGCCAAGCTCAGGAACTTTGGAAGTTAAAGGTGGCCCTGGAATGTTTTTTGGAATTGGCTGGAACCTTAACGACACGATCGCCATTGAATACATTGGCCGTTCGGCGCTCACGCAGTACACATATAAAAATGGCACGACAACTGAAAACGGCACTGGTGTTATCGGAGCTAATCTTCTTAATTTAAAAATTCTGTTCTAAGTTTTTCTTACTAATTCGAAAAACAAGTAGCAAATACTTCATCTGGGGGACCATCCGGTGGAGGCATCTTCCCAGATAGAAAAGCTCTCTGAAGTATTCGCAATTCAGATGCATGAAGATCATCACAGCTTTTTCCAAAGTTGGTATAACACAAAGAACTTAAATCTTTTTCGTGAAAAACATTCGCAAGCATCGCAAAGTAAATTGAACTTACTACTGGTTCCTCATATTTCATTGATACAGCTTTCGTTAGGTAGGCATTGCTTAAATGCCAAGACAGCATACTATTTGGGACGTCCGCAAGATTTTTCGCAACAAAATATGACATACCTTTAATGCAAGCTTTTGACGAACTAGCGTTTGGTAAGCAACTTAAACAAAGCATCTCCTTTGACACATCATCGCTATTTACTGACGAACTAAACTGTTTGTCAAAACTCAAAAATAGTTGAGTAAGATTCACACCTGGTTTTACTTCACCTGCAGGAGGTAATTTAGAGTAGTAAAACACCAAAGGAAAGATCGCACCAGCAACAGCTATTAGTAACGCGATCCCACCAGATAAAAAGAATCTATTCGTCATCACAAGTCTTTACCTTCCGCCTAATCCTCAAAGTTAGAACTTCGCGCATTTGCGCCACAGTTGAATTCACGAAACTACATTCTTACGACTGAAATCATACTTTTTATAAAAAAATACACAGAAGAAAAGTAGTACGCAAACGGCAATAAACAACCCAATCAAAGATTTATTAACCACAGCCACGATATATAATCCGACAATTAATTTAAACAAAAAAAGTACAAGGCCAATTAAGACAATCGAAATATTTATTATTTTACGATCTTTAATGTTACCTATAGGTAAGAGTATACTGCTTGAGATCAAAAATACAAAAAGCGTATCTAGGGCTTTATCCACAATTGTAGACGAACCTTCTACCTCTGAATGTGTTTCTGGCCCAAGAAAAAAAAAGAGTGAAGCAAGAATAGTAATTACACCAATCAAACTCCATGCTTTACTCTCATTAATTTTAAAAAGTGAATTCAATTAAACCTCATCTTTTAGTAACCTGACTTACATTCTTTTGGCTCAGAAATCCCGTTTATAAAAATCTAATTATTCGGGATCCAAAATACACTTAAATGCTCTTTTTGAAGAGGACTCCTCTATCCAACTAAGTGGCGATGACTTAATTTCATAACTGCTTTTGATCAAGATCAATCGGTATAATCGACTTTGGATTCAGAGTATCAACATAGATTAAATAGCTATGCTTCAATTTATAGTTGAATTCAATATTACAAGACTTACCATACGAAACAACATCTGAATTAGTTTTCTGAACATTGCGAATATATACGATGTCGTTTTTTTTCTTCTTCCCTTTTTTTGTCTCGATTATTTGAAATTTAAGATCTGCTAGACCATTTTTAGAAACGGCTATATTAACTAATTTTGCAATAATAACATTAGATGCCGCTATCTCAAGTTCACGTTCAGAAAAATTCCATTTAGAATTTGGCCCCATTTTACAAGCAAAAGAAAAGCTGGAATATAACAAAATGCAAAAGATTACTTTGACGGGCATGATCGTGATCCTTTCAGATTACGTCTTTATTTTCTTTGATCCATTTCCAGTTGCTTTCGCGCGCCTTCATTCATTAGATTTCTTAGCATAACCACCCGAATTATCCCCACAATACAAATTATGATTGATGCCGTTAACATTACTTTATTCGAAGCTGGAGTGCCTTTTTTAAGTTTAATACGCAATAACGTTCCCACCAAAGCAAAAGGCCCAACAGCTATCGAAACTAACATTAATATATCCAGTAACTGAATTAAATCCATGAAACCCTCTGCTTATTTACATACATTTTTACAGACTTCTGAAGTGAAGCTGAAGCAATTTTTTCCACTTTCACTTCCAAACAGTCCCGTAAGTCCAGGAATGACAGTATATTTGTATTTTCCAGAGTTGATTAGATCGCCAAGTGCATCGGCTCTATTTCGTAATAGCGCGTCCTCGCTAGCAGTCAGCGAAAAAGAAGATCTTTTTATCAGGCCTTCGTAAGAGTTCGTCGTATAAAAAACGCCTTTAGCTGGACTGAATAAACCAAGTCCGTCTTCTCCTGGTCCAAAATCATAAAAAGTTTTTCCCGTTTTAGAATTAGGATCTGTGATAGCAATTACGGAGTGCATGGTTTTCGGATCAAGAAAAATTTCTGCATCGAGCCCCGTCGGATCCACGTAATTCATCGGATTCCCGCCAACATAACCATATAAATTCGTATCCCCACCAGCAAATCCAATCGGATCCTTGCTAATCCATCTTCCAACTTCAGGATTGTACCATCTAGCTCCGAACTGTACTAAGTTTGTATTAACATCATACAGCCCACCCGCAAATCCAAACGGCTGAAATCCTAGCGAACTAGATTTTTCGATTCTACCAAACTCATCATGAACCATAGCTTGAACAACAGCGCCATCAGTTAATCTAATTACTAATCTGACACTTCCTAAGTGGTCGGTAATGATTCGGTATCTTTCGCCATTCATTAAAATATAATCCGGAACATGAAATTTAGTCCCGTAAATAAAGCGCTGTAATACTTTACCATCTGCACTGAGAATCCCTGCCAAACGAATTTGATCTTGATAAATATAAGTGTTCTGCAACTTACCGTTAATGCGGTTTTGAATTCTTCGCCCAAAGCCATCAATTTCATAATTGTAATTTGTTGAACCAACTTTTACAGAACTAACTTGTCCAAATGAATTGTAGGCAAATGGTGTAACTTGATTAGAAATATTATTTTTTTTCGATTCAAGTTCACCGTTTAAATTATACTGAAAAGAATCGGCGTTGTAGGCTATAAGACGGTCTTGAGCATCATATGTTGCAGTAATAGCCTGGCCACTTGCAGTTCCAGAAATTCGATTTCCATTAGAATCGTAATTGTATTTGCTGACTGTAACACCATTTTTTCTAACTTCGTTTAATCTATTTCGAGCGTCGTAAGAATAATCGTAAGTTGTAGAACTTCCTTTAATACCTTCAACTTTTTTTACTATTCGGCCCAAATCATCATAACTAAGATCAAGCGAATAAATGACTGAATCCTTGTATTTGGCAACATATGAACTAAGTTCTCCGTAAGAACTGTATTTATAGCTATCAGTAATCACAGATGTTCCTGAAGCCATTGATGTTCCCAGAATTCGTCCTGAGTCTTTATAATAAGAAAAACCTAGTCTACCTGCGGACTCTAATTTTCCATCAATGGCATAGACATAAGAAACATGAGGCGATTCACCTGCAGCCCCATTCACATAATCCACTGAGGTGCGACCTTGATTATCAGAAGTAGCATAATAGTAACCCAGATCACCGGCAGGTGCTCCTAAAACATCGTAGTTTAAAAATCCAGCTTCTTGACGATTTCTTTTAGCTATAAATCCAGAAGGTGTTACGACTCTGTAGTAACCACTCCCCCGTGGATTGAAGTCGAACAAGTAATTTCCTTGAGAGGTTCTGATACTTTTCAGAATTCCCTTTACAGGGTCATAATCATAATCGAGTCTCTGACCATTTGGCTTAGTGATCGTCGAAATCTGCTTGTCAGCATTATAAACATACTCTGTTTCTGCTGAAACGCTATTGTCTAACAATGGCGGTGAATAGCTAGTAAGCAACTCAAGTGCATTGAACACATAGTTATGAGTCGGTTTACCAGCAGGAGTGATACCGAGCAAATTGCCGTTGTCGTCGTAATTATATTCGATTTTCTTTGCATCTGGTAAAATAACCGAAGTCATTCTTCCTGCATCGTCGTAATAATAGGCGGTGCTTTGTCCTAATACATTCGTTACCGAAGATAGTCTTTGCGAATTTTGATCATAGGCATAATCAATAAAACGATTTCCTTTTGAGACGCGAATTAATTTGTCTTTTTCATAGGTAAAAATGGTGGGTAATTCGTTAGCTATTTGTATTGAGACTGGTCTTTCCCAAGAATCAATTTTTGTAGCAACAGTACTTCGGCGAGGTGATTGCATAACGAAGGTTCTTGTAGATGCATCAAACTTCGTAATCGTTTTAGAATCTAAACCTCTATCTTCAGTCAAAACGTACGATTTAACTGAAAACGGCTGATTTGGATCAGCCAAAACCCAATTTTCTGTTCTAGTTATACTTTTAAATAGAGTCGTACCTGAAACAGCACTATACGAAATCATTTTAGCTAAATTTTTAAATCTAGCATCTGGTTCATAAGAGGTACTGTGGAGAATATATTTGTCTTCTTCTGAAATATTCTGAGTCGCTACATTTTTAAAAGTATCTGCTTGCACAATATACCGATAAGTATCATCAGCTCCGAATTCATCTCTCGTATAAATTGGGATATTCTGAGAATTTACTCTATTTTTAGTAGTGACCTGATCCACTCTACCCATCTGAGTTTTAGAAAACACAACTGTTTGGGCACCACTGACAGTCCTAGATAAAGTTGAGTAATAACCTCCAGAGTGCGAATCAAGAATTAAGTTGCCTAAGTTATCATAGGAAAAAGTATTTTCTTGGCCCAAGGTTTTTTTAAACGTTTTTATTAATCCATTAGCATCATAGTAAGTTACTGCATGAACTTGGTTTGCCGGACTTATAATCGCCGAGATATATTTATTCGCATCAAGTGCAATCTGCGTTACTTGGCCATTCGGAGCGGTAATCGATGTTAAATCGCCTGAACTATTTCTGTTGAAAATAGTTTTGATCTCGAAAGGCTCTGTTATTTGTACAAGAAAACCGTTTGTATCATGGCTGAACTCGAGTAAATTTTTTCCAAAAAGAAAAGTTTGCGTAACTAAATGCTTGCCTGTGGCCGGATCGAATCCATACACCAGCGATCTTTCAGAATCCACAACGCGCAACATTCCGGAACTCAAAAGCTCAGAAGCAGCTGAAAAACTAGAGCCATCACCTCTTAAAACCTGTTTTCTTGCAATATCATAGAAATGATAATTTGTAGGAACCCAACCACCAAATCCAAGATTTTTAGCCTGAAGGCTTCCAATAGGAACGACAAACGACGAAACTTCGCCACTAGGCATTTTTTCGATAGCTACTTCTGCAAAACCAGAGCCGTAATTAATTTTTCCGGGCGTCAATCCATTCCAAGCATAATCAACACTTAGGTTAGGCGATATCGCTAAAGTTTTTGATTCGACTAATACTCTATTAATACTAACAGAGTATTTTACGTGAGTTAATTTAGGATCATAAAAGTTTCCAGTTAATGGAATACGAAGTTTGTAATCACCTTTTCGACCCAAAACTTTATTAGTAAAATACGCCAATTCGAAATCAGCACCAACTATCGCAACAGATTCGCCAACGACTTGGTTATCTGTTAAGATGATGGAACCTTTCATACATGCAGCACCATCCACGGCAGGTTTAGTTTCCGTCCGAGGAACTTCTTCTGGCTTTGGTGTAGGAGCAGGGTTAGGTGTTGGCCCATGCATAGGCCCCGTACAGATTCTTGGAGGCATTTCGTCTACATCTACGTTAGATGAAAACGTTCTATAACAATCACACTGAATGCCTAGATCAACCGTTCTACACTTTAATTCGGCTTTAATGGGCTGATCCCCAAATGGATGCTTACATAACTGTAATTCTGCCGCATACGCTTCGGCACAAGTCTCCGCAAAGGAATAAGAACTAAAGGCAATAACGACTGCTACGCTTAACATCCGAATAAAGAAATTCATTTATGCTCCTGAGATTGCAACTGTATAAATACTTATTCATTTACACGTCAAACAGTATCAAAAAAAACAGAACATTAATGCCCCAAAGCAGATCTAAATTACTAAAATTCAAGTAAAATATGTGTGGATTGCGAGCAAAACGGAGCGAAAAGGTCGCCTTTACCCGCTGCAACAAGCGCTTTTATGGGTGATTCTTTAATAATCCGTTGGCTATGATTTTTTCTATGAGAAATCACATCGCTTTATTCGGAACAGCCTTTTTATTAACAACTTCTATTTTCGCCCAAAATATTTGGGATGAAGGTGTTCCAGTACCAGCTGGTGGCCGTACGAATATTCATAATTATTCAATTCAAGATTTTACCGTTTACCGTGATATGGGAAAATTGCATGCGCAGTTTTACCCAGTCACTGTGACAGGCGCTCTTCCGCCGTACCAACCGATGATTAACGTGATCGAAGATGGCCAAGATAATCCGTTACGTATTGTTTTAAGTAAAATCGTGCAAGAGATTTCTAGAATTAATAGTTTTGATCAAGTGATGGCTGATCTTGGTCTTCACCAATACCCTGCAGTTACAGACACTGGCGTATATCAAGTGCCAGTGCCGCGCACGGGTCGCCCTGAACACCGTATGGGTTTAGGATTTATCGAACGTCATGGCGCTACGGGTTTTACTTTTTCTTGCGCTGCTTGCCACTCAAGTAATCTTTTCGGAAAAACCGTTTTAGGCATGACAAACCGTTTTCCGACGGCGAATGATTTTTTTGTTAAAGCTAAAAAATTAGCTCCGGCTGTAGATCTTTGGTTATTTAAATCAGCTTCGGGTGCTACGAATGAAGAAGTTCAATTGATGAAAGAACTTAAAACCAACATTCAGCGTGTGGGCGTAAAAGAGCCGATCCAGTTAGGTCTTGATACCTCATTAGCGCAAGTGTCGTTATCACTAAACCACAGAAATAAAGACGCTTACGCAACACCAAGTAATTGGTTTGAGTTATTCCCACGTTCAGATGAAATTTTAGATCACAACCCGGCTGATTCAAAACCGATGGTTTGGTGGAACGTGAAATACAAAAACCGTTGGTTATCTGACGGAAGCGTGATTAGCGGTAACCCGATTTTTACAAATATTATCTGGAACGAAGTTGGTCGCGGTGTTGATTTAAAAGTTTTAGAAGCTTGGCTTAAAGACAATCAAAAAATCATCGATGAACTAACAACAGCCGTATTTTCTTCCGAAGCTCCTAGATTTACAGATTTCTACCCGGCAGAATTAATTGATATCGACGTAGCCAAACAAGGTGAAAAAGTTTTTAACCAAACTTGTTCTAAATGCCACGGCACTTACGAAAAAGCGTGGAATTTACCTAACGCTGATCAGTTAACTCACGCGCAAAAACTTGCTACGACACTGGTGATTCCAAAAACAAAAACTCCGGTGATTGATGTGGGCACAGATCCTTACCGCCGCCAAGGTATGAAATCGCTTGAAAAGCTAAATGACTTATCAATTTCAAAAGCTAATAACATCGTGATCAAAGAACAAAAAGGTTACGTGCCACCACCACTTGTGGGTATCTGGGCACGCTGGCCGTATTTTCATAATAACTCAGTTCCGTCATTATGTGCGGTACTGACACCAGCTACGCAAAGACCTAAAGCTTATTACGCCGGTGATGCTTTAAGTACAGCGACTGATTTTGATCCGGATTGCAATGGCTACCCGGCTGGCGAAGATGTGCCCTTTGCGTGGAAGCAACCGCAATACTACTTCGATACCAACCGTAAAGGTATGAGCAACAGCGGCCATGATGTGGATATTTTTATTAAAGACGGCCAGGAAATCCTGACCGCTTCAGATAAGAAAGCTTTAATTAAGTTTTTACAAACGCTTTAATAGTATTCTACATTACCTGTAGGCATTGGGCCGAAGATATCGTCAAAATTAATTTCGCCGTTAATATAAATACTTTCTTGCGTGATCGAATGATTATTTAAGAATTTTCTTAACGGTGGAATTTTATAAGTTCCCCAGCTTTTACCGGCGAATCTGCGACCTGCGTACTGCTCGTCTTGGTTCATCGTTGAAAAGCTTGGGTACACACCGTAAATTTCACCCATCACAAACATTTTATCTTCAGAAACAACCGCTTTGGCTAAACCAATACCGTTTTCGCGAATGCCCATTGACGCTAACACTTTGTAATACTGTTTTAAGAATTTCTGGTCTTTCACAGTTAATTTTTTAATGTCATGAACCGCATCTAAGAATTTATTTAAGTCATAACTGTACGAACAGTTCGTGCCACTTTGTTTTTGTGAGCTATAGTGGCAAGACGTATCACCTTTATAGTTTTTAGCAAACAGACCTTCTAGTTGTTTTTCTGTTAACGATTTTAAGTTATTTAACAGTGTATCACCGTAGAAATAGATACGCGTATGACCGTAAATCTTACGATACTTATCCATTTGTTCTTTCGCTGGTAAATAATAATCTGAATAGAATGGCGTGTTTGCATCTTTAGAGTAGAACTTATTTAAATCAGTAATGTAATCCACTAAGCCTTTACGGTTTAATTTTCTTTCATAGTTCCACACTTCAAGGTAAGCCACCATTTTATCTGGCTCTGCCTCATCCATTTCAATTGAAATATTTGTGGTGTCTTTAGAAACTACGGTCGCCATCTTATCAATCAATAAAACAGCCTTATCAGCTCCGAATAAACTAGATTCTTCACGGCTATAGCGCTGAAAGTTTCTTACTTCTTTATTAGAAGTTTTAACTGTGGCTTTTGAATAACCCGTAGCTTTTTCTTTTTTGAATAAGAATAAAAAGCTAAATGCTGATTTTTTAACTTCGCCTTTGGCTTTAATATCTAAATCTTTTTTAGCTAATACTAGCGGATCACTATCACCTGATTCTAAATAACGGCTTAAGAGTTCGCGCTCTTCTTTAGCGCGCATTTGTTCTAGAACACTAAAGTTTTCAACCGACTTGGGTGCCGAGAATCTATATAAAGCTGATTTATGATCATAGAAATACGATGTTTTACTAAACTCTAGAAACGGAAGATTGAATAAGATTAAATCTAATCCCGCATCTAATCCCGCTGTCGCTGAATAGCCAAACATCGTGTTTTCAGCTTCGTAAATGATGAGCTGGTTAAAATGATCGCGTGAAAAGTAAGTTGGTTTTGAATTTTGCCAAAATACACTCGCTCCTAAAGTTAATGGCACTCCGGCTACGGCTCCCACTGGAACCTTAGCACCTGCAGAAACACCATAACTATCAGAAATTTTTAAAACTTCGCCTCTGTCAATACAATCCACGATGCACGACTTCCAGTGTGGAATAAATTTAAATAATTTAACCGGGCTTCTGTAGCCCTCAAGCCAAGTATTAGCAAAGTGAATAAACTCAAATTCACGGCGCCAGACTTTAATGTTTCCATTCACGGCTAACTGATCTGGAAATAATCCTTTTAACGTTGTGAAAATTGAAGAACCTACATTGATCTCAACAGCAAAGCGGTCTTTAACAACGAAACCTTGCGATTGATCACCGCGCATAACATATTGGTTATTGATTTCAACACTACGATTTAGTTCTAAACCGATACCACCAGAAATGTCTTTAACGTTAAGCACTTTACCAAGGCCTTCTGATTGATACCCTACTGAAATATCACTCGAAACTTTGGCTTTAAGTTGTTTATCTAAAGCTTCTAGTTTTACCAGTGAAGCCGCACCTTGAAGAATAAATGGCAATAACGTGTTACGTGGTAATTCATAACTTACATAACCATCAAAGTGGCTGACAACCACATCCCCGTTTTTTACTTTTTTGCTAGGGCTGTAAGTTTTAAAATCAACAACTGGATATAAAGTAAATTCACCTGTTAAATCAAAAGCGCGCACAATTTCGTTACGGCGGTTAGTGATTTTGTGAATGTATAGATCTTCGATCTCTGGCGGAAAGTCAGCACTTTTAACTGCGTACTTGATATCCTCATGGCTAAGTTTGGCAATTTTGCGCGCCATCCATTTTAGATCGGCGTAAGTTGTTGTATTAAAGCGATCGCGGTTAAATAAAATATCGGCCCAGTTAATATGAATTTTATCAGCTGACCATTCTAAGAAAGTATGATCATAAGTGTTCACACCCCAAGACTGGGCTGAACGTAAAATTTCAAAAGGACGTAACGGATTAATCTGGAATTGTAATGAATAACCCGCGTCTTGCATTGAATAACGTGGTTTTAGACCCGTTGGCGTTTGTTCAAATAACAACATATGATTACCCGTTTTTGAGTCGATCATATTCACTAAACCAAACCATAAAATCTGCGCGCGGTGTTCACGGCGGTTAGGCAAATCCCAGCCAGCTGGATCATACGGAGCAATACGCAAAAATTTAGGATCATTAATAGATAACTGCACATCTTGTAGAGTGACGTAATTACCGTGACCATCGCGGCCATAATCTAAAACAAATGATGAAAGTTCTTTATTTAAACCTGAGTATTTACGTTTCCATTGGGCTCTGAAAGCGTCGTAGTCTGTTTCACCTTTAAAATGCACACGTAAGGTTTTACGCATAACTGAGGTATCTTGAAACATACCGATCATCTTAGCTAAAATAGACGAAGTGATTTCAACATGTGTTTCATGACCCATTTTGATTTTCACATCTACATCTTCACCATTACGCTCAAATTCACCTTCCATCTTAGGAGAACCAGCTGATGAGAATTTTACTTTTTTGAAATAGATAATTTCATTTTCATTCGGAAACCAGTCATGGTGACGATCTTTAGCTTCTGCCAGAGTTTCGGGAGTTTGTTTTCTGACTAGTGATTCTTCAGCTGGGTTGTAGATTGAAATATCAACGTTACAAGCTTTAAGTTTAGCGATTTGCACTTGGTCTAATAAGTCATTGGCGCGCACTTCTGGCAAACAAGCTTTGGTGCGGGCTAAGTTTTCAGTTTCAACTTTTAAGTTAGCAGCTTCAACTTTGCTATCATGACGTTTAAACGAATAACCAAAAAAGTTTTTACCGATAAATAAAACATCTAAATCCTGATGAAAGATATTACGAGGAGCTTCTGGTAAATAAAACCCCGAATAACCATCGATAAACTGATCCATAAGTCCTTCACACAGAAACTGTGGACGGTGCTGGCCTACACAATCACGTAAGGCTGTCATTTTAGGAATAAGATATTGGTCATAGGCGATAATGTATTTTGATTTATTTTCATCTAATTCTTTTTTAGCTGATTGGATCGCATCTTTGTGTGATTCGATTTCGAGCTCAAGCTTTTCAATGATTTTAGTTTCATACATATCATTGGCTAAAGATTTCTTTTCAATCTGTAAGCGTTCGATAAATTGATTGATCTTGGCTAAATCAAAGCTTCCGTTAGTTTTTAAATTCTGTGCAGTAAAGCGTTCGGATGTCTGATTATGCTGTGGTGTCAGCAACGAATGATTTTGTGCTGATACAGTTTGTGAAAGAACCGTTAAAGCAAATAAAACACCGACTGAAGTTTTGATTTTTTTTGTCATAAACAACAATCACTTCGAAAAACAGGCCAAGTTTTATTAAGGTTAGCGTTTAAAATTGAGATGCGAAAACGAATACAGGATATTTTAAGTAAACAAAACTGCCTTTGCTCTTTACATGAATTTGATAACGACAACTTTCGGCGACAGTGTCGTCATGCTCGCCGCAGTATTGGTCATCATCTCAAAATGAGACAGAGGGACAAACAGCTCCAGGACCGCTCTGCAGGCGCTCTATACGGTGATTGAAGTCACTCTTTACTTTATCGATCACTTCAAAAAAGTTTGAAGCCTTGTTATCGATAATCGCTTCAAACTTTAATCCACGAATAAATGTAACGGCATTAAATTCACCTAAATGCTTTTCGACCGATAGACTGATCTGGCACTCAGGTGAAGTGTGTTGTTTAATATAGTGAACTAAACGTTGAGCGTACTCATCCATTTCCATACTGACTGAGAATTTACTGTAGGCAATATCTTCGAACATACGTACTCCTCGCGCCTAGAGCGCGACTAATGCGATTTATAGATTAAGAATTTCTTAAACGATAACATCGCTTTAATAGTTTCAACGGCCACCGCTTTTTTAATCGGTTTTTTCATAAAAAACGGAACATAGTCGTTTTCATATTTTTTAATAACATTGGCGAATTCTTTAATTCCCATTGAGCTTGTGAATAAAAATAAAGAATCACTAAAACGGTATTTTTCCCATAAATCGATTCCCGTTTTAAAGCCTGAAAGATAAATATCAGCGATCACTAAATCGAAATCTTGATCTTGGGTGATTTTTTGATTCATCAGAATCTCGGCTCCTTCTTCTGACTTAGACCATTTAATAGAGACCTGTGGCGAGACTTCTCTTAAGATGCTTTCCCAGATGGGCTGCATCGCAAAATCGTCCTCAACGATTAACACGCTGAGTTTTTGCTTGTGCGGCGAAACACTCATAAAGTTTTCATCTAGGTTCTTTTTATACGGCACTCCGGCCTCTAATAACGATTCATTCTCGATATAATGAAGATAATCCAATTCACCCATACAGCCCTCCTTGTATTTCTGAAATGTAGTGAAATAATGAGACCACAGGGCTTTTGCGATAATTGGGAATCCATTTTAAGAAATCTCAACATCGCATTTTTTTTCTTTACCTAAATATTTCGGTGATTACTTCTGTTGCACAATTCTTAAGAAATGCCTGATTATCAACACTTTCCTGGTCTAGGTTTGTTTGTTTTTTGTTGAAACAATAAAGTGCATGCGGACTGTGCTTTTTGCTGATACCTTTGATGCTGTGGCTACATTAATCTCGGCATTTCAAATTTCCAAATCCTTCGCATCTAAAAATCTTTTTCAATCCATCTCGTTTGCGATTGATACAGAACAAAAAATTGGTTTAGTCGGCCCTAACGGCGCCGGAAAATCTACGCTTTTAAAAATTTTAAGCGGAACAATGAAGCCAGACTCAGGTAAACTGTCTTTTTCAAACAGTTTACGTTTAGGTTACTTAGAACAAAAGCCACAACTCACTCCAGGTAAGTCAATTTACGAAACTTTAGTTGAAGTGACAGGCGATCCTTACGATGGTGTAAACATCGCGCACGCTTTTGAGTTAATCACAAAACTTTCGTTAGATGAAATGGCTGAAGGCGAAAACACCGATGTCGGCACCCTATCTGGTGGTTGGCAAAAACGTGTCGCTCTAGCGCGTGAATTAATGAAGCGCCCGACTCTACTTATGTTGGATGAGCCGACGAATCACTTAGATATTCAAAGTATTCTTTGGCTTGAAGATTTTATTTCGAATGAAAATCAAATTTCATTTTTTATCGTGACCCATGACCGTGCGTTTTTACAAAACACGTGTAATGCGATTTTTGATTTAGACCCCCGCAATCCGGATGGGCTTATTAAGTCTTACGGCGATTACGCCAAATATTTAGAAACAAAACAAATGCTTTTAGACAGCCAACGCCGTTTAGAAGAAAAAAAGCGTAACACGATGCTGATCGAAAAAGCGTGGTTAGCACGTGGCCCTCAGGCCCGTTTAACCAAACAAAAAGCCCGCCAAAACCGTGCGCATGAATTAATTGATGAAGTTAAAAATTTAGAAAATAAAAATCAGCTGCGCAAAGCAGATTTCGATTTCTCAGCAGGCACTGGCAATACGCCAAAACGTTTAGTTGAGCTTACCAAGGTCAGCAAAAGTTTTACCGGCCGCAATTTATTTTCAGATCTATCAGGTTTAGTAAGGCCTAAAGCGCGCATTGGTTTATTAGGCGCTAACGGTTGTGGTAAGTCGACATTGATTAAATTGATGTTAGGCAAAGAACAAGCCACGTCTGGTGAAGTGTTTGTAAATCCAGATATTCAGATTAATTATTTCGAGCAAGGTAAAGAAACACTTAACCAAAATGCGACAGTTTTAAAAGTGATCTGCCCTGAAGGTGATTATGTGCATTTAGCGGGTTCACCGGTATTTGCCAGAAGTTACTTAAGTCGCTTTCACTTTAATGGCTTTCAAATGGATATGCCCGTTTCAAAACTTTCAGGTGGCGAGCAAAGCCGTCTATTGCTTGCGAAACTAATGTTAACATCAGCGCACGTTTTAATTCTGGATGAGCCCACGAATGACTTAGACGTTGAAACACTAGATGTTTTATCTGAGTGTTTAGCTGATTACCCGGGTGCCGTTATCTTAGTATCGCATGATCGCTTTTTCTTAGATCAAAATTCAAACGAACTTTGGGCTTTTACTGAAAACGAAAAAGGCGAAATCATTAAATTTGCTGATTATTACCAGTGGGAAACTTGGTACCGCCAAGAAGGTGAAGAAAACCGCAGAGCCGGAAAAGCGGCCACAGAAGCCGCTCTAAAACAGGCGCAAGCCCCTGCAAAGACAGGCTCTAGTTCTAATAAAAAACTTTCGTATAAAGAGACTCTTGAATACGAAAATATCGAAAAAAATATCGCTATCAAAGAAGAAGAATTAACAAAGGTTCAATCTGCGTTAGCGTTACCGGAAAACCAAGCCAATTACAGTAAACTGCAAGAGCTCACTTCATTATCTGCAAGCCTTGAAGCTGAAGTGGCGCAAATGTATGAGCGTTGGCAGCTCTTAGAAGCTAAGACAAAAAGCTAGGCTAAGCGTTAGCTTCGGCTAAACATTTACTCCCAGAGTATTTCCCATTCCGACGAAGAAAGTCCGCGCAAACGCTGTGGCTTGTATCGAATCTGGCCGGAAGCTTCTTTTTTATTAAGTTGAATATAATTTCTAACAGTTAAATAAGATCTCCACCCTTGAATAACCCTCGTAAAAGGCCTGTGTTTCCACAGCTTTAAAACTTTTTGCGTAGCTTCTGGGGTATCGGTCACCACGGCAGATTTTAAAAAGCCATTTTTTTGAAACTCTTGTGCAATTTGCCCAGCCACAACCCGCAAAAAATAAAGCCCTTGTGACCTTCTAGAAAAGCGCACCATTAAATGTAGATGATCATGGTTAATTGCTACTTGTTCTATTTTCACGAAGAACCTACGGGCATATTTTTTTACAATTGAATGAATAAGAAAATAACCAAGTGGTGATCTTAGTCCGCGACGTAATGAGTTTACATTGGTCTTAAAAACTAAGTGAATTGGAGCACGCGTAGAGATCGGCCGAGCCTTCCGGCCCTGCCTTTTCTTGCGCAAAATACCGCCATGATTATAGCGGAATTGCCAATGTGTTTTTGTTAATTGAAGTTGCTGGTGACCCATACCCCAACAGGTTCGCAAGACTTGAGCACAACTCGAAAAGAGTTTAATCGTGAAGAAGATCCGGCAGGTGAATTTGAATACATATTTTGGCTTTAAAAGTGAATATACAGATAGAACACGTATCAGCGGTGTCAAAATTAGTTACAGTTCAGAATGTTTTACCTGAGCTTCATTTTACCTCTGTGAACAATCTCAACTTGTAGTAATTTGCTCCCATATGCGGGGGCATACTATGTGGGGAATTAAACAAAAATCTAAACTATCAATTGTCGTATACCTGACTATCCATGTGTTAGCGGCTACCCTTGTTTTCGGTTGTGAAAACCGTAAATCTTTCTACGATGTAAACGGAAAAAATATCGATCAGGCGCCGATGCGCATGGAAAACCCGGAAGATCCAATTCCAGATATGATGGAAGAGGAAGAACCTATCGTTGTTGATTTAGATCAAAAAGCATCGCCAGAAGATGATACAAATCTAATTCCACCGGCTCCACCAGTGGCTGAGCCAGTAAAAGAACAACCGAAAAAAACTGAGCCTGTGGTTCAACAAAAACCAAGAACACCTGAGCGTCCAGCCAAAGAAGAACCTAAAGCTAAGACTGAACCTTCTGTAACAAAACCTAGTTCTGTGGGCGAGGCTTCACGTTTTATTAAAGTGGCTTACTGGGTTGTGCAAAATGAAGCTAAAAAAATCGGTACACCTTGCAACTTCTACGTTTCACGCGTTTTAGAATTAACAGGCTATAGCGATGATGGCTTTTTAGCGAACGACTTTGATATTTATGCGAAAAAGCACTTTTCATCATATAAAGATGAAAAGTTCGTAACAACGAATCTGCAAGCTGAGCGTTTACGTTTAAAACGTCACTTATGGTCTTACCCTTCGCGTACACCATTTATTCTACAATGGGAGCGCCAAGCGCCTAAACCGGGCCATATCGCGATCGTAGAGCGTATTGGAGACCAATTAGTAATTTACCAAGCAAGCTTAAACCGCCATATCGCGCGCCGCGAGCAAACCACAATTGACCGTCTATTAAGTGCTTCACGTGCACCACGTATGACTGTTTATTCCGAATATGTCGCACGTTAATATCTAATACATTTATTTGAGTCCATTTATGCCTCGGCAATCGTGTTTCGCGTCTTGCCGAGGTTGCTTTTTATTGACCAAAGCCCAGCAATTAGCTGCAATAAAGGAGTTGTTTAAACAAACTAAGAAAGGTTTTTATGAAACACGGATTACTTGTTACTGCTCTACTTTCTTCTCTTGTTGGTTTTTCGTTCACGGGATGCGCCGAAGATCATAGCCAAGTTTCACAATCACTGAACCGTGTGGCTGATTTTAAAATTTCACGCCGTTTTGATTTAATTACTCCTCAAGCTACACCAACTGTTCAGGTGTTCAATCAAGCTAACCAACCTATCGCCAATGCACAGGTATTAATTGGCTCATCAGTCAACGACCCGTTTCGTGGTAATTTAAAAATCACTGATAAAAACGGAATGGTTTCTCTTGGTGAATGGACTGATGTGGCTCACGTGACAGTGAATGCCCAAGGTTATATTCGCCAAACTTTATTAAATCAAAAACCTGGCACGATTCAAATGAAGTTAAGCACAGCTTACATGACATCTCGTCCGATGGTAAAAGGCCAAGTTAGTGGCTTGCCAGTTAAAGATGGCGACAAGATGATAGATTTTTCTTTAGTGATTCCAACGATTGCTAAAGGTGATCTGATGAACTTTGATTTAGATTCTGTGATCAGCCCATTTACCGATGTGGTTGATGTGATCTTTGGAAAGACAGCTGAACTTCCAAGTAACGTTTCATTACCGACTCAAAAAGAAAAATATAACTTTTTAGTATCTGTGACGTTATCAAAACCTGATTACCGCGCTTACGCTTTAAATTATGGCCCTAAAACTTTTTATGCCTTAACAGGTCGTTTTCCGTTTAAAGAAACTGTTGATCAGTTACAAGCTGACAAAAAATTCTATGAAATTTTAAATTACTTTCAGTTCACAAATGGTGGTCTTCGAGAAACAACTGTGACAGGCCCTTCGACTTCATTAAATATTCCAGGTATGGAAATTAAATTCGATGGTCCTGCAGCCGCTATTAAAGGCGCCGCTATTCAAGCTGATGAAGTTGTGATGGCCATGACGATGAACGATTTATCTGGCGGACGTTTTGTGCCTTCAGATGTTAAACGTTTAAATTCAAACGAAGGTGCTAGCTTAAAAACAATCGCTGGCAAACCAGTTTACATTGTCAACTTACTTAAAAAAGCCACTGACTTCGATTCTGCGACTCAAGATGTTGCTAACCGTTCAAGTGCTTCAATGGTTCCGTTCAAAGCCGGAATGCAATCAAGCTTACTTCCATTATTACCTTCGGGCCCAACAGTTAGCCAATCTGGTGGCGCTTATAAAATCGTGGTGCCACAAGCTTCAAATAAAACAATCGATGCTCAAGCTATCAATGAATTAGCTGTGACGGTGGCGATTTCAAATGTGAACGTTGTGCAAGATGGTGCATTTCAAGTTGAAATGCTGGATCGCAAATGGGAAGTTTTAGGAACTTCTTGGCCAGCAGAAATCACTTTACCAGCATGGCCACTTGAAGAAGCTGACAGTGCTGCTGTAAAACGTAAATTCGAATTAAATCTCATCGGTAGCCAAACATCAAAACAAACAGACCTTGGTGATGATTTAGTAAAAGCAGCCACGCACGTAACTAAAGGTGCTGCCGAACTGTAGCAAATAGTCTATACTTTTACCTATGAAGTTACTCAGTCTTATTATTGCCGGTTTATTAGTTTCAGGTTGTGGATCACAAGTTTTACAACCTGAAACTCCTGAAGCGATTATCGAACGCTCTTCACAACAAAGAATTTTCTACGCCCCTTACGACGAAGTTTGGAAGGCGGCTCACTCAGTGATCAAATATACGATTGCGGCTGAAAACCAAGATTTCGGCGTGATCGAAACAGATTACATTAAAGCTGTGGATGGCTGGCTTCCGCCTTTTCGCACGCGCCCACAGTACCCGAGTTCACGTTATAAAATCGTGATTAGTTTTGCCCGTGGTAAAAAGAGTGAGGCTCAAGAAAATGTGCGTGTCACGATTGAAAAGAAAATTGAAGTTTTTAAAGACTTTATTTCTGAAGTTAAAACCGTTAATAGCGATGGTTTTGAAGAGAAAACAATTTTTTACCGTATTGAGCGTGAATTAGTGATCGCTAAAGCGCTAAGAAAAGCTTCTGAAAATCCGAACTAACGGTGCCAGGCCTTTTTTACTACGGTTATATTTGATCTTAAATAAATAATAAAAAAGCAGCCTTATCTGATCAGCTGCTTTTTTTACTTTGGCACATTGCTCCCGAAAAAGGGACGGCCTATCTATTTAGAACCACTTTTGTTCTTTAACGAATTTTTTCCAAGAACCTAAAGCGTTTTCGCCTTCGAAATGCACTTGAGAAATTTTTTCTAGCGCTTGCATACTCATCGCAGAAATCTCTGGATCGTTATCAAATAATAACTTCGAGAAATATTCTCTTTCAGATTGGTACGGCTTTTTAACTAAGTTCTTCATGATCTGTGCACGAATCCATAAGCTTTTTTTGCCAACAAAGTTATAATTGCGGTTTAGCTCTTTCGCTAAAAGCTCACGAACTTCCTGACTTTCTAAACGAGTTAAAATATCAACGGCCGCCGAGCGAACCACTAAAGCTTTATCTGAAACTAACACTTTAGCTTTATCGTAAACTAAATCTGTTCCCACTTTATCTAAAGCCACTAATAAAGCGTTACGCATGTACCAGTCTTTGCTTTTTGCAAATTCTAAGACTTGCTTGATTTGTGTACCGTCAGCGTCTTCAGCCGATTTAATTAAGGCATCCCAACGTTGGGCCATAGGTAATGATTGATTTTTTGCGCGAGCAATCTGAGTTGTAAAATTTTGATCGTTTTCGCTTTGCACATAAGACCAAACATTCACAGAAAAAAGAAACACTAAAAGACTTAATGCTTTCATACTAATCCTCATCCTTTGCGAAATGTTTTTCAAATTCGTCTAATAAACTTTTATCTTCTTTTTTAACTTCTTTAGAAACTTCACGGGTTTCTTCGTTATCTAGCTCTTCTGGCCCAGTCACTTCTGGCATCTCTTCAGCCTGAGTTTCAGCTGATGGAATATCACTTAAGACGTCATTAGCGGCTGTTAAGATATCGTCTGGAACAATCGGTACTTCAAAAACATCTTCATTCGTTAAAGCATCCATTTCGTCTGCGACAACTTCAGCTTTCGGCTCTTCGACTTCAGGTTCTGGATCCGGAATAGCTTCAAGATTTGGTTCTGCCGCTGCTTCAATCGGCGCAGGTTCTTCTGTTACTGGCTCAGGAGCTGGAGCTGGGGCCGCAGCTGGTGCTGCAGGTTGCTGATTCGCCAATTGATTTTTAAGATCAGCATTTTCTTTTTTATAAGCCTGAAGATCGGCGATATCTTCAGCGATAATTTCATAATCTGATAAACGATTTTTAAGAGCTTCGATTTCTTTTTCGTAATCGGTAATCTTACCGCTTAGATCAGCTAGCTGTGCATCTTGTTGAGCTGTGTCAGCCGATTGAGCAACTTGCTCTTTAGCTGAAGTAATTTCTACTTCTTTACGTTTTAATGAATCTTTTAAAGTTGAAATTTCAGCGCGTAAACGACTTAATTCAGCCACTTGTTCTGTAGCCGCTGTTCCCGCTTCTCCGCCTGCTGCGGCCGCCGCTGCAGCTTCTGGGTCACCCGATAAGGCCGCCATAGCGTCAGCGCCCAATAAGCCATCGGCACTACCTTCAGTAACAGCATTAACAGAGACTTTCATTTGCGATTGCTGTTCTAAAAGTTTATTTAACTTTTCTTCAAGCTGCGCAAAAGTCACATCTTTAGGTAAACCAGCGGTTGCAGCCTGCTGATTGGCAAATAATAAGCGAAAAATAAGAACGACGATAAGCAACGCAACGATAGCTGCGAGTGACTGAATTACCAGTGTATTATGCGATGCAAACCAATCTAAGAAAGTGGCCATATTTATATCATCAAGTAAGGTGTATCTCTTTGCAATACGACACTGGTCCAGCTAGACTCGACTTATACAAAGGAAATCAAGTGGCTACTTTCGATCTTATTATCAAAAACGCAGATATTGTTACATTCTCTGAATCGCAGAACCAAATGGTCCAGGAAAAAACAGATATCGCCGTTAAAAATGGAAAAATCGAAAAATTAGGAACCCTCAACGCAGCCGATGCGGCCAAAGCGATTGATGCCACTCACCTAACAGTTCTTCCTGGAGTGATTGATTCTCAAGTGCATTTTCGCGAACCGGGATTAACCCATAAAGAAGATATCGAGTCAGGTTCACGTGCCGCGATCTTAGGTGGAGTCACAACTTACTTTGAAATGCCAAACACCAACCCACCGACAACAACAAAAACGTTATTTGAAGATAAATTAAAAATCGCTTCTGAAAAATCATCAGCCAATTACGCTTTTTTTATCGGTGGTGGTTCTGAAAACTTTGACCAATTAGCTGAGTTAGAAAAACTTCCGCATTGTTCGGGTATTAAAATTTTCTTAGGCAGTTCGTTTGGTACACTGTTAGTTGATCAAGATGAGTTGTTAGAAAAAATTATGAAAAACGGCCGCAGACGTTTAGTGATTCATGCTGAAGATGAAGCACGCTTAAAAGAGCGTAAGCAAATCGCCATTGATGCCGCCGATGCTAAAGTTCACCATATCTGGCGCGATGAAGAAAGCGCCCTGATTGCCACGAAAAAATCGGTGCATTTTTCTGAAAAGCACCAACGCAATATTCATATTCTGCATATTTCTTCGAGCGAAGAAATGGCTTTCTTACGAAATGCGAAAGAACAGCAATCACGCACACACGGAAAATCTTTTGTAACGGTTGAAATTTTACCACAGTATTTAACTTTATCAGCGCCTGAATGTTACGAGAGTTTAGGGTCACTGTGGCAACAAAATCCGCCGATTCGCGATAAACGCCATATGGATTTTTTGTGGAAAGCGGTTCTTGATGGCACCGTGGATGTGATTGGTTCGGATCATGCGCCACACACATTAGAAGAAAAAGCCAAAACATATCCGAACTCACCGTCTGGAGTTCCAGGTGTACAAACGTTAGTTCCACTCATGTTAGATCAAGTGAATAAAAACAAATTACCACTTAAACGCTTTGTTGAACTAGTGACAGAAAATCCGCGCAAAATTTTTAATTTAAAAAATAAAGGCCGTATTCAAGTGGGATACGATGCTGACTTTACAATTATCGATATGAAAAAAGAAAAAATTGTCGAGAAAAAATGGTTAGCTTCTAAAATCGGATGGTCACCGTTTGAAGGACAAAGTTTTAAAGGTTGGCCGGTGATGACACTCCTTCGTGGCGAAGTTGTTGTTGATGGTGATACTTTAATTAAACCACGCGCAGGCACTGCTTGTGACTTCGATATCTAATCCGCCACCACGCCAAAACCCCAAGCTGTCTAATAGCCCTTCTCCGAAGGGACAGGCATTATCACTTTTCTTTGGCGGTTTACTTCCGGTCATAGCTTTCACCGTCATCGAAGAAAAATACGGGCCGCAAGCAGGTCTTATCGCCGGTCTTATTTTCGGAGTCGGTGAAATTATCTATGAACTTGCGCGCTACAAAAAAGTAAGTCAGATCACATGGATCGGAAATGGACTCCTTTTAGGACTTGGTTTAATTTCACTCTTTTTTAACGACGGCATCTGGTTCAAACTGCAACCAGCCATTATGGAATTTGGCATGTTTGTTTTTCTACTGGGATCTTGGGCGTTAAAAAAACCATTTTTAAAAATTATGGTCGAAAAACAAAATCCAGAAATTCCCCAAATTATGAAAGATAGCCTCAGCGGTATTACACTTCGAATGGCACTGTTTTTTCTAGCTCACGCGGTTATCGCTACTTATGCCGCATTTTACTGGTCAACCGAAGCTTGGGCCGTTTTAAAAGGCATAGGCCTTACTGTTTCAATGATTGTGTATATGATCGGCGAAATGTTCTGGATCAGAGCGAAACAACAACGTTAAGATTTATCTCTTCAAAACAAAAAAAGGCCAGTCTTTCGACTGACCTTTTCACACAAACTTACCAGTTTTAACTGACGTTGATTAGTTACAACGACGTAATTGGAAGTGGTATAACATACCAGCGCTGATGTCGATAGAGTCAACGATCATCATAGTTTGATCCATACGAGCGTTTGACATAGAAGTCGCAGAAGCGTTGATCGAGAAGATCACTTCTTTAGAACATGCTGACCAGATTAAGTTAGATGCGATTAAGTTATTTCTGATTTGGAAAGAATCAGCTTGTGGGCCAACGAAACGTTTTTGGAAAACCGGACCACGAGAACCAGCGTAGAAGTACTCAGCACGGAAATCATTGTATGCGCCAGAACCTGGGATCGCATTGAAACCACGGTAATCAACACCGATTAATGCTACAGAGTATCCGTTTGGAACACGTACTGGAACACGTAAGTTACAAGATTTACGGTCTACACGGCGACCTGTAGTGTTACCTGCTTCGGCTGCGAAGCTGTCGAATAATACTGACATTGTTGTACCATCACCAGTTACAGTGATTGAAGCTGATCCAGCTGGACAACCGTTACCACCGTAAGCTGGTTCACCTAAAGTGATTCTTGAAGCCTCAGCAGAAGCCGATGCTAATACGATTGCCGATAAAACTAGCAATGATTTTAATGCGTTCATGAAATTCCCCCATTTGTAATCGCGCTTTGGCGATTGTTAGTGTTATTTTGTGTGACGCTTTCGGCACCAGCCGTGAAACGTCAGCGACGAAGAACACTAAAGCAATCGCTTTGCCAAATTTAATGAGGTCAAAAGGACACTGAAAAAATTACGTTACATGATAGTCGCAACGTTTTTGCTGCGACTATTGTTAAGACACTTTCATTTAGAAAAAAGTGAAATGATCTGAAGAAATTTTTATTTTTTGACTACGGCACTGGCGTCCACTCAAGCGAAGATCCTGAATAAATAGTTAAAGTTGCGCCGGCCGCACTCAAACTTGATTGTAACTTCACAGCACCATCAGCCGATGGAACAATGATTCCTTCTACGAAAGCAATAAGCACCTGGCCACTCTTCGCATTATTAAACGCTGTCGTTGCTGGAGTAGCTGAGGCATTAATAATCGTGCTCGTAATCGCTGAAGCTGAATACGGTATTTGTGCTTGCGCTGCAAGTGCCGTAGCCGCTGGTGTAATCAATTGAAAACGCACCGATTTATTAGTCGTGGCCACGCTAAAAATCACACTGAATTTATATTTATATGTATTTCCGCTAGTCACATTAAAAGTTAAGTTAGTTAAATCCGTAAAAGCATTGGTCAGCGATTGATTCGCTGTTACCCGACCATATTGAGTTAAACCTGTCGTTGGCACCCAACCAGATCCATCGTACGCCAGCACTTGACCTACTGCTGGAGCTGTTGCACTCACAGCCACACCTTGAACTTTGGTAACTACAACTGAATTACTTCCTACCGTGGATGTCACATCACCCGCTAAAGCTGGTAAGCGTGCCGCGGCTAAAACTCCCGTAGCGCTTGCAGAACCTAAATCAATCGTACTTGCTGTAGCAAATGTTCCTAAACCTAAATTCGTGCGCGCTGTCACCACATTAGTTAAATCGGATAAGTTATTCGCCTTAAGCGAAACTGTGGCACTGTTGGCAGGGGTATAACCTAACACTGAAACTATCGATGCCGTCGACGAAGTGATTTTATTATTGAATGTTGTCCAATCAGTTCCTGTTAAATAACCGCTCACTGAAGCCGTGGCCTGCGCCATCGATAATGCCGGAGTTGATCCACCCGTAGATTGTAATGGTGCTGTTACTGTAACAGCAGATACTCCACTACCACCACTGCCTCCAATATCTGCGGCACATGACCATGTTCCGTTAAAGGTTAAATATTGTCCGGCAGAACATGTCGGAATTGCGCGATTTACAAAATTTGTTCCATTATATTGCAACATGTGATTGTTAGCTAAAGACGTAAAGCTCACGCCCACACCTTGAATTTTAACAACTGTGGCACTAGAAACGCTTCCCGTAACATCACCGGCGACTGTGATACTTTGACATAAGAATGTTGAGCTCACACTATTCCAATACATCGATTGGCCAGCAGTACAATTTGCTGAAGCCACGTAAGTATTAAAACTAATTTGTTGTAACGCTCCCGTAATACGCGAATCATTACCGGCAGCTAAAGTACCCACACCGGTACCCACATTTAATGTTGCCCCTAAACCTAATCCTAAATTGGCGCGCGCCACTGTGGCAGAAGCTAAATCACTTAAATTATTATTTCCTTTAGCAACAACAGCATTATCCGCCGGGCTATAACCTAAAGCTGTTGTAATTGCTGCGCTTGTCACGCTACCGGCAGACGGTGATGCCCAACTTAAATTACCACTTCCATCTGTCTGTAACAATTCACCATTGTTACCATCAGTCGTTGGCAACACTAAAATATAATCTGCAAATGAGTTGGGTACTTTAAGACGAACACTGTTCGTGTTTGTACTTTCATAAATATAAACATTTTGCACTGAAGCAGTGGTCGCTAAAACTGATGCCGCTATTAAATTTCCACTGGAATCACGGCGAGCCAGACTACTTGCTGTTGGAAGACTGGTTGCTGCATTAACATCTGTAACGGCTGAAGCCACGGCCACGGCCGTTTTGCCACCGACTGATGAAACCACGGTCGCAGAAACATTTCCAGTTACATCACCAGTCAAGGCTGTGGCACTTGTTACCGCACCTAAAATATTTGAAGCTGTTAAAACCACCGCACCCGTTTGACCATTTACGCTGGCCACCGTAGCACTTGCCGTAAATGTCATTGGCACGTATTGCGAACCATTGTAAGCCAGCACCTGTCCCGATGTCGGTGTTGTTGCAGCCACTGCTACACCACGAATTTTTTCGACTACGGCGGCAGATTGAGTTCCTGTAATGTCACCGGCTAAATTTCCGGAGAAGTTAGTGGCCGTAGCCGCTGTTGTTGCCGACGTGGCGCTATCAGCAATACCGTTCACTGCTAAATTTTGTAATTTATTAAAGCGTGTTGCATTCGCAAGTAAAGTTTCTAAGTTTGATTGGTTTAACGAGGTAGCCCCGTTTTGCACTAAAATATCTGAAGCTACTTTTCCACCGACTGATTCAGCATGAATGGCATAAGGCGCTGCACGCTGGATATAATCAATAACCATATTATCGCCAGACACTGTGGCGCGGACACGTAATACACGTGTGTCTGCCGCAGCTGGATTATAAGTTTGTCCGGTGCTGACCTGGTTATTATTGTTATCGACACAAGTTAAATTATTTTTAGCAGCTGAATTATCATAAGCCGCCGCTAAAGAAATACTAGGATCCCAAGTGCCGCGCACACCGGTACCCAACGCTAAAGAAATTGATCCACTCACCACAGTTTGCGTATTGAAATCTTCAGCGTACAAAACACAGCCGTTGCTGGCTGATAGAATTTGCACGGTAAAATTGGCATTCGAATCATCCGGGTAAATACCCGATGGATTTTTAAATTTAAGTTGAACAGGAACACCCATCTCTAGCGCCTGCGCCAGAGATGCCATCAAGAATGCCGTGAAGAATATTACAACTTTATTCATATTTTACTTCTACCGTCCACCTGTTGGATAAAGTCTTTTGCTGCACAGGATCTGTGTAGTCGTTAGATACTGTCCAGCCATTAGAAGCATGAACGACTTCACCATATTTAATATGTTCAGTAGCTGTTGTCGTCGGCAGTGTAATTGGCGTATGAACCATACCAGGAGCAAAACCTGTTTCTGAGCCAGGCCCAGAACACGCCGCAAAAAGCAAAACTGGAATGCTCAGCAAAAAATTTAACATTTTCTTACACGTCCTTTAGGTAAATACTAACGAACAGCTCTTTTAATTCATATCAATTTTAATGACAGCAAACAAAACGCGACCAGAGTTGTGTCTTGAATTTACAGTTTTTTAACAAGGCACCACATGACTTGAATTATCAGGCCGCAAGACGAGACTCTCAATTTTATGATTTTAAAAATTTTGATTTTTTTGACAGTAAAATTTTGACTGTGTTATTTCGTGTTTGAATTTGTTAATGCTTTTTCGATACGGTCTAAGCGCTGCTTCAGCTCTTCGTTTTCTTTTTCTGTTTTTTCTACACGCGCTTTAAGCTCGGCATTTTCTTGTTTCACAGAAGCGATCTCACGGGCGTTTTGCTCTGTACGATTAAAAAGCTTCACAATACGGGCATTGAAAACTTTTAAAGCTTCAATGATCGGTGCTACTAACTTATCGTACGATACTGATTTAAATCCTGAATCTTTATCAGTGCGCACAACTTCTGGGTAAACCTTTTCTAAGTCTTGGGCGATAAAACCAATCTCATGTTGCTTACCGAATTTTTCTTTATCTTTCCAATCGTACTGAACAGCATTTAAAGATAATAATTTTTCTAAAGAGAAATCTAACGGCTGAATATGCTCTTTTAAACGTCTATCTGAAGACGCCGTACAGCCTGTGCTTGTACATACGATTGTGCCACCGAAACGTAAACTTGATGCAGCAGCGATGTTTATCACACCATTAACATCCAGCGGATATCCCGGAGATGTAGTATTGATACCGATATTACCGGCTTGGGTAATGCGCAGACGCTCAGTCACATTTCCTGGAGCAGTTGTCGTTTGTCCCGTACCAAACGTAAGACCGCCATCATTGCCACTGCCATTAAACTGCATGTAGCCCATCCAGGTCGCATCGATTTTTTCTTG
>JAMPXC010000052.1 GCA_023701385.1 Pseudobdellovibrio sp.
AAATCCGTACCCGTAATTCCAGTCGCAAAAGTTTGTGTACCTGAAGTTGATGAATTTAATGAAGTGATTCCGCTTCCGGCTACGCCAAAGGGTAACCACGCTGTTCCGTTACAGTATTCAACAGTTCCGGCATTGTACCTTAAAGTACCTGCGTAACTTCCGCTACAGGCTGCTGATTCCATACTAATACTAAGACCACCAGCCACAGAAAGCCTTGTGACCGGAAACGCCGTTCCGATTCCAAGATTACCCGAGGCTGTTAAACTCATCAGCGTAGATGTCCATGAGTATGTGTCAGACATTCTGTTAAAATGTAATTTATTGCCGTCGTAACTTAGACCGATATTGCGTGAACTTGATACTGTATTGGTTTTTCTAAAAACCATATACGGTTCAGTATCGTCTTCAAACACAGACATCGAATAAGATACACCCTTCACATGTAAGAGCTTACTTGGATCGGCAGTTCCAATCCCCACGTTACCACTGTCATAAAAAATATTTGTTCCTGACGTTGTCCATTGTGATGACGTGATACCGGCAAATGAAGCTGCCACTGAATTTGATAAACTTGTCACGGAATTAGTTAAACCCGCGACCGTCGATGAAACTGAATACACCGCACTTGATACAGAAGTGACCGTTGAATCAAGTGAAGTAAAGCTTGTACCCTGCACTGGCGTATAACCTAAAGCCGCAATGACTGTTGATGATGTCACTATCGTGTCACTGCTACCCACAGTAATACAAGAAAAACTGACGCCATTATATTTGATCGCTTGATCTGCGGCACAACTAAGACCTGCTAAAGTTGAATACTCAACAAACGCTGTATCTGCTTTTCCGTTTAATGTTTTTGAATCGTTAGATTTGTTAGCGTACATCGCATACGGTACGGCATTAATAGTCATCGCCGGAAGTGTTTGCCACCCAAGACCATCATTAAACTGCATAACGATTCTGCGTGTATCGCTTGGTAACGGATTATAAATACCTGGAGCTTGACAAGGCATCGAGTTAATCGAGTTATCAAACACGTTAGAAAATACAGCCGTGGTTCCACTGGCCGGAAAATCACGTACGCCATTTCCTAAAGCAAATGAAATAAGACCACCCGTTGATCGCATATCGACAGCTGAATAAGTCTCTGAATAAAGAACGCAAGACCCTACTGTATCTAAAACTGTGAATTTGAAAGTCACACTGGCTGCTTCAAGAGGGTAACCATCAGGTTTTACAATTTTTGCCTGATAAGTCGTTCGACCATTCATCGCCAGCGCAGAAAACGCGAAGAAAAATACGCCAAGCAAAGTTAGCATTTTCTTCAGAATTTCAAAATGGTGGCGTGACGATTGACTTTTAATTTGCACACAAACTGATCGACATTTAGACAAAATTACTTGAATTTTTGGCGTGCGAATTTAAGCTCTATTCAATTTTAACGGGCAATGAGTGTATCATTTGGAGAGTAAGTGATATTTATGCTCCGATGAGTGGTCTATAAATACATATCGGAGCAGTTCTCATTTCTACACACTTGAATAAACGGGTCTCCTCTTTTATAAGATCTGGCTATGTCACAAAAGCCAAAGAAGTTTCAAAACTCACGTGAAATATTGAAGTTCCACTACGCTCTTAGGCAGTCGAAAAACGTGAAATTTTCTCAACGTTCGTTTGCTAAAATGCTTGGAATTTCAAGCGGACGCCTCGCTGAAATTTTTAATGGCAAGGCCCCGATCACTGAAAAAAAAGCCAGAGCGATGGCCACTAAGTTAAAACTTTCGGCAGAAGATAAACTACAGCTTTTAACCTTGGTTGAAAACGAAGCTAATACCAGATTAAAGAGACCTAAAAATCCTAAAAAATCCCACCGTCTAAGCCATGACGAATTTTCGATTATCAGCGATTGGGAACACTTTGCCCTGATGTCACTGATTGAAACGGCCACTTTTAAATCTGATAAAAATTGGATCGCGAAAAAATTAGAAGTTTCAGTTGAGCGCCTAGAAACTGTTTTACAAACTTTGTTAGCTGAAAATCTTATTAAAATAGATGATAACCAGCAAATTTCTAATACTTACCGGTCAATGTCGACTTTAACTGATATACCTTCTGATATATTAAAAAAGGCCAATGAAGAGTGTATCTTACAAGGTCTTGAAAAAATGTATGTTATTGGACCTGAACTGCGCGACATCACTTCTCTGACTTTTCCGGTAGATTTAACTAAACTTCCGAAAGCAAAAGCTTTGATTCGCAAATTTAAAGCGAAAATGACAGAGTTAATGCCGTCTAAAACGACTTCTGAAATTTATAACCTGAACATTCAACTGGTTCCTATATCAAAAATTGGAGTCTAACGTGAGATTGAAATTTGTTATCACAGTTTTAATTAGTTTTATGGCTAGCCAAGCACTTGCCCAAGGGGTCTTTGACCGCGGTAACGGCGGCGGTGGCATTAAATGTGATGACAAAAAAAATCAAAAAGTCGAAGTTTTAGATTTGTATGATATGAACCAATTTGGATTTCAGTTAGATCCAGCTATTCCTTCGGATTTTAACCAAGCCCTTGATTTTGTTATAGCACGCTTTGAAGAATCTAACGATGAAACCAATGTCGCTAATCTACAAACAGAGCTACAAGCTTTTAAAGATGAAGTTCAATTTGTTCAACGCCCACTTAAAGACATCGACGATCTAGGTATCAAACCTAAATTACCAGCTCAGTGTCAATTCGTTCAGCTCGCAACTCAGTGGGATGAAAAATCATTTATGGATCGATACTTTCTTATTAATGAACCACTTTGGAATCAGATGAATGGCACCCATCAAGCCGCACTTGTTGTGCATGAAGTTTTCTATCGAGTCATCTTAAAATACACGAAGAAATTTGCCGCATCACCCGTCGTTATACGTCGTATGGTTGGGTACTATTTTTCTATTCAGTACCGTGCAAACACTCCGCCTTATCGCTTTAAGTACAAGTAATTATACTTAAAGTGCTCCGGAGCTACTAAATAAAATTTATTTTGGATCACTTTGTGGTCTAAACAGACTTATGTATTTTTAGATTTATTCCGATTAGTTAAGTACAATTTAATAAAGACGAACCCAATGTCGTCGTTCTTCACACTATGGGCCGGTTGTAAAACGATCGGCCCATTTTTTTAAGGTGTGCAGTTTGAAAATGGTGGAATCTGCGTGAATGCAGCATTAGTTTTAAACTGCCAGCAGCTAGTGACTTTAGGATTTACAACCCATGCGGTTAGATTTTGATTAAATACAGAAGCCATGTTGAACATTTCATGCATATCAGTGACTGCGGATGTATTCCATGAACCGATATTCTGATTAAAGGCAGCTGCCTCTCGAAACATATAACTCATATCCGTTACAGCAGCTGTATCCCATGAAGCGATATTTTGATTAAACGCTGTTGTAGAGTAAAACATATAACTCATATTAGTCACCGCAGCAGTATTCCACGAGCCGATATTTTGGTTAAAGGCAGTATGTGCAAACATAGAACTCATGTTTTTTACTGCAGCTGTATTCCACGAACTGATATTCTGATTAAAGGCAGCTGCATTAGAAAACATATAACTCATATCTTGCACTATGGCTGTATTCCACCCGCTGATATTTTGATTAAAGGCACTGGCCTGCATGAACATTGAAGCCATGTTTGTAACGGCAGATGTATTCCATGACCCGATATTCTGGTTAAAGCTACTCGCGCCATAAAACATATAACTCATGTTCTGCACCAATGCTGTATTCCATCCGCTAATATTCTGATTAAAATTAGATGCAAAGCTAAACATAAAATACATAAATCTTACTGCCGATGTATTCCATGAACTGATATCCTGATTAAAGGCTGTGGCACCGTAAAACAAATTATTCATATTCTGCACAGATGCTGTATTCCATGATCCAATATTCTGGTTAAACGCCGTTGCGCTTTCGAACATCGACTGCATAGTGGTCACCGCAGCAGTATTCCACGAACCGATATTTTGGTTAAAACTACTTGCCCCGTAAAACATGTAAGCCATATTTGTAATCGTAGATGTATTCCATGAACCAATGTTGCTGTTAAAACTAGTTGCGCCACCAAACATTCTAAACATTGATGTCGCATTTTTTAAATCAGGTGCATCTGTTGCTGAAATCTGCAAATTACTACACCCCCAAAATGCGTTAGCCATACTTGACCAACGATTCGCACCCCATTGAGTAATATTTAAAATTTTTGCTTTATCGCCGCTATTGTTAAAATAAAGTCGCGGAAAACTACCTTTAAGCTTAACCGTATAAGTTCCTGAAACTGCATAGGTGTGAGTTGTTGCAGCGTCATTCCAGGCAGTAATGGTATTAATACTGCCATCACCCCAATCGACTGAAAAATTGTAAGTTGATCCAGATTCGAGTGGCAGCTGGATTTGATTATTAGCAGTTACACCCGCATTATCGGTTTTCCACGTCATAATCATTGGTAGCAGAGGCTTAGCTTGACGCATGCGCTGGCCGGTGAAAGCATAAGTCAACTCAATACCAAAAATTAGAATCACTAAGTAGCTTAAAACTAAAATTAGTCTTCTTGCCATACTTTTGATCCATACCAAACAGTTTCATCAGAAGGTTTAGTAAATTGCAGAATAGTAATTTTATTTGCAGTTGTAGAAATTGAAGGCGCCAATCCACTATCCCACTTGATCGAGTCTGTTCCGCCCGCCCCGGTAAAACTAAGCGTTCTCGATCCAGAGCCATCTTGTTTAACAAACACTGTTAACGTAAATACTTTTGGCGAACTTGGTGCATACGCCGGTAGCGTGACCGTGGCGTTGCCACTTAAAGTTAATCTGCGAATATTTAAGCTTGTATCAGCGATAGTATAACTTGTTCCGGTGCTCACGTAAGTCGAAATACTTTCAGAAGAAGAACTCATGGTGATTGTGCCGCTAACGTCTAATTTTTCTGCTGGTGCTGTTGTGCCGATACCAATATTTCCGCTCGTGGTTATCTTCATTCTAGAATTAGGGGTATAACTCGCTCCCGCAACGACTCCTGAGCTTGAAAATAATTCTATTCCACCGGGATCCATCGCAATGTATGAAGGTGTTGTACTTTTAGCAATCCAGTTAGTTCCATCATAACTTGTGTTACCTGAAAAGTAACCGCCAGCGGCATATCCAAAAATGTATGCACCATGATCATCACCCGAGGCAGTAATGTGAGCTAAATTACCTCCGGAATTTTTTTGAACATCCAACAAATAGCTTGGATTTGCAGGGCCAATTCCGACGTTACCATTTTCAGTAATCGTCATTCGCCTAACTGCATTAATTCCACCACCTGCAGGCGCTGTATTAAATGAAATACTCGTTCCGACAGCAGCTCCTGGTAAACTGGAAGCAATTATTCCTAAATCATTACCCCAACCATCAATTCTATAAAAATTGTATGGGTCACCACCGTCATTCGCGAGGTATAGTCCAGTACCACCAAAAATATATTGTGGGATGTCTCCAAGAACCGCTGTGCTCATTACTTGCAAAGCAGCAACTGGACTACTCGTACCAATACCAACTGCTCCGCTAGATGTAATACGCATACGTTCATTACCCTGACCATCAGATAAAAGAATATTATTTGATGATGTCGCAATCGATGATCCTGTATTTGAACCGATCACCACGTTGTTAGATCCAGTTGTGATCAACCAGCCTGCATTTGCACCGATACCAATATTGCCATCGCCGGTGCTCATGCTGGCAAGCGCTCTATAACCAAGTGCTGTGTTTAAAGATCCAGAAGATACGCCGGTCATCGCTGCAGTACCGACAGCCGTATTCTTGTTACCCGTTGTTAAATCTTCTAAAGTATAATTACCGACGCCCGTATTTTCAGATCCCGTGGTCACTATTGATTGAGAGTAATTACCGAAAGCGGCGTTGTCATAACCCGAAATATTTTTAGTAAGTGCATCCAAACCAAAAGCAATATTTGTGTTCCAGTAATTTGATCCACGCACAGTCCATTCGATATTAGTTGTATTCAACGTACCATTTATGTTCGTAGTGTTTGCCATGTAGGCCATGCCCTGATTAGAAAGACCTTCGACCACATAAACTTCAGCGCCCAATATTTCTGTCCAGGTATCAAGTTCAGGGGCGCGTGTCCACGCACCAGCTGCGGCGATATAAAGCCCATTATTACGTCGCAATGTTTGATTCTTAACTAAAACTCGATCGCCTGCGGCTACCGCAGATCCATCAATTGTTTGCAAGCCCGAAAGTGTGATATTAGCTAACGTTGCAAAACGCGCAACTTTAGCACCCGTTGCAATTCCAGAAACTGCGGCAGTTAAATTTGTAATTGAAGTCGATAAAGTATTAACTGTACTTGTTAATGTAGTTATCGAAGAGCCTGTAGTGTTCACTGAATTGGTCAGCGTAGTAAAACTTGAAGCGACAGTCGAAGTTAAACTTGTTACACTCGCATTATCTGCCGGCGTGTAACCTAACGAAGAAATAATTCCCGCTGATGTCACACCACTGGCGGCGATAGCACTTAAACTTCGACGTGTATTTGAATTATCAGTAAAATAATAATCTGTACCGTCGTACTCAATAGCGCCAGCAGCCGCAGAAGTTAACAATGTACCTGCTACAAACCTTAATGGTGCTGTTGAAGATGTTCCCGCTCCAATATGCAGTCTAGCAGCTGGCATCGGCATTCCGATAGCAACGCCACCATTGAATTTTGAATATCCACCACCTCTATTAAAATCAATACTACCACTTGAATAATAATTGAAATAAAGTTGTCCCCAACCCGTAACAGTTCCCGAGCTATCGGCTGAAACTCCATCCAACCCTGAAGGATTTTGCCATGAACCATAGCCTGCGTTTCGGTCTATAAGAACTAATCCATGAGAAACCGAGCCACTGTCCGGTGTATACAACGTCATTAATGCGTTGTTTGCAGCATCGCCAATGGTTACAGTTCCTGAAGCATATTTAATTCCACCAGCGATATTTTGCCATTGCGATGAACTGATCGCCGCAAATGAAGCCGCCACAGAGTTTGATAAACTTGTAACTGAACTATTTAAATTTGAAACAGTCGATGAAACTGAATACACAGCACTCGATACCGAACTAACTGTTGAATCAAGTGAAGTAAAACTTGTACCTTGCGCTGGTGTATAACCTAAAGCTGCAACGATTGTTGATGAAGTTACGGCTGTGCCACTGCTATCAACGGCAATACACGAAAAACTAGCGCCATTAAATGTGATCGCGTGAGTTGCTGAATTACAACTAAGACTTGCAAGCGTTGAATATTCAACAAACGCTGAATCTGATTTTCCGTTAAGCTTTACCGCATTATCAGACTTACCCGCATACATCGCATACGGAACAGAATTAATCGCCATAGCAGGTAATGTTTGCCAACCATTACCATCATTAAACTGCATAACGATCTTTCGATTATCTGCCGAAGTCGGAACATAAAGCCCTGGGGTCTCGCAAGCAAAAGATACTACCGAATTATCTAATACATATTCAAGGGTTGTTGCCCCACTGCTCGGATAAGTTCTATTACCCGCCCCTAAAGAGAAGAAAATTAATCCACCTGTGTTTTGCATATTCACTGCTGAATATTCTTCTGAATATAAAACACACGAGGCTGATGGATCTAAAATCGTGAACTTAAAATTGACGTTTACAGCTTCTAACGGAAAACCGTCAGGTTTGATGATCTTGGCTTGATAAGTTGTTCTATTGTTCACCGCGAAAGAAAACACAGGAACAAAGAAAATACATATAAATAGAATTTTACATACATTCAAGATTGGGTGTTTCATCTAAAACATATCGGAATTTATATAAACAGATTAATGTGGTATATTCGAGCTGACCTGTTTTCGCTCCGATTTGTTTATTTTTTTAAGATGATCGGAGCACTCAAATTAGGTTCTCGTGCAATGACAATAATTATTTTTTCATCACTGCCGGATCATGACGAACATATTTATCGTTGATGTATTTCATCATAAATACAGTCACTGTCACCGTGCCGACTAACACATAACCAAGAATATCAAAGTGCTCTAAAAATCCGTCAGGCTTTTTCACGACGATATAGCCTGCGATCACCGCCGCAATACCACCCGAGATTTGTTGTAAGCTGGAACTGATCGCCATGAAAGCTCCGCGATCTGCTGGCGTTGGCAACGCTGACATCAGGGCTTGAGAAGGAATCATGCGCGAGAAAATTCCAACGAACATTACTGTATTCACAACCATAACTGTAACTAAAGTACTTGGCCCCATATTAGTGTAATAAACAACCATCACCGCCGACAAAACAGCACCAAAGATAAATGTTCTAAGTTTTCCGAATGAGTCACTCATTTTACCCACAAGCGGTCCGATAAAAATCGTGGCAATTCCGGTCACTAAATAGATCAACGGTAAATCACCCATTGTTAGTTTTAGATTATTCACCGTAAAATCAGTTCCAAACGGCATTAACATAAATCCGCCGATCGACATCAACGCCGTAGCCGCAAACGCGAAAAGATATTTCGTATTCGAAACCGTTGTGACCATGTGATTTAAAGCATTGTGATCAACACGCACAGTTTTTAAATGCGCATCAATGGGCTTTAAGTAAATAATAATAACCGCGCCCACTAAAACACTGACTGCAACGATCATAAAAAATGGAGCATGCCATCCCCAAAGGTTTGAAATATATAATCCCGCTGGAAGACCCAGAATTTGACTGGCGGCAAATGCTGTTTGGATATAACCCATCACACGGCCACGCAGTGATAAATCAAATAAGTCAGCAGCGATCGCTAACACCACAGAGCCGATCACTCCCCCAAAAAGACCCGTCACAATTCTTGCGGCTACCATAAAGTGAAAGTTCGGTGCGATAGCACATAATAAAGTTCCTACGATAAATCCCACATAGAAAAAAAGCAGAAACTTCTTTCGGTCAAAGCGGTCAGCAAAGCCTGAAGCTAAAATTCCCGAGATCCCGGCACTGAAAGCGTAAGCTGAAACGACCACGCCAAATTGCGACGGTTCCATTTTTAGAGCCGGCATCATCAAAGCCCCTAAGGGAGCCATAATCATAAAATCTAAAATGATAGTAAATTGAAGAAAAGCTAAAAGCGCGACTACGAACTTTTGATAGCCAGTAAATGTAACCTCATTTTTAGAATTCATTAAATCATCCAGTCTGAAAAAAATCGTGTTTGTATTTTTATCACGAAATGAATTCGTAAATGAAAATCAAATACCGTTAACATTAAGAAACGTTAGCATCGGATAACAGAAATCGTCAACGCATTGTAGTTTTCTTGCCTAGTAAATTTGACCTTATTTTCAAAATCACTTTATAACAACGCCACACAAACGGAGGAATTATGAAAACTGTTATCGTATTATTAGCTACTGTAGCTTCAATGTCTGCCCACGCGCTTTCAAGCACGTACGGAAAATTATCTTTTTCTGGTGGCGAATATCACTGCACTGTTACTAACAACGGTGGAACTAAAACTTACAAGTACGTTGTATACAACATGGAAAGACGTGCTGGTAAAGAACGTGAAGTAACTGTTCAACAAAGAATCGACTTAGCTGTTGCTGCTGGCGAAACTGTATCTGTTGGATCTGGCATTTCAGCTAACTTAGTTGGCCAATATTGCAAATTCTTAGCTAAATAATTTTATTTAGTTCTAAGTTTTAGTTTAAAACGCCGGTCCTTTGTGGTCGGCGTTTTTTTTGGGGATTTTCTCCCTGACTGTCCAAAAATTCCCGCTAGTCGCACTTCCGTCTTTAAAAACACTAACGCAGTAGATTCACCATTTTTTTCGAATTAATTTCAGTACTTACAGCACTCGGCTTTTTTCACAAAAAATTTTGTGAAATGTATTTTTCAAACTTGTGAAAAAAAATTTGAGATCGTGATTTTTTTCTTTTATTTCTGGCGACGTTCAATTACGAACACTAACCACAAGGAGATTCTATGAAAATCACTTCTTTTATTGCTGCAACAATTTTATCTGTTTCAGCTTTCGCCGCTACGACAACTGTTTACCATGACTACGATGGGGCTTTACATGGTATCGCTTTGAAAAATGCCTGTATCACTGAAGATACTGTGCAAACAATTAAACCGGTTCGTACCTGCGTGGAATTAGTTCCCGTTGTTCGTAACGACGGTGACATGCAATACACTGACTGGGTTTGTAAACGTTGGGAAAAATCTCATGCTTCACACCCGCGTGCCTTCACACGCACTGTTTGCGCTGACTACGCTAATGTAGACGATGGTAACCTAATTTGTAAACGCTGGGTTCAAAAAGAAGATTTTTTACCGGCGACAATCAAGATTTCGGTAGTAACTTCAAACGGCGAGTACGATAACTTTCCGGGTGTTACTAAGAAATTTACTTTTCCTTCTTGCGAGTAATTTTTTACGGTTCAGCACCTGTTAAGGGTGCTGAACTTTTTAATTTTTCAAGGCTGTCAGATGAAACCTTACGAATTCGATCAATTTAAAGATTTTTTTGAATATCATTTACGGGAAAAATCAATCAATTCGCGCGGCCGAAAAACCACTCTGCACCGCCTAGCCAAAAAACTGGGTTACAGTTCACCCAGCACTCTTTCAATGATTTCCAGTGGCGCACGGTTACCGACAGTGCCCCTACTTGAGGCTCTCTTCAAAGAATGGAATGTTTCAGACACTAACCAAGACCGTATTCGCCTAAAAATTGAGATCGAACAAAAACAGCGAAAAGGCAAAAAAATTTCTCATTTATTAGCTAAGTACAATCGCCTGACTCCTTATCATAAGATCGACCTTAAAAACTACCATGTCGTTCGCGATTGGTATGTCTTAGTCATAAAACTTATGGCGGGCTCGAGTGAGTTTAACGAAGACCCGTTGGCCATCAGCCAAAATTTAAGAAAAAAGATTACTCCCGCCCAAGCCAAAAAAGCCCTTCAACTTCTGTTGCAGACCGGCCTTTTACAACGGGATCCGAATACTAAAAAACTTGTTCCCACTGAAGCCAACACTGAAACAACGCACGAGCTGGCTTCAGAAGCCATTCGCGAAAACCACAAGGGTATGATGACCCGGGCCATAGAGGCTATTGAAGAACAGTCGCTTCAGCAGAGACATTTCAACTCACTGGCTTTGCAATTTGAATCCAAAAAAATGGCAGCCGCCAAAAAAAGAATTTTAGATTTTGTCAGCGCCTTTAATGATGAATTTGGTTCAGACACGGCTAACCAAGTCTATCAACTGAATGTGCATTTTTTCGAACACACTAACCAAGGAAATTCAAATGAACCTTAAGATCTTCACATTGATGTTTGCAATTCAAACAGCCGCTTGGGCTAGTGGCAGTGTGATCGGAAACGGCGCAGGCCTTGTTGAAAATATGTTTCAGTTCGCTTACCAGAATCTGCATGGCACCTTTTCAGAATGTATTGCGCAGGCTAAATGCGAATTGACCGAAGCCGAAACTCTTCTTGTTAAAAATATGCGAAAAGTGATTGAACTCAATCGCTCCAACGAAAACCGCATTCTATTTGTATCAGAAAAAGGTCAACCTGACTTTTTTAAAACGGCTGACAGCGAAAATCACCGCATCGCCAAAACAGGTTTGAATTCCGCGACACCGATTTTTGTAAATTTAGACCTGCTTTATACTCCTGATGGAAAACCCGCCTTCGATTATGCCACGATCACATCAATCTTAGTGCACGAGCTAGGCCATCAAGCTGGAGAAACCAATCATGCTAAGCTTGATATCATTGGTTCAAAAATTAAGAAAAACATACATAAAAAAGTTCAAAGCCATGCTGTTCAGCTCAGTGAAGAACAGATTGAAGTTTCGATTATAAACCGCCACTTTCCGTTTCGAACATCTGACATAACTATTGCGTGGCAAAATGTGGGATCGATTGCAGCGACAAAACAAGTCCTTGCAACCATGACGTGCAAAAACCCCGATGATTCTTTAGCTGGCATTGAAATTCTAAATGGCCACTATACTTTTTTAAAAAAAATGACCCCACAGAAGTCAGCCCATTTCGGTTTCGGATTCTGGGCTACACTCACCTGCTACTCAGAACTCAGTGAAAGTTTTCATCAAGAGCAGAAACAAATTGAAATAGAGGTCAATCGCGGCCTAGTCATTAGAACAGTTGCGGTTCAGGATTTATGATCTAAATAAACGCCACGGCATAGATTCTGCTTTTTTGTTCCAGAAAAACTAACCGGAGGCCTTTAATGCCATCAAAGAACAAATTCATTGTCCTATTCGTCTCACTCATGTCCTTAACTGCACTGGGTGCAGAAAGTTCGCCCCACTGTTATTTATTCAAGCCAGGGAGCGTTGAAGCTGTTGAAAAACCCACCGAATCCAAACTGACCGATGCGGAAACGTGGTGTTATCAAAATGTTGAAGCGCCTAAAAAAGGTCAGATGATCTATATGGTCACAGCCGGCAAAGTGAAACCCGAGTTAACTTTATTCGTAGGACAAGATGGTTATCTGACTCACTACTCTTTAGTGAGTGGTAAATTAAAAGTTCATAAAGTTAAAGCGACTGAATTTAATCCCTTTTCTGTTCCATTAACAGAACCTCGAGTCGAAGTGCGCATGACACTTAAATTATCTGATACAACGACAGATTCAGCTTACGGCAATCTGCAAGTTTTATTAAGCCAACAAGTTGAAGACACCCCAATGACAATCTCTGAAGGTGACTTTAAAGCGCAAGCTTCACATTTACCTTGGCGGGGTTATTGGTTTCCGCAACGTGGGCAAACTATTGCGGCCCCGTTAAGAAAATATGATGCCTATGTTAAAGCCAGAACTGGTACAAGCCCAAATTCAGTTCGTTACGAACGCAATCACCACGGCTGGACTGGCGAAGTGTGGGAAGGCCATTGTAACGGCTGGGCCGCAGCCGCTATTTTAAACGAAGAGCCCATAACAGAAAAAAAAGATCCTATTTCCGGTGTTATATTTTCTACGTTGGATCAAAAAGCTTTACTTTCTGAACGAGACTTCTGCGTTACACACACGTTTTTTGGCTCTAGATACAGAGGTGATGGCGACAACATGAGTGATATTCGCCCCGCAATTTTTCACAAAACTTTAGTTTATTATATTGGCCAATTACAAAAAGCCGTGGCGACTGATTATGACCGAAGTGCAACTGTTAATAATGCCGTCATCTCTGGTTATGATATGACAGTCAAAAAAACCGGATCAAAAACTTATAAAGTGACCACTGTCATCGCACTTCACCACTACGACAAAGCGAAGAACCAAAAAACTGGCGTTGCTCCCGCAGAGCGCAGAAGATACAGATACACAATCAAAGTGAATGAAATGGGCGAAATTACCGGCGGTAGCTGGCTTTCTGGAAACCCTGACTTTTTATGGGTTCCGTTAAGCTCTTCACCCTGCAGTAAGAACAATCAAAAACTAGATCCAAATATTTTAGAAGAAATTTTAAATTTACAGTAAAACAACAGATGAGACACGGGATACACCGATTAAAAGTGTGTCCCGTTTTCAAAATAATTCGTTTTTGGCAGATCAAAAAAAACGACCGCGATATAGCCTGACTTTGAAACACCGCGCACAAGTTCAGTTATCTTTCTGGCAGCTATTGATTTCATTTCAGCGCCACGGTCAAACCAGTGAATTTCAATCATTGGGTCACCTTCACCATCAGAAACAACGGCTCCCCCGCGGTAAAATACCGTCGGAATTTTTTCGACAGTGAAATTATCTTCTGGCGTGTTCATTAACTTTGAAAGCTCTTGCGGTAAAACTTGGCTTAAGCTTTTAACCTGCGATTCTGTCATGGCGCGGATACGAATATGTGGCATGGATCAATGTTAACGTATTTTTATAGAAAAATCATAATAATAAAATTTATTTTCAGATAACCCGCGTGCAATGAGCGATAAAGCCCCGCTTTCAGAAAATCTTAAGGTGAACACTAAAAACTGAAAAAGTATTTTAGGTAAAACCCACCCTTTTGTTTGTCGCATCTGGTGATTTAATCGATAAAGTTCAAACTTTTGTTTAAACAGACCGATTGAACTTAGCGAAAATAGCAGCGGATAAATAAATATCACCGGAAACTTCTTTTGCTGGGCCAGATATAGCAAAATGACTTCACCATAAATGATTTCTAAAGAACTTAGTGAAAGTGTTGATACGAAAAATAAACGAATAAAAACCGAACTATCAAAGGCCCGGTCAGTATTCGGAAAAAACAACACCATTAATAAGTAAAGCCCCGTAAAGCTTGCCGTATAAAGTGAAATTTTAATGAACCGTATTAGCGAAAGCCCTAAGTAAATAAAATAACCCACGGCTAGGCCAAACAGCACCAGCATCACCAAAGGCTGACTAAAAATAAATAACCCGATTAAAACTACACACAATACCATGGCGCTGATAGCAGAGTGAATTTTTTCTGGATAAATCAGACGGTAATTAAGTTTCATAAAGTTTTCCGTCTTTTAAGGTAAATACACGATCAGCCACCGAATTTATAAATTCTTCATCATGACTTACCACAATTTGTAGAATATTTTTTGCGCGAAATTTCAATAAACTTTCCGCGACGAAATATTTATTCTTTTGATCAAGCCCAAATGTAGGTTCATCATACAAAATCACTTTTTTATCTGCATTCAGATGAACCAGTAAAGATAAACGCCTTTTCTCGCCTTCAGAGAGCGAGTAAGGTGATAGGTTTAATTTTTTTTGTGGAAAAAATATATTTACAAATTCTTTATCTGTTTTAAGCAGTTCTTCATCGGCGGTATCACAAATAAAATTATCTTCTGGGTTTTGCATGACATAACCGATATTTTTTGTAATATCTTTTACACGACTGCTTTGCGCAATCTGTCCTGAAGTAGGCTTTAAAGCACCAACGATAAGCTTAAGCAAAGTGCTTTTACCTGATCCATTTTCACCACGAATCGCAATGATCTCTGGAGCCCGCATCGCTAAAGAAATATCTTTTAAAAGAGGCTGATCTTTTTTGTAAGCAAAGCTTATCTGTTCAAAGTTAATTTGATAACCTTCGCTATTTTGCAGCAGCGGATGCTGCGATTTCAAATGGGCAAAATCAAAACTTTCCTGAGGTTTTAAATCGTGCTGCTGAGTGACCCTACCTTGCTGATCAACCACTATAAAACTATCCACGATGGGTTGTACTTCGTTAAGATGATGGTCAACAAGTAAAACTAAATACTTTTCTTTAAGCTCGGCCAGCAGTTCATAAAAAAGCTTGCGCGCTGGTTGATCCATAAAGGCTGTTGGTTCGTCTAACAGCAATACTTTAGGATGAGTGGCTAACAGTGAACTTAAGAGAAGTCTTTGCGCCTGCCCTAGAGATAATTCCGTTGTTTTCTTGCTCCAAAGAGCGTTGAGATTAAAAGCTTCTTCTAAAGAAGTTTTATGTTTCACAAAGCGATCGTAAGAAATTTGCTGGCTTTCAGCTGTAAAACAAAATTCTAATCTGGGGTTTTGGTAAATGATCTGGTTTAACGGATTTTGAAAAAGATAAACAATTTCATTTTGTTTTTTATGAACAAAATCTTTATCTACTAGTTCGTTCTTGTAATGTATTTTACCAGTAAAGGTTCCCGGTGAATAATGCGGACTTAAGCCCTTTATTAAACTTAAGAGCGTGCTTTTACCAGAACCTGAGGGGCCTGTTAATAAATGCAAGCCCCGATCAGGTAATTCAATAGGCTGAGCTGAAGCAAGAGTTGCCTCAGCCCTTTCTGGGTAGAAAAATTTAAATTCTGAAAGACGTAACACCTAAATGATTTAAGCTAAATAGCGATTTAATAAATTAAGCTTTTTTAGACGCTCAAATAAAATGTGACTTAAAAACCCGGCTAGCACTGCTGCTGAAATTACAAAAGATAAGTACTGTGTTAACTGAAGTGTTAAAGCCATTTGACTATAACCATAGTAAAAATAATCTAAAACAAAACTCGCCGAGGCTGACATCACTGAAGCGGCAAGAACTGTATATAAAGACCACTTGCGATAACCGGTAGCCGCAAAAATAACTTCAGCTCCTAAACCTTGAACCAAACCCCAAACTAAAGCCATAGCTCCCCAGTGGGTAATTACCCCTTCTACTCCGGCGGCAATTACCGAAGCGATAATCGCTACAAATGGACGTCGAACAATTAACGGAGTAAAGACCGAAGCAAATATCCAAAAACCTGCGGCGAGGTAATTTAAACCCACAAGTTTTAACGCAGGTTTGGTGATTTCGTAGGCGAATGTCCATCCCCAGAAGGCCACCCCTAGCGCGACAGATGAAACGCAAATAAAGACCATTTCAAAGATCGTATAGTTTTTTAAAAGTTGTTGGATTGTTGTTTGAGCGCGTGCAGCACCCACAGATGACTGTGACATTGTATATTCCCTTCGCAAGCATTATCTTGACAGGTTCATAGGGTGTATTCTCAGGCGGCAAATAGAATTATCTGCAACCACCCCTAGTTTTTTTGGTACAGTTAACAAAAAAAAGGAACTTCGTCTATGCAAAAAGCTATTTTAGTTGGCCCCTGCCAGGAAAATAAAAACCGCAAGCTAAGTTATAGCCACGACACATTAGTGATTTTTATCGACGGCGGCCTGAAACACCAAAAAACCCAGTTTAAAAAAGCCACAAACTGGTTAAGTATCGGGGATCAAGATTCAGCAAGCTTTAAACCGCAAATAAAATTAAAAAAGAAAAAAAATGAGTCAGATCTTTTTCATGCTTTAAGACTTTTACCAAAAAATATTTCTTTGGTTGAAACCTATGGGCTGTTTCCAGAATTAAAAAATGAAGGTCGTTTTGATCACAGGTTATTTAATTTAGGCGAACTTTACCGCGTAAGCCAAAACACCGGAATGATGTTTTTACTGAACGACCACCAAATACTATTACCTGCGGGAGAACATAGCCTTGACATTAAAGGCGAGTTTTCTTTAGTTAGTTTTAAACCCACAAAAATTAAAATTACCGGCAAAGTAAAGTACCCGTTAAAAAAGCCAACCCTTATCGATATGCTTTCGTCACGCACACTATCTAATAAGGGAGCTGGCCAAATGGTTTTACAGAGTAACCATCCCCTGCTTTTAATGACTATTTTAGCCCCGGATAGACGGATTTAAGAGATTTGATTTTCTCTTCGGCGGCCTTTTTAACGAGGGGGTTTTTACTGTAGGTTAGCTCTCTTAGATTACTGTACTCAGTGTGAATTTGCTGAGTCACGGCCTCTTGGTAACCAGGTTTTCCTGAGTAGCTTTTTTTAATATCGGCTTCAATCTTGTTCCATTTTGCTTTTGTGACTTCGTTGATTTGTTGCACCTGTCCAGATCGAGCTGCAGTTTCTTCAAGTTCACTTAACTGGCGCTCTGATAGATTAGAAAGGGTACGTTTTGCAGAGTTTGCATCTTTAAGATCTACTTTAGTTTCTCTAACGTAAGCTTTGTAAGCATTGTTGTAGGCATCAGAAGCTTCGCTGATTTTTCCTTCAGCGGCTGCAGCTTCTGCATGCAAGCGATGATATTGCGAATAGTCTTGTTCTCGAGCACGGGCTGCGTAAAGTTCGCGGGCATTCTTTGGAGTTACTTTAGCCAGTGACCCTTTATCAAGCCCGCCGGTGATACCATTTCTTAGGCCGATTTTAATTTCTTCGTCAGTGAAATAAGGTTTGCCTGTATCAGGATTAATTTCTGAAGCTAACTTTTGCTTAAGATCAATATCTTCTTTTGTATAAGTTCCAAAACCACGGCCTTCAGTAGTTCCCACATCGTGCATTTTAAGCCATTGTTCGGCTTCACGTTTCGATAAGGGTTTACCTCTGATTTTTTCTAAAGCCATAATACGCTCTTCAGGTGTTAAACCAGCTGCGGCTGCTAGAATCTTTTCTTTATCAGCGGCGCTAGTAATACGTGCACCAGGACCCACCGTTGCCCGTTCAGCGGCGTTTACGTCAGCTACGAAATCATCAACTTTTTTAACGCCAGCTAATTTAGCTAAACGTTGGGCACGCGCAGCTTTTATGCCGGCAGCGCCAGCTTTAGCAGCTCCCCATAAAGTTGGTGCGACTTCAGCCAAAGCTTCGCAGATCAGCGCTTTTTGATATTTATTATTATAGCACTCGTACTGCACACCCATTTTTTTCAAATGCGCCTTAGCCAGATCAATCACATTGTCATCGACTTTGGGTTTATTAACTTTATTGGTCCAATCAATAAATTGCTGTTCTTCAGGAGTATAAGTCGCCGTTCGGTCATTCAAACGCGCACGCACTTTATTAAAGGCGCGCATGGATAACTTTCTCTGCTCCATCATGATATTCGTTTGAATTTTTTCACACTTAAGACCTTGAAGTTCTGACTCTGTTGGCTGAGCAATATGTAAAACATCAGGCATACGGCTGTTGTAGTCTTCGTAAAGAAGTTTTTTCTTACTTAAATCTTTATCACAAGCCGCAAGCTCAGCCGCTTTCTCTTCACGCTCTAACATAATTTGTGCGGCTGTTTCGCCAAGAACCGTACCTAGTTTTACAAAATAATCACCGACCCCGATCAAACACCCCGTAGCCCAGTCAGTCGATGACGTTAACCAACTTTGATTTTTTCCGCCGTCACAAACGAGTGACCTTTGCGCAGCATCGCCACCTGCGTCTGTGATTTCTTGATAGACTTTTTGGCATTGGGCTGAAGCTTTGGCTTCTTCACAACTTAACTTAACAAGGTCAGTCAGAGGGTCTGTTCTTAAACTACAATCTTCTGCAGCGAACGAAGACAATGCGAAAAACAAAGAAAGAAAAACAGCAAAAAACCATGACGTCATATGAATGAATCTATCGGTTCTTTCAGAGGGAGACTAAACCTGACTAGACCTTGGTTTTAGAAGTGGAGGTGACGCCTGGATTTTCACCAAGATATGTAGCTTTGCGAGCTACCCCCTAAATGTTCGGGCACATCACCATGAAAAATTAGATCCATTTAATAACACAATTCACTTTTAAGGAAAAAGAAAAAGTAATTATTTAACGTGAATGATTCCCTGATCCATTTTCATTTCCCAGCTAAAATCAACGTTTATATTTTTTGCAGAAACAAGAATTTCTTTTGTCACAAATAAGCTACGAGAATCCTAGTATAGGTATTCAGAGAGGCCTCACCAATGCTTGACCGTATTATTAAGTTTTCCCTTTCACACCGATTACTTATTGTTGCGTCTGCAGCACTTATTGTTTCTTACGGCGGCTGGTTAGCCAAAGATCTGCCTGTTGATGTATTTCCTGACCTGAACCGCCCTACTGTGACTATTATGACCGAAGCGCCAGGCTTCGCGCCGGAAGAAGTTGAAACATTAATCACTTTTCCTCTTGAAACAGCTTTAAATGGTCTTCCGGGTGTTGAAAGAACACGCTCTAATTCTGGCGTAGGTCTGAGTATCGTCTATGTCGAATTTGCCTGGGGCACTGACACATTTCGTAATAGACAGCTCGTCCAAGAAAAACTTTCTTTAGCCCAAGAAAAACTGCCTAAAAATATTATTCCCATTATGGGCCCCATCACTTCAATCATGGGAGAAATCCAACTCGTAGGGCTTACTTCTGACGACCCGGCCATAAAACCGATGGATTTAAGAACCTTAGCTGACTGGACAATTCGCCCGCGTTTATTAAGTATTCCGGGTATTGCACAAGTCATTTCAATTGGCGGCGGCGTAAGGCAGTATCAAATACTTCTTTCTGCCGAAAAAA
>JAMPXC010000053.1 GCA_023701385.1 Pseudobdellovibrio sp.
CTATTTCTGTAACTTAGTTACACTGACTTTTCAATGTCGGTTAGGAGTTTTTTTAATTCTTCCCTGACAATTTTCTCGGTGATTTCTGGAATAATCTGCCAACAGATTTTTTCAGCCATCAAGCGCACTTCTTCGCGCATGAGTTGTTCCTCAAAACGGCTTAAGTTTTTACCTTGAGGTCCGTCATTAGATTTTGAAATTTTGTTTAAAGCCACCGGCGAACTTTCAAGATAGTTTTTAAGCTGTCCTTGAATTGTTTTTTCTAGTTCGTCGTCTTTATCGCCTTTAACTAAAACCACCTCTTCGAATTCACCATAGTTTTCAGTCTCAATGTGAATATCGTTCGATGGATCATATTCTTCAATGATGTGAGTATCTGGTTTAACCGGCTTTTGCGCTTGTTGCTGCATTTGTGGCTGTTGCGGTTTTTGCGTCACAGGTTTTAAATCCAGCGGTTGAAAGTCTTCGATATCATCATCGATCACCAGTTCATCGTTATGAGCTTGGTTTTGTAATCTGTGACGAACCATTGTTTCTGACTCTTCAAAATCAGGAAGCGTCGGAAAATCTAAAAGACCTTTAAGCGGGTGAGTTTCAGTTTTTTTAACGAATTTGTTAACGACATTTCTTAAAGCCTCAGTATCGAAAGGTTTTTCTAAACGGGCATTGGCGCCAGCTTTTTGTGAAAGCTTTTCGTCAAATTCCATAAAGCTACTCCACATTAAAACAACCGGAGTATTTTTTAACTGAGCGTTGGCTTTGATATCGCCGCAAACTTCGTAGCCGTTGCGCTTTGATAACAGAATGTCAGCAAAGATAATATCTGGACGAAAATCGAGTGCTACTGGAACAACATCGATTCCAGAAGGAACACTTTTTACCTCGATACCCAAATCAGAAAGGGCAAGTTGCAACACTTTCTTTATGGTCGAGCTTTCATCAGCTAATAAGACGCGTAAGGCCATGACTAAAGTACATATCACAATACCGCTTGAGTCAAGAGTAAGGCACAATATATCGCATGAGTCGTGTTGATCGCTACATCTTGAGTCTTTTTTGGGTATCCTTCGCTGCGGGTTTAGTGATCTTTGTGACGTTGTTTATGGCAACCGATGTGATGAGCAACGTTCTTCGTTATAAAGCTGTCGATACTGGGGTTTTTCTAAGCTATTACGGTTATTTTTTGCCTGAAATTATTCACAAAATGCTTCCGGTGGCTTCAGTGGTGGGACTTGTTTTAACAATTTCTACTTTGAATAAAGGCTCAGAGCTCATTGCGTTATTTGCATCGGGTTTAAGTTTATTCAGAATCTCCCGCTGGATTTTCATTTCGTTATTGATTGTCGGCGTGATTGATTACGTGGCCAGCGATCGACTGCTACCTATGTTTACGAAACAGAAAAACTTCACGTTTTATAACTTCATCGAGCAAAAACCATCGAAGTTTCAGACGATCAAAACGGATAAAATTTGGTACCGTTCTAAGAACACTATTTTTAATATTAAAACTCTTAATGCCGAGGGAAATTTAGCTCAAGGTTTAACTTTGTATTTCTTTGATGAAGCTTGGAATTTAAAACAATTATTAACGGCAGAGTCGGTTGTTTTAGAAGGTTCAAAGTGGCTTTTACAAAACGGCACAATTTCGGTTTTTAGTTCTGATTCAAGCTTTCCGCTCAACGATAAATTTGATCAAAAAACTATCGTAATGGCTGAAGATGCTCAGGATTTACGAAGTACGGGGCAAACTTCTGATCTTTTATCGCACAGTGAACTTTCGCGTTATATTTCTAAGAATAAAGAAGCTGGTTTAGATACCGTTAAATATGAAGTGGATTACTTTTCTAAACTAAGTTTTGCCTTGGCGGGATTAGTGATGAGTCTTCTAGCATTACCATTTTGCGTAGGCCAAGCGCGCGGTGGTGGAATGGCTAAAAACGCTGGTATTGTTTTAGGCTTAGTGGTGGCCTATTGGATTATTTATAGCTCGATGCAAACAATGGGTTATCACGGAACACTTCCGCCATTTTTAGCAGCCTGGGGATCGAACATTATGATGGCCGGCTTAGGGGTGTTCTTTCTCTTGCGCTTGAAGAAGTAATTTATTAATCTTCGGCCATGGCGAAACTTGAAATTCTAACATATCCAAATCCTCTATTACGCGAAGTTTCTAAACCGGTTGAGAAGTTCACACCGGAAGTGACGGCTAAACTTAAAAAGTTAGCCGATGATATGCTTGAAACAATGTACGATGCGAACGGTATTGGCTTAGCGGCTCCGCAAGTGGGCGAGTTAGTTCGCATGTTAGTTATTGATTGCCGCCCAAAAGGTGAATCAGGTCGTTATGAAATTGGCGACATGACTGAACTTGAGCAACAAGTGACTCAACCTTTGGTTTTAATTAATCCTGAAATCGTAAAAGGCGAAGGTAAAACAACTTTTGATGAAGGTTGTTTATCAGTGCCAAGTTTTTTTGAAACGGTTGAACGTTTTGAAAAAGTTGAAGTCAAAGCTTTCGATGTCAATGGTAAAGAAATTCGTTTCACAACAGATGGGTTATTAGCCATCGTGGTTCAGCACGAAATGGATCACTTGGAAGGTACGTTATTCATTGATCATATCAGCTTTACAAAAAGCAATAAGATCAAAAATACGATTAAGAAAAGCGGTTACCCTACAAAAGAAGAAATGAAGTCGGCTCGTGATCGTAAGAAAGAGCCAGTGAAATAATGAGTGTCGTTCGAGTCTGCTTTCTCGGAACTCCTGATTTTGCCGCGAAACACTTAGAAGCACTTTTGTCTGATGATCACTACAAGGTCGTCGGTGTTGTGACTCAACCGGATCGTCCAAGCGGACGTAAGATGCAGTTAACACCGTCACCCGTTAAAGAGTTAGCACTTAAAAATAATTTAGAAGTTATTACTCCTGAAAATTTACGTAAAGAACCAGAAGCTTTTGAAAAAATCAAATCATGGCAGGCTGAAGTCGCAGTAGTTGTGGCTTTTGGTCAAATTTTATCTCAAGATTTTTTAGATAGTTTTACTTACGGCGCGGTGAACGTGCACGGAAGTTTGCTTCCTAAATGGCGCGGAGCTGCTCCCATTCAACGTTCGATTGAAGCGGGTGATGAAGTCACAGGTGTGTGTCTTCAGCGTATGGTCAGAAAGCTTGATGCGGGTCCGGTGATCGGCGAGCGTCGTGTGCCATTAAATTCTGAAATCAATGCCACTGAACTTTATGATCGTTTAGCGGTGCTAGGTTGTGAGTTATTAAACGTAGAGCTGATGGATTATATCCGTGGAAATTTAGCTCCACAAACTCAGGATGAGGCTTTAGTTTCGATCGCCCCTAAAATTGAAAAAGAAGAATCGCTTTTAGATTTTTCTAAATCAGCTGAAAGCCTTCATAATAAAATTCGTGCCTTTACCATGGGGCCTGGAACATTTGTTAACTTTCAAGGTAAACGTTTAAAAATTCACAAAACCAAAGTTGTAGATTCTTCTTCATCTGTAAAACCTGGAGAAATAGCTTCGGTCAGCGCTGGTGAATTATTAATTCAAACCTCAAAGGGCCAGCTTTCACTTTTAGAAGTGCAGCCAGAATCAAAAAATAGAATGCCGATCACTGATTTTTTAAAATCACATAATCTAGTAAAAGGACAAAGCTTTACATGAATACAAAAATGATTGCTCCAAGTTTATTGTCTTCTGATTTTGCCGATCTAAAAACTGAAATCGCTAAAGTCACCGAAGCGGGAGCTCATTTACTGCATGTTGATGTTATGGATGGTCACTTTGTCCCGAACCTCACGATCGGTATGCCGGTTGTGAAAGCTATCAAAGGTGTGAGTAAAATTCCGCTGGATGTGCACTTGATGATTGATAGCCCTGAAAAATACATCGACGGTTTTGCCAGAGCCGGATCTGATTATCTAACGATTCACATTGAATCAACTAAGTTGGTCAGAGATTGTTTACTGCAAATTCGTAAACTCAAAATGAAACCAGGAATTACTTTACGTCCTGGCACTAAATTAGAAGAAATTAAACCTTACTTAGCTTTAGTAGATTTAGTTTTAATTATGACAGTTGAGCCTGGTTTTGGTGGGCAAAGTTTTATGCATGACCAATTAGAAAAAGTGTCATGGCTAAAACAATACCGCAATAAAAATAAATTAAGTTACTTGATTGAAATCGATGGCGGCGTGAATCCGCAGACTTCGCAGTTATGCTGGGAAGCTGGCGCTGACATTTTAGTGGCTGGCAGCGCTGTGTTTGCGGGCGAAAAAACTGTCGAAAATTACAGAAAAAATATTCAGGCTTTGTTGTAAAGCTATTCCACGACTTTAAATAAAGTTTCCATTTCAACTGACGTCATTTGATATTCGTTTTCAAAAACACGACTGATCACATCCGGTGGATTTTTGCTCATTTGGCGTAAGCAAATTAATGACTGATTGATTAAATCAGTACGAGGAGTTGCGTCACTTAATGGCGCACAGAAGGCCCCTTCAAAAGAACTACGTAGATGAGCGTAGAGTTCAGTCGCATAGTTTTTTGAAACGATATCAAGCCATTCGATGTCGGTATAGCTTTCACCAGTTTTTTCAGGGCGCAGGCCGATGGCAGCATTGTAAAAACTGTGAGAAGTTTCACGCTCAGTTTTATGAAAAGTATTTTGATAGCGGGGAATTCGTTCATCGCTAGCTGCGATATTTAATCCGGCGTTAACTTCCTGGGCTATCACGTTAACGAAATAAGGAAAGGAACGGTTTTCGTAGACTGTTTTTGATGACCCGTCAGCGGCTTTAACTGTTACAGGATCAGAATAAGTGTGGGTACGGTATTCTTTGTAGCGGTTTTCGTTAAAGTGGTAATTACCTGTTGCTGTAAATCCCAAATCTTTACGGGAATTTTTGTCGAACCATCCTGTTTTTAAAAATTGTTCATTTGTATTTTTGCCAAGAGCGACGATAAAGCTGTGAGGAAGCGGTGTTTGAAATTGTTCTTTGCTAGAGACGGCAATTTCTTTGTAAAGTGGTGAAACAGCTTTGGCGATAGACACTTTTTGCGAGGCATAGCTGCACCATTTGGCAATAAGTTGGTTGTAAAAATAAGTGTCTTCTGATGTCGTTCTACTTTTTTCTAAACAAAACTTTTTTGCGTGTGTTTTTGCATCGTTAAAAGCTAAATCAAAAGTTTTGCGGCGAGCTTCTGGAAATAAAATTTTATAACGTTCAATAAGATATAAAACGCGTAAGTGGCGGTTTCTTTGATTAAGGCTGTAAACCTCAGTGCGAAGTGTTTTGTAAGCTTCGTCAGTCTCTTCGCTTTGTGTGAAGGCTACAGCCCCTGTTGGAAAAAGCCCCCAGTTGTTTTCACGCTCAACGGTTTTGCGTAGTAACTCTAAGCTTTCTTGGTTGTTGTTCGCTAAACGGGCCATACGAACGCGGATTAAAGTTTGATCAATCACGCCTTCGCGGGCTTGTTTAAGGCCTACTTGGTAATCACTGTCTTTGGGGTCTTTCTGTGTCAGTTCTTCCATAATGACTAGCGCTTCATCAAAATTGCGCTCGGCCATTAAATTTTGGGCTTTTTTGAACTGTGTTGTGCAAGACGTGAACAAAGCAAGAAGTAGAGTCAAAGCTATAAGCTGTTTCATAGAGGTTTCCTTATGCTTTTTTAGGGTAAATTTGACTCTTAAAAAGCGCAAATAGTATGCTTGGCAGCCTGCGCCGTAGTGTGTGATTCGAGTCTCGACTCCCTCTAGGCCTTCGGGTAGTGTTTTCGCTATGAAAAAATACGTAATCGACGGTCAATCTATCACCGTAAAATCCCTGCATGAAATGGTCTATAACCCTGGTACTTTTGAGTTAGCTGCTAGCTCACGCGCTGAAATTAAAAAATCACGCGATTACATCGAAGGCCGCATTAAAAATGGCGAAGTGATGTACGGAGTAAACACAGGCTTTGGCGCTTTTTCTTCGGTGCGTATTTCTGATTCTGAAATTGAACAACTGCAAAGAAATTTAATTCGTTCACATTCAATGGGTATCGGCGAGCCGTTCACAAAAGCGCAATCAAAAGCGATGATGATCTTACGGGCGAACACGTTAGCGCGTGGCTTTAGCGGTATTCGTATTGAAGCGGTCGAGAAAATTTTAGAATTTTTAAATAATGATTTAATTCCTGTGATTCCTTCACAAGGCTCTGTTGGTGCAAGTGGTGACTTAGCTCCGTTATCGCATTTAGCTTTAACTTTAATCGGTGAAGGTGAAATCTGGAGCGGTGATGGTAAATCAGTTACGGCGGATTACAAAAATATCCAGCCATTAGTTCTAAAAGCTAAAGAAGGTTTATCTTTAATCAATGGCTGTCAAGTGATGACAGCGGTTGGAATGCTTGCGATTTACGATGCGAAACAATTATTAAAAATCGCTGATATCGCGGGAGCGACTTCATTAGAAGGTCTTCGTGGTTCACGTAAGCCATTTGATCCGTTAATCGCTGCGACCCGCCCTCATATGGGTGAAGCGCCAACTGCAAAAAACTTATTACGCGTTATGGGTGAGACTAGTGAAATCGGCGACAGTCACTTACATGAGACAACCGATCACCGTGTTCAAGATGCGTACTCTCTTCGTTGTATGCCGGCTGTTCATGGTGCTGCTAAAATGGCTATCGATTATTGTGAGCGCGTATTAACGACTGAAGCGAACTCTGCAACAGATAATCCTTTAGTGTTTGCAGACGCAGGTAAGATTTTATCATGCGGTAACTTTCACGGTATGCCGGTCGCACACGCGATGGATTTTGCGGCAATTGCGGTTTCATCATTAGCAAGCATTTCACATGAGCGTATTTCTAAATTTATCTCGACACAGATGTCTGAGCTACCTCCATTCTTAGCACCTCACGGTGGTTTGAATTCAGGGCACATGATCGTGCAGGTGGCTTCAGCGAGCTTAGTGAGCGAAAATAAAGTTTTAGCTCACCCAGCAAGTGTGGATTCAATGCCGACATCGGCAGAAAAAGAAGACCACGTATCTATGGGTACAATTGCAGCTCGTAAATTTTCTAAAGTTGTTGAAAATGCGCAAAACGTTTTTGCGATGGAATTTTTATCTGCAACGCAAGCATTAGATATGATTTTACCGCTTAAGCCGGCCGACGGTGTAAAAGTAGCTTTTGATACAATCCGCGCTGAAGTTCCGTATGCGAAAGAAGATCGTATCTTTGCTAAAGACGTGGCAAAAATTAAATCTCTGATCGTGACTGGTGTTATCGTTAAAGCGGTTGAAGCCAAAGTAGGGGAATTAGCATGCTAAAGTGGATTCTTGGTTTAACGTTTTTAGGTCAGTCGGTTGTGGCTGGTCCGATGAATGATATTTTAACGGCTCAGTATTTAAAAAAGAAAAAGTCGTTTATTTATTCCCCGTTAAGCCTTGAAGTGGCATTGTCTATGACAGCCGAAGGTTCTGCTGGTGAAACACATAAGCAGTTTAAAAAGATTTTAGCTTTACCTAATTCTGAAGTTTATAAAAAACTGAACGTAAAACATTCTGATTATGAGTTCGTGTCAGCGCAAAAGGTTTGGGTTCAACAAGATTATCCCATTGAAGCTGCGTTTGAGAAAATTTTAAAAGAAGACTATCAATCCACATTAGAAAAAGCCGATTTTAAAACTAAATCAGCTGAAGTTGTTCCAGTAATCAACAAATGGGTTGAAGAGAAAACGAAAGAAAAGATTAAAAATTTAATTCCAGCTAATGGTTTAACAGCGCTTACACGTTTTGTGTTAGTGAATGCCGTTTATTTTAAAGCCAAATGGTTAACTGAATTTGATGCCAATTCAACTCGTGAAGCCGACTTTAAAGTTGATCATTCAACTCAAGTTAAAGTTTCTATGATGTCTAAAAAATTTCATGGTTTGAAGTATTTTGAAGGCAAGGACTTTACCTCGGTTATCCTTCCGTATCAGGGCGATGATATTAGTTTTGTGGTTTTTTTGCCTAAATCAATCGGCGGCGAGTTTGGACCAAATTTCTTAAAAAATATTTCTAAGGTCAAAGATTCTGATTATAAACAGCCTGCGGTAAATGTTTACTTACCAAAATTTAAAACTGAATTTTCTACAGAAGTAGAAAATGATCTAAAAACAGTGGGCTTAACTTTACCTTTCGATAAAGCAAAAGCTGATTTTTCTTTAATGTCTCCGTTAGTTAAAACGGCGAAAGAAGAAAATCTATATATCAGCAAAATTTTTCATAAAGCTTTTGTGGAAGTGGGCGAAAAAGGCACTGAGGCTGCAGCTGCTACAGCGGTTGTGATGATGACTATGGGTGCTGCTCTGCCGGTTGAAAAACCGAAAGAGTTTAAAGCCGATCATCCATTTATTTATTTCATTAAACAAAAAGATCAAATTTTATTTGCCGGTTATTTTGCGGGTAACAAATAGTTAAGAGGTATTTATGCATAAGAATATTCATGCTCCGACAGGAACAAAATTAAACTGCAAAGGTTGGTTGCAAGAAGCAGCTTACCGTATGATTCAAAATAACTTAGATCCAGCTGTAGCTGAAAATCCAGATAACTTAGTTGTTTATGGTGGTATCGGAAAAGCGGCCCGTAACTGGGAATCTTACGATAAAATTTTAGAAGCTTTAAAAAAATTAGAAAACGATGAGACGTTATTAGTTCAATCAGGAAAACCGATCGGCGTTTTAAAAACGCACGAAGATGCTCCTCGCGTATTATTAGCTAACTCAAACTTAGTTCCTAAGTGGGCTACGTGGGAACACTTTCACGAGTTAGATAAAAAAGGTTTAATGATGTACGGCCAGATGACGGCGGGCTCTTGGATCTATATCGGAACTCAAGGTATTATTCAGGGTACATACGAAACTTTCGCCGAAGCGGGTCGTCAACATTTCGGTGGTGATTTATCAGGAAGAATTATTTTAACAGCAGGCTTAGGTGGTATGGGTGGAGCTCAACCTCTGGCGGGCGTATTTGCTGGTGCTACAGTAATTTGTACTGAAGTTGATCCGGTAAGTATTCAAAAACGTTTAGATTCAAAATACGTTGATGAATCAGTTGAGAGCATTGATGAAGCTATTGCGCGCGCAAAAAAATACGCAGCTAACAAAGAAGCTAAATCAATCGCGTTATTAGGAAATGCAGCAGCAGTTCTAAAGGAAATGTTAGCTAAAAACTTTACGCCAGATTTATTAACAGACCAGACTTCAGCGCATGATCCATTAAATGGTTACATCCCTGAAGGTTACACTGTGCAAACAGCGGCTGAATTTAGAACATGTGATCAAAAAGCGTATTTAGAAGCGGCTTACAAATCTATGGCTTCGCATGTGGAATCAATGCTTGAAATGAAAAAACGTGGCGCGATCACTTTCGATTACGGTAATAACATTCGTGCGCGTGCTTTTGATGCTGGCGTTAAAAACGCTTTTGATTTTCCAGGATTTGTTCCAGCATATATTAGACCTTTATTCTGTAAAGGCTCTGGTCCATTCCGTTGGGTTGCTTTATCAGGTGATCCTAACGATATCAAAGTGACTGACGATGCGATGAGAGAGTTATTCCCGCATAAAAAAGATTTATTAAAATGGTTAGATATGGCTGAAAAGCGTATCAAGTTCCAAGGTTTACCGGCGCGTATCTGCTGGTTAGAGTACGGCGAGCGTGAAAAAGCTGGTTTATTATTAAATGAATTAGTACGCACTGGAAAAGTAAAAGCTCCGATCGTGATCGGTCGTGACCATTTAGATTGTGGATCTGTAGCTTCACCAAATCGTGAAACAGAAGCGATGAAAGATGGATCAGATGCAGTGAGTGACTGGCCGATGTTATCAGCTATGGCATTAGTAGCCAGCGGTTCAACGTGGGTATCGTTACATCACGGTGGTGGTGTAGGGATGGGTTATTCTCAGCACTCAGGCCAAGTGATCGTAGCGGACGGTACAGAGGCAGCTGCACGTCGTTTAAAACGTGTGTTAACAACTGACCCGGCGATGGGAATTTTTCGTCATTTAGATGCAGGTTATGACTTAGCAAAAAGCGTAGCTGTTGAACGCAAGGTCAACAGCTGCTGGTTGTAGTTAAGTAAATTATTTTATATTGCTGCAAAGGTTTTTGTCGGTGATGACCTGAAAAATCGAAGTGGCGATGTCGTCGCGGGTAAATCTAACACAGTTAAATCCACGCATGAGTGGAACTTTTTGTGTAGAAATGCCATGAAGTACGTCATGGCGGTAGAAAATACAGTTAGCGGGATCGGCGCAGTCCAGTTCGTATTTATATAAACGAACTGGTTTTATGCGCACACTAGCGCCATTGGCGCCAACCGGCGGCAAGTTATACATATACTGTATAAAATTAGCTGGATCGACAATGGTTTTAGTGGGCGTCGTAATTCTATAATCCCAAATATCAGTATTAGAGCTGTTGTTAGGAATGCTGGTAGCAGGAATTCTTTGAATATCGTAAATACCACCTGTATTAACAACCTTACCAATAAATACAGCCGGCCGCGCAGGAACTGTTGGCATATACGACGAGCTATCGACTAAGACCAATTTATTTAAGTTGGTCGGATGAATGAGCTGCGGATTATTCATATCATTTCCGTTGCTGTCTTTGGCAGTTAAATAATTGTTGTAGTTAATGCCACGATAGGTCAGCGATGCTGGTTGATAGATATTTGCTGGTGGAGGTCCTACTTCAAAAAATGTAACAGCATCGGCAAAGAGTCCTTTACCACGTAAATCATCGAACGATAAGAAGTACATAATGGTGTTGCCGCCCTTTTTAAGGGTCACCGTACGAGATATTTGAGTTTGACTGCGATAAAAGGCTGTCGAACGATCAGCTTCAAAATCGTAAAAATTTAAATTTTTATCATCATTAAATTTAAGATTGTTCAGGGATGGACCTGCTGCACGCAAATCGCGTAAAATTAATTTATCGGCAAGGTTAGCTTCGATGCGCTCATCCATTTTTTCGCTAAACATTTTTTGCAAGCTATTGTTATCGTTTAAAACTTGAAAAACTCCAAGGCCAACAATCGAACTTAGCGCAATGGCAATTAAAAGTTCGGTAATGGTTAAGCCTTTATTATTGCGAATGTACATCAGTTTTTTCATGGTTATTTACTCACTAAAAATTCAAATTTTTTAATATCAGAGCCCCATTCCGTATGGGTAAACCAAATTGTTACTAAGTATAAATCACTTGTTGCATCTGTGGCTGGTGTGATGACGTAGCCATAGCGCCCAGGACAATTTGTACATTGAGACAGAGGTTTATCATCTTTATTAGACCAGCCCATTTTTAAACTATTCACATTTAAAATAGCACTTGGCTCTGCGTACTGCAGAATTTGCGTTGTTGGTTGTTGTCTGATGTTTTCGATGATTTCTGAGACACGATCGTCGGCTGTCGACTTCGTTTCATTGCCGATAGCTGTTTTATTTAATTGGTCAAAGGCTGTTAAGCCTCCGACGATGACGATTGAAAGTAGAGCTACGCCCACCATCACTTCTGTGATGGTGAAGCCTTTTTTAGAATGAATTGTTTTAAAAAAATTAAAGCCCATAAACTCTCTCTAGCTGAATCAAGTTAAAGTTACGAATGCGTTTTAAGCATTGAGTGTTTGTGCTGCTTCCGATACGTCCGCAATCTGGATCAACTGATGTCCAACGTGGAGGTCCTTTACCTTGAAGCACGAAGGTCGAACTACAGCGAATACGATCAGACAGAATTTGTAGACCTGGGTCCGGATGCCAGAAAGGCACGGTACCGTTGCTGTAAAGTGTCGCGCAATTCGAATTATCTGCGCGTCTCATCAGTGGTGGTGAACCCTCTGATTTCATGGTTGTAACGGCAGTTTGGTTATGAATACTTTGCCATGTTACACCAGCGCGTAAAGCCGATTTATCAACAGAGAAATCTTTAAGTACCATAAATGTGCCGGTCATTTTGAGCGGCTGCGAACGTGGTTTAATAACTAAATTACGGCATACAAAAAAGCCGTTGATCACGTTAGTACTAGCTTCGACTATACAATTGCCGCGAATCGATCCGATGCGGAAGCTCGAATAAACGTTTGTACTAAAAATTTCGTCTTGGTAAATATCTTTATAATCAGATGCGAAATGCCAAGAATCCGGAGCGACTGCAGTAAAGTCAGCACTCGCAAACGAAGCGGGCTTGAAGGCATCTAAGTTTGTACCACCGGCAGAATCCATACATTGCTTGATTTTTTCTTCGTAATTGATTGTCGGATTAAGTGGTCTGTAAGTACCTAAATTGATCTCGTTACCTTGAAAATCAAGACCACGGTTACTAAAAATCAATTCATTGGCTGCATTGAATGAAAAGCTATAGTGAACGTTGTTCATGTCGGCGAGTCTTCCGGTATTACCATCGTTGGGATTGTTGGTAATGTTGTCACTCAAGTCACGAGGACGTACAGAATAACCACCTTTTTTGGCGCTAAAATCCATACCTTCGATAGAAAAATCTCTAATAGCGCGGCTTGATAAGCTATTTGTTTTGTATAAATCGTTAGACGATCCTGAAGGGTTATAAATACGGTTAGTCAATGAAATATCAGCGCGTTTAAAGTATTTGCCGTTCAGAATTTTAATTGTGACTTCTCTAAATGCAGATTGGCGCTCAGAATAGCCATTGTTAGGTTTAGTGCTTGAGATCAGTATCTGCCCTGGATTTTGATAGTGCTCTTTACGTAGATTAAATTCTGTTTCTACATTTTTATATTCACCATCTTGATAATCTTGATAATCATCTTTAGCGTCATCAAATTTGTCCTGTGCCCAAGCTACAGAGTCATTATTGAATTTATTGTCTTTTAAATCTTCATACTCATTTTTATCAGCCCAACTTGCGTAAGCGCCACCCGAAGCAGGTTTTTGAGTTTCTAGATAAGATAGGCGTGCTGTTCGCGTATTTAATGTAGCCGAAGCCACGGCTGTTGCACTGGCATAACCAGCTAAAGTTGCTGAGACTGCTGACATGGCATTCGCGGCTTGGTCATATTCATTTTTGCTGTAGGCAGAAAAATTAATAGTGACTGCATGCCCATCGCCAGTGGAGTTTTCTAAAAGAGGAATTTTTAAGAAATCGTCAGCTCCTGATTTTGGCCAAGTCATATTGGCCCACATCACCAGTGAAGTTCCTGAAGCCAGGTTGTAAGCTGGCGAAATTGAATACCAAATATTAGAAGCATCTCTACCATCGGTATTATTATATTTATCACTGAGATCCATAAAGTCGCCGCCGACAAATCCGCTACAGCTAATACCACCATTGCCAGAATTTAACCCGTTATAATTACAGTTAATACCACCATTGGATTTGCTAATTTCTTGCGGTTCAAATAAGTTCAGTGCTTTCGGCAGTGTAGAGAAAGAATAACGAAGAGTTGTTTCAGTTAATTCATTTGTGACTGAACCGCTGACTGGTTCTCCGACGAGACGAGAGTTATTTGTTACGTTTAAGTCACCTTGCGCACGCACGATATTAATACAGAATTCGATAATATCATTATTTAAAGTTGTCGACTCGCTAACTCCGTTAAGTACGCTCAGTCCGGCATCCCATTTACCGTCGGAATCAATTCCGCGCATAAAGCCACCAAAAGTTTTTAAATCTGTCCAGTAGCGTTTTACACCTAAGGCTTCGTTAATCTTAAAATCTACGCCGTTGCGGTCTTTGATTTTACCATTACCAATAATGACAACATCATTAAATGTGGCAGGAGTGTAACTACCATCACTGTCTAAAAAAATACTTTGATTCACAAAAACTGGTGAATTGAAAACCATACCCACATCGCTGGCTACTCCTCTTGGAATAGCCATATCGCCATGACCGGCAATAGGTGGTGTAGTTTGTCCTAAGTAAATTGAACCAGGTAAAATTAGAGCAAATGAATTGAGTTCGCGCGGGTTAGAGACAAAGCGGGATGTTTCACGTAAGAATTGTTTTCCCGTTGCGGTGTTTTGACCATCTTCGCCGATAACTTCAATGCCTGTGCGTAAGGGTTGGCCCTTGCTATCTGTAAACTCTGTAACGACTTCTACGTAAACCTCATCACCATTTACCGGTAAAGTCATATTGCTAATACGTGAGACCCTAATATTGACACCTTTAACCAGCGGATTACGTGTATTCGTAAGAACACGGTATAAGGGGTGCGTTGCAGCCATTGTCAGGTTTTTGATATCTAGCTTAATAGAAAATGATGGTAGAATAAAATCATTGGCTTTTTTTCCAACTAAGTCTGGAAATTCAGTGCCGTGAGTTTGCCCTAGCTCTTCTAAAGTTTTAGCATATGACGGCGGCATCATAATGCGGGTCGTGCTAAACTGATTTGCAAAGTTATTTACGCAGTTTTGAGGTAACTCAGGTAAAAGTTGAGCATCAAAGCACCAGCCTTTGCGGATGCCGTATTTGATATAATCGGTGATCGAACGTAATGCTAAATTGGCGTTAATATCTTTACGCAGCTGTGACGATAGCTTTCGTTCAGTGATAATTTTATTTGAGATAAAGTAAACTCCAGATGACACAATCCCAACGACGAACAGCGCCATCATTGTGGTATTACCTCGGGAGTTGAACAAACGTATCCTCATATGGTACCCCTCAATATATAATTGTAGAATAACTATGCGGAATACAGAAGAAAAAACAAAACCCCGCCTCGTTATAAGACGGGGATTTTATTCTGTTTACAGTAGCAAATAAAATACTAGTTAGCTGTTAAAGCTTCTGTATAAGGCTGGAACCAAACATCGACGATATAAGCGTGTGGATGCTTTTTTGGATCCTTTAATACAATCGTTGATTTTTCACGGAACTCGACCTTTTCAGATACAGCGTTCACACGAGGTTCATATTTTAAGTTAATTGATTTAATCAGTGAAGCTAATGGTAACGTATCTTTTTTAGAGTAAACAGCTTTACCTGATTTATCCTTCCAAAGAACAAGTTTTTTGAAAACTGGATCTTTACTGTCGATTACGCCATCTTTATTTAAGTCGTGCACAGCTAGCTTTTGGAAGCCGTTTTTGAATTCTCCTGATTCACCAAAAAGTTCATCGTTTGAAGTCACTTTGCCTTGTTTATTTGGTAAAGCTAAAAAATAACCGGCGTGATTTTTTTCTGGCCAGTAAGTTCTTTGGTTTCCATTCATATTAAACTCAACCACGTTATCAAATTTAGGGATTTCTTTATCTAAGAAAACCATTAAAGGTGAGTGATATCCGCCGCAATAACCTTCTTGTCCTGGGAAGCCAGTTTCAATATCAAATGTTTTACCATCTGTTGATTGAGTTATATTGATCGCGCTTGATGAAAGGCGGCCAGTGTAGGCGTAGTACGAACAGCTAGTGTTAAAACAATGTTGGCCGTGATTATCCGCAGGCCCTGCTTCCTGGTCAAACTCAATACCACGCACTTGAAAGCGTTGTTGTGCAACAGTGATTTGTGCGGTTACTGGATCTACTGTGTTAGTTACTGCGCTTGGAATATTAATAGTTACTGTATTACCTGAATATGCAGCTCGCGATCCAGAGGGTAATGTAAATCCAGATAAGGAACTTGTTTGCGTAGCAGCTGCACCAGTACCTAATACAGCCGAGGCTGGAAAGCGAACAGTAAAGTCTTGTTCGCTGTTATTATCAACGATAACTTTACCCTTCATGATCACTGTACTATTAGGAGCAATAGGATTTGCGACACCACGTAAGTTAGTTCCAAAGCACGAAGCTCTGAATCGAACAGTGTAATTGTTTGTGGTTGTCCTTTGCGTAGCTCCAGCAACAGACATATCTGCCAGTGGATTTACTGCGCCTTCGCCGCTGTTAACGGTAAGGTCACTGCTACCTAAAGCTGATTGGGCTAAGCCTAGACCTAAAGCCAGCGATAATATATTGAGCTTACGTGATAACATATTTCCCCCTAGTTATCTCACATACTTAAGTATAGCTTTGTTTTCGGTAATTCTTAGAAAAAAGTTAATAACGAATCATCTTGAGACAGCAATAAAAATTGTTTGTGTACTAGCTCAAATATAAGACCTTAGTCCGATCATTGTTTTATTTAAATACGTCGATAAATAAGTGGGGTTGCCGTGCTGAAAGCACTTCAGTTTGCCAGCCCATAAATTACAACAGGTGACTTAATATATGAATAAATGGTTCAACAGTAGTTTCTACTTCGCGTTCTGGATGCTTTTAGCATTATTACCAATGAAATATACATTTAATATTTCTAATCAAATGGATCATGATTCGCGAAAAGTCATCGTACAAATGCAGGAGCAATCATCTATGGCTCCAAGTCATGATGAAGATCTTTATTCCTATGAGCAAAGTGAATCAGACTTAAACGGTATGAGTGATCAAGATTTCATGGATGCTTTAGCGTTATCTGAACAGGAGTATCAAACTTCGGGTTCGCCAAATAATCCTTACGCTTTATCTCCGGCGCAGTTAGATTTTTACGAAGCTTCGTTACGTGAAAATTCAGGTTTAGCTTCAAATTCTGCGATTGATTTTACAACGATCGCTGATGAAGTAGCTGTGAATTACGAAGACGTTGCGACGTGTAGTGCAGGTAAAAATAAAAACCGCGGAAATATAGAAGCTGTTATCGTTAAAGCAGCTAAGCAAAGTTCTATGTTTGCCGATGCGATCTCGGAGCGTAGTCAGGAAAGTCGCGAATTGCCACGTAAGTGTGTAACTCATGTGATGAATAAATTCGGCGCTAGCCCAAAAGCCTTAGCGCGTTGCCCGGGTGGAATGAACACAGCTCCACAGCGCGGTGGTTCTAAACCATGTATTTCTAAAAACTTAGTGAACTTAACTTATAATCACTTCGTTGATGTGGCCGAGTGTTTAAATATAGATGCAAAAGATTTATTACCAAAACTTTCAAATGAGTCAGGTTTGTTAATTAATACTTTAGGTGGCGGTTTTGATGCCGGTGTAGGGCAGTTAACTCAGCCAGCAATTGAAGAAGTGAATAAACACTATGATCGTTATTTAGCTGAAGTTGAAAAAGCCGCGATTAAAAAGCCGGCTTGCCTTCGTGTAATGCAGTATAAACCGTATTTAAAAAAGGCGAAAGATCCGTTAGCTCATCGTTGCTCGTTTATCGTTCCGCCAGAAAATCCAATGAAAAATATCATGTATATGGCCATCTATAACCGTATGAACATGGATAATTTATTAGGAACTAAATTTATCGCCGGTGAAACTTTTATTGATAACAACGGTCAAATGGTTGCTTTAACGAATACACCATCAGACCGCATCGTTGGTGGTAAATTTGGTAATAACAACATTCAGGCAAAATTTGCACAATTAGGTATTACAGATGTGAACTTAAGTAACTTAGCTACGATGGTGGCATTTAATGGTTACAATACAGGTCCAAGTACAGCGTTTAACATGTTAAACGAGTATTTAGATAAACGCATTTCAGCTAAAAGAACTTTAACTGAAAGAGACTTTGATTTTCACAATCCAAAAACAGCCACTGATATCGACGGTAAAACTAAGTCGGTAACAGAGATTGCGCGTTTATTTGTGCGTTCAGCTTTTATTAAGAAAAACGATCCAGATGCAAAAATTAAAGTTAAGCGTGCAAAACTTTTACCTGAGAAAATCAGAAAATCGCACTTATTAACTTTTCCTGAGTTCTTGGTTTATAATCAAAATAACTTTGATTCATCGATTTTAAATCCAAAAAACTTAGCGCAGAAAGATCACAGTAAATTTGAACGTTTTGCAGTGATCGGGGCTCCAGGATATTTATCGTTCTTAGCTTCAAAAGATACAGCGTTAAGAACAGCATTTGAAAATTCAGGGGCTGATAAATATTACTGTTCAAATCCAAATTTCTTAAAAATCAGAGATTATAAAGCTAAACCTATGGCTGCGGTAGCAGTAGCTGCTGACGATGACGAGCCAGCGCCAGCGGTGAAGGCTAAAGCTCCAGCTAAGCCTGAAGCGGCTCCACGTAAAGCGACAACGAGTAAAAAGTAATTCTTTAAATTAAGATTAAAAAACAAAGCCCACACTTCGTTTAAAAGTGTGGGCTTTGTTTTTATATAAATGCGTTTTGAATTAACCTTGGCGCTGACGTTTATCAACCGCTAAAGCCGCTTCACGAATCACTTCAGACATCGTCGGGTGAGAGTGGAATGATCTTGCTAGATCTTCGCTTGAACCACCGAATTCCATAGCGACAACGATTTCGCCTAACATTTCAGAGGCACCAGCACCTACGATATGGCCACCTAAGATACGATCAGTATTTTTGTCAGCTACGATTTTAACAAATCCGTCTGTAGCACCACGCGCTTTAGCACGGCCGTTAGCTGCGAATAAAAATTTACCCACATTAACTTCTAAACCTTTAGCTTGAGCTTCTTCAGCTGTCATACCCACAGAAGCAATTTCTGGGTGAGTGTAAACCACAGAAGGAACCGTGTTGTAATTCACGTGTCCGTGGCCTGTAGCGATGATTTCAGCCACAGCCACACCTTCTTCTTCAGATTTGTGCGCTAACATTGGACCAATGATCACGTCGCCGACAGCAAAAATGTTTTTAACATTCGTTTGGTAGTGGTCGTTTGTTTTTACGCGACCACGTTCGTCCTTTTCAATACCCACAGTTTCAAGTCCTAAGCCATCAGTGAATGGTTTGCGTCCCGTAGAAACAAGAACCACATCACCTTGGATTGTGCCTTTTTTACCATCTGGCATTGTTTCGAAATCTAATTCAACACGGCCACCAGCTGATTTAGAGCCAGTCACTTTTGTTGAAGTCATAAAAGTTACGCCCATTTTTTTCATTGAACGAACTAAAGTGTTTACGCAATCAGTATCCATCATTGATAAGATTTTATCAGCATACTCGATCACAGTTACTTTTGAACCTAAACGGGCCCAAACTGAACCCAGCTCTAAACCGATAACACCGCCACCCACAACTAACATTTCTTTAGGAATTGAATCTAAAGCTAAAGCACCAGTTGAAGATACGATTTTTTTCTCATCGAATTTTAAGAAAGGTAATTCAACAGGAACTGAACCCGTTGCAATACAGATGTTTTTTGCATTTAAAGTTTGTTTTGCGCCGTCTTGAGCCGTCACTTCAACAGTGTTAGCTGAAGTGATTTTGCCGTAACCAAGAACTCGAGTGATTTTATTTTTCTTAAATAAGAAATCAATACCACCAGTTAAATCGCTCACGATTTTGTTTTTACGTGACATCATCGCATCAAGATTCATTTTCACTTCAGAAAATAAAATCCCGTGTTTATCAAAATCATGTAAGGCTTCGTGATAGAACTCAGAGCTTTGTAATAAAACTTTAGACGGGATACAGCCTACGTTTAAACATGTGCCACCTAAAGTTTTATCTTTTTCAATAACAGCTACTTTCATTCCTAATTGAGCAGCACGGATTGCTCCAGTGTAGCCACCAGGTCCGCCACCAATAATCACTAAATCAAATTCTTCCATACCAATATATCCTTAAATTAAATTTCTAATAATAAACGTTCTGGGTTTTCTACGCATTCTTTGATTTTCACTAAGAATGTTACCGCTTCTTTACCATCGATGATTCTGTGGTCGTAACTTAAAGCTACGTACATCATTTGACGGATTTCAACTTTACCGTTGATCGCTACCGGACGCTCTTGGATTTTATGTAAACCTAAGATCGCTGATTGCGGAGCATTTAAAATCGGAGTTGATAATAATGAACCGAATACGCCGCCGTTAGTGATCGAGAAAGTTCCACC
>JAMPXC010000011.1 GCA_023701385.1 Pseudobdellovibrio sp.
GTCGTTCAGGCCATAACTTTTTTGAATTATTGAAAGAAAAATTAAAATTCGGAGATCGCTATGCTTCAGGAACTTAGAGTTTCTCAGTTTGCTATTATTGATTCTTTAAATATCGAATTTCAAAACGGATTAAATATTTTATCCGGCGAGACAGGTTCGGGAAAATCAGTTCTGTTAAAGTCTTTAGCGCTTTTAATGGGCGAAAAAGCTTCAGCTGATACAATCCGTACGGGCTGCACACAAGCCACTGTTGAAGGGTCGTTTTATCTAAAAGGCCGTCCTGACTTACAAAAGCATTTAGAATCTTTAGGTATTGAAATTGAAGATAACCAATTGATCGTTCGCCGTATTATTTCTTCTGGCGATAAATCTAAAGTTTACTTAAATGGTGTCTTATCTCCATTAGCGCAATTACGTGATATCGTAGCCCCACTTATTGAAGTGACTGGGCCATCGGCTCCGTTAATCGAAATGACAGGCCAACACGATAACAGAAATCTTTTATCTAAGACTTATCATTTAGATTTATTAGACCAATACGCTGGCCACTGGGATAAACGTTTAACGTTTGAAACCCAATACCAAAATTGGTTAGAGTTAAAATCTCAAATCGCTGATTTTGAAAAAAAAGCTCAGGATAAAGCGCAACGTTTAGATTTTTTAAAGTTTCAATTTCAAGAGTTCGAAAAATTAGATCTTCAACCTTCTGATGCGCAGTTAGATATCGAAATTAAGAAATTAAAAAACTCTTCTAAACTTTTACAATTCGCTGATCTGTGTGATCAGTTAGTTTACCAAGATGATGGTAGCGTTTCTGCCCGTTTAAAAACGATTCAGAAAAAAGCCATCGAAGTAGCGGCTTTAGATCCTGCACTACAGGATAAAGTTTCGGCTTTAGACCAAGCGCAAAGCTTGATTGATGATGCGATCTATGCGGTTCGCACTTACGTCAATAAAATCGATGCTGACCCTGAAATGCTTGAAGAAAAAGAATCTCGTTTAAGCCAAATCAGAAAATTGCAGAAAAAGCATGGCGAAGATTTAACAGCTTTAATGGGTGTGTTTAACCAAATGGCTGGTGAAATTAAAGCTTTAGAAAATAGCGATCAACATTTAGAACAGCTTAAAAAACAAGCCGCTATTTTAGAGCTTGAATTAAGAAAACAAGCTTCTGAAATTCATAAAACACGTGCTAATCAAGCTAAAAAGTTAACTGAAAAAGTAAACCAAGAGCTTTTAGATTTAAATATGAAAGGCGTGCTATTTGACGTTCATATCGCGTCTTTAGAACACCTATCAGCAACAGGCATGTCAGATGTTGAGTTCTTATCACAAACCTCACCTAAAGACCCTAAGCGTGCCTTAAACAAAGCGGCCAGCGGTGGTGAGCTTTCACGTATTTTACTTTCTCTTAAAAAGTCTGTGGGTAAATCTGATTTCCCTCGTACATACTTATTTGATGAAGTTGATACTGGTGTTTCTGGAACGACGGCTGAAAAAGTAGGTCGCAAGTTAAAAGAAATCGCCCGTGGCCAACAAGTGATTTGCGTTACTCACTTACCACAAGTAGCGGCCTTTGGTGACGTTCACTTTTCAATTCAAAAATCCACTCTTAAAGATCAGGCAGTGATGACAGTTAACGAACTTAAAAAACAAGATCGTATCGAAGAAATCGCTCGTTTAATCTCGGGAGAGAAAATCACAAAAACTTCATTAGCTCATGCACAGGAGCTGATCAAAGAGTGTCAGGCATAAAAAACAACCTGAATAAAACACTTCGAACTACCCACCCTAAAGGGAACAATCAGATGTTTGATGTTACCTTCAGGGTGTTTTAATTTTGAAGTGTAATTCATTTTAGGTAAAGCCATCATGAACTTATATCCTTGCGGATTTAAAATCGCTTTCATGCGGCCATAGACAACTCCAGTTAAAGCACCAATACAATCTAAAGCATCTTCGTTCACCGTCATCGGTGCACGACCTAAAAGTTTAGCCATGATGGTTAAGGCAGCCACATCTGAAAAATGTAATTGTAAAAGGCCTTTTTGATCTTCAGAGATTAATTCAACACTGCTCGTAGCATGCCCCGAAGGTATCCAATGTTGGGCAATGAAGTTTCCTTCAAAATCGCAGGGAAGGCGACACATCTCGTATATGGTTTCTTGCACACCCGCAGTTAAAGCGGTAGCTAAGTTTTCATCGAAGAAAAAATGTTTTAAATCAGCAGTCGCTGCAGCAGACATCACAAATTCCTTTGCCTATCTACTATCTTATCTAAATATTCTGTTATTTATAATTTATTTTAACAAAACTAGATTATTTTTTATTTATCAGGACCTGAATGTTAACGACCTGGACTTGACCTTGGTCGATAAGAAGCGCCAGTGGCTCTACTAACCACGTTCCTAAATTGATTGAGCGCGCGCTTTTACCACCAACTGTAAAAGTGTAATCATCAAAAACATGCATATGGCCTGTGACAATCAGATCAAACGGTTCAACGTTATAAACCTTCATCGCATAGGCTTGAATCATCGCCTTTAATTTATCTGGGTTTTGTGAAGCATAATGGCCGGTTTTTTTACGGCTTTTTTTACTTAAACTCTCACCCACACGTTTCCAGAAAGAACCCGGAAGATTGTGCGCAAACCATTCCACCCACGGTTGCCTGATTGATTCACGATAAGCTAAGTAAGCTTTATCATCTGGATTAATATAATCACCGTGTTCACAGCGAACTTTCAATCCGTCGATTTTAAAAAACGCTTCATTTTCAATAACCGGAATATCTAAATGTTTTGTCCAAAAACGATCAATGTGAAAATCGTGATTACCTTCAAAATACACTAACTTTCCGCCACCCGATTTAAACTTGCGGATTTCGTCGATCAATTGTTTATAGTGATTTTGAAAAGTGGCTCCGTCAGAAAGCCAGAAGTCGAAAATATCCCCTAGAAAATAAACTGAATATTCAGAAGGATTTTGATTCAGAAAAAAGAAAAAGCGCAATAGCAAATTGCCATTGCGCTCATTGATGTCTGTAATATGAAGATCAGAGATAAACCAATGCTTCATTGAAGACACGTTTTGATCTAAGTGTTTAGATCAAAACCTTGTTTCTTTCTGATAAAAGCCGGAACTTCTAAGATATCGCGAGCCATTTTGCGCGCATCCTCAACTTGGCGTTCTTCAGTCATCATAGTTAATTGCTCAGGAGCTACGTTCTTCTCTTCAGCAACTGCTGGTTGTGTTTCGCGGAAAGCGCGAGCTTTTGCTAATAACATATCACGAGCTGAAGCTGCGTTAGTTGCAACCGGAGAAACAGCCGCAGATAAATCTTGGCCGAATGTTTCGTTAGTTTCTGTATGGGCGTGCATTTCAGGACCTGGAGCAGCTGGTGCTGCAACCGGAGCTTCTGGTTGGGTGAACGCTTGAACAGACTCTTGTACTTGGGCCATCGGTGGTAAAACCGGAGCTTGTTGCGGAGCTGGAGTTTGCGGCGGCATCATCATAGATGGTTGCGGCTGAGCAAATTGTTGAGCTTGCATCATTTGAGCGTACATAGCTGCTTGCTGCTGAGCTTGTTGCATTTGCTGAGCCACATGATTCGGAGCTTGCTGTTGTGGCATAGCGTGAGTCATTGGCTGAGCAAATTGTTGAGCTGGAGCTTGTGGAAGATCAAACATGATTGATGGACCAGCATTTAAAAAAGATTGCATGCTGTTCATTTGTGGCATTGCATCCATTTTCTCTTCGCGAGCAAAACCTGTAGCGATAACTGTTACGCGAACTTCGTCAGTTAAATTAGGATCGATAACTGCACCGAAGATCACTTCAGCATCTTCAGAAGCTGCTTCAGTGATTAACATAGAAGCTTCATTCACTTCATATAATGATAAATCAGATCCACCAGTTACGTTGATGATGATACCAGTCGCGCCATCGATTCTTACGTTCTCTAATAGAGGAGAAGAAATCGCTTGCGTCGCTGCTTCAACTGCACGGTTTTCACCTTTTGCAGAACCAGTACCCATTAATGCTAAACCTTTATTAGACATAACAGTTCTGATATCGGCAAAGTCTAAGTTGATTAACCCACGGATATTAATTAGGTCAGAGATACCTTTAACGGCTTGAAGTAAAACTTCGTCAGCTTTTTTGAAAGTATCTAATAGAGGAGTTTTATCTCCAGAGATTGATAATAATTTTTGATTCGGGATAACGATTAACGCATCGACGTTTTCTTTTAATTCAGAAAGACCGCCTTCAGCGTGTTTAGTGCGTTTTTTACCTTCGAACATGAATGGCTTAGTCACAACACCGATTGTTAATGCACCTAATTCACGAGCTACTTTCGCAACAACAGGAGCCCCTCCAGTTCCTGTTCCCCCGCCCATTCCGGCAGTAACGAAAACCATGTCTGAACCTTTTAATTGTTCAACGATTTGGTTGTAAGATTCGATAGCTGATCTGCGGCCTACATCTGGATTTGCACCAGCGCCTAAACCTTTAGTAAGATCAGCACCTAATTGGATTTTGTATCCAGCTTTAGATGAATTTAAAGCCTGGATGTCAGTGTTAGCTACGCAAAATTCAACTCCGGCCATTCCGCCTTCGATCATTGTTGCAATTGCATTCGATCCGCCACCGCCGACGCCGACTACTTTAATATTTGCGCCGATATTTACGTTCTCTTCTAATTCAAACATGGGTTCCCTCCCGAGTGATAAAAATTCCCTTTAAAAAATTAAAATAAATCTGTGAAAAACTTTTTCATCTTAGATGCCACATCTCCGATAGAGTCTGACATCGCCTCACCTAATAAAGATGTTGTTGAAAGATCTTGCGTGCTTTGCGCGTAATAATCTTTCTTAGTTTCTAAGGCATGAAACAGTAAGCCGATAGCTGTTGCAAACTCGCCACCTTTTACTACATCTTTTAAACCACCCACTAAAGCCGGATAACCACGGCGCAGTGGAAGATCGAAAATAAATTCGCCCATTTCAATCAAACCGTCTAATTGGCTTGATCCACCTGTGATCACTAGGCCTGATCCCAGCAATGGTTGTAAGCCGCTCATTTTAATATCGTGAGCGATCATATTTAAAACTTCTTCAGCACGAGCTTCTAGAATGTGAGCTAACTCTTTACGAGGAACTGTGCGTGATTTTCTTCCGCCAACGCCATCAACTTCGATTGACTCATGTTCATCAACTAAAGTTGCCAATGCGCAGCCGTGTTTTTTCTTTAAAATTTCAGCTGAAACTTGCGGAGTACGTAAACCTACAGCCACATCGTGAGTAAAGTGAGCACCACCAACTGGCACCATTGATGTGTGAGCTACAGATCCATTAATCAAGTAAACCATTTTCGAAGCGCCGCCGCCAATATCAGCTACACAAACGCCAAGATTTTTTTCATCAGAACTGATCACAGATTTTGTAACCGCTACTTGATCCATCACTAATCCCGCCACGCGAAGACCAGCTTTTTCGATACATTTTGTAAGATTTGAAATCGCAGACTGTGACGCAGTCACGATGTGAACATTGGCTTCTAAACGCACACCCATCATACCGATTGGGTCAGTGATTCCATCTTGTTGGTCGATTTTAAATTCACGCGGTAATACGTGTAAAACCATGCGGTCAGCCGGAATCATGATTGCTTTTGCCGCTTCAATGACGCGGTCGATATCTTGCTGGTTAACTTCTTTATTTTTAACAGCAACCATGCCTTTAGAATCGAAAGATTGAATGTGGGATCCAGAAACTGAAACCCACACTTCAGAAACTTTAGAACCTGACATTAATTCAGCTTCTTCTTTCGCGCGACGAATACATTCAGTTGTCGCTTCGATATTTACAACCACGCCTTGCTTGATTCCAGAATTTGGAACTAAGCCTACGCCTGTCACTTCGATTTTAGTTTCATTTTTTTCATTAAGAGTTACATGGGACATCACTAGCTTTACAGCTGATGATCCAATGTCTAAAGACGCCAGAACTGGTCCAGAATATTTTGAAGCACTCATCCGTAAGCTCCATTAGTGTTCGCCAATAAGACGAACGTGTTGCAAATTCATTAAGCAGAAAAATCATAGACTAAGGTCATCCCGACTATAGTCCCTTTTTTAAGCTTAAGGAGTCTGCTGCAACCTGACAAGAACTTTTTTAGAAAGATTTGCGTCTATGACGCGTGCTTTAAGATCACGCTTTTCAAGATAATCCATCACTTGAGAAACGCGTGCCGATTTCACAGCGAATTGATCATCGCCCAATTTGATTCTGATATTCGATTTTGCCACTTCAACCCAGTAACCTTCTTTGTTGTCAAAGCCGATTTCTGAAATGATTTTGTGAGAGAGTTTTCCTTCTTCAGGAAGAGATTTTAAAAGCTCAACCGCCGTTTTTCTTTTCGCTTCATCTTTTACAAAAACTTCACCCTTTAACATCGCTAAAGGAGGAGCTTGAGTTGTATCAACTTCAGGTAAAATGGCGCCGTCATTTGTGACCGGACGCACGAAGCCTTCGGCTAATCTTTTTTGATCAACATAAAGCAAACTTAAGATTTTGGGTTCGATTTCAACGTTGATACCGTTTGGCCATGAACGCGAAATACGAAAATCTTTGATCCAACTTTTTGCTTTTAACTTATCTGAAACTTGAGATAAAGACAGTCGCCATAACGACTGCCCTTTATAAACTGATAACTCTTGATTGAGTTTATCTAAGTACGGCTTAGAAAAGTTTAACTGCTCTGATTTTGTGACCACTCTCATATCGATATCTTCGATAGCGAAGAAACCGCGTTGATCCAGCGTGTAGACCGACGCAAAAATCGCCGCCGGCACTACTACGAAAATAAAGAACACACGAAAATAAAATCTAAGACGTAACCAGTTCACTAAAATATCCTATTAGTTTTTACCTACAGCTTCAACTTGTAGGCCCATTTCTTCATAACCACATTGTTCATTAACCTGACCAGATGTATTTAACTTGTGAAGGTAAAGGATAACATCCATTTCACCTTCTAAAGCCGTACCTAAACGGTCAAACGCATGCTCAGAATCTGCTAAGTGATTGGTACCGAAAGATGTTTCATCAAACCAGTGGTAGTTAAAGTTCACAGGTACTTTATTTTGTACTGAGTGAGTGTTGTACCACTGATCTTTTTTAAGTTTGAATACGAACATCCAGTGTTTGCAACCATCTGCCGGAGATTGAACTGTAACACCCGGAGCTGTGAAACCATCAGAAGCTGACATCTCGTAAGAAGAAGCTACGAATGGAGAATAAGCTTGGTCACGTGAAATACCGAAACCATCTTCATAACCCGAAGAGTACCAGTCCGTATGACGGTTAACTGCATCACGGATACGCTCGTAAGCAAAACCTTTATCAACGTTTTTAGTGCCTAAACCCGTTAATGAGTTGAAACCTAAGTCAGGGCGCTTCCAGAAAACGTCTTTTTGCGCTTCCCAAGATTTAACGAAGTCAGTGTAAGTTACGTTAGCAGCAGCTACTCTTGCTTCATGTTCTGCTTTTAACTGAGTTTGTTTAGCTTTGTGAGCTTCAACATCTTCAACTGTCATAACTTTTTCTTCACCCGTGTTATCATCCCACTTGATGTATTCGCCTTTATCGTTTTGGTATAATTCTTCTTCATAGAAAGAATCTTTTACCGGCATTTTAAATCCGAACGGACCCGCCACTGGATTTAAATTTGGAATGATGTAAACAGAATCACCTTCTGCAGAGAAAGTAGAATCAAATTTTTGATCACGTAACATCCAGGTCGCTAAACCGGCACGAGCCGCTGACCAACGGTAAGCAAATGGAGCACTTGCATACTTTTCACAGATATTTGGATCAGAAACTTTATCTTTTGAAGCTGTTTTAAGAACGTACTTACCATCTTTAGTTCTTGTACAGTTATTCGTGATTGTCGAAGAGTACCAAATCATACCATTTGATTCAGGAGAATTTGGTTTAAAGTTCGAGTCACCGCGGAAGTCGTAGATATAATCTAAGTCTTCTTGGTTACAACGTGCTTTGAACTTAGTGTACTCTTTTTTGTAAGCCGCAAGCGCGCTGTTTTTAGCCTGAGCTACGTTACGCTTATTATTTGCATTCGACTTACCAACAGCGCCGTGCTCGTCCATTTCCTCTTCGTCAAAAAATTCTTCTTCATCAGCGCCGCCAGAACTACGAACGCCAAATAAAGAGTTTGTTTCAACGTATTTTTTGAAGATGAACTTTGTTTCACAAACTGTGAAAGGCTCAATCGGCGTATCTTCTCTGTAAGTTCCAAGTTTTACATCAAACTTGCGCGCTTCTCTTTCTTTAGCTCTGAAAATCGCTTTTGAATTTTCGATATAGTTTCTATATGAATGCGCAGAAACTTGTGACCATAATTCGTGCTTGATATTAATCGTTTTTTGCGGTGTCGTCGGTAACGTGTACATTCTGTTAACCCAACGGATTTTTTCTTTAATTAAAGAAGGACGGTCGCGGAATTCACCACAAAGTAAAGTCATAAAAGCGTGCGCGTTTTTACGGCCATTTTTCACTTCTTGGATATTTGCCGGAAATTCAGCCGGAACGTCAACTAACTCTTTACCGTTTCTTAAGTTGTAAGTGTAAAGAGGGCCAGAGTAAAAATAGAAGCTGTATGGAGAAACCATCGCTAGTTTTTTTACTGCAGCTAAAACATCTTTATTTTTGTAATTCGGCATTGGGATATCAGCCGAATTCCTGTTTCCGCCGCAGTACGCTTGCCAGATCGCTTCTGGATTAGAACCCGCTGGAATTGGCGGCATGATGTCTTTAAAATCTGCTGCCGATACTATTACTGAACTAACTAATAAGCTTGAAATTAATAATAATTTTTTCATCTGGTAGTTCCCTATTTAACTTTCTTACCGAAATTGATTTTGCTAGAAAATCTAGGAGCCATTCCGTAAACATTTTTGTTTGCTGTGCATGGATCATAAGAAGCCTGGTACTTCATGCAAACGTAAGGTTTAGCAGCTTGGTTTTTTTGAACTTTTACCGCAATTTTACGCCAACGAGTAATCCAGCCTTTTTGTGAACGGCTGACTTGATTTACAGGAACACCAACAACTAAGTTTTCTTTTTCTAAATCAACAACTTGGTCTTTGTTACAATCAACTTGCAACGAATATAGACGATCATCAATTTTTTCTGAGTGATTCACATCAACTGCATTTCTTGCAGTTTCAGTAGAACTTAATAAACCACAACTCATCATTTCAGATGTAGAAGACGGTGCGCGATCGAACGTAGGGTTGACATTGTCTGCAACCGGATTATGACCACATGATGCAAGCAATGCGATTGCTGCAATAACGTAAATCTTTTTCATTATTGTTGTTCTCCGTTTTTCTTAATAATAGGTTGATCAATTAAATATTCACCCACAGCGCCTTTAGCAGGCAGATCAGAAATCGCTGTTGCCAGCTTTTCCCAAGTATAAACATAGTGGTCAGCAAATCTGTGAACCACTTCAGGAATAGTTACGTAGTAAGAGTTTTCCCAGTTTTTGTTAAAGCCAGCGCCTGTTAAGTTAGCTGAACCAGTAAATACTGCTGAGAAGTCATTAGGGTTATCACCTTTAGAATTTTTATCAGCGAAGATTAAATATTTACTGTGGTGTAATTGATGTTCATCACCGTTTGTTTCCATGAACTTAAGTTTCGCGCCTTTGGCTGCTAACTTATCCATGTTGTAGTATTCTTGCGGCATTGTATCGCCAACCTGGTAATCAGGATCATTGGCTTTGTAATAAGTATCGTCATCACAAATGATTCTCATGTCTGGGCGGTATTTAGAATTCGATGAATTCATACGTTTAGATAAACCGTTGATCATTTTCGAATAGAAAAATCTGTGGCAAGCTAACCAAATTCTTTTGGCATTTGTGATACCCGGAGTACCCGCTTGCTCATCACCGTATAACATGTAATCAACAGCTGTTTTCTTTTTCACTCCGAATTCAGGTTCACCTTCACCAGGCACGAAGAAAACTTTGATATCTTTTTCTTCTGGAGCCGTGATCGCTTGGCGGCAGTTTCTGATTGATTTGATGTATTCAGCACGTGAACGGCCAGAAACTTCATCCCACTCAGCTTTCATCGCACAAATGTGAGATTGGGCAAATTGTGAATTGGCATTTGTTGTAATAAAGTTCCAGTTTTCGTGGTGGATGACAGGACCCGAAGTCATGTTACCTGAAGAGAATACAACTTTAAATTCGTATTTAGAATTTGGATTGATGATAAAAAATTTGTTATGCGCAAATCCTAAGTCACCTTCCATACCACGTAATTTCATTTCAACGTTTTCAGGAGCACAAGCCACAAGCTCCTGAGCAACTGTTGTGTCTTCTGTGCTGCTCATAACAAAGCGGATTTTTACGCCTTTTTTAGCAGCTTCACATAAAGCTCTAGTTACAGTTTTGTTTCTGAAAGAAAGGTATGTGAAGAAAATTTCTTTAACGTTTGATTGGTTGATCCACTCCACTAAACGGTACTGCGGAGATTGTGGACGATCACCAGAACGGCGTAAATCGTATTTGTTTTTGCAATACACGTTTTCAGGTTTTTGCTTTAATGTTTTGCCACTTACGCTTTTTACATCTTGCGTGTACGCGTAAACACCGCACTCAGGATCAGTGAATAACACTTCGTATTTATACGGTTTGTAATCTTGCAGACGATCGAAGTACTTAACTTCTTGATTTTCTTCAGGTTGCTCCTGCGCAACGTTACGATCTGATGAGGTAAAAGTTTGACAAGAAAATACCGAAGCCAAACAGATAGCCATCACCGCTTTCTTCCATGAAAACATAGCAGTCTCCTTCGCTGTTAAAACAGACTCTTTCAGAGTAAAGGAGAATATGTTTTTTTAAAATGAAATAAAAAAGTGCTCCACTTCCAGAGCTCACATGTTAAGACGAAGGTACAGGAACTGGATAATGGTCCAGCCTGTGTTCAGTGTGTCTTGTTGAAATTACTCTTCAGCACCAGCGCCGTCAGCAATTTTGCCCTGGCCAACCAACGAAGACGACGGCCACATTTTCTCATCGAATTCTTTATTAAATGCTTTCATCACATCTAATTCTTTTCTCTTATTTCTGATCGTTACCATGTTTTCATCGTTAATGTCGTTACCAGTTTGCGACCAGTTTTGTGAACCGATAATAATCAATTCAGCTTTATAAGACCCATCTTTTTGTAAGCGAGATAAGGTCGCTGACTTATGATGATTTAAACCGTTCCAGTTATTTTTTCTAACTTCAACTGAACCCGTCGGTTTTTTTGCGTACGGGTTTTCTTGCATCAAGTTTCCATCTTTAGCTTTCCACCAAGAGTTAGCACCAGCACCCGTTAAGTTATCAAATACGATACGGATATTTACACCGCGAGCCACCGCTGCCTGCATAGCGCGAACCATTTCAAATCCGCCACCGCCGAACATAGAGATTCTTAACAAATCACCTTTTCTAGCAGAGTAAACCATCGGTAATAGTACGCGGTGTTCACCATCATCTGTCGGAGAAAAGTGAACGCGTGCTTCAGTACCATCAGTGAATGTAAAATAACGTTGCGTGTTCGGGCGTTTTTTATCATGGAATGCACCCGTTAATAACGTTTTGGGCTTTGAAGCACTGTCATTTTGACCTTGGTGCATTTCTGTAAACTCAGCTAAGAACGCATTAGCAATCGTGCTGTTCTTGATAAGAATAGCTAAGTTTGAATTTGATTCATCACCCATACAAGTACGGGCTACGTTTGTTGTACCTGACCAAACAGAACGTGAACCGTCGTTTTTTTCAAACACGACAAATTTATTATGCATGATACCTGTAAATGGGAATTCGATACGGGCACGCGCTTGCTCATTTGTTTTTACCGTTGAATTCAGTAAACGTAAAACTTGTAAGCTGTTTGCGTACTGGAATGGCGTACGAGATAAAGTCTCTTCATAGTTTGATAAATCTTTGTAAAGACCAATCCAAGTTAAGTCAGCCACTTGTAAATCATAGATTTTTGTCGTTGCAGGTGGCTTGATAAACATTTCTTTTTGTAAGTATTTACGTAAATCAAATTGTTTCATTGATTTAGCAAGCACAGCTACATCTGTTAAATATTGTTTGGCCCAGCTTGGTGGTAAAAAAGCCGCGTTGTCTTTATCTGTCGGGTTAATATATGAATAATCTAATTCTACTTTTTTATTACCTAAAGCGTATTTGCCATCTGGCATTTTAGCCATATTATAATCACGCGGGAAAGAATTCGCCTGCGCCTCATCAGACACATCTAATACGGCGTACGTCGCTACGCCGGCTTTTACTCTATCGGCAATCGCATTAAATACTGAAGCCATTGTGTCTTGAATATCATCAATACCATATAAGGCTAAAAACATTTTCTTTTCACCTTCAATTCTGATTTTCTCAGCCAAGATTTCAGCAACAGTCGTTTCCGGAATAATAAAATTTTCGCGTTTATTAACAAAATTATCATACCAACCATTCGTGAAGAAATACTCAAGCTCTAATGAATCCCCGGCTGGCACTGCAGTCCCTAAATTAGGGTACACTTCTTGACGCATTTTAGATTTAGGTTCAACTGTAGCCTTAGCTTCTAAGCATGACCAGTCTTCAACATCGTCACAGAATAAAAACTGTGTGGATGAGTTTAATAAACGGGTTACTTGAAATTTAAAATTAGATTTATCTGGCGTTAAACCAATCGAAACTAGATATGAGGCGATTCTTTCGACCTTATCAGCTGAAACCTTCGGTAAGGACTTTTTAATCGCAGCTTTAGTGACCTCTACACGCTGATCTTCAGCCTTAATCTCGCCTAAAAAAGTGGGGCGCGCAAAACCAGGTTGGGCGATCATTTGTGTTAAAGTGAGACACGCTAAACCGATACTTAGTTTGTTTTTAAGGTTTTTCATATAAAGGGTTTAAAGCAGACCTGATGCCACCCCTAACCAAATATAGGTTTTTTAAGCGCGCTTAACTGGATACGAAATAGACCCTCTACGTAAATTGGCACTCACTGTGTTTTAGAGTGAGACGAAAAACACAAAAAACACGTTAAAAAAGTCAAAATTGCCTCCCGTTTTACCGATAAAGGTCTGGTGAAAAGATATGTATTAACGACCTTTTCCATGGGTCTTTTATTTACCTTTTTTAGTCGGGCGCAAGCTGACAAAACTGTTTACCTGTCGACGCTCGAAGGCGACGATAAGGCTTCTGTGTATTGGTGTAAAAACGGCCAATGCGGCGAAGGCCATCTCAAATTGGATCGCTCGACCGAGATTACCATTACGGGCAAAGAGTTTCAGGCTCAGACCACAGACCCTTTTGATGATTCAAAGACCAATGAAGTTTTTGTTCCCGTGAAGTTTAAGGATGGCGAAGGTTACCTTCCACTTTATTTATTAACTGAAAAAAGATTAGAAGCTTTTTATTCTGATGAAGGCAACAGCCGTATGCCAGCTGCTGTTGGCAAAGGTGGAAAAAAATCACCGAACACTTTAAAAGCCGCCACACAAATTTATGATTTGGTCGGCGAATGCCCGCTGAAGGACCCAACCGTTATGCCGACCAAACTACCTTCGGATAATGTGTTTGATGCGTATGTTTTGGGTCGTTTGAAAAAACAAAAAATTCCACTTCTTGTGAATGAACAAATGAAGCCTATGACATCTGAAGACTTAGTTAATATCGATTCTTTAGCACGCACTATTTACGGCGAAATGGGTAAATGTTTTCGTAAAGGCTTACAATATCCAATCGCTGCAGCGCTCGTTGCCGTAAACCGCTTTGATAACAAATCACGTTTTAAAGAATGGACGAAGTCACAAGTTAAACGTAAGGTCGCAAGCCTTCCGCCACTGGCACGAATAGTGACAACGCCTGAAAAATTTAATGTTTGGAAAGTTTATGCAAGCGGAAAAGTAAATGGCCCGCTTCATCACAGTTTATGCCCCGCACGTGCTGTGAATAAACCGTTCTGGAAAACTAAACGCGCCAGCCAAGCTGAAGTTGATATCTGGAAAAACGCTGTACGCATCGCTACTGAAGCGGTGATGTTTCCTTCGCGTTTTAAAGCCAGGTCGCCGGCAATGAAAAATATTAACTTTTACACTTCAGGAATGGGCCAATACCAAGATTACATGCAGGTTTTTCCATTCGTAAATGACCGCCCGCTTGAACACTTTGAGTGTATCGAGATGTGGAAAGAACCTGGCCGCCGCTAGAAATCTAATACTGAATTAAAGATTTGATCGGTTCGTTTTTAAACTTCATTTCATTCAGAAATGTCAGATTAATTAAAACTAAAACATCAGAAACTTTATAACCCGCTTTTTCACAAAGGCTAATTGAAGCTTTTAATGTGCCACCAGTTGCTAAGACGTCATCAACAACAACGGCACGTAATGGCTTTTGTGTCGGTGCAATTTCTAAAGTGGCTTCACCGTATTCAAGTTTGTAAGATTCTTTGATTGTTGGCGGCGGAAGTTTTCCCGCTTTTCTTAAAGGTAAAAAGCCTTTGTTGAAATGCGCAGCTAACGCTGTACCAAAAATAAATCCGCGTGATTCGATACCAACAAAGACATCAACTTCATCTAAGTTAATTAATTTTCTGAAATCTTCAGTCACTTGTTTAAATGCTGTTGCATCTTTAAGTAACGGCGTTACATCACGAAACATTACACCTGGAATTGGAAAATCAGCGACATCACGAATTAATTTTTGATAGGATTTCATAACCTCGGACAGTAGTCGATTTTCAATGCTGAAGCAAGTCAGATCCCAGAGGTAACCACGCCGTAAAGGTTGATCCCAGGCCCTCATCACTTTTAACCGTGATATCACCGCCGTGGGCTTTTAAAATATTACGAGAGATATAAAGACCCAATCCTAAGCCCCCGTAATTGATTAAATTCGCGGCTCTTTCAAAGCGCTCGAAGATCTTTTTCTGATTTTCTTTAGATATTCCGATACCTTGGTCGACGACTTCAAATTCAATCTGGCTGACTCCATTTTCACCGGCTTTCAGCTGCAAAGTCATATGCAGTGGTTTATTTAACCCATACTTAATTGCATTCGAAATCATGTTATTAAAAACCTGCTCGATGCGAATTTTGTCGCACAAACAAATGATTTCATCATCGATCTCGACATCTACTGCGTAACCTAAATTTTTAAACTCAACCTGATGCCGCTCAATTAACTCACGGACTAGCGCCGAAATATTCACCAGTTCTTTTTTTAAAATTAAGCGTTCGGCAGAAATACGAGAAGCATCTAAAAGATTTTCAACCAAACGCAAATAACGGTTAAATTGCTGTTCTGTTTTTTCAAATAAGTTCATTACAAATTGTACTTGTGGAATTTTATCTGAAATCGAATTAAGACAGCGTCTTGTCAGCTGAAAATTCAAAAGAATCGGCGTTAATGGTGATCTCAATTCGTGCGAAGTAATTGAAATAAAATCATCGCGCAGGATAATTGATTTTTCAGCTTCCAGGCGTGCGGCCATTTCTTTTTGCAGTGAATTTTCTAAATTCGTTTCACTTAATTTTAATTTCTCTTCAATTTTACGGCGAATGACAGCATAAGCCACTAAATGCGCAATGGCCACTGCAGATTCAATCTCTTGCTTAAAGTGATATGGCACACGCGAATACAGCATAAACTTACCGATTACCTTTGATCGGTACAACAGCGGAATAAAAGCTAAACCACGCATGCCTTCAGCTGAAAAAACCGGATAATACGGAGTTAATTCTTTATCTTCAAAAATATCATAAGTCACAATCGGCGCTGGGTTTACGTCTTCCTGGCTCCACGGCGTGTGACCTTCAACAGATTTACGGTATTTATCTGACAAGCCCAACCACGCCTTAAAGCGCATAACTCCGTCGGGATCAAAAAGTAAAATCGAAGCGCGCTCAACACCCGTCGCTATTTTTAAACTGACTAAAGCTTGTTGGTAAATTGTTTCTAATCCAGTAGCATCTTCAGGAATATTAGTAATAGCATCTATCAGCTGGCGCAAAATCGCTGACAAGTCTGGTGCAGAGATTGCGGGCAATGACGATTCAGATTCCAACATAAAATTCCTTTACCCGTGTTCTTTTCTGCAAAATTGATGAGTGATATTTAAAAGCTGATTAAGATTAATGGGTTTAGAAAGTGTTCCTCGGGCATGCGCAGAGCTAAGACGACTAGTAAAAGCACTAACTACGACAACAGGAATTTTTGCTAATTCAGGATCTTTTTCGACAACACTTAAAAATTCGTTGCCATTCATTACGGGCATCATTAAATCTAAAAAAATCACACAAGGTTTTAGCGGCATGGTCCGAAGCTGTTCTAACGCTTCACGTCCGTTGGCGGCGGTAAAAACATGATACCCTTCAAGATCTAGGGCAACTTGGAACGTTTCACGAATATCAGCGTCGTCTTCAACAATCAGAGTATTGCGTTCAGTATCGCAAGCTTGATTCACACTGCCATAACTCGAGTTTAATTCGATGAATTCCATATCAGTATTCAAGCAATTAAAAGACCAGCAGCATCTGTGGCGTAATGCCCCTAGAACATCTTTTTACGTTGTGAGGAAGGTAAGATTTTGAGTACTTCGCGGTATTTAGCTACTGTACGACGGGCGATATCTACGCCGTCTTTTTTTAGTAAATCTACCAGCTTTTGATCTGATAATGGTTTTTTGGGATCTTCTTTCGCAACAAGCTCTTTGATTTTAAGCTTAACGGCTTCTGAGGCTAAGGCGTCGCCGTCTGTTGACGCGATACCTGAGTTGAAGAAATATTTTAATTCGAAAATACCTTGTGGGGTGTGCATGTATTTCGCTGTAGTTACGCGCGAAACTGTTGACTCATGCATGCCGATGTCAGCTGCGATATCACGTAAGATCATTGGTTTTAAGAACGCTGTTCCTTTTTCGAAGAATTCGCGCTGATGTTTTACGATTGAATCTGACACCTTATAAATTGTTCTTTGGCGTTGGTGAATTGATTTAATTAACCAGACTGCCGATTTTAATTTTTCAGAGATAAAATCAGCGGCTTTTGCGTCTCCTGTTGGAGTTGCTCCGCCTTTTAACATATTACGGTAGTAATTTGAGATTCTTAGTTTTGGTAAACCGTCTTCGTTTAACGATACACTGAAATCATCGCCCACTTTGTACACGTACACATCTGGTGTTACGTAGTGTGTGTCGTTACCTGCGTACGCGCGGCCAGGTTTTGGGTCCATCGCGTAGATGATTTTGCACATGTCGATCACTTCTTCCATTGGCTTTTGTAAAGCTTTGGCAATGGCGTCGTAATTCTTTTTCTCTAAATCTTTTAAGTGATTATTGATTAACGTCACTAAATCCGTTGTATCTTCTTCGATGTGTTTAGCTTGAACCAATAAACACTCTTTAAGATCACGGGCACCTACACCGGCCGGGTCAAATTCGTGGATTAATGTTAGAGTGTCTTCTAATAATTGCAGATCAATTTTTTCTTCTTCAGCAATTTGTGCCAACGGCGTTTTAATATAACCTTCGTCATCGATATAAGCGATTAACGCATCAGCGGCTAATTCTTCTTCAGAAGAAAAACCGGCCATTTTTGCTTGCCAGTATAAATGATCGTGCAACGTTTGTGTTGTTGAGATCACGTTTTCGTAGTTCATGATCTCTTCAGAACCTGAACTCGCTTCACGTGGCATTTTATGTTGGATTTCTAAGTAATTTTCCCACTCGAACTCGTCTTGTTTTTGCGGATCTTGCGCTTCAGCTGTTTGAGCTTCAGTGCTTGCACCTTCGCTACCGTCAACTTGGGCTGCGGCTTCTTTAGTACGTTCGAAGTCTTCTTCTTTTAAAACTTCAGCTTCTTCTAGGATTGGATTTTCTTCTAACTCATTACGAACTTGTGATTCAAGTTCTAAGCGCGACATCTGAAGCAACTTGATCGCCTGCTGTAATTGCGGCGTAATTACCAAGCCCTGACTTAAATTCATCGTTTGCTTCATTGCCATTTGCTAACTCAATTCCTTGTTTATTTAACGTTCTAACAATTCAATAAATTATAATTTAAAATTCTCACCCAAATAAAACTTACGAGCTGTTTCTGAATTGGCGATTTGTTCAGAATTTCCGCTCACTTGGATGATTCCATCCTTTAAAATATAAGCATAATCGCAAATCCCTAAAGTCTCACGCACGTTGTGGTCAGTGATCAAAACTCCTATACCTTTGGCCTTAAGATCACGAATGATATTTTGGATTTCACCGACGGCAATAGGATCAATACCTGCGAATGGTTCATCCAACAACAAAAAATGCGGTGAACCAGCTAATGCGCGGGCGATTTCTACTCTGCGACGCTCACCGCCGGATAAAGCATAACCAAAAGATTCGCGAATATGATTGACTCGGAAATCTTGTAAAAGACTCTCTAATTTTTCGCGGCGCTCCTGAGGGTTGTAACCATGAGCTTCTAGGGCCACTAAAATATTGTCTTCAACCGTCATACGGCGAAAAATACTCGGCTCTTGCGCTAAATAACTAAGACCGGCACGCGCACGTTTGTACATCGGGTATTCTGAAATTTCTAAAGCGTTTAACAAGATCGAACCTGAATCGGATTTAACTAAACCCACCACCATATAGAAGGATGTGGTCTTACCCGCCCCGTTGGGGCCTAACAAGCCAACAACTTGTCCTGATTGCACTTCAAAAGAAACATCTTTAACGACTAAACGCTCACCATATTTTTTTGAAATATTTTTGATGGTTAAGATACTTGTTGCGTTTTCAGCCATGGAATCTTTCTACTGCAGTTTTTTAGAGTCGATTTTTACCTTATTTATCTTAACTTTTTTTCCGCCTTCTAGGAAGACGATTTCTTCACCTTGAATTTCATCCTCGCCCATCTGGACTTTCGGATGACCACTCAAGGTCATTGTATCTTCGATCAGATTCATCAAAAGCTGCTGACACACAGCGCTCTTACCTTCATCTTTAAGAACCACTTGGTCCTTCAACAAAATTGATTGTAAGGCCTTCTGCTTTTCTGAATATTTAAAAAAAGCCTGAGGGGCTGTCACTTTTGTTTTATCAAAACTCATCTTCACGCTACCAGAAAACAAAGCTTCTTGGCTTTTATTCGAAAATTCAGCTGAGTTTGATGTCACATGAAAATTTTTGCTATCCATCGTCTTACTGGCTTCGATGTTTGACTCGATATACATTTTGTTCGACACAAGGTCGATTTTAAACCCGTTACCTGTCAGCTTAAAACCGGCGCCATTTTTATCATCGGGCCCAAGCATACTTACCGGGCTATCGCTGACAAGTTCTTTATCATCAGCCACATACTTTAAATCATTCGTTTCGAATTGATAGCCGTTCGATGATTGTGTGACCACTTGCCCGCGGATCACCATATTTTTAGTTTGCCCATTGATTTCACCGACATCGCCTGAAACCACGAAGCTTGATTCATTTTCGTTAAAAAATTCAACTTTTACTTTTTTTAAAACCCATAACTCATCGCTTGAACCTGTGGCTTCGTCAGCATGAAGTTCCCACCCTTTTGAGTTATTTGAATTTTCAACTAAATGTACACCAACCATCTTTTGTTCGACGGCTTTGCGTTTAGGTGGCTCGATTGGATTTTTTTTCTTTTCAGCTTCTTGTTCGGCTTTTTCTTTTTCAGCTATCTGCTTGGCGCGTCTGATTTCGGACGGAGAAATCTCTTGGGGTGCCATTAATAAAGCCTGAATAAAGATCAGGCCAATCACCACAAAAAGAAAGATAGAAATTTTATTGAGTTTTAACTTCCTGAGTAGCATTTTTATTTTCTGCTTCTTTTGCTACTGCAAAATTAATTGGGCCTCCGCCGGCCTCATAGATTGAATACATTACTTTTTTCAAAGTTAAATAATCCATATCTTTATCCGCTTGTAAAGTGACTTTTCTCCAAGCGTTCGGATCTACCTCTTCGTTACCCACAGTTTTATCAACTACATTACGAATTTTATTCTGTAATTTAGCTTCTTGGTCAGATTTTGCTTTTTCAAGAAGTACACGCACCTGGTCACGCAAATTCGGAATAACCCAGTCTGTTGAAGCTTGCACTTCAGCAAATGTCGCAACAGAAGTTCTGTCGATCAAAACTTCTTTTGCTGACACAGTAACCACAACCGCTGGTTTTAATTCATTCACTCGAGCCGCTTTTGGAAGAGTTACTTCTTTCGGGATATAAAGAATTTCACCTGTCGAATTATAGTTCTGTAATAAGAAAATAACTAACACGGTGAACATATCGACCATCGCTGTTAACGATAAAATTGCTGTAACAGAACGTTTTCCGCCACGGCGTTTTAAAAGTCTGTGATAGCGATGTCTTTGACCGGGTTTTTGAATTGCCATTAGTTATGTCCCCCAGTTAATAATTCCGGAGCAAAACCTGCGCGTAACCCTAAATCCATAGCTGTTACGACATGTTCATATTTAATTTCATTTTCGATGGCCATTTTAATGCCACCTTTGTCAGGATACATTTGCTTAACTTTTTCTAAATCAGCAACTAAGGCTTCTTTATCGTATTCACCGTTTAACATCGGGATGGCACGCACATCTTTACCAACATAAAGAACGTATCCTGTAGCTTTGATATCCAAACGTAAAACTAAATCTTCAAGAGGTGGAGGAGTAATCACCTCTTGATTTGGATCTTTCGGCGAAGCAAATGAAGCTCCCAATTGAATCATCGAAACTTGAGTCCATACGGCTGAGATCAATAGAAAGGTGATCAACACTGACATTAAGTCAATGAACGGAACTAAGTTCAGATCAAAATTTTTACTTCGTCCCCGGCCACCGGTTTCAATATGTGCCATACGTTACCTCGAAATATTAAATCAATTAGTCTTTCATTTTATCGCGATTAGCAGCTACTAAGTTCATTAGTGACATGCTTGTCTCGATCATTTCGTTCTCAGATTTTTGGATCATGTGCTGGAATAAACCGTAAGCTACGATAGCTACGATTGAAACCGAAAGACCAAAACCCGTACAGTTTAAGGCATGCGAGATACCTTGAGAAAGTAATGTCGCTTTCGTTGCAGGATCTGCTGAAGATACCGCGCGGAACGAACCAATCATACCTAAGATTGTACCTAATAAACCCGCTAACACGGCAATGTTACCGAATACCGCTAAGAATGAAGTCCAACCTTCTAACTTTGGCATTTCGCGCATGACTGCAGCGTCCATAGCTACTTGGATTTCTTCATCTGGGCGTTTATTTAAAGCGCCAACTAAACCTGCTTTAACTGTGTTAGCAAGTGGTGTTGGGCGAGAATCACAAAATGAAATTGCTTGTCTGATATCGCCACCAATGATCATACGAAACACTTGGTCTGCGAATTCTTTTTTATCCACGCGTAATGATTTTAAAGTCATGAATCTTTCCACAACTAAAATCAAAGTTAATACCGCGATGAATGCGATGATGTACATTACGCTTCCACCTTCGGTGAACGCACGCACGATCGGATTCACGTTATCTGCTGTTGCTACTACTGCTGCTGTTGGTTCCACTATACTCTCCTCGTATAATTATCTTTGCCCCTGAAACAAGAACGGATAAACGGCTTCAGCCATTGCACCCGGAGGTGGTTCAGGGAATCTTAATGTCATTAATCTTGCACGTACACACTCTTCAACCGATGAATTGCCCAGTGTTGATTTGTCTTTAAGTACGCGGGCATTTTTTGCGATCCCTTTTTCATGGATTTCCCACGAGATCACAACTTTACCTTCTAACTTAGTATCTTTTTTGTATTCACGGTCGTAACAAGCTTTGAAAGATAAAAGCGCTGATCTTACGGCACGGCGAACAGCTTCTTTATCGATGGAACCGATAAATTCTTCTTCTGCTCCACCCGCTTGAATCGCGACTGAATCTTTGTTGCCAAAACCTGAGCCACCAGTTCCTGTACCGTAACCAGAACCACCTTTAGTTCCCACTCCGGCGATACCTTGAGTAGCCGTTCCTTTACCGCCCGCTCCTGTATCTTTGAATTTTGAACCTAAATCATTTCCTGCACGGTTTTCGTTAAAGCCTGAAGCACCCGTTGCTTTTTCACCGGCACCTAACGCTTCACCAGAACCTGAGTAAGCTTTATCTAACTGAGAACGTGCTCCACCTGAACCGAACGCTGAAAGAAGACCCGCATTTGTCGGATCTGGTTCTTTCGATTGTGCATTTGCTCCTGCTTTAGGACCTGTCTTAACAGCTCCACCTTGCTTAGTTGAAGTGAACATTTTCGTTTTAAGCTTAGAATCTTTTGGTTTAACTTCGCTTGCGCGCCCAGATGATGAAGCCACTTGAGCTTTTTGCTCTTGCTTATTCGGATCACCTTTCGTTTTAACCTCTTGCACCTTATCAGTGATAGCCACTTTTTTCGGTGGTTCAGGTGGTTTCGGTGGCGGCGGTGGTTGCACTTCTGGCGGTTTAGGCGGAGGTACAGGAATTGTCGGTGGCGGAATTGGCTTCGGAGGTGCATTGAAAATAACTTGCGCTACACGCTGAACCTCTTCCTCTTGTTCGTTTGCCTTAGGAGCAAGTACCGACATAATTAAACTTAACAACACCGCAAAGATCGATGCCGCTAAAATTCCTGTGAACTCTGAAGATGTTAAAATCAACGGAGAATCTAGAGGAACCAGTTTAGTTTTTGGCGCAAAACGAATCGCTAATTGCATACCGTTTGGTAACTGCACGAATAAAACTTCATTTTGTTGTAAGCGGTAATTTGATTCTGATAACACCATGATGTCTTCAGCACGGTGAACTTCAGATTTCATATCTTGAGTCATGCGAACAACAACACCAGATGAGCAATCTAACATCACCCAGTCTTTAGGAGCTGCGCCCAGTGGTAACTGGATCGCCTGATCAGGACCCGATCTATATTGGCCAGTGGGCTCGAAGTGGTGAGTCGATAAAACACGCTCTTTCCACGAAACGATCACTTGCACTAAACTTCCTTGGCCCGGCTTAATGAACTCATTTAAGTTCTGATGTTCACTGCTTGGTGCGAAAGTTTTTTGATTTTTAGATTTTTTAATACGTGCATAAGCTGCGCTCTTGTTCACGGCACGTTGACCCACGAAAGCCGCATTGATTGTTGGCTTAGCCTGAGTTGGGGCTGGAGGAACCACGGCCACAGCCGGAGCTGGTGGTGGTGGAACAACAGCTCTTACCGGTGGTTCAGTCGGCTTAGCCGATGCAGAAACCACAAGTTCAGAACTTGTCTCTTGATTGTGAACAGGTTTTGGTACACCCACAAAGAACACGACTTTAAATGGACCAACTTGAAATTCATCGTTGGTATTAAGTGCTTCATCAAGAACCACTTGGCCATTTTTGTACGTGCCTTGCGATGAGCCTAAATCACATAGGTAAAATTGTGAGCCGCGCTTTTCCACCAAACAGTGGATCGCCGACACTTCTTTTGATTCTAAATCCACATCGACTTCGGCACCAGAATCTAAGCTGCTACCGAAAACAATTTGATCTTTATCGATAAATTGTTTTACGAAGTGAATTTGATTGTTCTTGAATACTCTAAATATAATCGGAGATTTCAACGTCCCCCCCGAAGTCGCTGTATGTCTTCAGATGTTTTTCTCATTTCGGGTAAAAAGTTTTCTCTAAGTTTAATTAATCGCGTGTAGTTGAAATTCTTCTTTTGGAAAAGATAGAATAATTCCGGCTTCTGCGCCGAACCTTCAACTAACTCGTCTTCGAAATTTAACGTTTGTTTTTGACCTGCGCGCAATTTGTAATTCTGTGCCATAGACACATTCGCAACCAACAAAGTTGCTAAACCTAAAATTAACGCAAGATGTGATCGGAACATAAACGACCTCGTCATACTATTTTAAACCAGCTTTTGCCTTTGATTCCAAATCTTTTATTAGATTTCTGGATTCAGAGGGCGCACCTACAAACTTTAGTCTATTAAGAAGATCTAAGCCTTCACGATATTTTTGTTTATGATCAATCAATAAGATTGAATAGTTTAACATAATATCACGCTGTCCAGGATTATCCTTCATTAACTTTTCATAAACTTCTTCAGCTTTGTTCGCTTTACCCGTGCCTGTTAAGGCAATGGCATAGTTACTTAAAGTTTTGCTATCTTTCGTGCCTTTACGGTACGGAATTTCTAATGCTAATTCAGCTTTAGAATAATCTTTTTCTTTCACGTAAATCGAACCAAGGTTTGCACCTATCACGGCGTCTTGACTGTTTAATGATAAACCTTTGCGAAAAGCTTGAATTGCTTCACGCTTTTCACCTTGAGCCATTTTGATTAAACCTAAGTTCGAATAAAGTTCTGCACGATCGTTATCAATCGCCATAGCTTTATTTAAAAGATATTCAGCCGCTTCAAAACGACCGCGTTTGTAGTACACCATAGCCAGTGCATTTAAAGCGCGTACATCTTTCGGATTTGCCGTTAAGATCTCAGTTGTTGCTTGTGAGATCGCTTCATCATTTTGCGCACGCACAGCTTCTGTTAAACGTTCGCTGGCTGTAGCCCCAGTCACCGTTCCATTTTTCTTAACACTTGGCGAATCAACATGATGACTTTGTACCGACACTTTGCCAGAGGCTGCATCAGTCACTTCAACCGCATCTGATTGCTGTTGTTTTTCTGAAGACGCACACCCAACGATTAAAGTCATTGGTAAGGCGATCACAAGTGTCGGAATTAATCTTTTAAGTTTCATTATCTATCCCCCACCCATTGGATCAGGCGTGATTCTGAAGAAAGCTCTGAACCTGAATAAAAATTCTTACTATCTTTAGCCGCTACTTGCGAAAGCGCGTGTTTATAGCCGTCATTATAAACATCTAAGTCACGACCGCGTTCAACCGCAGCTTTATAAGAATCATCCGATTTTTTTAAGAACGGATCTGCGATTTTTTGGATACCGGCCATGTACTGTTTCTTTTGATCATCATTAAAGCCCGCTGGAAGTGGAGCATTCATGATCGCAGAACCCATGTGTTCATTCGTAGCACCTAATAAATCTAAAGATGATACGATTTCATCTGCCGAATCTAATTTGATAGTTTCAGTTAAAATTTCACCTAACTTAGTGACTAAGGCTAACTTTCTATCAACCACAGCTTTTTGTTTTTTCGGATCAGCCGGAATTTTTAATCCTACTAATTCGTTATACTGTTCGCCGGCATTGCGAAGTTTGATTTTTGCAATGTATTTAGCCGCTTCAGAACGCTCTGATTGTCTTAGTTTATTAAACACCGCAATCGCTTTATTTTCGTGATCACGACCCGCCCAGTAGAAAGCAGCCACGCGTTTAGCGCTGTCATTTGATGATTCAGCGTATTCACGGTACTTCGCTTGCCAACCTGGCGTGCTCGATTTACGCATAAGTTCAGCCAAGTTATAAAGTGTTTCAGCACTTTCTTTACCTGACTTATTCACTTTTAAAAATTCGTTGTAAGTGCCAATCGCTTCTTTGTTATTACCTAAAGCTTCATACATGACTGCGGCATTAAATAAGTAGTTCGGCATTAATGGATCACTTGGATTATCATTAGCGGCTTTTTTGAAAAGCTTAGCTGATTCTTCAAACTGACCAGCATCTTGATAAAGTTTAGCTAAAAGTTTTTGTGCTTTTGGCTTAACTGCTGCCGAATTTTTGTCATTTGTAGACATTGTTTTTTTATAGTTTTGAATCGCCTCAAAGTTTTTACCCGAACGCTCAAAGTTAACACCGGCATTAAATAACGCCATTGAAACTAACTCTGATTTCGGGTTTTGTATCGCGAAAGCCTGGAACTGCTCAGCAGATGCTAAATAGTTTTTATCCCCTTCTAAATCTTGCGCTTTTTTAAAGCTTGCGCGTTCTAAAACATTACGGATATCCGCACCGGCTTTTGACTGAGAAATTGATTCATTTTGTAGTAACTCAGTTCCCATTTTTTCTAAACCTACGAAATCTTTTTTAAGATTGTAGATATCCAGTAAAAGATTCGCTGAATACTCTGAGTATTTTGTTTTAGGGTATTTCGCTACGATCTCTTTAAAGAGCACTTCAGCTTCATTAAAGTGGTTCGATTGATAATACAAACGACCCATACGGAATTTAATTTCAGCCATTTTTTCAGAGTTCGGGAATTTCTCTGTGTACCACTGCGCTGATTTTAAGAATTTTTCAACTCTTGGATCAAGTGGCATTGGTTCAATTGAATCACCCTTACGTTTTGCCAACTCTTCATCTTTAGGTAAGGCTTTTTCAATCGATAATAATAAGTTTTGTGCTGATTTCGCACCGTACTTACTTTTCGGAGCATTTTCAGCCACCCATAGGTAATGCGTTGATGCTTCTTCAAACTTATTCATATCGTATAAAAGTTCGGCGTAGAAGAAGTGCATATCAGCCACTTGCTCTGAATCCGAGAACTCTTGAAAGTAAATTTCGTAACCTTCTTGAGCTAACTTACGAGAATACGGAGCACGTGAATTTTGTGCTGTTTGATGCTGTTGTAAGATGTAGTTTCTTAAAGTTTGTTCACGTAATTTGTACGCGTTATCTAAGAAAGCTTGGTCACCTTTATTACGTTCAGCCCATTGTGAATCTTTTTTAAAGTTATTGATCCAGTTATAAAGCTCTTCTTTAAATTGTGGAGAATTTTTCGAGTAGAAGTAATTCTGCACGATTTGGTATTGGTATTCGAAAGCTTTTTTAGATGCTGGATCATCGTTGATTAACAAACGGAAGACGTCGCGTGAAGCATCTTTTCCGCCTTTATCAGCGTAATAATAAGCTAATTTTTCAATGTAGTTATTCGCATCAGGAAGACCTAAGCTTCTGAAGTAATTAACCGCACGTTTTGTATCAACGATATCTGAAAAGAACACCACGATATCACGCAAAGCTTCGTTTTCAAGTTTCGTTCTGCGAATCGATTTTTTACGAGCCGAACTATCATCTAATTTAATGATAAAGTCTAAGTATTTAATCGCTTCTTCTGTTCTGCCAAGGCGGTATAAACACCAGCCGCCTTTATATAACGAGAATGAATGTAAACGATGACGTTTATCTTTGATCAGTCTTGAATACTCTTTATAAGCATCAGCCCATTTTTCGTTTTCAAAATAATATTCACCTAAAGCAAAGTGCGCTTCACCCACGAACGGAGAATTCGGGTAACGTTTAGTTAACTGGTCATAATAACCAGCGCCTTTTGCAGGTTCATTTAATTCAAAGTAGTTATACCCTAAGAAAAATAAAGCCTGGCTTACTTTTTCATCGTTCGGGTAATCACGTAAAAACCATTCATATAACTGAATCGCACGGCGGTTATACTGATGTGATTCTTTTGTATCTAATCTTGGTTTAACTTTAGCTTTACCCTCTTGAAATTTACGTAATTGATCGTCGTACTGATCTTGTTTGCGCGCATCCACTAATGTTGATTTCTCAACATAAAGTTCAGCTAAACGTAACCAAAGCTCACCGCGATTGGGGCTATTTTCGAACTTTTTCGTTAATTTATAAAGTTCTTGAATCTGGCGATCTAACGTTTTTTCATATTCTGCCTGATCATCACCTGGTTCAAATTTTAAGATTTCAGTTGAACGTGGTGGTTTAACTGCAGATAAATTGGTTTGCGGTTGCTGTTTAAAACTAAACTGAGCATCCGGAACTGACGTATCATTTTTCTGCATCGACTGGATTTTACCGCCGCGGCTGTCTTCGCGAACTTTACTTAAAAGCTCACCCACGGTCATTTTTTTAGCTTTTGATTGCGCGTGCGCGATCTCAGCTTTGGCTACAAGAATCCCAATCGTTGCAATAAAAAATATTAGCCATTGAATCATTTTCTTCATAAATTACTCGCAGCTTTGCTTTCCAAGATAGTGATAGTTACCAACTTCATCTAACCAGTATTCACCTTGGAACGGATAGTATTCGTAACCATTTTGCACGTAGAAAGAACGGTCTTGCTTATCGTCGACTTGAAGATCAGTTAAATCTTTACCAGCGATACGTTTTTTGATCGTTTCTTTTTTACCGTTAATCATTTCGTACCTGATAAGGCTTGCTTGTTCTTGCAAATCTTTAAGCTCGGTGTTCATGTTTTCTAAGTGAGCTTTAACCATATCACCTGTTAAATCTTTTGCACCTTTGATACGATTATTTAAGATTTTAAGAGCGTATTGGCCCACAGCTGAACTGCGAAGCGCCGGGTTTTCTTCGATTAATCTTCTCTCTTCAACCACTTTTTTGATGTAAGCTAAAGAACGGCGAACGTTACCTTCTTGAGAGATTTTGTTCACCACTTTTAAAGGAAGAGTCGTTTTCTTAACTACGTCTTCTTCTTTTCTCATGATATAAGCTTTTTCAACTTCAGAGTAATAACTTACCGAAGCGGGATTAGTTCTTAAGAATTTTTCAATACTCGATTGAACCGGACCATATTGCTTTTCATATAGGCTTAATACTTTTTCGATCTCGTCGTACTTACAGATGTATAAGTAAACGATAGATCTTAAAAGTAATGATTCTGGAATAAAGAAGTCTTCATAGTAGCTAGAGTGTAATGACTGGAAGTTTGATAATGCCGAACGAAACCGGGCTGCACGTAACATCGCCCAGCTTTTTTCAAACATCGCATCATGCCACATCACATGATCACGGGGGATTTTTGAATACATATCAATCGCCCCTTCAAAGTCTTTTTTCTGATACATTGAACGCGCAATACCCATCATCGCAGCCACTTTATTTGTGTCTGTTACTTTAGCGTTATCACGTACATTTAAAAGTTTTTTGAATGTACCGATCGCTAGTTCAGGTTGTTTTGCTTCAGCTTGCGCCAAACCTAATTCATATAAAGCGTTAAAGTAATAACGGCTTTGTGGACCTACTTTTGCAAATGATTGAGCAGCTGCTGAGAAATCACCGTTGGCTGATTTAATTTCGCCCAAACGGTAGTAAAGCATTTCACGGTGTTGGTTAGGAACACTTGATACGTCAATTCTTTGAATCGCGTAGTTTAATAATGTTTCATCACCTAATCTGTCAGTTACGATTAATAATTTTTCAATCGCTTGGCGGGTAAAACGGCCATCACCTGATTTAATTAAATCAACGAACTGAAAAGCTGCCGTTTGATTGAGGTTCATCTCCATTAAAGCTTCACCTAAATACAGACGTAATTGCGGGCGTTCAGCTAATAAATCATTGCGCTTTGTTAAAGCGTATAATGTGTTAGCAGCTGATTGGTAATTCCCGTTTTTAAACTGGGTAATTGCCGCCTGAATTTGATTTCTGGCATTGTTATTTTTTGTATCCGAATATACTTTTGGCGCTGGTTTACGCTGAAAAGATTTCGGAATCGCTTTTTTCTTAGTTTGGGCTTCAGCTACATTTACGGTAGAAAAAGCCATCGCTAGAGCTAGAAATAATGAGGTTGTTTTTAAAGTAATCATCTGTATGAAGCCTCCGGAAAGAAGAAACTGATTCCCGCAGATAAGATTAAGTCATTGTAATTGCTTTTTTCTGGGCTGCCTGAAGTTGCTGTTGCAACTGGAGTTGCCGAGAAAGTGTTAAAGCTGTAATCCCAGCGAAACGCCATTGATTTCGAAATCGCGAAGATTTGTCCTAAGCCCACATGAATTGTAGCGTTGCTACCCTCTTGTGAGTTTGTCGAAGATGTACCACCGCCTAAAGAGAAGTACATATCAAAAGGAACAATCGTATCATCCAGAGAAGAAATTTTTCCGTAGATCGGACTCCAGACTATATCAAGACCCACATAGCTTTTTGTGTAAATGAACTGTTCAGCTAATAAGTTGTGAGCTTCTTTGATTTCTTTTGTCGACTCACGCTCAGAGTTTGTTAAAAACATCGAGTTGATTTCTAAACCAAAAGATTCAGTGAAGTTGTATGAAAGATTAAGCTTTGCACCAATGTTGTTGTACCAAGGTGTATTAGTCATCACCGTGCCGGCTGCGAACAACTGAAAACGCTGAGTTTTTGGCATAAACTTCTTTTGAATCACTGAAACTTCGCTAAACGGGGCTAAACGATTAAGATCTTTTAAATCTTTCACTTCAGTCTGTTGTTGCTGGTTAGTTTGTTTTAATTGTGATGGCAGAGCTTCGTTTTCCTGCTTAGTTTCTTTAGCCGGAGGTGTTGAGTACATGCCCTCAACACTTACGATATCGTCGTCATCTAAAGATTGTTGTGCCAGCAATGCTTGAGGTGCCGCCAACAATGCTACAAAAATTAAATGTAAGTAAGAATTTAATTTCACTTGATCACCTCTAGAATAAATAATTTAAGCCGACTTCTAAGTTTGTCGTGTAAGTAATGCGTTCTTCAAATTGCTCAAACGCTGGAGCTGTTGTTCCCGTCGTGCCGTTTGAACCGTCTGTCATACCTGTGCCGTTTTTAGCTTTGAAAAATGGAATCGGCGCCTGATGCACAAATAAACGCAAGTCAGCTTTTAACGATAAAGATTTGTTGAAATAAAATCTTTCACCGATACCTAAAGCAATCGCTGGAAATGATTTATGTTCGTAAGCCACCATGCCGGCTGCGGCTGAGCCATAGATTGTCGTGTTAATTACGGCTAATTTAGATAATGATAGTTTTCCGTAATACGGCTTCCAGTTGTAATCTAACATCATGGTGTTTTTTGGTTTCGGTGCACGGTTAAAATCAAGACCGTTATTGTCTTTTAAACCTTGGCCATCTTTAGAAAGACCTGTGCTGTTTTGGCTGAATAAAGCGCCTAACGAATGTAACTCAGAGAAGTGATAGTTCGCGGCAACACCGAATTTTGCTGTGTCGTAAATTGGTTCCGTTAGGGCGTAACCACCGAAAAGACCCACATCAAGGCGGCCTTTTGTAGCCACGTTACGGTTTTTCACACTTTGTGGGTGATCAAATACCGGATAAACCGACTCTTGCGCTAACTCATCCATTGGAACTTCCACCGGATCAGCGGCCATCGCCAGGTTTGTGAATAATAGAACAAACATCATGTTTACTATTTGCTTCATTGTTACTCCGCGCGTCTCCGACACGACTTCTCCGCATGCTTTCTGCATGACTGTTTATTGCGTGCCTCCAGCACGACTTTTTGTAAAATCCACACGACTTTCTTTCGAGTAAAAACCGTAATTTAAAATAAAATCTGCTACTTCTCGAACAGCCCCGTTACCAGCTGGGCGTTTAGTAATGTATTGAGCTACTTCTAAAACTTCTTCCATCGCATCTGGAACTGTTGCTGCAAAACCAACGGCTTTCAGTAAGGGAACATCGAAGTAATCATCTCCCATGTAAGCCATTTCAGAAGGTAAAATTCCTGATTGTTTTTGCAGATCTTCAAACGGCGGTGTTTTATTTAAAGCGCCTTCGTAAAAGTATGAAATTCCTAACATCTTAGCGCGGGAACGAACGTCTTCGGCCGTAGCACCGGTAATGATTGCCACCTTGTAACCGTTTTCCAGTAAGGCTTTAATGCCCACACCATCACGTACAGAGTAAATTCTTTTCCACTGCCCGTTGGAATCCATCCATAAACGGCAGTCGGTCAAAATCCCGTCAACGTCTAAAACTAACATCTTAATATTCTTTAATTTTTGTACATCTATTCCCACTCTTTAATTGTTAAAAATAAAAGCGTCACGGGCAACTGCCGCCATTCGAGTGAGGCGACCTTAGTCCTGCGAACAAGACTTATGTAACAATGTTTATTAAACTAACTAGACGATTGTCTGCGGTTATTTTTTTAATTCCCAATAAATCGGGCGTCTTGCACAATGAAAAAATCAGGAGAATGTCGTGAAAAATATTTCAGTAATCACAACAATTATGTTTCTATGTGCTTCTTTCGTTGAAGCGCAACAACTTAACGTTATTCAGGTCAAAGGAAATCGCGCAATTGTCGAAGTGCAAACCGGCGAAAAATTAAAAGTTGGCGAAAGCTACGCTGTCGGAAAAGTTGATGGCGAAGTTTCACTTGATCCGGTAGCTGCAGGTAAAGGTTCGCGCAATTACTTAGTGGGGTTAAGTCTCGTCTTATCAAATACCAAAGCTGATACTGCGGGCGCTCAAAGTAATATCTTAATTGATACAACAGCAAGCTTTGGTTGGAATAAAAAACAATATGAATACGGCCCCATAGCGTCTTTTAGATACACCAAAACAGGTTCTACAAACACCGAAACTACTTTCGGAATTGGTGCCTTCGGCGCATACAACTTTCAACCTAACATCATCGGCACTGATCTTATTTTTTCTGGAGATGCAGACTTCACTTACAACAGCATCTCTTCAGAGACGTTAGGAATTAAATCATCTTCAAACTCTATGGAAATGAACGTAGGTCCTTTTGCGAAATGGTACGGAATCAGTGACGATCATTGTATCCGCGGCGGCGTAGTTTTCGCTTGGGAAAAAGCCAGCGGCGGTGGTAACAGCGTAACAACAACAGGAGTAAAAGCCGTCGTCGGCATCTCAACCTACTTTTAGGTAGGCCGTTACTTTTTGAAACGCGGCAGGTCGAAAATCAAGATCCGATAAGTCAATTCGCTTATCGGATTTTTTTGCTCTTTTTTTTGAAGCTGTTACAGGAATCAGTCGTGCAAAACAAACTTCAATGGCACGAAAGTTATTAATTCGCACATCCCAATCCCCGTATCACATAACTGGAAGATCCAATAATAAAGAATTCTTCTATGTCGATCTCGAAACTCTCTGGGAAATTTTTCTACAAGCTATGGAAAGCGCAGAAAATCTATTTAGCTGTGACTTTCATGCTTTTGTTCTGATGTCGAATCATTACCATCTGTTAATCAGCACACCTTTAAGCAATATTGATAAAGTGATGGAGCATATACAACGTGAAGTTGCCAAAAAAGCTAATCGAAAATCCGCAAGAATTAATCATTTTTTTGGAGGCCCATATAAATGGTCTCTAATATACGAAGAACCCTATTATTGGAATGCGGTTAAATACATATTTCGCAATCCTGTAAGAGCTGGTCTTTGTAGCGACGTATTAGAGTATAAATACTCCTCACTAAATGCTAGAGGTGATCAAAAAATCGAATGGAAAATGGCGACTTTTTTTGCGATAAAACAAAGCTAATTACATTAGATTATAGTTGGCTAAATGAACCTTTTCTTAATGAGACAGAAAAAGAACTTCGACTTGCTTTACGAAGAAAAGAATTCAAAATTCCGCGCAACAGTAGTAATTGTCGGCAAATCGTTTTCGACTTGCCGCATTTCAAAAAGTAACGGCCTACCTAACTACCTAACTTTGGCGGCTAATAGATCTGGGTAGATGAGCATGCCTACTGGTTGAAGTGGTTTTGCCGAAGTTTTGTCTAACACCACTAACATTTGGATTCTGAATTGCTCCATTAAGAACAAGGCCTTTTCAGCTAGCTCTGAAGCATCTATCGTTTTTGGATTGTGCGACATCACATCTTTGGCCAAAGCTTGAAATGGATTTTGGTTTTTTTCTAAGAAACGACGGATATCACCATCTGTGATAATACCTACCAGATTTTGATCGGCATCAATCACCCCCGCAGCTCCACGAACACTTTGATGAGTCATCTTCGTTAAGATTTCTTTCATCGTTGTATCAGGAGTAACAAACGGTAATGCCGCACCTGTTTTCATTACGTCTTTTACTTTTAATAATTTAGCGCCTAAAGAACCTGCCGGATGAAATTCAGCGAAATTTTCAGATTTAAAACCACGCATTTCTAATACCGCCATAGCTAAAGCATCACCCATCGCCAGCATCGCTGTCGATGAAGATGTCGGAGCTAAATTTAACGGACAAGCTTCACGCTCCACAGCCACACTGATCATCACTGTTGCCGCTTGTGCTAATGAACTTTCTGGTTTTCCGGTCATAGCGATCATCTTGATATCACGACGAGAAATAAAATTAAGAACATGATTTAACTCTACTGTTTCGCCACCGTAGGATAACGCGATCACAAGATCTTGATCACCGATCACACCTAAGTCACCGTGGCTTGATTCTGCCGGGTGTAAGTATAATGCCGGAGTTCCAGTGCTTGAAAACGTTGAAGCCATTTTACGGGCGATTTGGCCTGATTTACCAATACCTGTTACAACGACTTTACCTTTGCAGGCTAAGATCATCTCAACAGCTTTTTCAAAATCACCGTTAACTTTAGAAACTAAATTCAAAATACTTTCAGCCTCTAGTTTTAAAACATGTTGGCCACGTTCAGTAATTTTTGACATATTATCTGCGCTTTCCACTGCTCGCTTTAACGAAAGCGGCAAATAATGGATGTGGATCTAAAGGTTTAGATTTAAATTCCGGATGAAATTGCACACCGATAAACCATGGGTGATTCGCATTTTCGATAATTTCAATTAAATTACGGTCTGGATTAATACCCGTCGCACGTAAACCATTTTTGTAAAATAAATCTAAGTATTTATTATTAAATTCAAAACGGTGACGGTGACGTTCTTGAACAACGTTTTTCTTGTACACACGGTTCGCTAATGATTTAGGAAATAACTTACAAGCAAAAGATCCTAAGCGCATTGTGCCGCCTAAATCTTTAATGCCGCGTTGTTCAACCATAGAGTCGATGATCACGTTACCACCACGAGCCCCTTCACCGATAAACTCGCGCGAAGTGGCATCATGTAAACCGCAAACGTTACGGGCGAATTCAATCGCCGCTAATTGCATACCGAAACAAATACCGAAGAAAGGAACTTTCTTTTCACGGGCATATTGAATCGCTGTGATTTTACCTTCAACACCACGAGTACCGAAGCCACCAGGAACTAAAATTCCTGAAACATCGCCTAATTCTGACTTAACATTTTTAGAAGTTAATTTTTCTGAATCAACGTACTTGATATCAATTTTAACTTGATTCGCTAAAGCACCATGAATCAATGATTCATGTAATGATTTGTACGATTCTTTAAGATCCACATACTTACCCACAACTGCAATTTTAACAGTCGCTTTAGGGTTGTTCTGAATCTTAACGATTTTCTGCCAACCAGTAACATCAGCTTTTGTTTTCTTTAAAGCTAACTTCGCACAAACTAATTCATCTAATTTTTCAGAGAATAATTTAATAGGAACTTCAAAGATTGATTTTGAATCTTGCGCTGAAATTACATGATCTTTATTGATCGAGCAAAATAAACCGATTTTCGCCTTTAAATTCTCATCAATTTCTTTTTCAGAACGGCAAACTAAGAAATCGGGTTGTAAACCAATTTGACGTAATTCTTTAACCGAGTGCTGCGTAGGTTTTGATTTTAACTCACCAGCCACTGCAATGTACGGAACATACGTCACGTGAATTAGAGCCGTGTTTGATTCGCCTAAATCTAAACGTAACTGACGAATAGCTTCAAAGAAGGGTTGGGCTTCGATATCGCCCACAGTTCCACCGATTTCAACAATCGCAATTTCACTGCCCTGAGCCGCTTCGTAGGCACGAGATTTAATTTCATCTGTAATGTGCGGGATAACCTGAACAGTTCCACCTAAGTAATCACCTTTACGTTCGCGCGTGATCACAGAATCATAGATCTGACCGGCACTCACTGAGTTAGCACGTTGTAAAGTCACATTTGTAAAACGCTCGTAGTGACCTAAATCTAAATCAGTCTCAGCTCCGTCATCTGTTACAAACACTTCGCCGTGCTGTAACGGAGACATCGTACCTGGATCGACGTTTAAGTATGGATCAAATTTCATGATCGTTACTTTAAAACCACGTGATTCTAATAATGATCCAAGGCTTGCTGCTGTTAAACCTTTACCAATCGAAGAAACAACCCCGCCGGTTACAAAGATAAATTTTTGGTTTCGTTTTTTTGCTTTTGTCATTTTCATATCCGTACCCCTTACGACAGCATTTTCTCGAGTTTGGCCAAATCTTCTGGTGTATCCACTCCTTGGATTGGCTTTTTCACTGATAACACTTTAATCTTCGCCCCCAAATGCAAGGCGCGAAGTTGTTCTAAACTTTCAGCTTTTTCAATCGCTGATTGTTCAGATGCACAAAATTTATTTAAAAAGTTTTTTGTGTAACCGTACAAACCAATATGTTTTTCACACACCGGAGTGCCAGCTACTTTCTCTCGCGAATATGGAATCGCAAAGCGTGAAAAATAAATTGCTTCGTGATTTGCATTCTTAATCACTTTAACTGCATTTAGATTTTCAATATCTTCTAAAGCAATTGGATGCGCTAGTGTCGCCATATCTAATGACGGCTGATCGATAAACGCTTTAGCTAACAGATCAATGTATTCGGCAGTAATTTGTGGTTCATCACCTTGAATGTTTAACACCACATCAAAATCTAATTTTTGGGTAGCTTCATAGATACGATCAGTTCCCGTTGGGCATTCTGATCTGGTCATAAGACATTTTCCACCGGCTGCTGTGACTGCGTCTGCGATTCTTTGGTCATCGGTGGCGACATAAATTTCAGAAACTAATTCTGCAGACTTTGCTCCCTCGATAACCCATTGAATAAGTGGCTTACCTTTTAGTTGAACCAGGGGCTTACCCGGAAATCGCGTTGAACCATAGCGCGCCGGAATGACTGCAATAATTTTCATTAGTTCTTAATCCATTCCTTATAAATGTAATCTTCCATCACATCATAACCTTGTTCTTTGGTACTAGAGACTGGAAATAGTAAACTTGTGTGCGCATGCTGTTTGATCGCAGCTAAACGCTCTTTTAATTCTTTTTGATTTAACCGATCAATTTTAGTCATCGCAACCACAACAGGAAGACCGATCTTATTTGCAAAACGCATTAACATCTTTTCTTCTTCTTCCCAGTCACGGCGAACATCCATCACTAAAACTAACCCCGCTAAACATTCGCGTTGGTCTAAATAGTTTTCGATGGATTGAGTCCATTCACGAATTTCATCCCCGCTACGAGCCGCAAAGCCGTAACCTGGCATATCCACTAAAACATAACTCTCACCGAAGTTAAAAAAATTGATTAATCGAGTTTTTCCCGGCGTTTGACTGACTTTAGCGACATCACTGCCGGCCAAAGCATTAATCAACGAAGATTTTCCAGCGTTGGATCTTCCAACGAAAGCGACTTCTTTCTTTTTATGAACGGGATAATCAGGGGGCAGGAAGGCACTCTTAATATAGGTGACTTTGTGCTTTTTCTTTTTCTGAACGGGCATGATCTATATTATGTCTAAATATTTAATTTCTCAAATCTTAGATTTTTTTGACCGGATTTTTAAAAAATAGGAAACCCCGAAAGCTCTACTCAAATTTAAGGCATTTTTAGCTAATTCCCTGTTGGCGTAGCCTTTGAAATAGGCCATTCGCGTATTAATCAAACCATGTTTAAGAGGGGGAATTATGAAATATGCATTAGAACTACAAGATGGCTCAAATCAACGCTGGGAAATCGAAAACTATGTAACCGTTGGAAGCGATGACAGCTGCCCGATTCGTGTTCAAATGCCCGGTGTTTCCGGCCGTCATTTCCGTATCGAAGTTAAAAACGAAAAACTTGTTGTGCGTGATTTGATGTCGACTGAAGGCACTTTTGTTAATAGCGCTCAAATTTTAGAAAGTATTTTATCTGACGGTGACCTTATTTCTGCGGGTTATGCCGACTTCGTTGTTCACGATCTTGAAAAAGCAAAAAAACAATTTCCATTAAGTTCAAAATCAGAATTCTGGAGCCAACAATTACAAACTTTAGGGTCAGTGGCTGAAACCAACCACCCGGTTTTATTATTAGGCCCATCGGGAACCGGTAAAGATGTTTTAGCTAAAAATTTACATGAAGCTTCTTTAAGACAGAAAGCGCCTTTTTTAAGTGTGAACTGCTCAGCCCTAACTGAAACATTAATTGAAAGTGAATTATTCGGTCACGTGCGCGGAAGCTTCACCGGTGCTATTGCAGATCGTAAAGGGGCTTTTGAAGCTGCTCGTGGTGGTACTTTATTTTTAGATGAAATCGGAGATTTATCTTACGGTTTACAAGCTAAACTCTTACGTGCGATTGAAAATGCCGAGATTCGCCCGGTAGGTTCTGACCGCACGATTAAAACTGATGTCCGTATCATTGCGGCCACTCACCAAAATATTATCCAAAAAATCGAAGAAGGCACATTCCGTTCAGATTTATACTATCGTTTAAATGTAATTACGGTCAGTGTTCCCCGCTTAAAAGATCGTATTGAAGACTTTGACGAATTACTTTTTTCATTCGCGCGCCAGATGAAGGTTCGCTTTTCTTACAACGCCATTGCGCGCTTACGCAAACATGATTGGCCAGGCAATATTCGTGAATTAAAAAATTTAGTGGCCCGCGCTTCAGCTTTATATCCGAAAGCCTATATCACTGAAGAGCATATAGATATTTTATTAAATAAACGTGACCGTTTATCTTCTGTGACAACGGTTACTCCGGGTGTAAGTGACGGCAGATACGTTATTCCGCAATCAGTAGGCACGCAGTCATTATCAGTCATTCGCGAAATCGAAAAACAAATGATTATGAAACGATTAGCCGCTAATCACGGTAATCAAAAATTAACGGCACTTGATTTAGGAATGCCAAAATCAACATTACATGATCGTATTAAAAGTTACGGCATTGATGTGAAACAGTTTAAGACGTAGTTGCCTTATGGTTTTAGAACGAAGTTCTTATAATAAACTTTGCGGATCTGGCCGTCGGTTAGGTTCGCATTGATTTTTGCTAAGATCGCATCACTTAATTCTTGTTTGCCAGTGGCTGTTTCAAGAGCGTCGTAAGAAAAATCTTCGGTCACACGTAAGATCAAATCACGAAATTCAGCTTCGCGGTCTTTAATTTCAACGATGGGATCGTTTGAAACTCCGTGAATCACAATTTCAAAAGAAATCATGGGATTATTTGAAGAACTTTCTGAAGGACGTAAATTAGCTGTCATTTTAACTAACGACATTACATTTTTTGAAAAGCGAACGTTATCGTAGTAAGGTTCAACTTTCTCTAACATGTCGTAATCATGTGGGTGCACACCAAGATCGGCATACGATGTTAAAAATAACTTTGTTTCGTCATGCCAAAAGTGCGCTTTGTATAATTTAAAAATACCAAAACCAAGCCCTGCAAAAACAACCCAAAAGCCAATCGCTTGTTTCGGGTACTTATGAACCATCAAGGGTTTTAACAGCAACCCAAAAAATGGTGATTGCATAAGTCGCGCACTAAATAATGAACCATAGAATTTTTTTAAACCTGTTGCCGCTTGTGCTGTTGAAGATCCCGGCAATGAGTCATCGACTGCGGCGTTCTCAATACTGATATCGCCCACGTTTTTCATGAACTCCGGGTCTTCTTCTTTTAAAACTTCTTCTAGAAACTGCAGATTTTCGGCTGACTTTTGTTCGTCTTCGGCCTCGAGGTGTTTCTCAAATTTTAGTTTAAAAATATCCAACATGTCCCATAGGTTACATTTGGATCTTTTCAAAAGCCAGCAACCCTCTAACCTTCGTCCAGAAAAATGAAAAACCAAGGCATGATGCCCCCAGATATTTTAAGATAATAGAGTATGAAAAACTCATTATTATTGGGCTTAATTGTCGTTGGATTACTATCACTTTCTTCATGCGCTGGCTGGTTAAGAACCGCTTCGCGTCCTGAACTGGCCGAGACTGAAAAAGAACGCGTAAGCCGCCAAACGGAAAAAGCTGATCCGACCAAAGATCCCGACAAGCTATCTGATAAAGATTTAGAAAAATATGCCTACGAACTTGGTTTAGACCCTAAAAAACCATTAACTGAAACTGAACAAAAAGAAGTGATGAACCGCAGACGTCTTCGCCAACTTGAGCGCGGTTTAGATTCTCCGAAAGAGCGCGTGAATTATTCGAAAGTTTTACCGCTTTTTGCCAATGACCAAGAAAAAATTGATTATTTATCGATTCCATCTTTAGAGGGCCGTCAGGCTTGGGTAAACCGCAATAAACTTTGGAACCGTGATAAAACAAATCCAGATCTTATGGCCGTAGCCGAAGCCCAAGATATCACTCTAGGAATGTCACAAGAATTAGTACGTAAAAGCTGGGGCGAACCGACTCAAGTTGAACACAGTGGTAATCCGATTTACAAAAACGAACGCTGGAAATATGTTCGCGACCTTCCAACAACAAGTGGTTACAAACGCGAACGTCGGTATGTTTATTTCGAAGGTGGCCGCGTGGTGGGATGGGAGACGGAGTAGTAACGACCGCTGCGCTGGTTGGCTTTTCTAGCCAGCCTTTCTGACGGCAGGAAGCCGTCAGAGTATTAGTGAGCCTGATCCCAGTTTTCGCCGATAGATGAGTTTACTTTTAGTGGCACTTTAAATTTCGCCACATTTTCCATGATCGCGCGAATGCGGGCGGCATTCATCTCTAGTACTTCTGGTAGACCTTCAAAGATCAACTCATCGTGCACTTGTAATAAAAGATTAACTTCGATTTTATCCTGCACAACGGCTCGTTGCACATCAATCATTGCCATCTTCATTAAGTCACTGGCTGTACCCTGAATAGGCGCATTGATTGCGGCCCGTTCACCGAATTTTTTAACCATCGCGTTTGTTGAATCAAGTTCATTTAAATAACGACGGCGGCCAAATAACGTTTCAACGTATTTTTTCTGGTGCGCTTCTTCAATCGTGTTTTCGATATAATCTTTAATACCGCTGAATTTTTTAAAATAACGATCGATAATATCTTTTGATTCGGTACGTGAAATTCCAAGTGTTTCAGCTAAACCGTAAGCCCCTTGGCCGTAAGCAATACCGAAGTTCACCGCTTTGGCGATACGACGATGTTCTTTGGTCACAGCATTTACCGCGACTCCAAAAACTTCAGCCGCTGTAGCCGCATGGATATCTAAGTCTTCTTGGAAAGCTTTGATTAACCCTGGATCGTTAGAGATATGTGCTAAGACTCGTAACTCGATTTGTGAATAATCCAGCGATAATAATTTTTTACCTTTATCAGCGATAAAGGCTTGGCGCACCTTACGGCCTTTTTCAGTTTTGATCGGAATATTTTGTAAGTTCGGATCAACACTTGAAAGACGACCCGTGGCTGTATAGGCCTGATTGAAATGCGTATGTAATCTTTGGTGGTTATCAACCATTTCAGGTAAAGCATCAACGTAAGTTGATTTTAATTTTGATAATTCGCGGTAGTTCATTAATAACTGTGCGATCGGGTGATTTAGTTTTTCTAAAACTTCGTTATCTGTTGAATAACCAGTTTTAGTTTTTTTAATCACTTCTAAACCTAAACGTTCGAATAAAATAACACCTAATTGTTTAGGAGAACCGATATTAAATTTTTCACCAGCAATACCGTGAATTTCTGTTTCTAATTTACTTAAGTCGTCTGCTAATTCTTTAGAAAAAACAGCTAGTTCGGCTGTATCTAGTTTAATTCCCGTTTTTTCCATCACGTATAAAATTGGAATTAACGGCTTCTCTAGTTTTTCATAAATCGTCAGTAAATCTTTTTCGCGGATTTCTTTTTGCACCACAATTGAGAGCTGCACTAAAGCATCCACCAGTTTTACGATATCTACCGGTTGTTTAGCTTCTGGTTTTAAATCGATCTCTAAAAAATCTTTTACCACCTCAACCGGATCAAGCATGTCTTGTGATTTTAAGCAGTAAGCTAAAAGCATCATGTCCCAGTCGATTTGCGCTGTTAGCGCGTCTTCAACCGTTAGATTAAGATCAGCCCAGACTTTTTTGATATCAAAACCTGACCATGTTAAATTTTTGTAATCAAGTTTGGCGTCGGCCACTGGAGCGATAAAATAATCAAAGTTATTAAAGCAGAAACAAATCTGTTCGTTCGCTGTAAAAGCAAAAAATTTTTCGTTTTTAATACGATGCTGAACGATTGTTGCATCCCAAGTTTGCGCTTTTAATTCGCCTGCGACACTGCTGTTTGAAGAAACTGTTGGGCCTGGTGCAGCCGGAGTTGCAAATTTTGGTTCTGCTCCCGTGATTTTGTGACCATCGCCTTTTTTCATATTCGTTTGGCCATCACCTAAAAGATTTTTTTCGAAAGATTTGAAATTTAAATCTTGTAAAAATGCGCGCAGCTCTTCGGTTTTAAAATCTTTGATGACGTAGTCGTCCATTGTTTTTCCGGTTTTTACATCGGTCACAATCGTCACTAATTTTTTTGAAATAAAAGCATCGTCTTTTGATTTAATGAGCTTTTCTTTAACACCTGCCGGAGCGACTTTATCAATATTTTCATATATCTGCTCAAGCGTACCATAGGTTTCAATTAATTTTTGCGCGCCTTTTGGGCCAATACCCGCCACACCTGGAACGTGATCTGATGTATCGCCCGTGATCGCTAAGAAATCGATAAATTGGTTTGGGTAAACACCGTGCTTTTCTTTAACGGCATCAATTGTGTAAACGAACTCTTTCATCGTGTCGTAAAGAAAAATGTTTTCGTTTACCAACTGGCTAAAATCTTTATCACCACTCACGATATAAACTTGATAGCCTTCACCTGCCGCTTGTTTTGCGATAGTCCCAATTAAGTCATCAGCTTCATAACCGGCGACTTCGATATCGGCGATACCGAATAAATCGGCTACCTGTTTTAAGTAAGGCATTTGCACTTGTAAATCGTCAGGCATTTCAGTGCGGTTAGCTTTATAATCTGTGTAAAGATCTTTTCTAAATGACGGTTCTTTTCTGTCGTAACAGAACACCATGTGATCAGGATTTTTTTCTTTGAACAGTTTTACGATCATTGAAATAAAACCGTAAACCGCATTGACCGGAACACCTTTTGTCGAAGACAAAGGGCGGATGGCGTAGAACGCGCGAAAAAACATAGAGCTCACATCAACAAGGTAGATTTTCTTCATCCGACAAATCTAACCTTGAGCTGTGGCTATGTCATTTTAGTTATTTTTTTAAAGCGGTGAGCCTATTGTTTGATGGGTTCTGCAGATTGAAGATTTCGTTGATAGCGATCAAATTGTTCATGGTTTTTTAATTCTGTCCATGAATCACATAAAGCATCTAATTTAAGATTTTCTGAGTATTCGCTAACCTGTTTGTTTAAAATTTGAGGATCGATTTGGCCTAATTCCATGCGACGTTTTAATTCAGATTTTGTAAGGCCTAAAACTAATGATAAGTGTTCTAATTTCATAGGACCTACATTAGAGCTTTCGCTCTAGATTATGACAAGACCTAACACGCTGTTACGCAAAAAGGTACGGCCTACCTATTTTTAGCTTAAAATTTACTCAGGGAATACGAAAATAAGGTCATGATCGCCCACCAGATCCATTTTATCGCGAGCTTGGCGTTCGATGAATGTTGTATCAGTCGCTTGGCTAATTTGTTTATCGATCACACGCATCTGCGCTTTGGCTTCTAAAGATTGGCTTACAATCGTGTTTTGATCGCGGTACAAACCCCACAATTTCCAAAGCGTTCCATTCAAAAAAAGTGTCGCGATTAATACCATCACACACGTAAAGAAAACTTTTTGTGGTTGGCTTAACCATCTTTGAATTGCGAAGGCCATGTTGCGTAGTTGATCCATGCAACTAGTTTCTATTTTTTTACGATTTTTGGGTACAGCAGTTGGTCTAGTTTTGTCTGAGAAATAAGGGCTTACGACCGCCAATATTTACCAGCGAAGACTTCCCTTGTTTATGCTTTTAGATTTTGTACGTAAGGCGATCTAAAAAACAAACTAGAACGGAAAATGTTTAAAAAGGCTCAACAGCTTTTCTAAAATCACTAAGATTTTAAAAACTAGACTAAGCACCTCTTTAAATCGCAGCTTCTTATGTCGATACTTCATTAACGGGATGAAATTCGGCATTCGAACGCTCCTTTCCGGGAAGCTTTCTTAAGCCCATAAAAAGCGAGACGGCGTAAGCATTCTCGCTTTTTGCATTTTAGAGACCATTAATTCTGAGTAAATCTATTTTTTAGATCGTCTAAACGAAATTCTGTAAGAAGCGCTTGTAAGCGCTCTTTCGCCTGGCGCACCTGATGATTTTTATCTGGATTATTATGCTTTGAAGCTACGATCAATTCGTTTTTCATCGAATGTTCAAAACCTACAAGCTCTGTCACTGTCACATCGTAGCCTGCAGCCGTTAGTTCTAACACGCGAAGTACGTTTGTTAAGTGCGAACCAAATTCACGCGTGTGAAGCGGTTGACGGAACAACTCTGACATTGGATTTGCTAAAAGTTTTGCTTTATTACCACGTAAATGCGTCGCAACTTCAGCTTGGCAGCACGGAACCAGCACAATGTGCTTAGCGTTCTTTGCTAGGGCAAAATGAATCGCATCGTCTGTGGCTGTATCACAAGCGTGTAACGCTGTTACGATTTCTACTGATTCAGGTAATTTTTTAGTTGTGATTGAATCAGCTACCGTTAAATGAAGAAAATCCATGTGCGGGAAGTTTAATTTCTCCGCTAGCTCTTTAGATTTTTTCACTAGCTCTTCACGAAACTCGATACCAAAAACTTTGTTTGGCATTGATAACGATTTAAAAAATAAATCGTAGATAATAAATCCTAAATAAGATTTACCGGCTCCGTGATCAACTAAATTAATTTGCTGAGCATTTTCTTTAAGGTCTTTTAATAACGGCTCAATGAAATGATACAAGTGATAGACTTGTTTTAACTTACGACGCGAATCTTGGTTCAGTTTTCCGTCGCGAGTCAGAATATGAAGCTCTTTTAAAAGTTCTATCGACTGACCGGGCTTTAAATCAAGTTCTTGGTGTGCCATAGATTATTTCTTTTCACAACGAAGGGTTTCTTCGAACTTAACTTGCAACTGCGATGATTCTAGGTTTGAGTATTTACGAACCTGTTCGATATTTTCTTCAGTTACTTTTTTTAAAGTTTTTAAATAGCTTTGCGCCGTAGGCTCTTCATTTTTAATTAATTCAGCATCAGTCACGCCCCAATCTTTTGGAGTCGCGGCTGTGCAAGACAGTTTTAATAACAACAAAGCGAATTCAGTCTGTTTTTTATGTGATTCTAAACTTAAATCTGAATTTGAAAGCTTTGGATTGGCCGCTTTCTTTTTATTTTTTTCAATAATGATTAGCTGCTTACCCGCAGGTAATGCCGTCACTAAACCATGAATCGAAAGTTTATCCTTGGCATTCATAGCTAGAAGCTCGCGCTGAAAACATTCAAACACTGTTTCAGTTTTTTTACACATTTCAATTTTTACAGTCTGAAATTTGTAATTAAAAGCGACAACTTTTTGATATTCTTTTACAGTACGATCTGCAAACTTAGAATAATCTAATGCTGCTGAATCTTCGGTTGCAAAAACTGCAACCGAAAAATTGACCGCAAAAACAAAAAGCAAAAACTTAATCACTACCTAAAGCCCGCTTTATCCCAGTAAACGCCCATACCACCAAGATCTTCTTCAATTCTTAGTAATTGGTTGTACTTAGCAGTACGTTCACCGCGGCATAATGAACCCGTTTTGATCTGGTGGCAGTTTAAAGCCACCGCTAAGTCTGCAATTGTAACGTCTTCCGTTTCACCAGATCTGTGTGACATTACAGTTTTCATTTTATGACGTTGAGCTAAGTTAACCGCTTCGAATGTTTCAGTTAATGTACCGATTTGGTTTACTTTAACTAATAAAGCGTTCGCTGCTTTTTTCTCTAAGCCCATACGTAAACGTTTTGGGTTTGTTACGAATAAATCATCGCCTACTAATTGCACGTGGTTACCCATAGCTGCCGTTGCAGAAACCCATGAATCCCAGTCATCTTCAGAAAAACCATCTTCGATAGAAACTAATGGATATTTTTCGCTCCATTTTTTGTACACGTTTTCTAATTCTTTACCAGAGATTGTGTTTTTTTCCCAAGTGTAGTTGCCTTCTTTAAATAATTCTGTTGCAGCTACGTCTAATGCTAAAAATACGTTTTGACCCGCTTCATAGCCAGCTTCACCGATCGCTAACATTAATAACTCAAGCGCTTCTTCATTTGATTTTAAAACTGGAGCAAAACCACCTTCATCACCAACGGCTGTTGATAAACCTTTTTTATTTAAGATTTTTTTCAGAGTGTGGAAGATTTCAGAACCAGCACGTAAACTTTCTGCGAAAGAATTGTTTACTGTTGGAACGATCATAAATTCTTGAATATCTAAACCGTTGTTCGCGTGCGCGCCACCGTTTAATACGTTCATTAACGGAACTGGTAAACGGCAAGCTTGTGAACCACCTACGTAGCGGTAAAGTGGAAGACCAGCATCTTTAGCTGCTGCTTGAGCTACTGCTAAAGAAACACCTAAGATCGCGTTTGCACCTAAATTAGATTTATTTTCTGATCCGTCGATGTCACGCAAAACTTTATCAATGTAAACTTGTTCAAAAACGTTAAGACCAACGATTTCAGGAGCGATTTTTTCGCGAACGTTATCAACCGCTTTGAAAACGCCTTTACCTAAGAAACGTTTTTTATCGCCATCACGTAATTCGTAAGCTTCGTGAGCGCCTGTTGATGCTCCTGATGGAACAGCGGCACGGCCCATGTTGCCTGAAGCTGTTTTAACTTCAACTTCGATAGTTGGGTTACCACGGCTGTCTAAAATTTCGCGACCTTGAACACTTACGATTTCTGACATGTCTAATTATCCTTTGTTGTCTGCGCGCCTTCGGCACGGCTTGCTTCTTCTTCCGAATCAGGTTTGTTCATCTTTTTTAAAATTTCGATACTTTCAAAAATAATTTGCGGGTATTGGCTTTTTACTAAATCCCAATCCACTTTGTGAAACATCGCCTTCATAGCTGGCGTTGCTTTTTGCCCTGCAGTTAATAACGTCACTAACTGGTGCGCACGAACCATGTAATCATGCAAGCGTGCTAAGTTCTGCGCCACTTGGTGTGTGGGTTTTCTGATAAATTCAAATTGCGCAAAATCATTTGGCGAAAGCTGAACGGCCTCTAACTTATCTTTTGAAGTCCATTTTTGTTCAGCTAAACGTTGTAATTCTTCATTACGACGTTGTAACTCACGATTTTTTTCTTCGAGATCACGCGAGCTAATTTGAAGTTGATTAATCACCTCTTGCATTAACTGCGGTGAAACTTGGTGATGCTCTTGTTCATCCAAGATCGTGTCTTGGTAACCTGGCCAATCAAGTTCAAAGTGCACTTGTGTCCAACGGCATTGCCCCGGAGTTAAGCCAACATAAATCGGCAGCGCTTCGAACGCGGCTTTTAAGTAAGTTGTAACTAATGGATACTGTTCTGCTGGAAGTGGAATATCAAAACTGATTCCCGCATCAGTGCGGATCACATTTTCAATCGGTGGTTCTGGAGAAATAAAATAACCTAAGAATTTTTCCGGCTGATGAAAAATTTCTTGTGGACGAGGCATCATACGAAGAACTGAATCAAGCACACCCCACACACGAAGTTTTGGTGTTAAGTGGCCGGCACGTTCAATTTGTTCTTGCTTAGTGATGATACGTTCTAAGAACGCTTCCATATCGGGAGCGTACATCCAGTTTGAAGGATCTTTTAAAAAATCCCACGGGATGTCGGATTCTGAAAAAAACGCATTCAGATCAACCTTTTCGGTTTCCAAATAAGTCAAAATTGAATTCGTAATTTTACAGCTAAAATGCATCCGAAAAAAAAGGTAGCTTTCCCCTCTGGGAGTTTCAACCTTTTATAGAGTGCAAAAGTAAGAAAAATACGATTATTAAGGTTTTGTGTTCATCGTATCAGTCACCGAGTTCCAAACTCGGTTCAAATCTGACCAATTTGCATTGATTTGTGGCTGAATTTCGAGCGCTTTGTACAGTAAAACCAAGCCAGAGAGCTCATTGCCGTTTCCGTGAACAAGTACAACTGACCCATTTTTAATCTTTTGCCCCTTACCTAACCACGCATTTGAACCCAATGGTACAAGACCCCAGGCTTTAAGTTGGCTGATCAGCTTGTCACTAGAAATCAATCCCGGAAAACGAAAGAACACCGAAGGCACTAACCCTTGGCTTAACATCACTAATTCGTTACCCAAAACTTCGCGGGTAAAATCAACAGCTGGTGATAATAAGAAATTTTCTTCGATGCCTTTTGTTTTATCGTACGGATGAGTTAACGAGTGGTTCACCCACGTGATTTTAATTTTTTTCTGATCTTGAAGTTGTAATAAATAAACAAATTCATCGTGATGATTTTTAATCCAGTAACCTGAAACCGCTAACGCCACCGGAACATTTGTCATATAACCGCTTTGAATTTTTTCGAAAATTTCAGTCTGCAATTTTTTAGATGATGGGCACAGATCAACTGTTAAAAATTTTTCTGTTGTTTGCTCTTTAGCTTTTTGAATTCCCGCACCGGCTGTTGGTGATGGCACAATCGTAGCTTCTGTTAAAAGATCGGCGTATTTTGTGTCATTAGCCGCTTGAAATGTGTGGCAGCCTTGAAGACATTTTTGTGGAACTAATGCTGTTTGCAAAGTCTTACTGTTCACTACCCAGTTAAATAATTCACCGCGCATTTTAAAACTTCTAAGACTTACCACATCGGTTGAATTCCCTTTCGGGTCAATGTGCGTGCAGGAATCCATGGTGACTTTGTAAGTGGCTTTATCAAGGTCGTTACCCGTTACTAAAAAGCGATTCGTAATAGGGGTACAGTCGCTGGCCTGAGCCATTGAAGTTAATAATAAAGCGCCTAAAAATGAGGTTATAAAAGTCATGTTTTTCACAAGGCTTTATAGAGCAAGGCCGCCTCCAACACAGAGAGCATTTTAAGGAGTTTTAACGGTTAAAAACTGTCTAATTGTTTTATACCCAGCCGCTTGTGGCCAACACCCCTAAACAGGCCCTACCTGTAATTCCTGTTGGCCAAAGAGTGAAATTGCAACTGCTTCCCAGTCCCGAAAATGAGTTCAATGGGTTTGTAAAATTTGAAATTTCGGTTTCTGGTACTTACGTGATCGCCACTGATGCTTACGTTTTGAATTTAATGAGCCTCGCCAATTCTTTTGGAGTTCTTGCGCCGCAAAAGTGCAATCTTAAATTTTTTAATTCGGCGTTTAAATTAAAAAGCCAGGCACTACCCGGCTTTTTTAGCTTTTTGGAATTTCGATAACGGGAAGTTAATCTTGTTATCGATAACTTCTTGATAGAACGACGGCACGTTGCCTGTAGGCTCGATACCACCAATTAACTTACCATCTGGTGCACGTGTTAAATTTTGAATTTCAAAAATAGGTACAACGATATATTTACCTTCTTCATCAATACCGCGCACTTCAGAAATAGCCCCGATTTTACGAGAACCATCTGAGTAACGAGAAATCTGAACGATAATTTCAATCGCTGAAGCCACTTGTGATGTTAAAGCTTTTTCTGAAAGCTTCGCATCACCGCTGGCCGCTAAGGCTTCAAGACGGATAATTGCATCTTCAGGCGAGTTCGCATGCACCGTACCCATTGAACCTTTGTGACCCGTATTCATGGCATTAATTAATTCTAAGGCTTCGCTTGAACGAACCTCACCCACGATAATACGGTCTGGACGAAGACGTAGAGCTGATTTTAATAAATCTTTAATCGTTACTTCACCTTTACCCATAAGATCGGCTTGGCGAGTTTCAAAACGCACAACGTGTTCGTATTCAACCTGTAACTCGGATGAATCTTCGATGATTAATACGCGTTGGCCTGCTGGAATACGTGAACACATGAGTGATAACAATGTGGTTTTACCTGAACCAGTACCACCGCTCACCACGATGTTTTTACCTAAGAACATGCACAGATCAATAAACTGCCAGGCATCAGGACTGATTGTTCCGTATTTGATATAATCATTCGGCGTGATTTTCGACGCCGTGAATTTACGAATAGAAATAACCGTTCCCTGACGAGAGATCGGTGGCAGAACCGCGGCAATACGCGATCCACTGGCTGGAGAACCTTCAATAATTGGAAGACGTGCATCTAGGCGTGGTTCTTCTTTATTGATACGACGGCCAACCGATTGCGCGATCGAATTGATCGCAGCTTGTAAATTATCTTCATCCGGAAACTTAGCCGGAGTTAATTCTAATTTACCTTTTCTTTCGACGAAAATTTGATTGGGTCCATTGATAAGAACTTCTGAAACTCCTGGATCAGCTAAATACTCTTCAACGGGTCCTAAAGCCCGTTGAATTACTTCTTTAAAATTTGAGTTATCGTCAGAAGCCATTTGTTGCCTTCGCGTGTCTGTGACACGACTGTATCTTTCTTACTTTAGTGAATCATCACCGTTAAAAACGCTATTGTCTGTAGGGAGGGACGATGCTTTAACTTGATTTTCAACTTTTTCCTGATTTTTTTGCGCAGGAATTTTTTCAGATGCAATTTTTCTGACCGTATCTGGTGTGATCACCACTTTACCTGAGAAACCTGTTTCAGGGCTTTGGAAAGAATAAACACCTTCGATTTTTGGTTGGATCGTAAATGTTTTAATGTTTCCGTAAACCGTGTTATGTGATTGCGAAAACGCATCCATCACGAAACTTACGTTTTTCTCTTTAAGATTTAAATTCACCACGTGAATTTTATAAACGTCGTTCTTTTTTAAATGGATCATTTCTGGCACGAAGCCTTTTTCAGTTTGTAACACCACGATTTCCTGAGATGGTTCAACCGGATTTACAACTTTTTTCAACGCCTCTAAAATATCTGCATCAGTTGCTTTTGCAGGTTCAAAATTTGTTGAAGCCGGCATTCTTTGGTTTTCAATACGGTTGAAATCCGTTTGACGGCGAGTTAAATCGATATTCCAGTCAGCATGAACTTTAACTTGCATGAAGAAGAATAACGAAAATAAAAAAGCTTTCATGAATGTATAACCATCGAACGGAGTTCGAATAAATGTTTTAGTGTAGTTCTTTGCGGTCTTGAAATTCGCTGAATTCACGAGCCACCTCCAGTGCTACGAACGAAACAGATTGTTGATCCATTCCTAATAATGCTTCGATAATTTTCTTACGATCACCAGAACATGAGTTAATCGAGTGGCAAATATTGTGGACTTGTCTTGGATTAGCGTTCATTTCGCCGTTAATCTTTTCCCAGTCCGCTTGCAATACAGGATCAATCGCGCCAATTGAATAAAGTGCGTCGAATACTGCTTGTAAATCGCCTTGAATAAACATGTTGTAACCTCCTGGTAGTCGTTTTTGGCATCATCAGTGATGCACAATAAACCTATCGGAGGGTTGTTAAGGGAACTTGAGTCGTTATGAGACAATTTGAGAAATTCTGGACGGAAGATGAGCTTCCTGATTTATATGACCGCCGCGCTAGCTATCCTTCCTTGGACAGCTACGTAATTAGCCTTTTTTCTTTTTTTCAGCTTCGCGCTGTTCTTCTAGTTTTTTGTTTTTAATCTCTATCAGCTTTTGGGCCAGTTGTGATGGCGTTAAACCTGACTTCATTTGGTTTAACTTTTTCTCCTGCACCGCTTGTTTAGAAAAGCGTACATCCGAAGCTGCGATGCGTTCGATGATTGAGGTTTCAAAACCTCCACTTTGGTACTGCTTTGTAAACATCGGTTTAAACTCTGAAAGAACATTTTCTAAAATTACAGACGCTGTCACTTGGTCTGTTCCAGATGATGAGTCTGATTTCAGATTCTGAACTGACTGCCCCACCATCTGTTCAACAGTCGCTTCCCACTCACCTAAATCTTCTAAGGGGCTACGCACAATAGAAATGATTTTATCTAAAATCACTTCTTCGTTCGGGCGAGAAAATGCAATCATTACCCCTTCACGAAGAGCCTGTACGCGGTTATTTCTTTTATAATCATTGGCTTTTTCATAAAGAAGATCAGTCATCTGGTCTAAATCTAATAACTTTAATGATTTATAAGTTTGATCAATCTGAATTGTTTCAACCATGTTAAAAGACGAATTTGTTGAGCTCGATGGCGAGCTTGAGCAAGCAGAAAGAACAAAAGCTAAAAGGCCTGCGATGATGATATTTTTATGCATAAATAAAGTTCCTTTGACTCATTATACCGAAAATAAAAGCGAAAAAGTACAGCTCGTGCTGTCAATAGCCAGACCTTAGTCTTAGGTTGCATTTTAGGAGAGCTATGTCACACTAATTTGGCTAACAAACAAGGAGAATCTCTTGAAAACCATTAAGTCAATCAAACTAGCTTTAGCAGCTTCGGTAGTATTAGCTATCACTGCTTGTGCACCTTCAGCTAAACAATTAAAAGAAGCTGTAGAAAAAGATCCATCAATCGTATTTACAGCGATTGAAAAACATCCAGATAAATTCATCGAAGTAGTGATGAAAGCTCAACAAGAAGCACAAAAAGTTGCCGGCGAAAGAGCTCAAGAAGAAGAGAAAAAACAACGTGACGAAGAGTACGCTAACCCTCTTAAACCAGAAATCGATGAAACTCGCGTTATTTTCGGGAACAAAGCAGCTCCGATCACTATCGTAGAATTTTCTGATTTCCAATGCCCATACTGCTCTCGTGGTTACCAAACTATGCAACAAGTTCGTAAAGAGTACGGCGATAAAGTTAGAATCGTTTTCAAACACTTACCGCTTGATTTCCACCCACTTGCAATGCCTGCAGCCAAATACTTCGAAGCTATTGCTCAGCAAAGCCCAGAAAAAGCTGAAAAATTCCATGACATGGTTTTCGAAAACCAAGGCATGTTAAAAGACAAAGGCGAAGCTTACTTTGCTGATGTAACTAAAAAAGTTGGCGCTGATCTTAAAAAAGTTCAAGCAGCTTTAAAAGACGAAAAAATTCAAAAACGTATCGATGCTGATATGGAAGAAGCTCGTAAATTCAACATGAGCGGTACTCCAGGTTTCATCATCAACGGTGTTTCTTTACGTGGTGCTTACCCATTCCCAGCATTCAAAGAAATCATCGACAAACACTTAGCATCTGCTAAGTAGGCCCTTAGCAGAGAGATCTAGCTAAGTAGTTTTTAGAGACGTCTCTGAAAAGCAAAAAAGGCAACCTTCGGGTTGCCTTTTTTATTTGGTCCATCTTAAACTTCTAGTTATGAAAAAGTTTTTAGTTTTAGCGATTGCCCTTTTATCAACTCTTCCTGTTTCTGCCACTGAATATCTGCGCTCTTGTTATGATGATAATTCAGACTACCTCCAAACCCTGGTAAATCTAAATAATTCTGAATGGATGATCACTTACACGGCTTTTGAAGACCGCAGCTGTGAAACACCGTATTTGCATTACGAAGTGAAATACCAAACGCAGCAGTCAGCCAATAATATCGATATGATAGCCACTGAAGTTTCTTATACGGCTTTATCTGAGCTGGTAGGTGAAGTGTTAAATCAAATTAACTACTGCGGCTTTAATAACTGGAAAGCTTTCGAGAAAAAAGTTGTGACCGGCAAAGTTTGTGATGAATTTCAAACACCCAAGGCGAACGAAGTTTTATACAGTATTTTTGAATTAAAAAATGACGGTACAGAGTTATTTCTAGGAATGCCTTCTGGTGACTTCAACGGTAAAAGCCCTGAACGCCGTCATCAAAGTTTAGATCCTCTGGGATTTACCCTTCAATAACTTCAAACCAAATTTAAACGTAGTAAAAAAGGCCTGGCACCCATTTATAAAAAAAGGCCTGGCACCCATTTAACTTAAAACTTTATATAATCTTAGTGGAAGTGTTTTACCTTTCACTTCGATGTCACCAGCTAAATCAAACTTAAATGGTGATTCAGTTTGTGCAACCGCCACTGAACCATCTGCTGTCACTTCTTGTGTTGTGACCGGTTGTGATAAACGGTTAAAGACTTCATCGCTGACTAATAAATCTACTTCAAAGTGCTTCGTTGAAGATTCGATACGCGAAGTCACGTTCACGGTATCACCGATCACGGTAAATTCCATACGTTCTTCTGAACCGATCGTTCCTGAAATCGCAGCACCAGCATGTAAGCCCATACCGATTTGAATTTCTGTTAAGCCACGTTCACGGCGTGAAGCATTTAAAGTAAATAAAGCTGAACGCATTTCTAAACACGCTTTTAAAGCGTTTTCTGTATCACGGTCGCTGCCTGCTGGTACGCCCCACACAGCCATGATCGCATCACCGATAAATTTATCTACGACGCCACCATGACGGTTAATGATTCCCACCATCACAGCGAAGTATTCATTTAACATCGATACAACTTCTTCTGGCGTATGACCTTCTGAGAATTTTGTAAAACCACGAATATCTGAGAAGAAAACGGTTACTTCTTTTCGCGTCCCGCCAACGCTGACTTCTTGTTGTAATAAGTTTTCGGTTACGCTTGATCCGTGGAACTTATTAAATAAGTTTTTCACTTTATCACGCTCTTTTAAACCTTCGGTCATGTGGTCAAAGGCCGCCGCCAAGTCACCCACTTCATCATGAGATTTAACTTTTTTACGGGCTGAAATATTGAAATTTCCTTTAGGAATTTCTTTGATTAATTCAGCCAAGACCTCGATCGGTTTACTTAATGTTAATGAGAATAAGAATACCGCAAACAGTGCAAAACTTAGTACGATACCTGAAATAAAGATCGCTTTGCGTTGTACCTCTTGCGCTGGTTCGTTCACAATACTTAACGGAGTTTGTGCAAGTAACACTGTTCCCCAGAAGCTACTTTTTACGAAGGCACCGATATAGGCTTTGCCTTTTTCGTTTTTAAACGTTAATTGTTTTGAATTTGTAGCATCAGCTAGAGCTTTTTGAACGAAGTTTTCGCCTTTGATATTCTTACCTTGGCGAAGTAATTCTTCATTTTGATGCGCTAATAAAAAACCATTACGGTCAATGAGGAAGAATTCACGTTCACTGTCATTGGAAAATAGACTTTGGATCATTTCAGAGTTAAATGCTGCGATCACGAATGTATTTACCTGGTTTTGCGCATCACGGCTGTACGGAAAGCCAATTGAAACCACGCGAACACTTGGGTTTACTTCAGCAAATTGCAGTTCAATATTTTTTTGCATAACCGACGAGATCGGAAATGGTTTTTTCTGACGAACCTGATCAACGAAGTCTGGCGTTAGTTTATTTTTAATTAAGAAGTCTTCTTGAACTTTTTTAACATAAAGCTGCGGTTTACCGTCGACAACTTGATAGATCTCAATACCCACTAAGTTTTTATCTTTAGGTAATTTGTATTGACCAAGGCCTTCAAAAGTTTCTTTTAATAAAATTTGTGACAAGTTTCTGGCTTTATCTAATGAACCGTCTAAAATCGTTTCAACCTGTTTTCCGCGCAGTGAAGCCTCGGTAAAGTTCGAAAACTCTTCCCGTTGGGTCATAACCTTTCTGAAGAACTCAGAACTTTGTTTGGTGACCAAAACCATCGCGGTTAAGATAATGAAAGTCGTTACACCAATGATTTTAGCTGAAATCGGAATTCGCATATTTTTCAGTTTCATAGTTGGTACTCCAGAAATAGATTTAAATAATGACCTTTAAGTGTAGCTGAGTTTTTATCGGCCGCAGGATTCGGAAATGTCGAAGTCGGTGCGGTTTTATATTCCATCTTATCCGTGCGGTACGCGTAGCCGCCCAATGTCGTTAAGTTTTTACTCCAACGATAGCTAATTAAAAAACCAGCCTGCACAGATGTGCTTGGCACAAAGGCCTGACCATTCGTTGTTTTTTGTCCTGCGATTAACGGAAAGATATGAGCATTGGCTTGTAAACCTAATTTCGGTGTCATCGCATGCCAGTATTCTACACCATAACGAAGACCTAAAGCGGCTATCGCTGACGTGTTTTTAACTGTGCCCGCAAAGTTCGTCGTCAAATCAGGAAGCTCTTTGTACACAACACCGGCCGTTTGACGAAACTCACCGGCATCATTCGGTTTCATTTTAAAAAATGAATTTACTTCAAACATGTTGTACTTAATATCGCCAAAGCCATCGACTTTAAGCGTACTTGCTTCAGCGGCTAAGTAATAACCCCATGGGTTTTTCATTGTCACATAACCAACGCCAGCACGCAAAGTTCCACCGATGGCATTGTATGTCGTTTGTGTACCTGTTAAATCATAATTTAAATTTTGATATTCAACTGAGTTAACTAAATAGCTGGCAATACCAAACCAACCCGATAAACGTTCAATCGATTCACGTAAACGTGCTAAGGCTTCAGCGCGCTCTGTACGATCACCTTCTTTGGCCGTAAATTTTAAAGAAACGGCTTCAGATGATGGGCGATAACTGGCAATGGATTTTACCGTTACACGGTATGTTCCACCCGGATATTCTTTTTTAAATGGCATGGCTTCACCACGAAGCTCTTTACCTTCTTCAACCACATTAAATTTTTGCGATTTCGCATCCATTTTTTCTAATGTATAACTGTAAGCTTGCGCGAACTCTGGTTTGTTCCATTTAACTTCACGCACGAATAAACTTTCAGGCTGAATAAGTTTTGGAGCCGCTAGCTTTTTACCACTCACCACGAATTCTACGACACGATCTTTTTCAGGGTTACTTGTTAAAACTTCATTGGCTGCACGAATCGTCGCCATAAATTTTGTTGCCACCGGAAGTTCCATCGTAGCTTTTTCATCGGTTAACTCGATTTGTTTACGGAATGTGGAGTCTAACCCTTGCACATCAAGGGTATATTTTTTTCCAGCAAAAACTTTTTTCCATTTGAATGTCACGTTTTGGACATCGTTGTTTGCAGAAGCAACAATAGAACCACTCGTTGGGTTCACAAATTCCGGAGAAGCTAAGAAAACTTTGAATTCTTGGTATTCCGACCACTCACCCGGAACACCCCGTTTATCACGGGCCCGGATTCGCATCTTAAAAAAGCCTGGCGATAAACGACCGGCCCAGATGGCTTCTTTGGTTTGAAATTTAAAAGTATTTTTTGTCGATTTAACTTCAAGGTCGTAAGATTTGGCATTTTCAACACCTTCCCACTCAAGCTCGACATTACTTTCTGCACTTAAGGCAAATTTTGGATAAAGCACAGCCGCAAAAAAGAAAAATGCTGCTAAAATCAGGTTGCGGTGTGTTTGTGTCATCATGTTGCTAATTATTTCACTTTTAACTTCTTAATTTTTGGAGCCCCTAAGCTACTAATTTCTGGTACATCTATTGTACGAACGGCCACGTGGCCTGTTCTACCTAACATATCAACGCCGGCTAATTCTAAACGATATTTTCCTGGCATTAAAGAAGAGAAGTTCATCGAATCAGTTTGCGCTGATTCAAGTAAACGCCCTTCAACTTGTTGGCCCATTTCATCAAGCACGCGGATTTTATATTTATAAGCTCCGTTAGCTAAATTCCATTTAACAGTTAAATCGCCATCACGGTTCGCTTTAAGAATTTCTTCACCTAAAATCACCGGCGCTTTAACCATGTCTAATTCTTTAATTTCAAAAAATCTTTTTTGTGAGTTCGCGATTACGTTTTCACCTTGGTCTACACCTTGGATACTGGCGATATAACGGCCCGGTTTAAAAACTTTGGCTTTGGTCGCTAAATCACGACTACGCACTTCTTGCGCTGGCGCATACGGATCATCGCTGTTTTGTAATTTAATACGGAATTCAGCCACTTTTTTACCTAATGAGGTAGCCCACGTCATCGCAAGCTCAGGCTGCTCGATAAAAAATTGCTTTTCAGCATCGTTACCCCAAGTGATTAAGTTCACCCCGATTGTCGAAGGATCGATCTTACGATTTAAACTGATCGTAAATTTTTCGATTTTGCCTGAGACAGGTTTTGTTTCGCCATCAAATAAAGCTGACATACGTGTATAGTATTCGCCTGGCGAAAGCTCAAATTCAAAACCAGCTTTTTTATCCATAGCTTGGTTGATTACTTTTTTCTGCAAACTGCTGTCAACAGCTACTTCGATTAAATATTTAGTAACAAATTCACCTTCAGTCCAATCGAATAACATTTTATACTTCGGATTAGCTGATTGATTCACGATTTGAATAAATTGATTTGCCGTAGGACTTACGAAAACCGGAAATTTACGTTCGTTGATTTTTAAACGTTGTAATTTTGATTCACCCACCACTTGGCCCGTGGCTGGGTTTGTAAAATACAATTTATAGAAATAGAAACCACTTGGTAATTTTAAAGCAAACTGAAAATTATCTGTTTCAAAAGTTTGGTTTAAGTTACTTCTTTCAGTACCAATCGCAATTTTAGTTTTAAAACCAGCAGGCACGCCTGACCATGACATATCAACTTCAGGTTTATTTTCATCAATCAGCACACTTTTGTCTTTGGCTGGTTGAACCATTTTAAATCCCGCTAAACGGTTGTCGTTCATGATGGCGAAGAATGGGTTTCCACCAGCGCCTGAATCATCACTTTGGATTTCTAAGCCACCAGTGCCTGATTTAGAAAGTGTTGCAGCCCCTTTTAAAGCAACAGTCTTACCATTTTGGATAAGGTTGAAACCACCGGCACCCTCTTTGTCGGCAATAACGGAAGCTCCCCCTTCCATAAGATCAAGGGAGAATTCTTTATTTGCACTTTGTAAGATCATCACGATTGATTCTGGTTCGATATCAATCGAGCGGCTACCATCTAAGAATTGAATTTTAACTTCGGAGCCCTTAGCGGTACGAATCGCTTCGCCAGAATAAACCACTTCACCGTTGGTGATTGACTGCCAGACTTGGCGTTTAGCAGGTCTGCGGTCAACTTCTTCTTTAATTTTTTTTACGACAGCAATAGGTTGTTGATTTGTAACGTTTCTATTTTCTGGTGCAGAAAAATAATACCACGCTAAGACTAAGCCGAAGCTTGTCCCCGATATCATCCCTGCCATTATAAAACGTCGCATTTGTTCGTTCACAACATCCCTATTTATTCCGTTAAATAAATTCTTTAATTTTCTCAATATGATATCGGCTGGAATCTAAATGTTTTGAATTGGGTCAACGTCTAGAATAATCAGTCTAGATCTGACTAAAGTGTTAAACATTTAGACCTTTTATCCCGATGAATGTATTGATGATTTCACGTTTCAGGACCGCTTATTTTGCAAAACAATTTGCGACAGTTTTTCTGTCGTTATTACTCTGTCAACCAGCGTGGTCGCAATCTACACAAAATCAGATGATGTCATTTGAAGGTACACTGACTGATACGGGCGGAAACGCCGTCGATCTACAGGGCCAACAGCTTTATTTTTATATTACAGCGAACGATTCATTCGGAAAAAAATGTGTGCTTTTTGCGGAGACGTCTTCAAGTGCTGGCTCTGCTGACGGAAGTATTTTACATCAGTTCGGAAATGGTTCTGCCGTTACCTCTCCGGTTTCTTATAACAACATTCTTTCAGCTTCGGTTTTCAGCGGTATTGCTAACGGTAAGTTAGCGGATGGCACTGGCACGGCCTGCTCGGTTGCCGTTAATGCCACCCGCTTTGCCGATGTTTATTCAATGCTTTTAAATGTCACAGCAACTGTCACTCTTGGTTCTGTGCCCTACTCTCAATATGCAGCGAATGCCGCCTTACTCAATGGAAAATCAGATGCTGATTTTCTTTTAGCTTCAAGTGTCAGTGGCGGTACCATAGGCCAAGTGTTAAGTCGCAGTGGATCTGGTTTTTCTTGGGTGAATTTACCGGCGGCCGCAGGTGGAGTTTCTTCAATTGATTTAGGTTCTGCCTCAGCTACGGGAATTTTAGCTTCGGCGCGTTTGCCATCTTACACTGGCGATGTTTTTTCAGCTTCCGGTTCGACAACAATGACCGTGACCCGTCTTCAAGGAACTTTACTTTCTTTGGTGGCACCCGTCTCGGGCCAAGCTTTAGTTTTTAACGGCACTTCATGGATACCGACAAGTGTTCCTACGCCACTTATTCCCGCTTTAAATTTAAGTGATGTCGCAAGCGCGGGCGTAGCCCGAGCTAATTTAGGTTTAGGAGCTTTAGCTACGCAAAATTCAGTGAATCTTTCAACGCAAGCTACAGGCATGTTACAGGAGTTTAATCTTCCAGCCTTTAATGGCGACATTGTTTCGAATGCTGGTGATGACACCCTGAAAGTTGTGGCTATTCAAAACAAACCGGTAGCTGCAACATCTCCGGCTTCGGGACAAATTATGAGTTACAACGGAAGCCAATGGGCGCCAACTACCGCAAACTTCGTTCGCAGTGGTGGTGATGTTCTTTCTGGTTTTTATACTGTCGATGGTGGGTTAAACGTTGTTTCAACAACAGCAACAAATGCTGATGTAATTCCGTTATTTGCAATTCGTCGTCAAACATCAAATGCAGGTAATGGCGCCGATAACTTTGGATCGATGTTTTTATTTGATGCTGAAAATGCATCAGGAACTATGGTTAACCAAGCCGGTATTATTTCGCGCTGGATAGCCGCTTCAGGTGAACAAAGCCAACTCGAATTTCAAACAAAATCTAACCCGGGCAATATGGCCACACGCATGACGATTACCGGAACTGGTAAGGTAGGTATCGGTACAAATTCACCGAATGCAATGCTTGATGTACAAGGTACAATTAAGCTTGGAACAAATGGCGCAGCCACAAGCTGTAGTGGAATTGAGCTAGGCGTGCTTCGTTATAACAACAATAATAATCATCTGGAAACGTGCAATGGAACCATCTGGCACCCTGTGGGGTTTTGGACAAAAGATGGAAATAACGGTCTTTACAACACTTCAAACATTGCGATCGGTACATCAATTCCAGATCCATCGTACCGTTTATTAATTGAATCAACGGCAAGTCATTTAGCTTATTTAAGACAAGATAGTACAAATCATGACGGCTTATTAATTGAAACCAATGGTAATAATCCGGGTAATTTCGGCCTTTCGGTCAATGGAATAAATGGCGTAAACTTCATCGTTAAAAATGACCGTCGTGTCGGTGTGAACGTATTTTTACCACAAGCTAACTTTCATGTTTCAGGTACTACAATTCTTGGCGGCAATACGGGAGTAGATGGAAGTATCGCCGTGAGTGGTGTGATCCAGTTACGAAGCCCTGCTGCTTTACCGATTGGGTGCACAACAGCTGAAGAAGGCGCGCAACGTTACAATAATGTTGTGAAAGCCATGGAATATTGTAACGGTACAAGATGGCTGGGCGTAAATGGTCTTACCTCTTGTGATTCAGGTTATACGATGGTTGGCACTGCTGGTACGCCTTCGGCATTTTGCATGAGTACAAATGTTAATACCCCGCAAACAGTGACCAATGCCAGCAATATGTGTCGTAACGCCGTAATTAGTACAGGTACGAAAGCCCGCTTGTGTACGACTGTGCAGCTAGATTTAGCCTGCGAAAATTATAATAACGTTACTCCAACTTTTATAAATTTAAACAATAGTATTTACCACTGGACTTCAAACTCTATCCCGGTCGGTGGCACGTCGAACTATCCGAAAAATATTTATGTTTCTTATTCTTCAAGCAATGGATCGACTTGCCATATAGAACCTAATACCGGTGCTGCACCTTACAATGGCCGTGTTACTGACGCCGATTACATTAACAATTCCAAAAACTATCGCTGCTGTTATGAATAGGTAAAATATGAATTATTTAAAGTTAACTAACGTTTTATTCTTTACAAGTTTACTCAGTTTGATGTCATGTCAACCCGGAGCCCCTGTTGTGACCGTGCTTGGTGAAGTGGGTGGTTTTGAAATCAGCGAAAGCACACAAATTCTAAAAAGCAAAACCAGCAAATCGATTTTTTATATTTCTGGAAAATGTCAGGGTTCAATTAAAGATATTCACGTAAGTTTTGATAGTGGGTCAAACTACACGCCATTAAGCCAATTTGCTGAAAGCTATACGCTGGATTGCAGTGGCTCTGGAACTTATTCTTATAAAATTAATCCAAACAACACAGTCGCCTTTGATATTCCGGTAGAGGCTTCATACCGCGATTTTAAATTACGTGGAATCAGTGATTTCGGCAACACGCTTGTGTTAAATCTTCGTCGTATGGTGACTAATAGTAGTGATTTACAAATTACCGCCGGAAGTGTTGCCGCCAATGCCACAACGGCTTCGGGCACACCTGTCATTTTACGTGCGCGCGTTATATCTTCAGCCGGCACAACAACTGGACCAGGCTTTAAATTTAAAGGTGCTATTCGTATCAAATAAGAGCGACGTTCTCTCATTCTGAAACAAAAAACTCCACCAAACTGTTAAACATTTATTCGGGTAAATCCGATAAATACTATGAATGAATCTAAGTACGGGGATGACTAATTTTACTAAGAAATTCACAGCGATAGCTTTGTCTTTGCTATTATGTCAGCCTACGTTTGCACAATCTTCTGAAAACCAGCAAATGGCCTTTGAAGGAAATTTAACCGATACCAGCGGTAATCCTATCAACTTAAGCAATGTGGCTTTAACTTTTTATGTTTCAGCTAACGGCTGTTATCTTTACAACGAATGGTCTGCGGCCGCAGGTGATAATCAGGGAAACATCTCTCATCGCATAGGAAATGGCACTCTCGCAGCGGGTTCTCCAAATTCTTTTTCGCAAAACTTATTTTTTGGAAACGTAAGCGGTAAATCTATTGCGACTGATAGTCCTTGCTCGGTAACAGCAGCAGATACACGCCTCGTGCAAGTGTTCTACCCCACCGAAAGTATCACGGCGACTATTAAACTTGGCACTGTACCTTACGCGCAAAATGCAACAATGCTTTCTGGAAAATCTGTAACTGATTTCGTTCAGGTCAGTGCTGATACGAACACGATTTTTTATGGCGGTGCTGCCGGACAATACTTAACAAAGTCAGCTTCTGGTTTAACTTGGTCAACAAACACTTTAACTTCTGCGCAAATTTCCAGTGCTTTAGGTTACACTCCGGTAAACAGCGCGACGTTAGGTACGCTAGCTACGAAAAATAGTGTGAGTCTTTCCAGTGTTGATGTCACAGGTACGCTATCGGTTACCCACTTGCCAAGTTTTTCAGGCGACGTCTCAACAGCCGCTGGCTCATCGACTATGACGATTCAAAGTTTTAGAGGTGTGCCATTAGCAGCTACAGCGCCAGTATCTGGACAAGTTCTTTTATATAATGGTTCTACTTGGTCTCCGACAACAATTCCTGCAAACATTGGAACTGTCACAAATGTTTCTGCAGGAACAGGTTTACTGGGTGGATCAATTACTTCATCAGGAACTCTTTCGGTAAATTTTGGTGCATCAGCTGGAACAGTGGCCGCAGGTAATGATTCGCGCATTGTCGGTGCTTTGCAGGGTGTGAATAATTTAAGTGAGATCACCTCAGCAACGATGGCTCGTAATAACTTGGGCTTAGGAAATTTAGCTACAAAATCAATCGTCACTTTAAATAGTGCTGATGTAACTGGTATTTTACCGATGGCTAACGGCGGATCGAAATGGAGTCTAGGTGCTGGTGGAATTTACACAGTTAGCAACACAACCATCGGCTCTTCGACGACTTTTTCGAATACCGCATTATATGTGGCTGCTCCGATCAGTGCTTCTTCAACTGTAGCCGCTTCGATTAATAATCCGAACGCCAACGGCTACGGATTAAAAATTAATACCGAAAATGCCAATGGTTCTTATTACGGTTTAAGAGTTTCAGCTTTTGATTCAACTAGTTTTATCGTCCTTAATAATGGCAATGTGGGTGCGGGTGTACCAACCCCAACAGCACGCTTACATATTGGAGCTGGTGGCACGTCGTTACCTGGTTTAAAATTAACAAGCGGTGCCTTACTAGGCTCTCCAGCACCAGGTGCTGTCGAATTTGATGGTTCAAATTTATATATCACCGACAATACTAACACTCGCCGCACTTTAGCGACTGGTTCAGTAACGAACTCTCTTGATAACATTGCAACGATTAATTCAACATCAAATATTACCTTATCAACTCCTAACAGCGTTGTGGTGTCGTCAACTCTTGCCAGCACGAACTATCAAAACGGGGCTTTAATTGTTAAAGGTGGAGTTGGTGTGAATGGGAATGGTAATTTTTCTGGAAACCTTAATGCCGCCGGAAGTGTAAATGTCAGCGGTTCGATTACAACAAATAACAATGTTTTTGCAGGTGCTGTGACTACACCTTTTCTTTATGGAAGCATTGCCTCAGGCGGATCACTGGCGATTGATTCCACCAGCCATGGCACTAAAGGAAACGTTATTATCGCTGGTAACGGTGGTAATGTCGGGATCGGCGTAACAAATCCATCTTACCGTCTACACGTTCGCTCTCCGTCTATAGATACCTACGCACAAATTATTACACCCTCTGCGCAAGTTAGTATGATTGGCTTTGGCGAAGACAGTTTTAATAATTTATTTCAAATTATGTATGATGCTGCAGGCGTTGCCCGTGTCCAGTTTCGCTCAAACGGAACAAACTATATTAACAATAATTTCGTTGTTGGTAGCGCAGCTGAGATTCCAGGCTACAAATTATCAGTCTACGGCCCATCGATTTTTACGGATAATTTAACAGCTTCAAAAACTTTATTGCTTAACGGCGCAACCACGACAACTCCAGGAATGCAATTTGCGAATACAAATATTCTAACGACCCCTGTAGCTGGCTCGGTTGAATACGATGGAGTTTCGTTATTTTACACGAACTCTTCAGCACAACGTCGCCGTATTGCCGGTGGTGTTAACGCTAACACGATTGATAATGTATCAAAGATGACTTTTGCCGGTAATTTAACTCTCGAAGGAAATACGGCGAGCGTAACTCCGTCTGTGACTATTAACAACCTGGGCGCAGGAACAGTGGCCTTACAAGTTAATGATAGTGCGACGGTCAGCGGTTCAATTAAATTATCTGGCGATGGCTCTGATTCTAACGTCACTTGCACAACTGCTGACGAAGGAAAGCAACGATACAATAACACATTAAACACTATGGAATTTTGTGATGGGACTTACTGGCAAGGCATAGCCGGTGTTACTCACTGTACGACAGCATCTGGGGGTACTTCATTTACTCTGGTCGGAAAAGCCGGAACAGGCCAAGCGTATTGCATAAGTACAAATAATGAGCCTGCAACTTCTTATTTAGCAGCGGCCACGAACTGCTTAAACAAAGCCACTTCGCGTGGTTCGCGTCCATCGATATGTACAGAAACCCAATATCAAGGTGCTTGTAAGCAGTACACTGTATTTGGAGCGAGTGCTGAAACTAAATTACCGGGATTCAGAAGCACAGCATTCTGGGCTCCGGTTCCATTTACGAATCCAAACTATATGTTGATGTCGTTTAACACTACGACAACGAATGTCTGCGATATTACAAACCAAGGTGTTGGACAAGACGATCGCTCATTCAACTACTCCTACCGCTGCTGCTATCAATAGTGTTTCAGAGTGAAACACTAAACAGACTTTAGTGCTTAACTTTAATGTCAGTTCTGCCGATATGTTGTTAGATGAACGTTAGCCGTAGAATCACTTATTCTTTTAAATATTTCACAGCGATAGCTTTGTCTTTGCTATTATCGCAACCGGCGTTCACTCAATCAGCTGAAAACCAGCAAATCGCCATCGAAGGTTCCTTAACGGATAGTGGCGGTAATGCCATTGATTTATCTGGAGCTACTCTGGTTTTCTACGTGATGACCGATCAAAATTGCTACCTTTACGGTGAATCGTCTTCTTCGGCTGGTGACGGCCAGGGAATTATCTCTCACCGCCTGGGTAGCTCGCTCGAAGTTGTTGGATCACCAAATCACTTTACACAAAGTTTATTTTTCGGAGCTGCCAGTGGTAAAAATATTTCGACTGACAGTGCTTGTACCGTGGCTGCAGCAGATACGCGTATGGTGCAGGTGTACTATCAAGCGCAAGATATCAGAGCCAATATCCAATTAGGAACTGTTCCCTACTCTCACAACGCGACAATGTTAAACGGAAAAAATGCGGCCGATTTTTTACAAGTTACAACTGATTCGAACACGTTATTTTACAGTGGATCGACAGGCCAAGTTTTATCAAAAAATGCGGCAGGTAGCTTAATCTGGACAACTCCAGCTTCACCGACATTAGGTTCACTTGCGGCAAAAAATTCTGTTGATTTAAATACTGCTGACGTTACAGGTACTTTACCTGCGACAAAACTTCCTTCGATGAGTGGCGATATCACTAACGTGGCCGGATCTGGCGACATAACGGTGATACGCCTTCGCAATGTTGCAGTAGCCTCAGTAACACCAAGCTCTGGCCAAGTGTTAGCTTATGATGGTTCAGCATGGACTCCGACTTCTGTACCTGCGGGTGTAGGAACTGTTACAAATGTGATGGCAGGAACTGGTTTAACTGGTGGACCTATTACATCTTCAGGAACACTTTCTGTGAACTTCGGAACTTCAGCAGGAACAGTGGCTGAAGGAAATGATTCGCGTATCACCGGAGCTTTACAATCAGTGAACAACTTAGCCGAGCTTAGTTCGGTCAGTTTAGCGCGTACAAATTTAGGCTTAGGAAGTTTAGCAACAAAATCATTTATTCAGTTAAGTTCAGATGTGAGCGGAGTTCTTCCGGTCGCTAACGGCGGAACACAGTGGTCTAGCAATGCGGCAGGTGTAATGACAACTCTGAATGCCACTGTTGGCTCTAGCACGATCTACAGCAATATTGCCTTCACTGCTATGGCCCCAACTGCAGTCTCAAGCCCTTTAGCAGGTTATTTCAATAATACATCGAACGACGGTAACGGCGTAAAAATCCACGTCGACAATTCCTCTGCTGCAAAATATGGACTGAAAGTTTCTTCGCTATCCAGTTCAAGTACAATGATCGTGCTTAACTCTGGTCAGGTCGGTATCGGGACGGCGGCCCCAGTTGCGGCTTTAGATGTGGCTGGCGCAATCCGCATTGGCATGACAGCCATAACATGTACGACGGGTTATACCGGAGCGATTCGCTACAATGCCGGAGCTGTTGAATATTGTAACGGTACTGCCTGGAGCGCATTGCAAACTGGCCCGGGACCGTGGTTAACATCAGGCGGTAATTTATATTACAGCTCTGGTAATGTAGGTATTGGAACTTCATCTCCTAATTCACCACTTCATGTCTTTGGCAGCGGCAGCGAAATCTCTCGCTTTGATAGCTCTAGCACGGGTGGCTACCTCGCGTTCTCGCGTAACAATTCTCCCAAAGGCTTTATTGGTTATGCCAATGGAAGCACTACTTTTTTTACCAACGAAATTACTGATGCCATAGCGATTCGCTCAAACAATGCCGTACAGCTTGGATCAGGTAATACCGCTCACCTAACGGTTACACCGAGTGGACAAGTAGGTATCGGTACAACAACTCCAACAGGATCAGCTACACTAACAGTAAGTGGTCCAATCAGAACCACAGCGGCTGTTGAGTTTGGTGATGGCACAGTTCAAAATTCTTCAGCTTGGGGTGGATATCAGCATATTAATACTTCATGCGCGAGTTTAACTGACTGTATGGCTACTTGTCCTGCTGGAAAAAAAATTATTTCAGGAGGCTGCTACAATAGTGCCACAGGTACACTTGCACAACTGATCAGTTCATTTCCAGCGAGCGACACCCAATGGCAATGCAGATGGAACGCGACTGGATCTCTTACATCGACCGCTTTTGCGATTTGCGTAAAATTCTAATTAAAGAACAACGTCTAATTTTTTCGCCGTAAGTTTTACTTCATCACGGCTAATATCAATAATCATCGGAGAGATAATTAATCCTTCTTTAGCCGCTTTCTTTAAAAGCTTCGCGTATTCAGGATCTAAATCACAGGGCGAGAAAAAATCCACATCATTACGTTGAACGGCGAAGATTAATTCGCATTTATGCCCTTGTTGCATTAAATGCATCATCTCCATGATGTGTTTTTGTCCGCGTTCCGTGATGGCATCAGGAAATTGGGCATGATGTTTTTTATCTACTTTAGAGCGGTAAGTTGTATTTTTTATTTCGATAAAATGTTTCTTGGCTTTTGGATTATCTAAATCCATCTCTTTAAAAAAGAAGGCACCATCTAAACGTGTTTCTTTAGAAATTTTATATTCTGGTTTATAAAAACCGTATTCAGCCCATTCTTTTAAAAACGGAGTTCCGGTATCAATAGAGTTTTGAATCGCTTCAGTCACAACGCGGTTTGGATTTGAAGTATTCACCCCGACCCACGCACCTTCTTCAGTTTGTACGGCTTCTAGAGTACCTTTTAATTTTTTTGCAGGATCACCGTGAAGCGAGAACCAACATTTTTGTGGTTGAGCCGGATTTTTTTCGATCACCGCTTTTAATGAACCTGTATTGGGAACATGAATTGTGATTTTTTCGCCGTCTAATTCCACATCGGCAAAAAATCTTTTATAACGTGAAAGTAAAATTCCTTCGTGAAGTTTTTTTTCAAATTTCATTTGGCAAATCCTTTTTGAACAATCTGTTCCATTGATTTTGGAACACCTAATGTCACCATTTTTATACTCTAGAAGGTGCCAATTGAGCCACATTATTTTGGCCGACCAATTGCTTTAAGGTGTTCCAACAACTTTTTAGAAACAAATGACACCACCTTGTTGAAAACAAGCGTATTCAGCTGCTGGTGTCACAAATTAAACAGGGGGATTTATGAAATCATTATTTTTAGCGATTATGTTAATCGCAGGCTTAGCACAAGCTCAATTAGTACCAGGCAATGGTGACGGACACGGCAGACCAGGTCGCCCAAGCCGCCCGAGCCATCCACAACCGCCGCCGTACCCGGGTAACCCATATGAACCAGGCTATCCTTCTTACCCAGGTAATCCGTATGAACCAGGCTATCCTTCTTACCCAGGTTATAGTGACTACGGTCCGGCGTACACTTACCGCTGGTTAGATATGGGCACAAGCAAAGTAGACAAGTTCATGTCTGAAACTATCCGTATCAACGGTGGTGACCGTTTAGTGAATGAAGTTTTATTACGTGCTTCTAGCGCTGACGTACAAATCATTCGCGCTTACGCTCGTTTATCAAACGGCCGTACAACAAATATCGCTACTGGTGTTGTCAGAGAAGGTCGCGACGTACGTGTACGTTTAGACTACCAATACTCAGTACGTGTTGATTCAATCCAAATCGAAGCTACGTCACAAAACGTAATCGGCTCACGTGCACGTTTACAAGTATGGTTAGGTCTTGCTGAGTAAAGCAAAATTTTAACACTTACAAAAAAACCCACTACTTTTACCAAGTGGTGGGTTTTTTATTTTATAAAGCTTACTCATCGTCTTTTCACTCTTGATTTGGGTTTACACTTTTATATACAGTTTAAATGTAAACCGAAATCAAGAGCGAAAAATAGAAGTCTTAAGTAAACAATCTACATTCTTTCCGGAGCTGGAATGCCTAATAAGCTTAGACCGTGTTTGATCACGGCACCTGTTGAATAAGCTAGAGCTAAACGCGCTTTTTTAAGATCAGGCGTTTCAGCCGTACCAATCGCACAGTCGTGGTAGAACGTATTAAACTTTTTAGCAGTATCGTATAAGTAAGAGCATAAAGCCGCAGGTTTATAGTTTTCAGCCGAGTTTAAAACCACAGTGTTAAAGTTCATTAAGTGTTGCATTAATTTTAGCTCTGAATTGTGAGCTAAAACATCAGTCACAAATTCAGCTTTTGTATCAAATGTGAATTTTTTAAGTACTGAATTAATACGCGCAAATGAGTACTGGATAAACGGACCTGATTCACCATCAAGTTTTGTCCATTCGTTCATATCAAACACGATCTTTTTATTCGTGTCTTGTTTAAGCATACCGTATTTAATCGCGCCTTTAGCCACTTGATCAGCCACCGTTTCGATTTCTTCCGCTGTCCATTCATTCGTGTAACGATTTAAATATTCAGCTTTAATATGATTTCTCATTGTCTCAACTAACGCTGTTAACGGAACGATATTTCCCTTACGCGAGCTCATCGCCCCGTCTGGAAGTTCAACGTAGTTGTACTGTAAGTGAAAACAATCTTTAGCTTGGTTAAAACCTAAAACTTCTAAAGTTTTAAAAACTTGTTTGAAGTGAAGCGCTTGCCTTTGATCGACCACATAAATTGATTTTTCAATTTTATAATCTTCAAACTTACGACGAGCTAACTCGACATCTTTTGTCGCGTAAAGACCCGTGCCGTCAGATTTTAACAGTAGGCAAAAACCCATATTTTCATTCGAGAAATCAAGACCGATAGCCCCTTGTGATTCAACAAGTTTACCTTCGGCGTGATATTTTTTAATTGTTTTAATTGAATCAGAATCAACGTCAGATTCAAAGTACCAGTGGTCAAAATGCACGTCCGCCCACTTATAAACATCTTTCATTAATTCAATCGACCACTCACGTGTTTGCTTCCACAAATCGTAGTATTCGCCGTTTTTATGCTCTAACTGTTTTAAGATTTCAGTTAAGATTTTTTTATTTTCTTCTTCAAGCGGCGTGCCTTCTTGGTCTTCTAATAAAAGATTACCTTTTGAATACATCGCCCCTAACCAAGCCCCTTTATTTAACATCGGGATTGATTCTTTATTGTGGTATTTCATGTACCATAAACATTTCGCCACGTGTGTTCCCACATCGCCTGGAAAAGTTGAAGCTAAAATATTATAACCTGAGTATCTTAATAAACGAACGATCGCATCACCTAAACACATATTACGCATGTGGCCCACATGCAGTTCTTTATGCGTATTCGGTTGTGAATACTCGATCATCATTTTAGGTGTGGCCTCAGTTAGCTGGGCTTTAAAAGTTTCACCGTTTAAGATTGGTTTTAAAACGTAATCTGCAAGACCTGCCGGAGTAAATTTAATATTAATATACGGACCTGCCGCTTCAACAGAAGCAATCGCTTTTTTAAGAATAACATTTTGCGCACATTCATTTTTTAATTCTTGCGCTAAAAGTTGTGCGACAACCGGCGGTCCTTTTTTTAAATTTTTAGCTGTGATAAAACAACCAAAAGCTAAGTGACCTAGATCAGTGTTTGGTGGCTCGACAAGCGCCTTGTAAACATCTCCTGCACTCATCGCATCTTCGGCCACACCGGCCGCTACTAGCTGGGTTTGAATAAGCTTAATAAGAGTTTGAGAAACTAGTTTTCGTAAAGGTTCGTGCATTAATGTCATAGCCTATATAGCTAACAAACAAGAGTTGTTTAGACAACCTATGAGCGGCACAAAACCACCACTATGGCCTTGTTTTATAGCGAAAATTTACTATTGCCACCCCGTGAAAACCCTTGCATCAAAATATAGGCTTTGGAGGCTGGATTAACTCCCCGATTCAAAAGTAAAAACCTTTGCTTTGAAGGGTCTTTGAAGCTAGTAATATAGCTCTAAATTCAGTGATATTTTTTGCACTAAAAGGTGGCAAAGTGTTGAATGATATAAAAGATACTCCTCAACCAGTTCGTAAACCTGACTGGTTAAAGGTGCGTGCTCCCGCTGGCGAAAACTACAGCCGCATCAAAGAAATGTTAGGCGAATTAAAACTCGCAACTGTTTGCCAAGAAGCCCGCTGCCCTAATATGGGCGAGTGTTGGTCAGGCGGAACAGCGACAATCATGATCATGGGTGATACATGCACACGTGGTTGCCGTTTCTGTAACGTGAAAACCGGAAATGCAAAAACCGGTCTTCCACCGGTTGATCCGTTTGAACCAGAAAAAGTAGCTTATTCAATTTCACAAATGAAATTAAAATACGTGGTAATCACTTCTGTTGATCGCGACGATATGCCTGATCAAGGTTCTGATCATTTCGCAAGAACTGTGAACACGGCAAAAAAATTAGATCCAGATTTAATCGTTGAAATTTTAACGCCAGATTTTCGTGGTGATGAAAATTTAATTCTTCACTTAGCAGCGGCATATCCTGATGTATTCGCGCACAACATTGAAACTGTTGAGCGCTTAACTCCGCGCGTACGTGACCCGCGTGCTAAATACCGCCAATCATTAGGCGTGTTAGCGTTAGTTAAAAAATTCGATCCAAAAATTTATACTAAATCTTCAATCATGTTGGGCTTAGGCGAAACAGATGAAGAAGTGATTCAAACTTTAAAAGACTTACGTGAAGTGGGCTGTGATGTTGTGACTTTCGGCCAATACTTACAACCAACACCTAAACACTTAAAAGTTATCGAATACGTAACACCAGAAAAATTTAAATTCTGGCAAGAGACAGCTGAAGCGATGGGTTTTTTATACGTAGCTTCGGGTCCTCTCGTTCGAAGCTCTTACCGTGCCGGTGAGTTCTTCTTAGAAGGTATGATTAAACAAAATAGAGAATTAAATAAAGTAGACCGTTTGAAAGGAAACAACTAGAAATGGCTGATGTAAAATTACCTGAATTAGGTGAAGGCGTAACTGAGGGCGAATTAGTTAAATGGTTAGTAAAACCAGGCGACCAAGTTAAGGCTGATCAAACTGTAGCTGAAATCATGACTGATAAAGCGACTGTTGAAGTTCCAACTCCAATTGCTGGAACTGTTAAAGAATTATTATTTAAACCAGGCCAAGTTATCAAAGTTGAGTCTGTGATTTTAAAATTAGAAGGTGGCGCGACAGCTTCTGCTCCTGCACCTAAAGCCGCTCCGGCTCCTGCCGCTGCTGCTTCACAAACCGCAGCTCCTGCTGCAACTGGTGGCGGTACGACTTCGGTAAAACTTCCTGAATTAGGTGAAGGTGTTACTGAAGGTGAATTAGTTAAATGGACTGTTAACGTTGGTGATATTGTTAAAGCTGACCAAACTGTAGCAGAAATCATGACTGACAAAGCGACTGTTGAAGTTCCAACTCCAGTAGCTGGTACAGTTAAAGAATTAAAATTTAAAAAAGGTGATGTGATCAAAGTTGAATCTGTGATTTTAACTTTGTCTGGCGCAGCCGGAACAATTAACAGCGGTGTAGCTGGTGCTACCGCAGCAGCTACGGCGCCTGCAGCACATGCTAACGGTAACGGCGCTCACGCAGCTCCGAAATCTGCACCAACTCCAGCTCCACAAATGACAGCTTCAGCTGGTGCAGCGGTTGCTGGCGGAATTTACCCTCCTGTAGCTGAATCACGCGTGTTAGCAACTCCTGCAACTCGCCGTTTAGCTCGTGAGATGGGTGTTGATATCAATGCAATGACTGGTTCTGGTTTAGCAGGCCGTGTAACTCGTGAAGACGTATTAGGTGCTAAAGGTGGCAAAGCGACAGCTGCTACTTCGACTACTGGCGCAGGCGCAACTTCGGCTGGCGCTCCTTCAATGAACTTCCCGAAGCCAGAATACAAATCTACAAATGCTCAGTTAGAGGAGCGCGTAGACTTATTAGGAATTCGTAAAAAAATCGCTCAAAACATGCAAATGTCTAAAGCGATCATTCCTCACTTCACTTTAATGGATGAAGCTGATGTAACTCAGTTAGTTGCTTTACGTGAATCATTAAAAGATTACGCTGAGAAAAACGGAACTAAAATCACTTACTTACCGTTTGCTATGAAAGCGTTAATCGCAACTATTCGCGAGTTCCCGCAATTCAATGCTTCGATTGATGATGCCAATTCACAAATCGTTTACAAAAAATACTTCAATATCGGTTTTGCTGCCGACACTCCAAATGGTTTAGTGGTTCCAGTGATTAAAAATGCTGACCAAAAAACTATTTTAGAAATCTCTAAAGAAATCTTAGATCTTTCTAAACGTGCTCGTGACGGAAAATTAAAACCAGATGAAATGAAAGGCGCAACGATCACTATCACGAACATCGGTTCAGTAGGTGGTACATACGCTACTCCAATCATTAATCACCCTGAAGTAGCTATTCTTGGTATGTACAAAATGTCTGATAAACCAGTTTTAAACAAAGACGGTTCTATCGGTTTCATCAAATCAATGAACTACACAATCACTGCTGACCACCGTTTAATCGACGGCGCTGTAGCAGCTAACTTCTTAAAATCATTCTTCGCTAAGATCCAAAATCCAGGCGTGATGATGATGGGAATGTCATAATATGAAAAAAGCTTTTTTGTTTTCATTTATCGCGATGGCCTTACAATTCACAGGATGCGCTTCTGGCGCACCTAAACTTGTTCCATCAACAGATTGGGAACAAAAAAGTGTCAGCGAATCTAAAGCGACTGAACCTGCTGTTCCGTCAACGCCACTTAACCAAGAAACTGAGAAAGCAAATTTATGCAGTTACAGTGGTGGTCTGGCCTTTGGCCGACAAGGCGGAGTTTACATAGGTCAGTGTCCTAAAACTTTAGAGCGCGCATTTAAAAAAGGTTATCTTAAAGGCCGTGCTGAGTACGATCAACAGCACCCACAAGAAGGAAATAAATAATTTATGCAAAATTTTGATATCGTAGTAATTGGTTCTGGTCCCGGTGGTTACGTAGCAGCAATCCGCTCGGCTCAATTAGGTTTTAAAACAGCTGTTATCGAACGCGAAGCTTTAGGCGGCGTTTGCTTAAACGTAGGTTGCATCCCTTCAAAAGCGATGATCACGGCAACGCACATGTTACACCGTGCTCAACATGATTTCAAAACGATGGGTTTGAATATCAAAGGCGGTATCGACGTTGACATGAAAACTTTAGTAAAATGGAAACAATCTGTTTGCGACAAAATGTCTGGCGGTGTGAACCAATTATTAAAAGGTAACACAGTTACTATTTTAAAAGGTGAAGCCACTTTCAAAACAACTAAAGAATTAACTTTAAAATCAGCGTCTGGCACAGACACAGTAACAGCGAAACATTTCATTATCGCGACTGGTTCTCGCCCGATTGAAATTCCAGGTTTTCCGTTTGATGAAAAAGATATTTGTTCATCAACAGGAGCGCTGAACTTCGACGAAATCCCTAAACGTGTTGTTGCTATCGGTGGCGGTTACATCGGTTTAGAGATCACTTCTTACTTACGTAAATTAGGTTCTGAAGTTATCGTTGTTGAAGCCCAAAACTCTTTATTAGCTGGCGTTGTTGATCCTGAGTGCGCGCAAGTAGTTACTCGTAAAGCTGAAAAAGCCGGTATTCAATTTAAATTTGGTGCAAAAGCCAAAGGCCAAAAGAAAACTAAAGATGGCTACGAAGTCACCGTTGAAATCAATGGTAAAGACGAAGTGATCAAATGTGATAAAATTTTAGTGACTGTTGGCCGTCGCCCGAATGGCGATCAAGCAAACCTTAAAGGTGTTGGTATCGCTGTTGACGAGCGTGGCTTTGTAAAAGTTGATGCTCAACGCAGAACGAATATTCCACACATCTTCGCCATCGGTGATATCTGTGGCCAACCTATGTTAGCTCACAAAGCTTCTCACGAAGGCGTAATGGTTCCTGAAATTATCTCTGGTATTAACCGTGTATACGACGCAAAAACAGTTCCTGCCGTTGTATTCACAGATCCAGAAATCGCGTCAGCAGGCATGACTGAAGCAGAATGCAAAGCTAAAGGTTTTAACGATTTATTAATCTCTAAGTTCCCATTTGCAGCGAACGGCCGTGCTGTGAGCATGATGGAAACTGATGGTTTCGTAAAAATGATCGCTGATAAGAAAACTCACGTTTTACTTGGCGTTCATATCGTTGGCCCTGAAGCTTCAAACTTAATTTCTGAAGCAGCACTTGCTATCGAAATGGGTGCGCGTTTAGAAGACGTTGCTTTAACAATCCATCCTCACCCAACTTTAGGTGAAACTATGATGGAAGCAGCTGAAGCCACTTTAGGTCACGCCATCCATATTATTCAAAAGCCTTTAACGGGCGCTAAATCAGCGCACGCTTAATTATGATTTTCGAAGACTGGGGCCTCATCTCTTATGAAGAGGCCATGAACAAACAGCTAGAATATGTTGAAAAACTTGATCAGCTTTTGTCATTGGGCGAACAGCACCCAGGCTTTTTGATTTTTTGTTCACACCCAGCGGTTGTTACAACTGGTCGTCAAACGCAAAGCTCAGATATCTTTTCTTGGCAAGGCCCGGTGATTGAAGTTTCACGCGGCGGCAGAGCCACTTATCATGGTCCTTCACAAATTGTTGTCTACCCGATTATTTCATTAAAAAATCCACGCGGAAAAAAGGCTGATTCTGATGAGTCGCGTGTAGCCCAAGATGTGCGTGGTTATTTACGCTCTTTTGAATCAGCCATTGTTAAAACATTAAAATCTTACGACATTACCGCTGAAGGAAAAACTCCGCACAAGATACCTGGGCAAACCGTAGAAACTGATGAAACCGGTGTCTGGATGGGAAATCAAAAGATTGCGTCTCTTGGAATTGCCGTAAAAAAATGGATCACGTATCACGGCGCTGCAATTAACTTTCACAACGACCCTACCGCCTTCACCGGAATCAACCCGTGTGGTTTTAGAACTGAGACAATGGTTTCGGTAGAAAAAGTTGTGGGCAATGGAAAAGTGTCTGTCGAAGAATTCAAAACTACATTACGAAAAAATTTAGAAATGGCTCTTTAAAAAAATGAAATCAAAAAACAAACCGATAAGTTGCCCATTTTACGGCCCTCTTACATTCAGTCCACATTGTGGCTTGAAACCCCGAGCGTAAGAAGTGCGTTAAATATTTTAGTCGCCGAAGCAGCTTTTCTCTAACCAAAATGCGAACTTAAGCATCTGCCAGTCAAAGAGCTCTTTTTTAGCGGTAAGCTTAATGCGGCGTTTATCTGCATCAGGCAGGCTGCAAAAATCGTATTCTTGATAGCACGTCTTATGCGTATCAACGGCAAATTTCTTTACCTTATCGCAGACCGGAAGATGGCCCAAACGGATGTTTTCGCGCTCTAATTCATCTTGAAGACAGCTGCGGATATGATTTAAAAATTCTTGGCCACGGGCCGTGTAGTTATCTTGGTCAGCTTGGTATTTTTCGCAATAGTGCTCACCAAACTCAAGGTAATACCCCTTCTTACCGCAAGCCTCAGAGCGTTCGATACATTTGTAGTAATAGCAGGTACCTACAAGGTCAGCGCAATCAGAAGCCTGCACTGTGAGTGCGGAAAATACCCCGATTAAGAATACAAAAAAAGCCTGCCCCATGGATCAAGCTTTTACCTAATATTTGAATGAAAAGAAATAGCGTATGAAAACTATTCAGCTGTTTAACTGCCAGCTTCGCCAGCGGCTTTAGCATCACCGGCAGCTACATTGGCTGCCATAACGATTGTCGCTTCGCCTTTAGCTACGATATCGCCATTAGCCTTCTTAGCGATCGTCTCGACAATCCCTAAACCACGGCCTTTGTGAAGTTTTGTGATCGTTAACTCGAACGTGATTTCATCGTCGATAAAGACCGGATTTTTAAACGTTAAAGTTTGCGCGCGGTAAATACCGCCCGAACCCATAGTTTGATTTAAACAGCGTGAAATAATAGCGCCCAGGATCATACCGTGTGCGATACGTTTTTTGAAAATCGTTGTAGCTGCGTAAGCATCATCGAGATGAATCGGATTATAATCACCAGACATTTCTGCAAAAAGGCGAACCATTTTGTCAGTAATAACTTCTTTGACGACGGCTTTGTAGCCGACGTCTTTTTGTTCTTGTCTTGCTTTTTCTTCTGCTAAAAAATTTGATGATGACATAGCAAATAGTTATAGAATATTTGCCGCTAACTCTGCAAGCGCAGAACGCTCACCTTTAGTCAGCGTGACATGGGCCGCAATATTTTGGCCTTTAAATCTTTCTACCGCATGTGTCAGACCCGAGTTTGCTGAATCTACGTACGGATTATCGATTTGGTAAACGTCACCTGTTAAAATCACTTTAGTGCCATTACCAGCACGGGTAATGATCGTCTTAATTTCGTGCGGAGTTAAGTTTTGCGCCTCATCCACGATGAGGTACTGCTTAGGAATACTACGGCCACGGATATACGTTAATGGCTCGATATTCAGCATACCTTGGTTGATCAGCTCTTGCGCACGGCCCGCTGCTTTTTTATCGGCACCCATTAAGAATTCAACGTTATCAAAAATCGGCTGCATCCATGGATTTAATTTTTGTTCGATATCACCCGGAAGGTAACCGATATCACGGCCCATTGGGAAAATCGGACGAGAAACTAATAGACGTTGGAAACGGCCCTCATCAAGCGTTTTAAATAAACCCGCAGCGATCGCTAGTAATGTTTTACCAGTACCCGCTTTACCCACTAACGAAACCATCATGATTTCATCGTTAAGTAACGCATCTAACGCGAATGATTGTTCAACGTTACGCGCATGGATTCCCCAGATGCTGTCTGGCGGATTAATTAACGGAACAACGGCTTTTTCAATTCCAGAATAACGGCCAATCGCCGAGTGATTTGGATTGGAAGCGTCTTTTAAAATCACGTATTGGTTGATGTAAAGTTTGTAATCGACAACTAATTTTTTGTCGCGGTAAAACACGTCGATATCATTCGGTTTAACTTCAACTTCAAGATAACCTTCGTAAAGATCTTCTTGGTTAACATCTGAGTTATCGTAATCTTTTGCGTTGATTCCGTAAACGTCAGCTTTGATACGTAAGTTAATGTCTTTAGAAATTAATTCTACTTTTGCACGTGGATGTTGTTTTTGTAGAGCTAAAGCTGTGCTTAAGATACGGTTATCAGCCTTGTTCTGATCTAACTCAGACGGCACACCGGCCATCATCATGTCAGTCGTGATGTAAACCATCGTTTCATGGTTATCGATCTGAACACCTTGAGCTAAACTTCCTTTAGATCTTAAAACGTCAACGAAGCGAGAGAATTGACGAGCGTTTCGACCGTTTTCACCTTGGTCACGTTTGAACTTATCGACTTCTTCGATAACGGCAAACGGAATATGTAAATCAGCATCGCCGAACTTCAACAATGCAAAAGCATCGAATAAAATAACATTCGTA
>JAMPXC010000092.1 GCA_023701385.1 Pseudobdellovibrio sp.
CGATTTAGTTTGGATCTTCTTATTCCCTTTACTTTACTTAGTAGGCTAGGAGTTTTAAATGGCACACGGTCACAAAGAACAATTACCTAATGAACACCACATCACTCCGTTTGCAACTTATATCAAAGTTGCAGCGGCTTTATTTGCCTTAACTTTTTTAACTGTGGGTGCACATGCGATCCACCAAGTTTTAGGACCTGCGGCTCCGTTAATTGCTTTTGCAATCGCGGCAGTTAAAGCGTTTCTGGTTATGGCGTTCTTCATGCACTTGAAATACGAAAGCATGGAAAATAGAATTATCTTTTCATTAGGATTTTTATTTTTATTATTACTTTTCGGAATTTCGATCACTGATATTTTATCACGTCACTTTATCGGTGGAGTTCTTTAAAACTCTGCCGTGTTTAAGATTTATTCCCAACTAACAAAATTTGGAATAGTCATATTCGTACTTTTAGCCGGTTTAGCAGGATATGCGACCGGCTATTTTGTTGAAGCTCCTTTTTCCTGGACACATCTTTTAACATTCGTTGGTGGACTTTATTTTTTAAGTTCAGGCTCTTTAGCGCTTAACCAATGGCAAGAAATCGAACTTGATAAATCAATGCCGCGTACGAAAAATCGTCCGCTAGTGACTGGCGCTTTAACTCCAGCGGCGGCCTTAATTATCGCTGTTACGTTAACGGTCCTTGGTGTAGCGATGCTATTTAGCTTAACAGCTATGGCTGGTTGGTTAGGAATTATTTCGGTTGTTTTATATAACGGTCTTTATACTTACATCTGGAAACCGAAATGGATCTTTGGTGCCGTGCCTGGAGCGATTCCAGGAGCGTTACCCATTACGATTGGTTATGCGAGCTGTAATCCAGATATTTTTAATTTAGACTCAGTGTATTTATTTTTAATTATGTTCTTATGGCAAATGCCACACTTTTGGTTATTGGCTATGAAGTACAAAGAAGACTATCGTGCGGGGCAAATTCCGACATTGCCTGTGGCTTTAGGTGACCAGAAGACATTATTTCACATTGGTCTTTATACATTTTGTTATGTTGGTGTAGCGATTGCTTCGCCATTCTTTTTGCAGACGAGCTGGTTATATGTGTTAGCTGTGTTTCCGTTTGCGTTTTTCTTAATGAAAGAATTCTTTCGTCTTTATCGTTCAGAAGGACGGGAAAGATGGTTTGCTTTTTTCATGTGGGTCAACTTTTCAATGCTGGTTTTTGTATTTGTACCAGTCATTGATAAATGGAGCTTTCTTTTCCTACACCGCGTCTAATTCATCCTTTAGGCCGTCTGAAGGGGTTTTATGAAACATTTTTTACTAACATTCTTGTTAGCCGTATCAGTTCAAGCTGCGAGTAAAAACGCACCTAAAGGTGAATCAGTATTTTTTAAAGCCACCGAGGGAAGAACTGAGTTTTTCGCTATCGGTAAACCTTCAATGATTAAAATTAATGGCGAAGCTCAAGGCCCAGAGGGCAGGTTAACAGCATCGAAAAATTCTTTAAGCGGCAGTGTAAAAGTTGATTTAAACCAATTAACAACAAAGAACGATCTTCGCGACGAACATGTGAAAAATAAATATTTAGAGGTTTCTAAATTTCCTGAAGCTATTTTAGAATTTATAAATCTGCAATTGCCAATGGATTTCGCCAATTTGTCGGATAAGGAAACTGAAGTTCCTTTTACAGCTAAGTTCACCATGCACGGTAAAACAAGCGATGTCACAGGTACGGCAAAAATAGCCCGTATTGCGGCTCGTGTTGCGGGAAATGCGCAGTTCGTTTTTAAAATTACAAGTCATTTAGACACACTTCCAAGTTGGTTAGGGGTTAAAGTCGCCGAAGATGTAACAGTAAAAGTTCAACTGAAAGGCGTAGTGCAATAACGGTTCACCGGAATAAATCTTGCTGCCTTGGCCTAAAAGCGATCTGCAATACAGATTTGGGGTAATACACCCCGCAAGGAGTCCCAATGAAACCGGTGTGGCTGATTTTATTATCGATAGTCTTTATTAATTCTTGCGATAAAAAAGAAAATGCAAAAACGGTTTCTCCGCCTCCCGCAGCTCAGCAAGGCAACAATGATTGTGAAAAAATCCGTCTGAGCAATACGCTGGGTGATGCCAGCAGTATTATAGGTGGTACGCGCGTCTTATCCACTGATCCTGATGCCAAAACCACAGCGATGATTATTTCAACCGAAAAAAATACCGGTGAATCTTTTGTCTGTACCGCAACACCGATCACGAATCGCACCCTGATCACGGCGGCGCACTGTTTAGACCGCGCTTCAAAAGTGACAGCGATTTTTTATGTCGATTTATTGTGTTCAAGCGGTTTTAAATTTAGTCGTGATGCTGTTCGTGCAGTGGATTTTAAATGGCACCCGGATTATGACCCGAATGTGATGAACAGTGGTAATCCTGATATCGGTTTAGTGCATTTATCGGCCGATATAAAACCGGGGTATCCTGTTTACGAAATTAATTTAGCTCCTGAAAATTTAAACTCTGATCTTTTCTTATATGGTTATGGCGTCACTGGATCGAATAATTCTGATAGCACGGTTTTGCGTAAAGTGCGTTTAGCTCGTAACGAATATGGTTTTGAATTGAGTTCGATTGTGATTGCTAATAATGGTGTACGCGGTATTTGTTTGGGTGATTCAGGCGGGCCGGGTCTTGTGAGAGCGAATAACGAATTGCAAATCGCAACGGTGAATTCTTTTGGTTTTGGCCCACGCAATGATGTGTGTGGTGGAAGAAGCAGTTTAATTCTGATTCACCCATTTATGCCATTTATTCATGATACATTACAGAAGTGGGGTGAATCATTACCGACACCTATGCCCGGGCCAACACCAGCGCCGCAACCACCACCACCTGTGGTTAATATTAACTAATACGCAAATCTTCTGGGGTATCGACTTGGCGAAATGGATGCGCTTTTTTGAAAGCGTCAATACTTGAACAGTGATTTACGATTTTGTTGATATAAGGAAAAGCTTCAAGCGGCACTTTAAATCTTTGAGATGTAAAAATCTGCGGCACTAAAAACAAATCAGCTGCCGTGATTTCATCACCAAAACAAAATGAACCTGAATGTTTCTCTAACATCTTTTCGCAAGCCGTAAGACCTGCTGTGATGAAGTAATGAATCCATTTTGTTTTTTGTTCTTCGGTTGCCCCGAAGTTTTTTTCTAAATACTGAAGCGTGCGTAAATTTCCGTAAGCGTGAGTATCAGCGTTGATGTTTTCACAAAATTGTTTCACTAAAGCTTTTTTATACGGATCTTTCGGGAACAGTTGATAACTTTGTGGAAAAGCTTCGTCTAAGTATTCACAAATCGCCATCGACTGGCCGATCACGTTTTTTTTACCGTTCATTTCATGCACTAATGTAGGAACTCCACCCATGGGATTTAAAGCATGGTACTCAGCCGAATGCTGTTCGCCGCCGTTATTTAGTAAATGAATGGGCTTATAATCGAAAGGTAATTTTTTAACCTCTAAAGCGATGCGGGCACGGTAAGAAGTTGAACTGCGAAAGTAATTATAAAGAGCTAATTTATCCATATAGGATCTTAGTTTCAGGTGGTGTGGTTAAAACTCCAACAGATGTTGCAGGACGCCAAAGTGTGGCTCTGGTTAGATCCTTGTTTTTCGCGTGTCTAGTTCTGTTTAGAGGAGTAAGCTCAAGTCAGAATTATAAGACTGGAGGGTCTATGTTCAAAAAGTTATTTACAGCAGCAACAGTTATTTTTTCTATGGTATCGGTAGCTCACGCCGAGGTGGCTTATTCAATGCCGGCACTTGAAGTGGGTTTCAAATTAAACACTATGGACGCCGATACCGCGACATCGAACAAACAAACACAAGCTTTTCAAGCCGGTGGTTCGATCGTTTTTGACTTCGCTGAAAACTTTGGTTTAAAAACAGGTTTAATGTACTCAGAGCGCACATTCAAAAATGAATTCGGTGCTGTAGAAAGAAAAGGTAAACTGACTTACTTCGATATTCCA
>JAMPXC010000054.1 GCA_023701385.1 Pseudobdellovibrio sp.
AAGAGTATTCGCCGCGACGACCACCGCGTGCAAATCCTCTCTCACTGTCATCACGATACTCCCTGTCGCGGGAACTTCCACCGTAGTCTTCGAAATCAGAATAACGGCCTGAGATTGTTCGCACGCCTTCTCGGCCATAGTCGCTTCCTGTGCCGTAGCTACTTCCTCGGCGTCCGTAGTCACTTCCATATGTCACTCCTCGTCCGTAATCGCTGCGTCCCATATCGTACTCATCGCGCGAAGACATTCTTGCTCCCATAGCTCCGTAGCGGTCTTCATCGCGTGACGAGCTTCTGCTTGCTGATCCAGTTGTTGATCGGCCTGTGCCTGAGCGTCGTGATGGTGTTGATGAACTTGATCCTCTTTTCGACGAGGAACTTTTCGTAGATTGTCGCATGATTACTCCTTTATTATATGTAGGTATTGCTGTTAGCTGTTAAAGCTGTTTTTTGTTTTCAAATAACTTTCTGAATTATTTGGCGATGCAACTTGAAGACCAAAATTTATTTGTGAACGAATGCCACAGGAGTCACGACCCGTGTCAGGTTTTCTGGTACAAAAAAAGCTGACGTCATGTGAAACGTCAGCTTTTTAATTTGTGATTTTTTCTAGCTAAGTGTTAGCTTTTTTTATCGTGCCGGTGGTATCAACATCTGGCTTAGGGTCACTAGAGTGTTCAAGTTTATCGCCCATTCTAGAGATAAAATTTCCGACTTTGGTAGCTCCAGCATTAGAAATTTTTTGGCCAGCACGCTCAATTTTATCACCGACTTTTTTTGAAAGCGGCGTATTATCTTGATCATGTTTCATAAACATCTCCTTTATTATGGGGAACTGTTTATTCATAAGCGGTTCAAGTTTTATTCCAGAAATTTTTAATACCCTCTTATGCGACAATAATGAACTATAATGCCTCGCTCTAAAGACAGGTCTTAGTTTTGCAATTTTTTTCGCGATACTAAAAATCAAATGACGAGGCATTTATGCGTACAAACCCACAAGTCACAAAAGAACCAAAACCACCATTCAAAGAGCGCCGCCAATCATCGCCGGGGCTAGAACACAAAATGAAAATCAAACCGCAATGGCAGGCGCCCCTCTACAGATCGGCGAACAAACTTGAAAATAAAAAAGCTCTTATTACAGGAGGCGATAGCGGCATTGGGCGCGCCGTCGCTGTTCTTTATGCGCGCGAAGGAGCAGATGTAGCTATCGTCTACACCGCCAAAGAAAGAAAAGATGCTGAGATCACCAAGCATCTTGTTGAAATGTACAATCGCCACTGTATCTTAATTGAAGGCGATTTAAGTCGTGAAGTTTTTTGCAAGAAAGCCGTCAATACGGCCTTTAAAGAGTTAGGTGGTTTAGATATTTTAGTCAGCAATGCCGCTCACCAGCTGCGCAAAGATTCTTTAGAAGAAGTCACAACCAAAGAATGGGATCTGACTTTTAAAGTAAATATTTATGCTTATTTTCATTTAACAAAAGCCGCGTTAAAGTACCTTAAGCCCGGCTCTGCCATTATTGTCACAAGTTCACAAACGGCTGCGATGGGCCCGCATGATTTACCGGATTATTCCGCTACCAAAGGAGCGATCAATACCTTTACAAAATCTTTAGCGCAGTCATTGATTAAAAAAGGAATTAGAGTCAATGCCGTAGCTCCGGGCCCCGTGTGGACACCGCTTAATCCGGCAGATCAAGGAGCTAAAAAAGAAAAAATCCAGACATTTGGCAAAAAACAACCGATCCAGCGCCCCGCTCAACCTGAAGAGTTAGCACCGCTGTATGTGTTTTTAGTTTCAGATGCAGATTCAAGTTACATCACAGGAACCGTTATTCCGGTCACTGGTGGTTTACCAATTAATTAATTTAATTTGCGGCCCACATGAATGGCGGCAGCCTGTTGGGCCGAAACAACGATATCAGCTTCACCATTCGCACGCACTTTGATTGTACGTTCGCAGTTATGACTTAAAACATCACAGTATAAACCTTCAGCCATTCCGGTTTGTAAAGTCTGTTTTAAGTCTTGGTCTTCGTGATTGATCACGACAAAACCTAAATCACCGCGTGAGAAAGCAATTTGGTTATCGCCGTTACTCCACCAGTTTGACAGATAAAATTTTGCACTCGTGATATTTCTGAAATTCACCATCTCACGAATCATCGGCCAATGGTGTTCACACACCCAACCTTCTTGGGCTTTAGGTCCTTCTTCTCGCGACAAGCAATTTACATCTTTTGTTGATAGATCGCTATTAGCCGGAGGCGACGTGTTCGGGCTGGTAAAAGCAAAGCTCGACATCACTTGCGGATAACCATAAGGCCATGCCAACATCAGAACACTGGCCAATTCATACTGACGACTACTTTGGTAATTTAAAATATGACCGCCACCACCGTGACCACGTTGGTTATCATGATTATCAATAAACACCACAGCTTTTTCGCTCGGCATATAAGCCCAGCCTTCACCGAACTGGGCTTTCTCGTTTAACCAATGTAATTTTCCATTTTGCATAATACGTGACATGTCCACTGAATATTTAAACTCAGTCACATCCCCGTTTTGAAAATACTCAGACGCCTGAATGGGTTCGCCCCCCTGATCGATCACTTCTTGGTAAATATACGAATTACCTTTCACGCGTTTTAAAATTTCATGCAGTGAACTTGTCGACATGTGTTTCGCCGCATCGATGCGAAACCCAGCCACACCGATATCCACTAATTCATTTAAATACTTGGCAATACGATCACGCACGTAATCTTTTTCAATCTTTAAATCAGCAAGCCCCACAAGCGCACAGTTTTGCACTTCGTATCTGTCACCGTAGTTGTGAATATTATCATCGCCATTACGTCCACAATGGTGAAAATCATCATAGCTGTAATCTGGGTAGTTGAAATGGCCAAACTCTGAGCTCGCCGAGCCTGTGCGTTCTTCACCTTGAGGTAAAATTCCTGTCATGTGATTAATGACCGCATCAACGTAAATATCTACACCAGCTTTTCTGCAGGTCTTCACCATATTTACAAACTCTTCGCGGTTACCACTTCTTGAATTTAAAATATACGATACCGGTTGATAACGCTGATACCACGGTTGGCCTTCAACGATAGCATGCTCATTTGGTGGAGAAACTTGAACGCCAGAAAAACCATTGGGTCCAAGATAAGTTTCACATTCGCGGGCAATATCGTTCCACTTCCATTCAAAAAGATGCACCATCACGGTGCGTGGCGTGGCTTGAGCTGTGAAACCAGCCATTAAAATAACTGACGATAAAAGAATGTTTTTAATTTTACCCGTGCACTGCATAGAGGGGAATTTACCTCGGGTTTACTCTCTTTGAAATACTCGAATTTAAGGCCAATTTCAGACGTAAAATTATTACTTAGATGACTGGAAGTACCTGTCAAAACATTAGACGATCATTGATGTTAGTAAAAAATTATTTGGATTTTTGATTTTCAAGCATCATTTTCTCAAGACGCCCTAGACGTTGTTTTAAATGAGCATTTTCAGCTTTTAAAGCTTCTACTTCAGTCTTATCAGCTTTTTACTCAATGCCGGTGATTTTATAATAAAGTTCTTTCACAGCTTCAGGAAAAACTTTTTCAACTTCTTGGGCGATGACAATTAGCCTCTTGTTAACTGCCGTGAATTAAATCTGTCTCAAAACGAATCAATGTAGGCGTTGGCAGAGGCAAACTTCATCAACTTCTGCCTGGTCCTGATTTAGTGTCATAGTTTGTGCTGTATTTTCAACTTGCGAAGCTACAACAGCAAGCTCAGTTAAAAAATCCATCAAAGTCGAATAATCAACGACGAACTTTTGATCTTTGACACCGATGACTGCGGTGTCATCATCAATCGCAAAACAAGTTAAATCGCCATCATTTAATTTCGTTGCCATAAAAATTACGCCTTTGAGTAGTAAGAAGTGACTAACGCTTCATCAAGCGCAAATGGAACTGCTTCAAAACCTGGCTCATCTTTTAAAGTTACAGACGCAGCTGTATCAGATACGTTTTTATCTAACCAGTCTGGCATTTGTAATCTTGGATTAGCTTTAGCTTGTAAGTAAATTTGGTTGTTTAAACCTTTTGCCGTGATTGAAATCACATCGCCAACTTTTAATTTTTGCGAGCGAATATTTACTTTTTTACCGTTCACTTGCACTTGACCGTGCGAAATCATTTGCGAAGCTGAACGCATGCTCGACGCAAAACCGGCACGGAACAAGATATTATCAATACGTTTTTCTAAAATATTAATTAAAGAACTGATCCACTTGCCGCCTGATTTATCTTTTTTAGCTAATTTTACTAAGCGGATTAATTGTTCTTCACGCACGTTATAGTGTATGCGAACTTTTTGTTTTTCTTCTAATTGTAACCGGTAATCCGAATACTTGATACGCTTTCCGCCGTGCTGGCCTGGAGGATAAGGTCTGCGCTCTAAAGCGCCAGCTTTTCCTAAGCCTGGAAGTTCAGTTAATAGACGACGTTGTAATTTAAAGCGAGCGGTTTTTCCTGTTTTTTTCATAGGCCTTATGGTTAAGACCTCTTAAATTAAAAAACAATGGATTGCCTTTAATTTTTTAATTTTGCAAATGCAGTGAAAATGAAAACGAACTGATTTTGAAAAGTAAATGAAAAACAAGAGTGAAAACTAAAGCGAATCAAAATCAAACGGAACAAGTTCTTTAAAATAGTCTGGAACTTTTGCTTTAACTAAAATTCTTTTTTTGCTGAACGGATGAGTAAATTCAAGACTTGCTGAATGAAGCGCTAAGTTTTTAAATTTCGACGTGCTTTTTCCGTATTTCACATCGCCCACTATCGGGTGCCCCAGTTCAGCCATGTGCACACGAATTTGATTTTTCTTACCCGTAAGTAAATTAACTTTTACTAAACTATACGAACCTGTTTCTTGAATCACTTCGTACTGAGTTTGCGCCAAAACGCCTTTTCCTGAGTCTTTGCTTGAATGCACGTGATAGTCTTCATCTTCTGACAAATAACTTTCAATCGTGTCGGCTTTCTTTTTTAAATGCCCGTGCACGATCGTGTAATAAGTTTTAACCGTCGATTTCCAGTTATTTTTTAAATACTGCTGCACTTCTTCTGTTTTTGCAAAAATCAAAGCTCCCGATGTGGCCTGATCTAAACGGTGAACCACAAACACACAAGCGCGTGATCTTGAATTACCTTTACGAATATACTGGTTTAATAAATTGTGAACGGTATTTTCTTTTTCCCACATCGCGCCAACCGTTAAGAGACCTGGGCTTTTATTGCCCACGATCACGTCGCGGTCTTCATGAAGAATATGAAACCCTTTAGGTTGGTATTTGCGTGAAGTTTTTTTCATGAGATGAGCTGTACACTATTGTTTAGTGACTGCCAAACAAAGATTAAATCCAGGTTCTTTTACTAAACCGCAATTACGATCTAACATCGCTTTGCACGTCATGAAGTACTCTTGACCGGCTAAACCACAGTTTTTTGCAGTGACCGCTTTGCACTTCATAAAATCACCTTTTGCCGCTAAACCACAGTTGTTCTTAGTAATTGCATTACATAAAGAAAAGTCAGTACCCCCCACCAGCGTGCATTGCGCCGCTTGTGTGATCGACACCAATAAGGAAATGGCAATAATTGTAAGAAGGCTTAAGAGGCATTTTTTCATAATATTAGTCTAACATAAGTTTAATAAGACGCCATAGCCTATTATGGGACACACCCTTTAGGGCTCTAAGCACTCAGCTTTTCACTCGTGAGCTTAAGGCGTTTTGACAGAGTTACAAACAGCGCTTTCGACCATGATGGTTTTGAAAACAGAATAGGATCAAGGCTTCCGAAAGGAATTTCGATCAGCTCGCAGTCTGTCACCGCAGTCACTGTTGCAGAACGGGGCTCTTTATTAATGTGGGCCATTTCGCCGACGAACTCGCCCGCTTTAATTTTACCTAAATCCACACGTTGGCCGTTCTTTGATTTCCAGGCCATCAACTCGCCCCGCTTAACCAAGTAAGCACTTTCACCCTGAACACCTTCTTTAAAAAGCAGTTCGTTCGGAGCTAAAAAGTGTAGCGAAAATTCTGATTTTTCATCTTGGCTTAAACGGTTTAACGCTTTTGTTACACACTGGTTAAGCCAGATTTCATCTTTATAGTTCGTTAAAAATTGAACTTGGCCACTAACCACTTGATCAATAAACAATTCGTCGTCAGGTAATTCAGACGTAAAAATAACTGAGAAATTATTATTTTCACTCTGTAATAAATCAGTAATAAACTGGGCCCCTGAGAATTTGGCAATTTCCAGATCTAAAATAATAACGTGCGGAACCACATTACGAAATTTAAATAAAGCTTCAGGAACATCATAAGCTTCAAAGATTGTCGCTTTGTGAATATGCGATTTAACGGTCTCAGAAATTGAAAGCATCTTCTGCTTATCTTCTGTAACAACAAGGAATATTCTTTTTTCTTCAAGTGGAGCTTCGACCATGGTGACTTATTCGGAAGATTTACTATGACATTAAAACAATTTATCAAAACAAATTTTAGATTGGCTTATACTTGTCTCATTGTAAGCCAATCTGGACTTAGGAAAATTACTTACACATTTTTAATTTTTTGCTCGAGCTTAAGATCGTTTTATATGACGTTTTATCACCTTCGCGTAACACGGCCCAGTATCTTGCGCCACCGCGCCATTTCGAATCAACTTTACCCGCGATACGGCCATCACGACCTACCCAGCGATCAAGAATTCTTACACCGCAGCTTAAATTCTTAAGAGGATTATGTAAGTCTTGTGCGTTACTTAATTCACAATCATAACCATTCGCACTTTCAATCGAAATTTGTAATAAACCGCGGCTTACTACTTTTTTACCAGCGCTGTCTGTGAAGTCTTCTGTATATGTTGTGTTGGTATTGAATGAACTTTCAAATCTTGTCATCGCCGAGATAATGTAGATCCAGTACTTTTTACGTTCATTATAAGTTAAGTTTTTATAGTTCGGGCAGAACGTCGCTGCATCGGCCGGAACCACATCTAATAAGTCCTGACCTAAACGATCAAGTTCTGAATATAAGTGATTTGACCAGTCACGACTTCCAGAAACTTTAGCTTCCCACATAGGAACCGCATCAGAAGTATCTGCGCCCGGTGTTGGTGCCGGTGCTGGCACTGGCGTTGGTGTCGGAGCCGGAGTTGGCGGCTTCGGAGTAGGTGTTGGTGTTGGCGCAGGTGTTGGAGGTTTTGGAGCTGGCTTTGGTTCTTGCTCAACCGGTTTACCGCGTCCCATCGCATGTGCTGTGTTCATGTTGAAAGTGACTAAAATCGTTGCTGCTAAAAATGTGATAATTGCTGTTTGTGTTTTCATGCCCAAAGATTCGGGCAAATTTTACCTAGACTTTAATCCCAGTTATTGTGTCAAAAGTTTCGCCATTCCTCTGCAACATTCAAAGTATTACGTTTCATTACAGAGTGATTACGCAATTTATTTTCGATTAGCGCAAGACCAATCCCCCATGCAACGTGCGCAACAGTCATAGAAAACTTTCGTTCTTGAATCATCTTATTCGTCGTTGAACGAAGTTTCAATAAAGGAGTTAGTTCTCCATAACTGGCTGCCCAGGTTAGGAAACCAAATCCAATGCCGTCGATAAGTGCGGATTTTAAATTAAATTTTTTCGCAACTGTTGTATAAGTCACCGCGGTTAAAATTCCGTAACCGAAATGAACAACTAAAACTAAATTTTTATTTTTCTCAACCGAAATTTTTCGAAACAGCAAAGATGTAAAAAGACTCATCGGCACCGTTGCAACAAGTCCGCTTAACAAGCCCCTACTGAAATTTGAAAGCATAAATGCCTCCCCCCCCGGGGGATTTAGCTTCAAATTTCACGCCACTTGACAAAGTTTCTTTTGAACCAATTGTTGTATGCAACAAGGAGGAATAAAATTTATGACGATCAAACTTAAAAAAGTTTTCGCGAAGCTTTTCTATGTTATAACCGTTTTATTTTTTATTCTTGTTGCGTTAGACGCTCCACAGAAGTCGAACGTGGACTCCCCGAGCGAAAACGTAGCTGCCTTGACAGAATTTTTTACGAACTCAAATTATAATTAAGAAAGATTAACCAGCTTATGGAGCTGAAAAGTTATAGGAGGATTTTATGAGATCACTCACACCGTTCTTTAATAGCAGAAGTTTAACACCAACAGATTTATGGAGAGAAATGGATCGCATGTTCGACCATTTCGCAACACCGGGTCTTCCGGTTTATGATGAGCGCGAATTCGCACCGGCTTCAGAATTAACCGAAGAAGAAAATCACTACATGTTGAGCATGGATTTACCCGGCATGAAAAAAGAAGATATTAAAATCGAAGTTGCTGACGGTACGTTAGTTATTTCGGGTGAGCGTAAACATGAAAAACGAACTGATGCAAACCAAGTGCATCGCTTCGAAAAATCATACGGAACGTTCAAACGCAGTTTCGTCTTACCGAACACGATCAGTGCGGATAAAGTCGAAGCCCGCTATGAAGATGGCGTACTTGAACTTTACTTACCGAAAACTGAAGTGGCCTCTGCCAGAAAGATTGAAATTCAGTCCGGCAAAGGCGGCATCTTCGACAAGTTACTAGGAGATCGCAAACAGGCACAAAGCGCTAATAAGGAAGTGCCTGTTTCTGGAAAAGATAATAAGGCTTAACGTCGCGTGCCCTTGAAGCGGGACTTCCAAACGCAGACGTCGACACGGACGTTAAATCGTTGCCCCAGTTATATAATAAATCCCTTCAAAAAGGATTCAGGATCTGAGGCAAGCAAGGGGCAGAACCGTGCCCCTTGCTTTTTTTATAGGAGACACATATGTCAATGCCAATAGGAGCAATTCCTGTATTACCCCTAAAAAATACCGTGCTATATCCCGGTATTACACAAACATTACGCGTAGGCCGCGATAAAAGTTTAAAAGCGGTCGATGCAGCGATGCTTAAAGACAACTGGATTGTCACGTTGGCTCAACGTCATCCTGACAAGCCCATTGAAAATCCTGATGAACTTTATCACTGGGGAACTTTAGCAAAAATTGAATCGATCAAAGGAACCCACGAACAGGGTTACTTTGTGACTTTACGCGGTTATCACCGTATGAAAGTAAATTCTTTCAAAACTGACACTGAAATTTACGAAGCCCACACGGAACGTGTTGATGACACCACAGATATTGATCCTTCAACTGAAGGAGCGCTGCTGACATCACTTCGTCAAATCAGCATTGAAGTTCTGCAATTAGTTCCGGGTAACACCGAACAAGCGCAAGAATTAGTGTTGGCTATTGAAGATGTGGGATTACTTTCATACTTAGCTGCAGCCAATATCGAAATCACACTGGATGAAAGGCAACATCTTTTAGAAATGGTGTCGATCAGAGATCGTGTGATGCATTTACTGACTTTAATGAATCAGCAAAAAGATAATTTACAAGTCAGACAAGATATTCGCCAAAAATTGGGAACTAAACTTGGCCAAACCCAACGCGAACATATTTTACGTGAACAGTTAAAAACGATTCGCGAAGAGTTAGGCGAAGGTGATGAAACATCGGCTGTAGAAGATTACAGTAAAAAAATTAAAGATGCGAAGATGCCAAAAGAAGCTAATGACCTGGCTTTACAACAGCTTAAAAAGCTTGAAAGCTCGGGCCAACAATCGCCAGAACACCAAATGATCAGATCACATCTTGATTTGATGGTGTCTTTACCATGGAGCAAGGCTTCAGATAAAAAAGATTTTAACCTGGACGAAGCAGAAAGTATCTTGCATGCGGATCACTACGGCTTAGATAAAATTAAAAAAAGAATTTTACAGCACTTAGCTGTATTAAAACTAAAAAAAGAAAAACGCGGATCGATCTTACTATTTATCGGTCCTCCGGGAGTTGGTAAAACGTCTCTAGGGCAAAGTATTGCTCGCGCCTTAGGAAAAAAATATCAACGTATAAGTTTAGGTGGTGTGCGTGATGAATCAGAAATTCGCGGCCATAGAAGAACTTATATTGGTTCACTTCCGGGTCGTATTATCGCGGCTGTTAAAAAAGCTGGAGAAAACGATGCTGTTTTCTTACTGGATGAGATTGATAAAATGTCGCGTAGTTTTTCTGGTGACCCCGCTTCAGCCATGCTTGAAGTGTTAGATCCAGAACAAAATACAACGTTTACAGATCACTACCTTGATACGGCATTTGATTTGTCGAATATCTTCTTTATTGCCACGGCGAATAGCCTTGAAGGTATTCCATTGCCCTTGCTTGATCGTATGGAAGTGATTGATTTGTCGGGTTACACGATCGCTGAAAAGTTTCATATTGCGAAAACGCATTTGATCCCGAAACAAATCAAAGAACATGGCTTAACACCAGACCAGATCGAGATCAGTGACGAAGCTCTGTTCAAAACGGTTTCTCACTACACCCGTGAAGCCGGTGTGCGTGAGTTGCAACGTAAGATCGCCGAAATGGCCAGATTTGCTTCTGAAAAAATCTTACGCGGAGAAGCCAAAGTCGTGGTGGAACTTTCACGCCTGGAAGAAATTCTTGGGCCTGAACGTTATCAAAACGAAGTGGCTGATGTAGTGGCCACACCAGGTGTGGTAACAGGTCTTGCTTGGACCCCAGTAGGTGGAGATATTTTATTTATCGAAACCGCACTTGTTCCAGGTAAAGGTGAAATGATTGTGACCGGACAATTAGGTGACGTCATGAAAGAATCCGCACAGATTGCAAAATCGTTAGTGAAAGCAAGACTGCAAACGTTAGCGCCAGCTTTTGATTTTAGTAAATTTGATATTCACTTACATGTGCCATCTGGAGGAATTCCAAAAGATGGGCCGTCTGCAGGTATCACGTTACTCACATCGCTCGCCTCCCTTATTTCTAGACGCGTGGTTAATCCAAAATTAGCCATGACCGGAGAAATCAGTTTACGCGGTAAAGTTATGCCTGTTGGCGGTATCAAAGAAAAAGTGATTGCTGCCCACCGTGCCGGAATCAACGAAGTGATTATGTCTGATAGAAATGAAAAAGATCTAAAAGACGTACCTGAAGAGGTTAGATCACAAATGAAGATTCACTTGGTGCAACATATTAACCAGGTCTTAACGATTGCCTTAGGTATTGATCTGTCTGATTGGAGTGATGAACTTTTATATCACCCCAAAGATCACGACGCGAACTTACCTTCAGCGATGTCAAACTAGTGATTAGTCTCCCGTAATCCAATCAAGTGTCCCAAGTGCACGCGGGCTTGGGCCATTTGTGATTGGCTTTTTCAATTCCCTTTGGGCGAAGGAACTAACATGTGTCACCAAAACTGTGGTTCCTAAGCCTTTTTTCTGTATACAGCCTTCGATAATTAAAAATCTAGAGTTAAATAAAACTGCTTTGTATTTTTCAAAAACATCATTTTTAAAAACTGTATCTATACTGCCGAATTCATCTTCAAAAGTGATAAAAGCTGTGCCCTTGGCTGGCGGTGGTCTTTGCATCACCGTTAGAATTCCGGCGTAACGAAGCAGTTTACCTTTCATCATCTTTTTCACCTGCACTGAAGTAATTGATGGCAGATCATCGACTTCTGTACGCAGGGCTTTCATCAAATGTCCACCTAAAGAATAACCTAGCTTTCGGTAATCAGTTGTGACTTTTTCTAAGTCAGTCATATCTGTAAATAAATCAGCTCGTGCTTGAAGTTCTGTGCTCTCGTTAAACAGCATCAGTTGTGAGCTTTGTTTTTCCTGCACTAGCTTTCCGAATTCGATAGATTGCCAATAAGAATGCCTGCGATCTAAACCAAAAATTTCAAACACATTCGCTAAAGCTAAGTTTTCTAAAACGTCTTTATTAAAATGATTTCTAAAAATAAAATCGTTTAACGAATGAAAATCCCCTTTTTCACGTTCTTTAATTAAATGATCGACATCTTCTTTGCGAATTTTTTTAATATGTGAAAATCCCATACGCACTGTCTTTGGGCCTTCCATCGTTGTTTCCCAGACTGATAGATGGGGGTCGATGGGTAAAAAGGTGACTCCCCCATTACGTTTAGCTTCATTCATTAAAGTATCAACTGAATAAAAACCCATCGGTTGGGAGTTAATTAATGCGACGACTAGTTCTGCGGGATAATGGCATTTCATGTACGCTGATTTGTACGCTAAAGAGGCGTAACTTGCCGCATGTGATTCAGGAAAACCGTAATGCGCATAACCTTTTACATATTCAAAAAGGTCATTCGCAAATTTTGAATCAATTTTAGCGTTATTTAAAGCTTTTCGAAGTTTTTCTCCCATAACATTCACAGAACTTGCTGAACGCTGAAGTAAGAGTGAGCGACGCAACTGATCGGCTTCCGCAGACGTAAATCCAGCCACATCAATTGAAATTTGCATAATCTGTTCTTGAAAAATAGGAATCCCGCAAGTGCGATCTAAAATTTTTTCTAATGCTTCGTTACCAATTTTAAATTTCCAACCGCTGGGCCGACGTTTTAAGTTTCGACGTTGAATATACGGCCTGACCATTCCCCCCGTGGTTGGGCTTGGACGCACCAACGCCACTTCAACGACTAAGTCATAAAAATTTTCTGGCAGAGTTTGTACGACCATATTCATTTGCGCGCGCGATTCAATTTGAAAAGTGCCGTGCGTTTCTCCTCGCTGAATCATTTTATATGTTGGCACATCATCATCGGGAATTTCACGCCAGTTAATTCCTGCAAGATCAGTGGCCTTATGAAGTGCTGTTAAAAAGCCAATTGATAAAACATCGATTTTCATTAAACCTAAGGTTTCTAAATCATCTTTATCCCACTGAACAATGGTGCGCCCATCCATGCGGGCGGGTTCAATAGGAACAAGTTCAATCAACGGTTCATCTGATAAAACAAAACCACCGCTATGAATTGATAAATGGCGCGGAAAACCTTTTAATTCTTGAGTTAATTCATCAATGGTATGTCTTCGGTATTTAAAATTCTTGGCGTGTTGGTCGAAATCTTTTTCTAACTCATTAGCAGAAATGGTTCCCACATCAACGCCCACAGCTTTGCTGATCTCTAAAAAAGCACTGCGACGGCGGTAAGTGCGCACCGCTGAGACCATTGCTGCCCGTTCACGACCAAAACGGTCGTAGATATACTGAATAATTTCTTCTCGGCGGTCATGTTCAAAGTCGATATCAATATCCGGTGGTTCTTTACGCCCTTCATTCATAAAACGATCAAACAAAAGATTCATCTGAATCGGATCAATGCTCGTAATACCTAACACATAACACACAATCGAGTTCGCGGCCGAGCCTCGCCCTTGGCAAAGAATATTAAGTCTTTGCGAGGCTTTCACGATATCTTGCACTGTTAAAAAATAATGTTCGTCTCCGCGTTTAGCAAAAAATGCTAATTCTCGCTCGATTTGTTCAATCGCTTTTTGCGGAATATTATCTTTATAAGTTTTACGAGCCCCTTCATAAACAAGGTGACGCAAATAACTGGCCGCCGTATGCCCTTCAGGAATAAATTCATGCGGGTAAGAGTATTTAAGTTCAGATAAATCAAAAGTGCACTGAGCGGCCACAACCAAAGTGTTCGCGACGGCCTCTGGTATATCCCAGAAAAGATTTTGCATTTGTGGTGCTGATTTCAAATACCGTTCTTCATTAGCAAATAAATGAAAACCGGCGCTGTCGACAGTAACACCTTCACGAATACAGGTTAAACAATCCTGCAGCGGCCTACGTTGAGCTGTATGATAATGAACATCGTTGGTCGCAATGATTTTTAACTGATGCTTTTGACTTAAAGATAAAACTTTTTCAGTACGCTTTTCATCAAGCCCATCTAAATACCGGCACAGGGGTAAATACAAATTGTCTTTAAATAAAGCTTTTAAAAATTCAAGATTCGTTTGATCGGTCACATCAGGAATACAGATTAAATCTTGGCTGCCAGAAAACTGAAACATTAACTCGGCCATTTCGGCTAAAGTAGTATGCCCCTGACCTTTTTCTTTGTCTTTATGAACTGCGGTAATTAAACGACATAAAAAACCGTAGCCTTTTCTGGTTTTAGCCAAAAGCGTGATATTCGGGTGATCTAGCACTGTGATTTCGGCTCCACTGATCAGCTTCAATTTATCTTTCACTTCTTTTAAAGCTTCGTAGGCGCGTGGCAGCGCATACACTCCGTTAACATCGGTGATCGCAATGGCTGGAAGCCCCAACGCTACAGCCTGCGCAATATATTCGCGGCTATCTGAGGCCCCTCGCAGAAAAGAAAAATTAGATTTAGCTTTAAATTCAACAAACATAAAACTCTACCCAAAATACCCATGTAGAAAAAAACCCACACCTAAAACTTCAAACACACTCATTTTAAGACTTGTCTGTTCTGTGCGTTCTAATTCCACCGTAAAATAATATCTTTCAAAAGTGTTTTTCTGATCATCAGATTCAATCCACCCGCCCGAAATCTTTTCGTAAAACTGGCTCATACTTTTAATCGGGTAACTTTGCCCGCGAAAAATTAATTCTTGTGCTACAATTTCAATACGCTCAGGGTAAATTAAATAGGTCGGACGTTCTGGAATTTGTTCTTCAAAATTGCGCGTAACTTTTTTTTCACCTTTAAAAGGAACAATCTTACGCCAAGACTTTTCAGGCCTTCTATCTTCGGTAAGCTCTGCTTGAAAGATATTTTCTTTTCCATGCGCTTCAATCAGCTGAGCAATCAGCGCTTGGCGTTTCTCCTGAACTTCTTCGCGGTTATGTAATAAGTTTTTTTGCCCGGCTGTGCCTTTAACTTTGTTAATCACCTTTGTTTCAAGGTACGCGACCGGCATTAAAATCGGATTTTCTTGAAAGTTTTTATACAAGCGCTCTTTAATCACATTAAGAGCACTTTTTGTGGCGTTCTGCGGAAACACAAAATCAAAATCAAAAATACGTTCACGCTCCGGCTGTTGAGAACTAGCTTCTAAACCAAGGCGCACCTGCATTTTCTGGGCTTTGAGATCACGTGCACGTAAGCGTAAAAAAACTAAATCTAAATGCTTTTTTAATTCAAACAAAATAGGTTCAAGTTCTCCGTAAAATTCAAAATACGGAAAATCTGTTCTTTCTGTCACAACTTCTTCGGGTTTCCAGTGGGCCCACGGGATTTCGACTTCACCGCGCAAACGTTGCATACATAAAATACTTAATGGCCCGTAGCGATTCACCAATTCTTTGAGCGGCACAGTCTGAAACTGCGCTAAGTTTCTAACACCCACATCAATTAAAGAATCAGCCATCTTTAAAATATTTTTCTGCAATACCTCATCACGATTAAATGGATCAGCCATTTCAATAAGTGCTGTTAACGGCAATGAAACTAAGGTCGTCGTGCGATATTTAGCTTTTAGGAGTGAATACGGAATATCACGTTCAATCCCTACACTGGGTTTTAAATGCAACCTTCGCAGAATAACTTGCAAGCGCGCAAGGAATCCCGCTTCGTTATAAAGCTTATGGCATTTGCCAATTTCAATAAATAAAGCCTGTTTGCTAAAACAAATTTGCGGGCTTAAACGCAGACAGTGTTCAGCAATCTTAGCCAGATCTAAAGGCTGTGAAAACCAAAGGCAGGCAACTGTCATATCACCCGCCTGTCAGCGTAAGACCTTCGGTCATACTATGCTTTTGTTTTAGAACATCGACATAGAGGTGATTTCTTTCAGAGTTGTGTATTTCAAGTTGTAGTGAAATCGGCCAAGCGGTCGATGCGGTTTTGTTACTTAATAAAAATAAACTGGTATTCGCTTTTTCAGTAAATAACTGTAAAGCTTTTAAGGTTTTAATCTCATCAAAAATTTGTGGAGCAATCACAATTTCAAAACTTTGACTTTGAATAATACGACGCAAAGGCTGCATCATATCTTCGCCAAATAATCCAAACGTGATATTTTCTAAATTAAGGCCTCGCTGATACAGCGCTGTCGGAAGAACACTTTGTTCTCGCTCAGCCCAGAAAATTTTAAATTCTGGATTAGATTTTAAAAAAGTGATCAGCCACTCAACTTTCGCTGAACCCAACAGTTCAACGATAGCCCCTTTAGGAATACCGGGCGAGAGCGCAGGTAATGTGTCAGGCATAGGCCAAAACTCTTTTTGAAGAAACTTATGTTCTTCTCCTAAAACGAGCTTTAAATGTCGGATTTTTTCGGCTGCTGACATATAAAACGAATATATGTAAATTATATGTAAGTCAACTCTGACGAACACAGCTGGTCTAAAGGCATTTTTTAGCGCAAACCGGAACTGATTTTATCCCAACAATTCTGCCCCAAAAATCTACTAAATAGACTCTGCTAACTATTAAACCCATCTCTGTCAGGCAAGCTTGTTGCTGCTCTATCCATTACACAGGAGGTTATGATGCGTTCAAAACATAGCAAAGAAAAAAATCTGCATGGGCCTCGTACCCATAAAAATTCGACGACCTTACACGATAAAGATATCAAAGATTCTAGCGAATATGTTGAAGGCGCTCACGATGTTGTCGGCGAAGACGCCCGCAGATCCCGTGATAAGGCCCGCCGTCATAACGAACGTTTAATCTAAGTGCCGTGTCTTCGACACGCCAAGGAGTGCAAATATGGCTCGCGGAATTTGGAGTGGCGCTATCAGTTTCGGTTTATTAAATATTCCGGTTTCAGTGATGAGTGCCAAAGAAGAAGAACGAATCAGCTTTCGTATGTTAGATAAACGCGATAATTCACCCATTGGATATAAGCAATACTCAAAATCCACAGGCAAAGAAATTGATCGCAAAAATATTATCAAAGCTTACGAATATGATAAAAACCAATTCGTCGAAGTGACTGACGAAGAACTCAAAAATGCAAATCCAAAAACCACACAAACTATCGACATCGAAGATTTTGTAAATTTAAAAGATGTCGACTTTCTGCTTTTTGAAAAGCCTTACTATCTAGTGCCTGGTAAAAACGGCGAAAAAGGTTACGTGCTGTTACGGGATATTTTAACAGAAACAAAAAAAGCAGCCGTGGCAAAATTTGTATTACGTAACAGACAGCACTTAGTTGTGATTATTCCTCGAGAAGATTATTTAATTTTAGAAGTCATGCGCTTTGCCCATGAAGTGACTGAAATTAAACAGGCCAAACACTTAGATGATTATGATTTAAATAAAATAAGTATTTCAGCGCGGGAAATGAAGGCCGCCAAAGCTTTGGTCGATGAAATGACTGAAAAATGGAAGCCCGAAAAGTACCGCGATACTTACCAAGAAGAATTGGTAAAATATATCGAACGTAAAATCAAATCCGGCAAAACCCGCGAAGCCGCCGAATACGAAGAAGCCCCGAAAAGCACTAACACTAACCAAGCCGATCTGATGGCTTTACTGCAAAAAAGTTTGGGCCAAGGAAAACCCAGCCGCCCAACGAAAGAACATCGTGAAAAAGATAAAGAACCCACCATGGCGCATTTACTCACTCGTAAAAAAACTGGCTCGCATAAAAAATCGCGAACCGCGCATCGAGTTCATCACTAGGAGAACATGGGTTTACAAGAATACCGCACTAAACGCGACTTCAAAAAAACCTTAGAACCCCGCGGAAGAAAAGTAGCTTCTACGGAGGAAAGAATTTTTGTCATTCAAAAACATGCCGCAAGACGCCTGCATTATGATTTTCGCTTAGAGTTTGATGGTGTTTTAAAAAGCTGGGCCGTACCTAAGGGCCCATCACTTAATCCGCATGACAAACGTTTGGCTGTTGAAACTGAAGACCACCCGCTCGATTACGCTGACTTCGAAGGAAACATTCCCGAAGGTGAATACGGCGGCGGTGATGTGATTGTCTGGGATAAAGGCGAATGGATTCCGCCCAAAAATGCGCGCGCTGCTTTTGAAAAAGGTCATATCGAATTTGAACTGCGCGGGCATAAACTTTCTGGCAAATGGGATTTAGTGCGCACCCGCCGCATAGGAAAATCCAATAAAAGCCAATGGCTATTAATTAAACGCAGTGATCAGTTTGCCAATAGTAAACGAGATATTACAAAAGAAGATCAAAGTGTTCTCACCGGATTGCATTTACCGGATGAGACCCCGGCGCACGGAAAACCCAAACCCAAAAAAATTAAAAAAACAAAACTTCCTGATTTCATCGCTCCCCAGTTGGCCTTACTGGCTGAAACTCCCCCCAGCGGAGAAAACTGGCTGCATGAAATTAAATTTGATGGCTATCGTACTCTTTGCCATAAACAGAAATCCAAAATTAAACTTTTAACCCGTTCAGGTCTTAATTGGACAGAAAAATACACATCTATCGAAAAAGAGTGTCAGAAAATTCCAGCTGACTCTGTGATGTTGGACGGTGAAATTGTCTGGGTTGATGAAAAAGGTGTAAGCCACTTTCAAGGTTTGCAAAACTCACTCGATTCGCACAAAAGCGAAGATTTACTTTATTACGTTTTTGATATCTTACATTTAAATGGCGAAGACTTACGTGAAAAACCGCTC